>NZ_JAHZMS010000010.1:0-165453 GCF_019456785.1 Pseudomonas sp. LAP_36
GGCATTCAGCTTGTCACTCACCGCTCTCACCTTCAGTTTAAGCCTGGTTCAAGACACAAGCGGGCTTACTCGCGAATGCGGAGTGTCAGCCAGCAAATCTGCAACTGATACACCGCATCCGCGAGCAAGCCCGCTCCCACATTTGGATCGGCGTAACCCTCTCAGACCGCAGCAAACCGCTTGTCCAGGTAATCAATGATCACCTTGGAGTCATACATCCAGGTGGTCTGGCCATTTTCTTCGATACGCAGGCACGGCACTTTGATCTTGCCGCCTTGCTCCAGCAGGGTCTGGCGGTCCTGCTCGTTGTTCTTCGCATCCTTCAATGCCACCGGCACATTCAGGCGGTGCAGGGTGCGGCGGGTCTTCACGCAGAACGGGCAGGCATGGAATTGATAGAGCGTCAGCTCCTTGGCTGCCGCATTCACCAACGCCTGCTGCTCGGCAGGGCGCTGCTTTTTGCGCGGACGGGTAAGAAAGTCGCCCGCGATGATGACGTGGCCGAGGCCCACTCGAAGTGCTTTGACGAACATGGCTGAAACCTCTTGCCCGATACAGAAGGGGCCGCAGCTTACCTCAATTTGGCAGGCGAAAAAAAACCGGCGATGAACGCCGGCTTTTTCGTATGCAGCCTGTTACTTGATCAGGCTGAGGAATTCGCTGCGGGTGGCCGCGTTTTCGCGGAACTCACCCAGCATCACCGAGGTGATCATCGACGAATTCTGTTTCTCGACACCGCGCATCATCATGCACATGTGCTTGGCTTCAATCACCACGGCCACACCCAGGGCGCCGGTCACTTGCATCACGGCATCGGCGATCTGGCGGCTGAGGTTCTCCTGGATTTGCAGGCGACGGGCGTACATGTCGACGATCCGCGCAACCTTTGACAGGCCCAGCACCTTGCCGCTCGGGATATACGCCACGTGGGCCTTGCCGATAAACGGCAGCAGGTGGTGTTCGCACAGCGAGTACAACTCGATGTCCTTGACCAGCACCATTTCGCTGTTGTCGGAGCTGAACAAGGCACCATTGGTGACTTCTTCGAGCGTCTGTTCATAGCCGCGGCAAAGGTACTGCATCGCCTTGGCGGCACGTTTTGGCGTGTCGAGCAGGCCCTCGCGGGAAATGTCCTCGCCGAGTTGGCCGAGGATCGCGGTGTAATTTTGTTCCAGGGACATGAAACTACCTGTGGGGTTTTCGCAAAGCGCAAGGTTACGGTGGCGGACACATCGCTGCAAGCCTGACGAGGGCACTTGTTACTCGTCACGCCCTTCCATCATGGTGCGCTTGAGCATCACATACACTGCCCCCGCGCCGCCGTGGCGGGCCTGGCACGAGGTAAAGCCGAGCACCTGGGCGTGCTGGCGCAGCCAGGTGTTGACGTGGCTCTTGATCATTGGCCGCTTGCCGTCCAGGCGCACGGCTTTGCCGTGGGTAACGCGCACGCAGCGGATTTCGAATTTGGTCGCTTCGGCCAGGAAGGCCCAGAGGGTTTCGCGGGCTTTTTCCACGGTCATGCCGTGCTGGTCGAGGCTGCCTTCGAAGGGGATCTGGCCGGCCTTGAGCTTGCGCATCTGGCTTTCCTGCACGCCATCGCGAGCCCACATCAGCTCGTCTTCGGGGCCGACATCGATCACGAACTGGTCCGACAGGCCATCCACGGTGGTGGCGTCGGTGCGCACGGTCGCGGCCTGGCGCAGCTTGGCGAGCTGCGCCCGGTCGGCCTTGGGTTTGCCGGTGTCGGCGCGATCGTGCTTGATCGGCTTGACGCCGCGCAGCTCGTTTTTGAACAGGGAAAAGTCGTCGTCGTGCATGTTGGCCTCCGCGAAGGGCGGGCAGTTTACCTAAATCGCGGCGGCCAGGGCGCAGGAAACGCTATCCAAGCGCCATCAGTCGTGCTTTTTCATCAGATGCGAAGCGATGTTCAGCGACAACGGCTGGCGCATTTTCCGACGGCTGCGCCGCCATAACCATACGCCCAGCCACAACACCAACAACCCGATCACCAACAGAATCGCCGAACCGCCAGGGCTGGCATTCAGCTCGCCAAGGGCCGGCGAGTGACCAAACAGACCGGCGCCACCAGCACCAGCCAACAGCACACCAATAATCGCCAGCAGCGCGGCAATGCCGGCCACCAGGCGCAGACGCCAGTTGCTCGGGCCCTTGGGGCGCAAGCGACGAGCATCAAAACCATCGGATATCTTCATTCCGACCTTTCCTCCAGGGTATCGGCCCTTCGACCGGACAATACACAGGTTGTTCCGGGGGGAGGGGTAAATGCGCCAAATGAAAAGGCTTTGCGGATGAGCGGGGCAATAAACACTGTCGCGCCGCTCATCAAAAGGTCGATCAGATCAGATCTTTGGTCTGCGCGAGAGTGGCAAAGTTGTCGGCCATGATCGCCATTTCAGTTTGCTGCACATGCTCGGCGCTCAGGATGCCGCCTTTGTAAGGCAGGTCACGGGTGGCGCAGGCGTCTTCCACCAGGGTGCAGCGAAAGCCCAGGTTCTTGGCGGCACGCACGGTGGTGCTGACGCTGGAATGGCTCATGAAGCCGCAGACGATCAAGTCCAGGGGGCCGAGGTCTTGCAGGTGTTTTTCCAGGCCCGTGCCGTGAAAGGCGCTGGGCAGCAGCTTGCCGATGATGGTTTCGTCGCCAAGAGGCTCGAGGCCGGGAATGAACTCACCGCGCTCGCCCTGGGGGTCAAACAGGCCACCCACGGTGCCCAGATGGCGTACATGCACGATCGGTCGCCCGGCATTGCGTGCCGCTGCAACGAGTTGCTTGATGTTTTCGACAGCCGCGTCCATGCCCGAGAGGGCGAGTGGACCGCTGAGGTATTCCTTCTGGGCGTCGATGATCACGAGAGTCGCATGGGCAAGGTTCGCTGCGGCGTAACCGCGACCGCTGAGTTGAAACATCGTCTTTGGAACGGACATTCTGGGGCTCCTGTGAGGGGGGCTTTTGCGACATTGTCCACTGGCTGAGCGGTTCTGTGAATCGCTACGATCGTAAGGTACGCCGTTGTTGACGTGCAGCCATGTCAATAGGTGGGCTTGTTTAACACAATGATGGCAATTTGCATGAATTCCGACGGGTGGCGACAGGTTTTCGTACATCGTCGGTACGGGCTAAGGCTGTTAGAATCGCCAGTCGTTTTTTCCAGGAGCTTGCCCCCGTGACCACTTCCCGCCTGCGCACCTTGCGCGACCATATCCGTTGGGCTGTCAGCCGTTTTCATGGGGAAGACCTGTTTTTTGGCCATGGCACCGACAATGCCTGGGACGATGCCCGGCAATTGGTGCTCGGTGCCTTGCACCTGCCATGGGAAATTGCCGACAGTTACCTGGATTGCAACCTGGAAGAAGAGGAAGTCGCGCACCTGCAACGGTTGCTGCACCGCCGGATCCACGAACGCGTGCCGACGCCTTATCTGATTGGCGAGGCTTGGTTCTGTGGCATGTCGTTTATCGTCGATGAGCGCGTGCTGATCCCGCGTTCGCCGATCGGCGAGCTGATCGAAAACCGCTTCGCGCCTTGGCTGGCCCAGCCACCGGCACGCATCCTAGACCTGTGCACCGGCTCCGGCTGCATCGGCATCGCCTGTGCCTACGAGTTCCAGGACGCCGAGGTGGTGCTGGGGGACTTGTCCTTCGAAGCCCTGGAAGTGGCTAACCAGAACATCGAGCGTCATGGCGTCGATGAGCGCGTGTATACCGTACAGGGCGACGGCTTCGACGGCCTGCCGGGCCAGCGCTTTGACCTGATCGTGTCCAACCCGCCGTATGTGGATGCCGAAGACTTTGCCGACATGCCTGACGAATACCAGCACGAGCCGGAGCTGGGCCTGGCTTGCGGCGATGATGGCTTGAACCTCGTGCGGCGCATGCTGGCCGAGGCGGCGGACCACTTGACCGAGAAGGGGTTGCTGATGGTTGAAGTGGGCAACAGCCAGGTCCACGTCGAAGCGTTGTACCCGGAAGTGGATTTTGCCTGGCTGGATTTCCAGCGCGGTGGGCATGGGGTGTTTATGTTGACGGCGGAGCAATGCCGCCAACATCAGGCGGTGTTTGCCGCCCGCGTTTAACCTAATCGCAAGATAGAAACGCGGTCAATGTGGGAGCCAGCTCCCACATTTTTGACCGCATTTCAGCGGCTGTCAGCGGTGCGTCGCAATCCAGATCAACAACCCCGCCTGAAACACCGTAAACGCCACTAGGCACGTGATGGTAAAACGTAACCCGCTGTCCTCACGCTTGAACTTGGTGACTTTTTCCTCTTCCTTGCGCAGCTTCACTTCCTGTTCCATCAGGTTCTGTTCGGCCTGTTGCAGCATCTGCGCTGCTTCAAGAATCTCCACGAACTGCACCTTCTCGGTGTTCCAGCTGTCCAGCACGTCGCTGACCTTGCCCGGCTGCACATTGCCCTTGAGGTGCTGCACGTCGGCGTAGGCCACATCAAAACCCTGGATGCGCAAGAAGTGATCGCGGCGCAGGCGTGTCGCTTCGTTCAATGCGTCCTTGTTGGACAGGTCCACGCCGTCGACGCGATAGTGCGACCACTTCTTCTTCGCCCACGCGGCGGCTTGGGCGACCAGGAAGCGGCCGATACCGCGGTTCGCCGGTTCGATTTCCAGGCTGTTGCCCGGGCCGAAGTGCACGCGGTGCTTGTCGTGGTCGACCCAGATATCCAGGTGATTCTGCTCACGGCGCACGCGCTGGCCCGGCAGTTGGATGACCATGCGCAGCAGGCTATGGTGCTTGTCATTGCGCTCGGCGTAACCGAATTGCACGAACCGCAACGGTCGCACGCCCGTGGCCCGGTCGGTGGCCAAGGGGGCCAGGCGCAGCATCTTGAAATGCTCGGCCTGAACATCCGCCCATGGCAGGGGCGCCGCGTCGACGGCCTCGGTTTTTTCAGCCGAGGTTTCGGCAGTAGGTTCCGGTGTTGCTTCAGTGGTTGTCATGCGGCGCGATCCTGTCCAAGCCCAGCAAACCGACAGTCTTTTTACTGTCGACCCTGGGCTTATCGGCCGTTTTTTCCAAGACTGGAGGCAAATTGCCGCTTAATGGGGTTGAAGTCCGTCGATAAAACGCACCAGGCGACTGCCCAGCTCAGCGGCAAGTGGCAATTGCGGGTCGTTGTAGGAGGCCAATTGCTGTTTCACGTCGTTGGGCACGATGCGCATCACGTGGTTCATGCCCTCGATCACCGCAAGCTGGGCGTCGGGCTTGGCCTTTTTCAGTTGCTGGGCATCGCCCACACCGACTTGGATGTCGTTGGTGCCCTGGATGATCAGCGCTGGCATGCCCAGCTTGGCGAAGGCGGCCGACGGATCGGCGCGAAACAGACTGATCAGATACGGCTGCACACTGGGTCGGAAAATGCCTTCCAGTGGGCCAGGCACATCCATATCCATTTGGCCTGCCTTGAGGTGATCGAGGATCTGATTGCTGCGCAGCAGCAGGGCAGGCGGCAGGTGATCGGCCAACTGTTGGCGGATCACCTGGTCAACCGGGCGTGCGCTGCCGGACAGGGAGATCACGCTGGCGGGGTCCAGTTGCGGCGCGGCGAGGGCTGCTACCAGGGCGCCTTCACTGTGACCGAGCACAATCAGGGGGCCCATGCGTTTGTCGGCTTTGAGCCGTTTGCCCCAGGCCACGGCGTCCGCGACATAAGCGTCCAGGGTCAGGTTGCGCTCATCCGGCGTGGCGGCCAGGCTGGCAGCCACGCCACGCTTGTCGTAGCGCACGCTGGCGATGTTATGCCGCGCCAGCACCCAGGCCAGGCGCTTGAGGCTGTCGTTGCGCGCGCCGTCGGCACTGTTGCCGTTGCGGTCGGTGGGGCCGGAGCCGGCAATGATCAGCACCACGGGTACTGGCTTGTCGGATTTGGGCAGTAGGAGTGAACCAAACAGCTCGCCGCTACCGGTGTCCAGGCTTATGGGGCGTTGCAACACAACGGGGGAGGCGGCAAAGCCAAGACTGGAAAACAGGGTAAGGGTCAACAGTAGAACTCGCAGCATCATCGCGCCATCATCAGAGAGGTGCCGGTTGGACCAAGGTCTACCGGTAAGGTTTCGAGGATGAACTAGTCGGTTGGCCTGCGTATACTGGCGGCCTTAAGTTATTACAGTTGACTTGATTCAACTGATTTCACGGAGCGCCCTGCATGTCCGGCAATACCTTCGGCAAGCTGTTCACTGTCACCACCGCGGGCGAAAGCCATGGCCCGGCGTTGGTCGCCATTGTCGACGGCTGCCCGCCTGGCCTCGAGCTGTCCGTGGCAGACTTGCAGCGTGACCTCGATCGTCGCAAACCCGGCACCAGCCGCCACACCACCCAGCGCCAGGAGCCCGACGAAGTCGAGATTCTTTCCGGCGTGTTCGAAGGGCGTACCACCGGCTGCTCCATCGGCTTGCTGATCCGCAACACCGACCAGAAGTCCAAGGACTACTCGGCGATCAAGGACCTGTTCCGCCCGGCCCACGCCGATTACACCTACCACCACAAATACGGCGAACGCGACTACCGTGGCGGTGGCCGCAGCTCGGCCCGCGAAACCGCCATGCGTGTGGCTGCCGGCGCCATTGCCAAGAAATACCTGGCGACCCAGGGCATCGTGATCCGCGGCTACATGAGCCAGCTGGGCCCGATTGAAATCCCGTTCAAGACCTGGGACAGCGTGGAAGACAACGCTTTCTTCAGCCCCGACCCGGACAAGGTGCCGGAACTGGAAGCCTACATGGACCAGTTGCGCCGCGACCAGGATTCGGTCGGCGCCAAGATCACCGTAGTTGCCGAAGGCGTTAAACCGGGCCTGGGCGAACCGATCTTCGACCGCCTCGACGCCGAACTGGCCCACGCGCTGATGAGCATCAACGCCGTCAAAGGCGTGGAAATCGGCGCCGGCTTCGCGTGCGTGTCCCAGCGCGGCACCGAGCATCGCGACGAGCTGACTCCGCAAGGTTTTCTCAGCAACAACGCGGGCGGCATCCTCGGCGGTATATCCTCCGGCCAGCCGATCGTTGCGCACCTGGCGCTCAAGGCGACCTCAAGCATCACCACACCGGGCCGTTCGATTGATGTGCACGGCAACCCGGTGGACGTGATCACCAAGGGCCGCCACGACCCCTGCGTCGGCATCCGCGCCACGCCGATTGCCGAAGCGATGATGGCCATCGTGTTGATGGACCACCTGCTGCGCAACCGTGGTCAAAATGCCGACGTCCACGTAACCACCCCGGTGCTGGGCCAGCTGTGACAGCTTGTTGTAGTGAGCGAGCTTGCTCGCGCTGGGCCGCGAAGCGGCCCCCTGCATGACATCCCCTCTCCCATACTGGCGCCTCTCCAGCTTCTACCTGTTCTACTTCGCCCTGCTTGGGGCGACAGCGCCGTTCCTCGCGTTGTACTTCGATCACCTTGGCTTCTCCAGCGCGCGCATCGGCGAGCTGGTGGCCATCCCCATGCTGATGCGCTGCGTGGCGCCCAACCTGTGGGGCTGGCTGGGTGACTATACCGGCCAGCGCCTGGCCATCGTGCGCGTTGGCGCGGTGTGCACCCTGGCGAGTTTTTCGCTGATCTTCGTCAGTCATACCTACGCCTGGCTGGCGCTGGTGATGGCGCTGCATGCGTTCTTCTGGCACGCAGTGCTGCCGCAGTTTGAAGTGATCACCCTCGCACACCTGCACAAACAAACCTCGCGCTACAGCCAGATCCGCCTCTGGGGCTCTATTGGTTTTATCCTCACCGTGGTCATCATGGGCCGCCTGTTCGACTGGCTGAGCCTGGACATCTACCCGGTGGTGGTTGTGGTGATCATGGCCGGCATCATCGGCGCCAGCCTGTGGGTGCCGAACGCGCAGCCCGCGACCCAGGGTAATCGCCTGGCAGGCGAGGGGTTCCTGAAACAATTGCGCAGCCCGGGCGTCTTGGCGTTTTACGCCTGTGTGGCGTTGATGCAAATGAGCCACGGCCCGTACTACACCTTTCTCACCCTGCACCTCGAACACCTGGGTTACAGCCGTGGTGTGATCGGCCTGTTGTGGGCGTTGGGTGTTGTGGCGGAAGTGCTGATGTTCCTCGCCATGAGCCGTATCCTCTCGCGCTTTTCGGTACGCCGGGTGTTGCTCGCCAGTTTCCTGCTGGCGGCGCTGCGCTGGTTGTTGTTGGGTTCGTTTGCCGAATTTTTCTGGGTGCTGTTGCTGGCGCAGGTGATGCACGCCGCCACCTTCGGCAGCTTTCACGCGGCAGCGATTGCCTTTGTGCAGCGCAGTTTTGGCGACAAACAACAAGGCCAGGGCCAGGCACTGTATGCCGCCCTCGCCGGTACCGGCGGTGCGCTGGGCGCGCTGTATTCGGGCTACAGTTGGAACCTGTTGGGGCCGACCCTGACCTTCAGCATCGCCAGCGTGGCCGCCCTGGCCGCCGCCGTTATCATCGGTCTTCGATTGCAAGAGCAGAACCAAGGAACCCTCCAATGAGCTACGTCGCTGTCTACTCCGTCGCTACACCGGACACTCCGAACAAGGTCTTGACCCATTTCGATGACATCGCCGCGACCCTGGCCGAGCATGGCGTGCGCTTTGAGCGCTGGCAGCCGAGCCCGATTGAGCAGGGTGCCAGCGATGCTGAACTGATCGCGGCGTATCAGACGCAGATCGATGCTCTCGGCTACGGCTCTGTAGAGGTGCTGCGCGTTACCGGCGATCACGCGCAAAAGTCTGAACAGCGTGCACAGTTTTTGGACGAGCGCCGCTACAGTGAAGACGATGGGCGTTTTTTCATTGCTGGCCAGGGCCTGTTCGCCCTGCACATTGGCGACTACGTGTACGCCGTGCGTTGCGAGAAAAACGACCTGCTGGTGATTCCCGCCGGTATTGCGCACTGGTTTGACATGGGTGAGAACCCGCACGTCGTAGCGTTGCGGTTGTTCAATACGGAGAAAGGGTGGGTACCTGAATTCACAGGTGATGGTATTGCCCGGCGTTTTCCCGGTTTGGACGATTAATTGCGGCCCATCAGAAACTTCAACCCCCGTACGTTGGAAGTTCCTGTGGGAAGAAACTTAAACTTCTGTAGGGGATTGCTGTTTATTTCCGGGCCTGCGCCTTAATACCATTCCTTATGTAACTCTCTCCGGCATTAGCGTTTATGTCACCTGTCAATAGGAGGAATCCGAAGGGTGATAAGACGTCGACCAATAACATGGAGAGAATGCAATGAGAGGCCCGAGGGAATCGTTTCTACCGCCGTATTCGGTACCCAATGCTGTCAGGCGACGCATTAACCTGGCGGGCAAGTCGCTGACCCCGACAGAATTGGAAATATTGCGCTGGGCCTCGGAAGGCAAGACTGTGTGGGAGATCAGTAAGATACGCGCCACGTCAGAAGCCACGGTAAAATTCCACTTGCGCAATATCTACGGCAAGTTGGAAGTGACCAACCGCGTGCAGGCAATGAATGAAGCCGCCCGTCAGGGGCTTTGCTGAAGGCATAAAAAAGGGCCGTGACACTCAACAGTGTCGCGGCCCTTTACTTTGTCTGAGGCTTAAGCCGAATGGTACGTCGGCAGGGCAAAGCGGTTTTGGCTCTGCAACATCGAAATCTGCGGCAGGTCGCTGGCTTGTTCGGCGAGGTCGCGGCGAATGGCGCTGATCACCCAGGTCAATTGGTCGGCAGTGTGCAACTGCTGGTAGGAGATCGAGCGTTTCACCTGTTTGCCTTCGCTGTTGCGCAGGGTCAACAGGATGCCGCCGTCAGGACGTGGCTGAGTGGTGACGTCGTAGTTGGAGAATACTGAAGCGAATTTATCTTGGATCAGGCTCATGTCTATCAGCTCCGTTGGCTCAAGTTGGCAAGCATGGAGTGATAGGTGCAGTGATTGTGCCAGCTACTAGTTTATAAAAATATCCTTATAAATCAGTTAGTTGTAAAAATTCAGAAATTTCAGTTTCGTGCAATTTGCATGAATGGCCATCATGCATCCTGCATTTTGCGTTGTTCATCAGGCCTGAACAGGGGCCCCATCAGTTTTAAAGACTGCCTGCGCGTCGCTAAATTCCATTTTTCCGCGGTCGCTCATCGGGATACAAAACTTTTCAAATCCTGCGTGTACAGCCGAAGAGGCGCTGACGTACTTTCCTGCAAGGTTTACGAAGAATAAGAAAAAGGACGTTCCCATGAGCCATCCGCGAAACGACATGATCACTTGGGGCATGATGTTGCGTAAGGTGCCTGCCATTGTTCGTGCGCTACCACGCGTGGTACGCGGCATGCGTGCCGCCAATGTCACAGACCCGCAGCAACCCTGCGGCCTGGGCTGGCACTTTGAACAAGCCACCTTGCGTAACCCGGATGGCGCCGCCTTGTTGTACGCCGACCGCGTCCTCAGCTACACCGAAGCCAACCAACGCGCCAACCGCATTGCCCATCACCTGCAAGGCCAGGGCATCGGCAAGGGTGATGTAGTCGCGATGTTTATCGAAAACCGTCCCGAACTGCTGCTTAACGTGTTGGCGGTGGCCAAGCTGGGCGGCATCTGCGCCATGCTCAATACGGCGCAAACCCAAGCGGCGCTGGTGCACAGCCTTAACCTGGTGAACCCCGTGGCGATTGTGGTGGGGGCGGAATTGGTGGCCGCCTATGAAGTCGTGCGTAATGAGGTGGCGATCGAGGCAACACGCACTTGGTATGTCGCCGAGCAACACGGCAGTACAGTGCCGCACGGTTACATCGACCTGATCGCTGCCAGCGCCGAGAGCCCGGCGACTAACCCGGCGAGCACCGCGCAGATTTTCTTCAACGACCCCTGCTTTTATATCTACACCTCCGGCACCACGGGCCTGCCCAAGGCCGGCATCATGAAGCACGGCCGCTGGACCAAGACCGCCGTCAGCTTCGGCAGCATTGCCTTGGACATGGGCCCGGACGACGTCCTCTATTGCACGCTGCCGCTCTATCACGCCACCGGCCTGTGCGTGTGCTGGGGCTCGGCGATTGTCGGAGCGTCGGGGTTTGCCATCCGGCGTAAGTTCAGTGCCAGCCAGTTCTGGGACGACGTGCGTAGATTCAAGGCGACCACCCTCGGTTATGTCGGTGAGTTGTGCCGTTACCTGCTCGACCAGCCAGCCAGCGAAAACGATCGTGATCACCGCGTGACCAAGATGGTCGGCAATGGCCTGCGTCCTGGCGTGTGGGCGCCTTTCAAGGCGCGTTACGGCGTCGATCATGTGTGCGAGTTGTATGCCGCCAGCGACGGCAATATCGGCTTCACCAACGTCTTGAACTTCGACAATACCGTCGGCTTTTGCCTGCAGCACTGGGCGCTGGTGGACTGCACCCACGATACGGGTGAGCCGCTACGCGGCAGCGATGGTTTCCTGCACAAAGTGAAGACAGGCGGACAGGGATTGTTGCTGGCCAGGATCGATGAAAAGTCGCCTTATGATGGCTACACCGACCCGGAAAAGAACCGCAAAGTGATCCTCACCGATGTGTTCGAGAAGGGCGACCGCTACTTCAACACCGGCGATCTGGTGCGCAGCATTGGCTTTGGCCATGCGCAATTCGTCGACCGTCTAGGGGATACCTATCGCTGGAAGGGCGAAAACGTCTCCACCACTGAAGTTGAGAATGTCCTGCTGCAACATCCGCAGATCGCCGAGGTCGTGGCTTATGGTGTGGAAATCGAAAACACCAACGGCCGTGCCGGCATGGTCGCCATTACCCCGAGCGAGTCCCTGGCCGCCCTCGATATGCGCGAGTTGCTGCAGTTCGCCCACGGCCAGTTGCCGCACTATGCGGTGCCGTTGTTCCTGCGGATCAAGGTGAAGATGGAAACCACCGGCACCTTCAAATACCAGAAGGTGCGGCTCAAGGAGGAGGCGTTCGACCCGGACAAGGCAGGCAATGATCCGGTGTACGCCTGGCTGCCGGGTTCGGACTGCTATGTCCCGGTGACGGGGCCATTGTTGGCGCAGATCCAGGCCGGCCATTTCCGTTATTAACTGTAGCGTTATTGATTCTGCCTATGGCGCCTTTTGACAAAAAAGCCATGACAGGTGGGAACTCCCTCGCGACACTGGCGCCTATTCAGTATCAGGACAAGGAGCCCCACATGTCAGATCAACCCAAACAAATGACCGATGATGAAGCCGCCGAATTTGCCGAGCAGGTCTTTGACGTCGCCCGCAAAGGCGACGCCGCCATGCTCGCCGCGCTGCTGGCCAAAGGCTTGCCAGCCAATTTTCGTAACCATAACGGCGACACCCTGTTGATGCTCGCGGCCTACCACGGCCATGCCGAAGCGGTAAAAGTCCTGCTGGAGTTCAAGGCTGACCCGCTGATCGCCAATGACAAGAACCAGTTGCCGATCGCCGGAGCTGCGTTCAAGGGCAACTTGCCGGTGGTTCAGGCGCTGATCGAAGGTGGCGCGCCAGTGGACGCCTCCTCCTCGGACGGCCGTACCGCCTTGATGATGGCGGCAATGTTCAACCGCGTGGAGATGGTCGACTACCTGCTCGGCCAGGGCGCCAACCCCAAGGCGACGGATGCCCAGGGCGCGACGGCGTTGGCGGCGGCGCAGACCATGGGCGCAGTGGATACGGCGGCGCAGTTGCAGAAACTGGTGTAGGCTACGCGCCCTGAAAAACCAGCCCGCTACAGGACCATGCCCATGAAAACCGCCCTCGTCGAACTCATCAGCAAAATCAGCGCCGGCGTCATGGGCGAGGACGAAGTGGCGCGTATCGCCGATGAAGCGGCCCAGGCCTACGCGGACCCGGCGGCGTTTCTGGCGGTCAACCCGGACATCAACTACGACGATACCTTCCCGATTCCTTTGGGTGAATGGATCGTGGTCGGCAGCCTGCCGGACACCGTGTTGTTCCAGGCCGACACCTACGGCGACCTGTTCGCGCAGATCGTCGCTTCGTTCGGCCCAGGCGTGGCGTTCAACCTCAAGCCCAAGCAACTGGCCAAGACCGAAGACCTGACTGCACTGAACCGCATCCAGATCCAGATGAGTGCCCTCAGCCCGGAAGATGGCGGCTACGTGTTGCTCAACTTCAGCCAACTGTTGGACGACGAGATCCAGGCCGTGCTCGTCTACGGCAACGACCTGCCGCGTGTGCTGGCGTTGTGCGCCGAAGTCGGCATCAAGGGCGAGCCGTCCCTGGAAGCGCTGAAGATCGCCGTGCACGTCTGAAATAAAACGGAACCCCGGCCAGGGCTGACTATCCTACAAGGGCATGCCCTCACTTAGGAGCAACACCATGGGTTCGACTTTTAATGGCCTGATCGGGCTGATCATCCTGGCGCTGGATATCTGGGCGATCATCAATGTATTCAAAAGCGGTGCCAGCACGGGCGCCAAGGTGCTGTGGATTTTGCTGATCCTGTTGTTGCCGGTGCTGGGCTTGATCATTTGGGCAATCGCCGGGCCGCGTGGCAACGTGCGGATCTGACGGTAAAACTGCCCACTCAACATAGAGTGGCCGTAGTCAATGTGGGAGGGGGGCAAGCCCCCTCCCACATTTTTTTGTGTCGAAATATTCGCTGTACAGAATTTTCACACAGCCTTCCGGACAATTCCCTTCGCTTTGTTTCCTTGTAGGACGGCTCTGTCGCCGGCCGGCGAAAGCACTACAAAGAAGTGTTTTTCCTCAGTAATCAATAGCGTTGATGGCATTCATCGGGCACCATTTGCGCCAACGCGCTTACCCCCCCGTTCCTACACGCTTGGGCGTGGGCAGGATGCCGCAGCAATATTTCGCAACTTAAACTTCCAATGGGTCCTAAAACGACATGGCAAACCCGGACGCCCTGAATCAGCAGCGAGCTTCAAATCGCCTGCTGCAACCGACCGTCAAATCCCATCTGGCATACACGCTGCTCTGCGCACTGGTCATGATGGTGATGTTCTCCCTGCTGCGCCTGGCGCTGCTGGTGTACAACCGCGAGATGATCCTCGACACGCCGGCCTCGACCTTCCTTGAAGCGTTCGCCAACGGCCTGCGCCTGGACCTGCGCCTGGTGGTGTACCTGATCATCCCATTGCTGTTGGCACTGTTCAGCGTACGGGCGATGGCTGCTCGCGGGTTCTTCCGTTTCTGGCTGACTGTGGCGTCCAGCATCGCGCTGTTCCTGGGCCTGATGGAAATGGACTTCTATCGCGAGTTCCACCAGCGCCTCAACGGCCTGGTGTTCCAGTACGTGAAAGAAGACCCGAAAACCGTGATGAGCATGCTCTGGTACGGTTTTCCGGTGGTGCGCTACCTGCTGGCCTGGGCCGTGGGCACGCTGATCCTGAGCATCGCCTTTAAAGGTGCAGACCGTGCAACGCGCCCACGCGGGCCGTTCAGCGGTGGCAGCATCGGCACCCGCCAAGTAGCGCCGTGGTACACGCGTATTGCGGTGTTCGTGGTCTGCCTGTTGGTCGCTGTAATCGCCGCGCGTGGCACCCTGCGCCAAGGCCCGCCGCTGCGTTGGGGTGACGTCTACACCACCGACTCGAACTTCGCCAACCAACTGGGCCTGAATGGCACGTTGTCACTGGTCGGCGCGGCCAAGGCACGGTTCTCCGAGCATCGTGATAACACTTGGAAGGCGACGCTGGAACAGCCGTTGGCGACCCAGACTGTGCGCGACATGCTGGTGCTGCCGATGGAAAAACTGGTGGATACCGACACCGCCGCCGTGCGCCGTGAGTTCACCCCACCGGCAGAGAAAACCCTGCCGATCAAGAACGTCGTGGTGATCCTGATGGAAAGCTTCGCCGGTCACTCGGTGGGCGCCCTGGGTCGTCCGGGTAACATCACGCCGTACTTCGACAAACTGTCCAAGGAAGGCCTGTTGTTCGACCGCTTCTTCTCCAACGGCACGCACACTCACCAGGGAATGTTCGCCACCATGGCGTGTTTCCCCAACCTGCCGGCGTTCGAGTACCTGATGCAGACCCCGGAAGGCAGCCACAAGCTGTCAGGCCTGCCGCAGTTGCTCAGCGCGCGCAAGTTTGACGACGTGTATGTCTACAACGGTGACTTCGCCTGGGATAACCAATCGGGCTTCTTCAGCAACCAGGGCATGACCAACTTCATTGGTCGCAACGACTTCGTCGACCCGGTGTTCTCCGACCCAACGTGGGGCGTGTCCGATCAGGACATGTTCAACCGTGGCCTGGAAGAGCTGAAAGCCCGCGAAGGTGGCAAGCCGTTCTATGCCTTGCTGCAAACCTTGTCCAACCACACGCCGTATGCCTTGCCGACGCCATTGCCGGTCGAGAAGGTCACGGGGCGTGGCAGCCTCGACGAGCATTTGACGGCGATGCGCTACTCCGACTGGGCCTTGGGCCAGTTCTTTGAAAAAGCCCGCAAGGAGCCGTATTTCAAGGAAACCTTGTTCGTGATTGTCGGCGACCACGGCTTTGGCAACGAACAGCAGATCACCGAAATGGACCTGGGTCGCTTCAACGTGCCAATGCTGATGATCGCACCGGGCATGCAGGAGAAGTTCGGCGAGCGTGACCACACCGTGGGCACCCAGATCGACATCGTGCCGACCATCATGGGCCGCCTGGGTGGCGAAACCCTGCACCAGTGTTGGGGGCGCGACCTGCTGAACCTGCCGGAAGGCGATAAAGGCTTCGGCGTGATCAAACCGTCGGGCAGCGACCAGACAGTGGCGCTGGTTACCGGCGATCGCATTCTGGTGCTGCCGAAGGAAATGCCACCCAAGCTCTGGGAATATGAGCTGGGCGCCAATCCGACCGGTAAGGTGATTCCTGAATCGCCGGACGAGGGGGCATTGAGGCAGAAACTTGAGTCGTTCCTACAGACGGCGACCAAGAGCCTGTTGGATAACACTGCCGGTGTGGTTGACGGCAAGCCGGACTAATTAACCGGCAATAAAAAAGAGGCCTTTTTCAAGGCCTCTTTTTTTGCTGTTTTTTTGCTACCAGGGCTTTATATCCGGCCGAGCAACATCAACACCAGCAGCACTACCAATACCACCCCGAGGATACCCGACGGGCCGTAACCCCAGTTACGTGAGTGAGGGAACACTGGCAGACCACCGACCAGCAGGAGGATCAGGATAATGATCAGAATGAGGCTCATGGTTTTTTCCTTATTGGCTTTCTGCAAAGACCGGTTATTTAACGGTAGGCCCGACAGCTAACTTACGGACGCCTTAACAACTCCGACTATTGCCCCTTGCGAAAAATTCAGTATTTTTTTAAAGCATTTCGCGCACGTGCTTATTTCTTTTAATGCGTTCGCAAATTGGCTTTGCTAGTTGAAAAATATTGAACTTAGGCTATAGGCAAATATTCGACCCAGCTGCCGGTTTGCCAGGGGCATTCATCACTCTGATGGTGGGTGGGTGTAGGAAAAACCTTCGCTACACTGCCGGTCACTTCTTCCGTGAACCACAAGGCTACCTCCTATGCAAAATCGCATGATGATCACTGGTGCCGGGTCCGGCCTGGGTCGCGAAATCGCTCTGCGCTGGGCCCGCGAAGGTTGGCAATTGGCCTTGTCTGACGTCAGCGAGCCGGGCTTGCAGGACACCCTCAAGCGCGTGCGCGAGGCGGGCGGCGACGGTTTTGTGCAACGCTGTGACGTGCGCGATTACAGCCAGCTCACCGCTTTTGCCCAGGCTTGCGAGGTGAAACTGGGTGGCATCGATGTGATCGTCAACAATGCAGGCGTGGCGTCGGGTGGGTTCTTCGCCGAACTGTCCCTGGAAGACTGGGACTGGCAGATCGCAATCAACCTGATGGGCGTGGTCAAGGGCTGCAAGGCGTTCCTGCCCCTGCTGGAAAAGAGCAAGGGCCGCATCATCAACATCGCGTCTATGGCGGCATTGATGCAGGGCCCGGCCATGAGTAACTACAACGTGGCCAAGGCCGGCGTGGTGGCGCTGTCGGAAAGTCTGCTGGTGGAGCTAAAGCAGCAGGAAGTCGGCGTGCACGTGGTCTGCCCGTCGTTCTTCCAGACCAACCTGCTCGACTCGTTCCGCGGGCCGACCCCGGCGATGAAGGCGCAAGTGGGCAAACTGCTTGAGAGCTCGCCGATTTCGGCGGCGGACATTGCCGATTACATTTATCAGCGCGTCGCAGCAGGCGAATTCATGATCCTGCCCCATGAGCAAGGGCGGATGGCGTGGGCGTTAAAGCAGAAGAACCCGCAGTTGCTCTATGACGAGATGACCACCATGGCCGACAAGATGCGTGCTAAGGCGCAGGCGGTTAAAGGCTGATCAGGTGGCAGTCTGTCAGGCAAGTTACCTGCGTATGTAGGGAGTGCCTGATTTCACCGCAAGGCATTGATGCACCCACAGCCAGCGCGCATGGTCGAGGTCCTGTCATTCTAAAAGGACAACCGCCATGCTGGTCTTAAGCCGCGCTGTAGGCGAAGTCATCTCCATTGGCGATGACATCGCCGTGCACATCCTCGAGTTGAACGGTAACCAAGTGAAGTTCGGTGTTGCAGCGCCGGCCGGGGTGCATGTTCATCGCGCCGAGGTCTACCAGAAAATCCTCGAACGCCAAGCCGCCGAGCTGCACGCGGCCCCCAACCCTTAGCGCATTTTCAGTCGAACAGATGCTTGGGCACGTCGTGCTTGAGCATTAACTGGCATTGCTCGCTCTCGGGGTCGAACACGATCAGCGCCTGCCCCTTGGTCAGCGCCTGGCGCACGCGCAATACGCGGGTCTCCAAGGGCGTGTCGTCGCCATTGTCGGTGCCGTCACGGGTGACGAAGTCTTCGATGAGGCGGGTCAGGGTGTCGACTTCAAGCGCGTCGTAGGGAATCAGCATACAAGCCTCGGGTGATGGGTCCCGGCGATGCTACTGCGCCGGGACCGCAGTTGCCAGTCTCAGGACTTGTTGCCCACCAGGCTGTCCACCGATGGCACCCGCGTGTCGCTCTCCATTTGTGCATCGTGTTCAATCTGATGACTGAACCGATCCAATGAACCCTGGGCCGGTTGTGCGTCGCTGGCGAACACCGGCGGGCTGAGAATATACGCGCCCAGCAGGCGGCTCAGCGCCGCGAGGCTATCGATATGGGTGCGTTCGTAGCCGTGAGTCGCGTCGCAGCCAAACGCCAGCAACGCGGTGCGGATATCATGGCCGGCGGTCACGGCCGAGTGTGCATCGCTGAAGTAGTAGCGGAACAGGTCGCGGCGCACCGGCAACTCGTTATCAGACGCCAGGCGCAGCAAATGCCGCGACAGGTGATAGTCATACGGCCCCCCCGAATCCTGCATCGCCACGCTCACCGCATGTTCACTGGAATGCTGGCCGGGGGCGACGGGGGCGATATCGATGCCGACGAACTCACTGACATCCCAAGGCAGGGCGGCCGCTGCGCCGCTGCCGGTCTCCTCGGTAATCGTGAAGAGTGGGTGGCAGTCGATCAGCAGCGGTTCGCCGCTGTCGATAATAGCCTTGAGCGCGGCGAGCAGGGCAGCGACGCCCGCCTTGTCGTCAAGGTGTCGGGCGCTGATGTGCCCACTTTCGGTAAATTCGGGCAGTGGGTCGAAGGCCACGTAGTCACCGATGCCGATCCCCAGGGAATCGCAATCGGCGCGGGTCGCGCAGTAGGCGTCCAGGCGCAGCTCCACGTGGTCCCAGCTCACCGGCATTTCGTCCACGGCGGTGTTGAAGGCGTGCCCGGAGGCCATCAACGGCAACACGCTGCCACGGATCACACCGTTATCGGTAAACAGGCTGACGCGGCTGCCTTCGGCAAATCGGCTCGACCAGCAGCCTACCGGCGCCAGGCTCAGGCGGCCGTTGTCCTTGATCGCGCGTACGGCGGCGCCGATGGTGTCCAAATGCGCGGACACCGCACGGTCTGGGCTGTTCTTCTGGCCCTTGAGGGTGGCGCGAATGGTGCCGCGCCGCGTCATTTCAAACGGAATGCCCAGTTCTTCCAGGCGCTCGGCGACGTAGCGCACGATGGTGTCGGTGAACCCGGTGGGGCTGGGGATCGCGAGCATTTCCAGCAGCACTTTTTGCAGGTAAGCAAGGTCCGGTTCGGGGATGGTTCGGGTCATAGAGACTCCTGATGAAGTGGCAGGCTTAAAGGTGTATGGCGTCTGTTACGACGCCTTCGCGAGCAAGCCCGCTCCCACATTGGAATGCGGTCTGAATGTGGGAGCGGGCTTGCTCGCGAAGACGCCAGTACAGGCAACACATCTTTCAAGCAGACGGCTGGCTGTGGGGGAACAACAAATCCACGAACTTCTCCGCCGTGGGTTGCGGTTCATGATTGGCCAGGCCGGCGCGTTCGTTGGCTTCGATAAACACGTACTCGGGTTGATCGGCGGCAGGCACCATCAGGTCCAGGCCCACCATGGGAATATCCAGGGCACGCGCAGCGCGCACGGCGGCGTCCACCAGCGTGGGGTGCAGGATGGCGGTGACGTCTTCCAGGCAACCCCCCGTGTGCAGGTTGGCGGTGCGGCGCACGGCCAGGGTCTGGCCGCGAGGCAGAATGCTGCTGTAGTCGTAGCCGGCGGCGCGCAGGGTGCGCTCGGTTTCGGCGTCGACCGGGATTTTGCTTTCACCGTCAGTGGCGGCCTGGCGGCGGCGGCTCTGGGCTTCGATCAAGGCGCCGATGGAATGCTGACCGTCGCCGGTCACTTCGGCTGGGCGTCGGATTGCAGCGGCGACAACGTCGAAACCAATCACTAGGATGCGCAGGTCCAGGCCTCCGTGGAAGCTCTCCAGCAACACCCGACTGTCAAACTGCCGCGCTGCTTCAATCGCTTGCTGCACATCTTCGATGCTTTGCAAATCCACCGCTACACCATGGCCTTGCTCGCCATCCAGCGGCTTGACGACGACGCGCTGGTGCTCGTCGAGGAACTCCAGGTTGTCATCGGCGCTGCCCGCAAGTTGTTGCGACGGCACGTTCAGCCCTGCGGCTTTCAGCGTTTTATGCGTCAGGCTTTTATCCTGGCACAGCGTCATGCTGACGGCGGTGGTCAGGTCGCTCAGGGATTCACGGCAGCGCACACGGCGGCCGCCATGACTCAGGGTGAACATGCCCGCATCAGCGTCATCCACCTGCACATCGATACCACGTCGGTGGGCCTCCTCAACGATGATTCGTGCATAGGGGTTAAACCCCGCCTGCGGGCCGGGGCCGAGGAACAACGGCTGGTTAATGCCATTCTTGCGCTTGATCGCAAAGGTGGTCAGCGCGCGAAAACCGAGCTTGGCGTAAAGGTTCTTGGCTTGGCGGTTATCGTGCAGCACCGACAAATCCAAATAGCTCAAGCCACGGCTCATGAAGTGTTCCACCAGATGGCGCACCAGCACCTCGCCTACACCGGGGCGCGTGCATTGCGGGTCAACCGCGAGGCACCACAGGCTGCAACCGTTTTCCGGGTCGTGAAACGCTTTTTGGTGATTGAGGCCCATCACGCTGCCGATCACCGCGCCGCTGTCTTCATCCTCCGCCAGCCAATACACCGGGCCACCTTGATGGCGCGGCGTGAGGCGTTCGGCGTCGACAGGCAACATGCCACGCCCTTGATAGAGCCGGTTCACCGCCAGCCAATCGGCCTCGCTCTGCACGCGGCGAATACGGAAGCCACGAAACACTCGAGTCGCTGGGCGATAGTCGCTGAACCAAAGGCGCAACGTGTCGGACGGATCAAGAAACAACTGTTGGGGATCGATCCCCAGAATTTGCTGGGGGGCCGCCACATACAGGGCGATGTCTCGCTCGCCAGCCTGCTCATTGAGCAACTCCTGGGCGAGGCTGGCAGGGTCCGGAAAGGTATGGCCGATCAACAGCCGACCCCAACCGCAATGCACGGCAATCGGTTCGGCGGCCAAGGGGCTGCCGTCTTCAGCCAGGCGGGCTTGCAGGCGCTCGTAGGTTGGCGCCTGGCCCTTCAGCAAGCGTTGGCTGTAAGCCGCTGCAAGAGGTTTCATCAATCAGATTCCTTGTTCGCTGAGCCACAGGTTCAGCGCCGCCAGTTGCCACAGCTTGGAGCCGCGCAACGGCGTCAGTTGGCCCTGCGGGTCGGTGAGCAGGCGGTCGAGCATGGCCGGGTTGAACAGGCCGCGATCCTGGCTGGGGTCCAGCAACAGTTCACGGACCCAGTTCAGGGTATCGCCCTGCAAATGCTTGAGGCCCGGCACTGGGAAATAGCCTTTCTTACGGTCGATGACTTCGCTTGGGATGACACGGCGCGCGGCTTCTTTGAGGACCTGCTTGCCGCCATCAGGCAACTTGAACTTGCCAGGTACACGGGCCGACAGTTCCACCAGGCGGTAGTCCAGGAATGGCGTACGCGCTTCCAGGCCCCAGGCCATGGTCATGTTGTCGACGCGTTTGACCGGGTCGTCCACCAGCATCACCGTGCTGTCCAGGCGTAGCGCCTTGTCCACGGCGGCATCGGCGCCTGGCATGGCGAAATGCTCGCGTACAAAGTCACCGGCAGCGTCGTTGGCCGTCAGCCATTTCGGCGCGACGGTGGCGGCGTAATCCTCGTAGCTGCGGTCAAAAAACGCATCGCGATACGCCGCATAAGGATCGCTGGCGCCGTCCACCTGTGGGTACCAGTGGTAACCGGCGAACAACTCGTCGGCGCCCTGGCCGCTCTGCACCACCTTGCAATGCTTGGCCACTTCCCGCGACAGCAGGTAGAAGGCGATGCAGTCATGACTGACCATCGGCTCGCTCATGGCGCGGAACGCCGCCGGCAGTTGCTCGATGATCTCGCTTTCAGCGATGCGCAATTGGTGGTGACGCGTGCCGTAGTGCTTGGCGATCAGGTCGGAGTACTGGAACTCGTTGCCAGCTTCGCCGCCCGCGTCTTCAAAACCGATGGAGAAGGTCGACAGGTCTTGCACGCCGACTTCTCGCAGCAGGCCGACGAGCATGCTCGAATCGACACCGCCGGACAGCAGCACGCCGACATCCACGGCGGCACGTTGGCGGATGGCCACGGCTTCGCGGGTGCTGTCGAGCACGCGATCGGTCCAATCTTCCAGGCTCAGGTTTTTCTCGTCCTCATGGGGACCGTAGGGCAGGGTCCACCAGGTTTTCTGCTCGGTCTTGCCGTTGGCTTCGACACGCATCCAGCTCGCCGGCGGCAGTTTTTCAATGCCTGCCAGCAGGGTACGCGGTGCAGGCACCACGGCGTGGAAGTTCAAGTAGTGGTTGAGCGCCACCGGATCAAGGACCGGGTTGATATCGCCGCCCTTGAGCAGCGCCGGCAATGCCGAGGCAAAGCGCAAGCGCTGGCCGGTGCGCGACAGGTACAGCGGTTTTACGCCGAGACGGTCACGCGCGATAAACAGACGCTGGGCATCGCGCTCCCAGATGGCGAAGGCAAACATGCCGTTGAGCTTGGGCAGCAGCGCTTCGCCCCAGGCGTGATAGCCCTTGAGCAGCACTTCGGTGTCGCCACCGGAATAGAAGGCGTAGCCCAGGGCTTCCAGCTCTTGGCGCAATTCCGGGAAGTTATAGATCGCGCCGTTGAAGGCCAGGCTCAGGCCGAGGTGTGAATCGACCATCGGTTGGGCCGAGCCGTCCGACAGGTCCATGATCTTCAGGCGTCTGTGGCCCAGGGCAATCGGCCCTTGGGCATGGAAGCCCCAGGCATCCGGGCCACGTGGGGCCAAGTGATGAGTGATGCGCTCAATGGCCGCCAAGTCGGCAGGTTGGGCATCGAAACGTAATTCTCCAGCTAATCCGCACATAAATTCCTTACCGGTTTTTCCGTTGGGGAGGGGTCAATACTCAATACGCCGCTGAGGGCGCGTACCCAGAAACTGACCCAGTGCTATCCGTGGAGTTTTAGACCGATAAGTTATAAGGCAAATAGCCGCGATGGCTTTAATGCCTTCGTTTGCGCTGATTACGGCGTCGTTGTTTTGCCGCGAATCAATGCCCGTAAGGGAAACCGGTTGGGGTGGCAAGCTTCGGCCACACTGGCCGGTACCGGCAGCGGTTCGTCGCTCAGCCAGGCGGCGATTAGTTCGCCGCACAGTGGCGCCGTGATCAGTCCGCGTGATCCGTGGCCGCTATTAATGTACACGCCCGGAAGCCACGGGCACGGCGTATCCGGGACTTGCCGGGCGTCTTTGCCGAGCACGGCATACACGCTTTGAAACGCTGTACGATCCGCCAGCGGTCCGACAATCGGCAGGTAATCAGGGCTGGTACAGCGGAATGCGGCACGCCCCTCAAGCTGTTCCGGGGCCAGTTGTGCTCCGCCCAGGCGCTGCAGCAGGTCTGTGGAAATCTCGCGCAGCATTTCCAGGTTGCCAGCATGTTCGGCAGCGGTGGGCGTGAGGTCGTCGTTGGTGAAGTCGAAGCTGGCGCCAAGCGTGTGTTCACCCAGCCGGGCGGGCGCGACATAGCCTTCGGCGCACACCACCGTGCCCAGCGCCTGGCTGTCTGCGGTTTGCGGCAGTCGGCTGATCTGCCCACGAATCCGCTTGAGCGGCAGGTCGGCGCTGAACGCAAACCGCTTGATGTCAGCCGCTCCCGCCAGCACCACCACTGAGGCGCTCGCCAGCACGCAATCGCCGTTGCGGGCTTGCCACTGGTCATCGACCCGGTGCAGCTCAACGGCCTCGTTATGTGTGAGTACCTCAATCAACGGATGTGCCGCCTGCCACTGGCAAAGCGCCGGCGGGTGCACCCAACCGCTTTCGGGGAAAAACAGGCCGCCCTGGGCCAGGCTGATTCCGGCGCGTTGTTGGGCTTGATCGCGGTCCAGCAGGTGCAGCAGATCCGGGGCGAACGCATCGGCGAGTTGCGCCTGGCGCTGGCCTTCCTTGGCATCAAACGCCAGTTGCAGCACGCCGCAGCCGTCCCAGTCGACGCCTCGATGTAAGTGCTCCAACAGCCGTCGGGTGTGGCCGAAACCGCTGAGAATCAGTTGCGACAAGGCCGTGCCGTGTGCGGAAAGCTTGAGGTACAGCACGCCTTGGGGGTTGCCCGACGCTTCCTGCGCCAACGCCGTATGGCGTTCCAGCAGGCTGACGCGCCAGCCCCGTGCCGCAAGGCTGGCGGCGGTGGCGCAACCGGCCAGGCCGCCGCCGATGACCATGGCATGGCGCTGGCCTGTGATGACAGGGGGGCGGGCGAACCAGGGTTTGGCTGGTGTGGGACACGGGGTATCTACGGGCCAGCCAAGAAACTCGCCGCGCAGGATCTCCCACTTGTGGCCGATGCCGGGTGTGCGCTTCATCTTGAACCCGGCCGCGTTGATCAACCGTCGTACCCAGCCGGTGCTGGTAAAGGTACTGATGGTTGAGCCGGGTGCCGCCAGGCGCGCCAGTTCGGCAAACAGCTCGGCGGTCCACATGTCGGGGTTTTTCGCCGGGGCGAAGCCGTCGAGAAACCACGCGTCGATCTGCGCATCCAGTTGTGGTAATTGTTCCAGGGCATCGCCGATCAACAGGGTCAGGGTCACGCGGCCGTTATCCAACACCAGCCGCTGGAAGCCTTGATGGACGGCTATGTACTGCGCCAGCAGTTGCTCGGCGAGGGGCTGCAGCTCAGGCCAGAGGGCGAGGGCGCGTTGCAGGTCGGCGTGGCTCAGCGGGTACTTTTCCACGCTGACAAAATGCAGGTGCGCACCGGCAACCGCGTGCTGTTCGAACAGTTGCCAGGCACACAGGAAATTCAACCCGGTGCCGAAGCCGGTTTCACCAATCACCAGTCGCCCATCCGCCGGGAGCGCCGCGAAGCGTTGCTGCAAACGGTTCTGTTCGAGGAACACGTAGCGGGTTTCTTCAAGGCCCGACTGGTCGGAAAAGTACACATCGTCGAACACCCGCGAGTGCGGGCGGCCTTGGTCATCCCAGTCGAGCTGGGCGTGGGTGATGGGGTTCATGGGCGGCTCGGTAAATTCCAGGTGGCCATTCTAGCCGATCAACCCGTGATGAATTGACCTACGGCAAGCGCGTATGGAATTTCCTCCCGCGCGCTGCTGCCCAATCCGCTAGTCTTGGTCCAACTTGAAACGGAGCTGCCCATGTTCGAATCCGCTGAAATCGGCCACGCCATCGACAAAGACACTTACGACGCCGAAGTGCCGGCACTGCGTGAAGCCCTGCTGGAAGCGCAGTACGAGCTGCAACAGCAGAAGCGCTTTCCGGTCATCATCCTGATCAATGGCATCGAAGGCGCCGGTAAAGGCGAGACCGTCAAACTGCTCAATGAATGGATGGACCCGCGCTTGATCGAAGTGCGCACCTTCGACCAGCAGACCGACGAAGAACTGGCGCGACCGCCCGCGTGGCGCTACTGGCGCCAACTGCCGGCCAAGGGCCGCATGGGGATTTTTTTCGGCAACTGGTACAGCCAGATGTTGCAGGGCCGGGTACATGGGCAGATCAAGGATGCACGCCTGGACCAGGCCATCGCCGGTGCCGAGCGCCTGGAGAAGATGCTCTGCGATGAAGGCGCGCTGATCTTCAAGTTCTGGTTCCACCTGTCCAAGAAGCAAATGAAGGCGCGGCTCAAGGCCCTGGCCGATGACCCGCTGCACAGCTGGCGCATCAGCCCGCTGGATTGGCAGCAGTCCGAGACGTACGACAAATTCGTGCATTTCGGCGAACGTGTGCTGCGCCGCACCAGCCGCGACTATGCGCCGTGGCATGTCATCGAAGGCGTTGACGCGCATTACCGTGGGCTGACCGTGGGCAAGATCCTGCTCGAAGGCCTGCAAAACGCCCTGAAGCTGCCCAAGGGCAAGGCCAGTGGCATGAACCCGGCGCCATTACCCTCGGCGGTGGACCAGATGAGCTTGCTTAACAGCCTCGACATGACGTTGCGGCTGGACAAGGACGATTACGAAGAGCAACTGATTACGGAGCAGGCGCGTTTCTCCGGCCTGATGCGCGACAAGCGCATGCGCAAGCACGCCCTGGTCACGGTGTTTGAAGGCAACGATGCGGCGGGCAAGGGCGGGGCGATCCGTCGTGTCGCCGCCGCACTGGATCCGCGCCAGTACCATATCGTGCCGATTGCCGCGCCCACCGAAGACGAACGCGCCCAGCCTTACTTGTGGCGGTTCTGGCAGAAAATCCCGGCGCGGGGCAAGTTCACCGTGTTCGATCGTTCGTGGTACGGCCGCGTGCTCGTGGAGCGCATCGAGGGCTTTTGCACCACGGCGGACTGGATGCGCGCCTATGGCGAGATCAATGACTTCGAAGAGCAACTGCGCAATGCCGGCGTGATCGTGGTCAAGTTTTGGCTGGCCATCGACAAGCAGACCCAGTTGGAGCGTTTCCAGGCCCGCGAGGAAATCCCCTTCAAGCGCTTCAAGATCACCGAGGACGACTGGCGTAACCGCGACAAATGGGACGACTACCGCGCCGCCGTCGGCGATATGGTCGACCGCACCAGCACTGAAGTCTCGCCCTGGACATTGGTGGAAGCCAATGACAAGCGCTGGGCCCGGGTCAAGGTTTTGCGCACGATCAACGTGGCCTTGGAAGAGGCATTTGCCAAGTCCGACAAGCACGATAAAAAGAAAAAGAAATAACCCCTTTTATGGTGACTGGAATTTCTGTAGTGAGCGGGCTTGCCCCGCGCTGGGCTGCAAAGCAGCCCCAAAACCTGCCAACGAGATTTAACTGGATAAATGCGGTGCCTGGATTAGGGCTGCTTCGCAGCCAAGCGCGGGGCAAGCCCGCTCACTACAAGTTGTTTACCTGCCATGCTTTTGTATAGGCGGGGTGAATGATCGTCGCGATTGGGAGGGCCTGGATCTATCCTCGATCCAACTCCCAACAACGACAAGATCGAGGTAGCCCATGCGTGAAGTAGTGATCGTCGACAGCGTGCGAACCGGCCTGGCCAAATCCTTTCGCGGCAAGTTCAACCAGACTCGCCCGGATGACATGGCGGCCCATTGCGTCAACGCGCTGCTGAGCCGCAACGGCATCGACCCGGCGACGGTGGAAGATTGCATCGTCGGCGCCGGCTCCAACGAAGGTGCGCAGGGCTACAACATCGGGCGCAATGTGGCGGTGCTGTCACAATTGGGCACCGGCACGGCGGGGATGACCCTCAATCGCTTCTGCTCGTCGGGCTTGCAGGCCATTGCGATTGCGGCGAACCAGATTGCCTCGGGTTGCAGCGACATCATCGTCGCCGGTGGTGTCGAGTCCATCAGCCTGACCATGAAAAGCGTCAACACCGACAACCTGATCAACCCACTGCTCAAAGAGCAGGTGCCGGGTATTTACTTCCCCATGGGCCAGACCGCGGAAATCGTCGCCCGTCGCTACAACGTCAGCCGCGAAGAGCAGGACCTGTACGCCCTGCAAAGCCAGCAGCGTACCGCCCAGGCTCAGGCTGATGGTTTGTTCAACGATGAAATCGTGCCCATGGCCGTCAAGTACAAGGTCGAAGACAAGAACACCGGTGAAGTGCAGGTGCTCGATGGCGTGGTTGATCGTGATGATTGCAACCGTCCGGACACCACGTTGGCCAGCCTGCAAGGGTTGAAGCCGGTATTTGCTGAGGACGGTTCGGTGACGGCGGGTAACTCGTCGCAACTGTCCGACGGGGCTTCGATGACCCTGGTGATGAGCCTGGAAAAAGCCTTGGCGTTGGGCCTCAAGCCCAAGGCTTTTTTCCGTGGGTTTACCGTGGCTGGCTGCGAGCCGGACGAGATGGGCATCGGCCCGGTGTTCTCGGTGCCCAAGCTGCTCAAGGCCAGGGGCTTGCAAGTGGCGGATATCGACCTGTGGGAGCTGAACGAAGCGTTTGCGTCGCAGTGCCTGTATGCGCGTAATCGCCTAGGCATTGATAACGCGAAGTACAACGTCAACGGTGGTTCGATTTCCATCGGGCACCCGTTCGGCATGACCGGATCGCGGCAGGTAGGGCATTTGGTGCGTGAGCTGCAGCGGCGCAATGTGCGCTATGGCATCGTCACCATGTGCGTCGGCGGCGGCATGGGCGCCACCGGCCTGTTCGAAGCCGTCCGCTAAACCCCGAAGAAACCGGCTCGAATGTGAGGGCTGGCTTGCCTGCGATAGCGGTCGATCAGTCGATTTTCTGCCTGACACACCGCCATCGCAGGCAAGCCGGATCCCACATTTGAACGGCGTCATAGCCCAACCCTTTCACTTACCCCTAGAATGCTGCACCACTTCCTCTGGCTCCTGGGGCATTCATGCACATCTCTTCCGGCCGCTGGGTCTATGGTTTTTTCCTGACCCTGCTGACCGCGCTGCTCTGGGGCATTCTGCCGATCAAACTCAAGCAGGTGTTGCAGGTGATGGACCCCATCACGGTCACCTGGTTTCGCCTGACGGTGGCCGGCGGTTGCCTGTTCTTCTACCTGGCGCTCACCCGGCGCTTGCCCAGCCGCAAGGTGCTGGGCCCCAAGGGTGGCTGGCTGGTGGGGATGGCCGTGTGCGGCCTGGTGGGCAATTACGTGCTGTACTTGGTGGGCTTGAAAATGCTCAGCCCCGGCACTGCGCAGTTAGTGGTGCAGATGGGGCCGATCTTCTTGATGGTCGCCAGCGTGTTTGTGTTCAAGGAGCGTTTCAGTCGCGGGCAAGTACTGGGGTTGTTGGTGCTGATGGTCGGTTTTGGCCTGTTCTTCAACCAACGTCTGTTGGAGTTGTTGACGTCACTTGGCACCTACACCGCCGGGGTGCTGACCGTTCTGCTCGCGACGTCGATCTGGGTGTTCTACGCCCTGGGTCAGAAGCAATTGCTCACGGTGTGGAATTCGCTGCAGGTGATGATGGTGATCTACCTGTCCTGCGCCGTGCTACTCACGCCTTGGGCGCACCCGCTGGAGGCGTTGGACCTGAGCCCGCTGCAAGGCTGGTTGCTACTGGCGTGCTGCATGAACACCCTGGTGGCCTACGGCGCCTTTGCTGAAGCGCTCGCGCATTGGGAAGCCTCGCGGGTCAGTGCGACCCTTGCGCTCACACCGTTGGTGACCTTTGTAGCCGTCGCCCTGGCGGCGTGGCTGTGGCCTGAGTATGTGCAGGCCGAAGAAATCAACGCCCTGGGGTATGCCGGGGCGTTGGTGGTGGTGTTGGGCTCGGCGACCGTGGCGCTGGCGCCGTCGTTGCTCGCCGGGCTCAAGGCCCGGCGGGTGCGCATGGCTTCCTAGGCGCCTAGCATGTCCTGGGGGCGAACCCACTGATCAAATTCGGCATCCGTCAGATAGCCCAGCGCCAGTGCAGCCTCCCGTAGGGTGAGGCCTTCGGTGTAGGCCTTCTTGGCGATTTCTGCCGACTTGTCGTAGCCGATATGCGGATTAAGCGCAGTCACCAGCATCAGCCCACGCTCCAAGTGCGCGCCCATCTGCTCGGCGTCGGGCTCGAGACCGGCAATGCAATGTTCCTGGAAGTTGTTGCAGCCGTCGGCCAGCAGGCGGATCGACTCCAGCAGGTTGTGGATGATCACCGGCTTGTACACGTTTAACTGCAAGTGCCCTTGGCTCGCGGCCATGCCGATGGTTACGTCATTGCCCAAGACCTGGCAGGCCAGCATCGACAGCGCTTCGCATTGGGTCGGGTTGACCTTGCCCGGCATGATCGAACTGCCCGGCTCGTTGGCCGGCAACTTCACCTCGGCCAACCCGGCGCGCGGGCCGGAGCCCAGCAGGCGCAGGTCGTTGGCGATTTTCATCAAGGCCACGGCCAGGGTTTTCAGGGCGCCGTGCAGGGTCACCAACGGCTCATGGCCGGAGAGGGCGGCGAATTTGTTTGGCGCGGTCACAAACGGCAAGCCGGACAGCGCCGCCAGTTCGGCGGCAATCGCTTCGCCAAAACCCTGCGGCGCATTCAGCCCGGTGCCCACGGCCGTGCCGCCCTGTGCCAGCTCGCACACGGCGGGCAGGGCGCTGCGCACAGCGCGTTCGGCGTAGTCGAGCTGGGCGATAAATGCCGAGAGTTCCTGGCCAAAGGTGATCGGCGTGGCGTCCATCATATGGGTGCGCCCGGTCTTCACCAGGTTCATATGCCGGGCGGCCAGTTCGGCCAAGCCACCGGAAAGCGTGGCGATCGACGGCAACAATCGCTCATGTATCGCTTGTACCGCTGCGATGCTCATGGCGGTGGGGAAGCAGTCATTGGAACTCTGGGAACGGTTGACGTGATCGTTGGGGTGCACCGGGCTCTTGCCGCCGCGCTTGTTGCCAGCCAGCTCATTGGCGCGGCCGGCGATCACTTCGTTGGCGTTCATGTTGCTTTGGGTGCCGCTGCCGGTTTGCCAGACCACCAGCGGGAACTGGTCGTCATGCTGGCCAGCCAGCACTTCGTCGGCGGCCTGTTCGATCAGGCGGGCGATGTCGGCAGGCAGGTCGCCATTTCGATCGTTGACCCGTGCCGCGGCCTTTTTGATCAGGGCCAGGGCGTGCAGTACCGCCAGGGGCATGCGTTGCTCGCCAATGGCAAAATTCACCAGCGAACGTTGGGTCTGAGCGCCCCAGTAAGCGTCATCCGGGACTTGGACTTCTCCCAGGCTGTCGGTTTCGATACGGCTCATCGGGCACACTCCTTCGGGTTCGTTTGCGCAGTTTAGGCCCTGATCGACCCAGCGGGTTCCATAAAAGGCTTTTCATCGGATTCATTGCCCGCAAATCCAGGCCCGACAAGGGGTGGGGTTGAGCCTTGGCGTTTTTTAGGCGCAGAATGGGCGCCCTTGGGGTCTTACCTCGCCTGCTAGAAAAGGAAACTCGATGACTCGTCTTCGTGCCATCTGTACCGCGGTTGCTCTGGTTTGCGCCAGCGGCCAGGTTTTTGCCGATACCGCCAGCCACAACGCCAGTGCCGAAGCCTTCCTTACCCTGGCCCACGCTGACAAGCTGGGTACCCCGGTGTACATGCAAGTGCAGCAAATGTTCGCCCAGCGTTTCGAACAAACCAAGGCGCCTGCCGCCAAGCAGTCCGTACTGGACAGCTACCAGGCCAAGGCCAACGCTGCCCTGGACCAGGCTATCGGCTGGCCAAAGCTGAAACCGGACATGGTCAAGCTCTACACCACCAACTTCAGCGAATCCGAACTCAAGGACCTGGTTGCCTTCTACCAGTCGCCACTGGGTAAGAAAGTCCTGGAAAAAATGCCGCAACTGACCCAGCAATCGGCCCAGATGACCCAGGCCAAGCTGGAAAGCGCCGTGCCGGTGGTGAACAAGCTGTTGGAAGACATGACCAACGAACTGGCACCGGCGAAGAAACCTGCCGCCCCTGCCAAGAAGTAAGTGGAGCCGGCAATGACCATGCAACAGCGTATCGAAGTGGCGCTCGCCGAGCTGGGCCAGGACTATTTGAGCGTGCAGGATGAAAGCCATATGCACAGCCGTGGGTTGCAGACCCACTTCAAGGCCGTGCTGGTCAGCCCGCAGTTCGAAGGCCTTAACCGCGTCAAGCGCCACCAGAAGGTCTACGCCACCTTGGGTGACCTGATGGGCGAGTTTCATGCGCTCGCGTTGCATACCTACACGCCTGAAGAATGGGCGAAAATCGACGCAGCCCCGGCCTCGCCGACCTGCGCCGGCGGGCATGACTGATGATCGGGTGTCTCTGACACCGAGCATTTGTTAGAATCCGCAACGCGCCGCTCAGACGGCGCGTTTTTTTTGCATCCGGTTCACCCTTTACGAGGGTAGCCACCTGGAGAGAACACCCGTGACTCAACCGATTGTCGTGGCGGCACTGTATAAGTTCGTCACCCTCGAAGATTACGTCGCCCTGCGCGAGCCATTGCTGCAGGCGATGGTCGACAACGGCATCAAAGGCACCTTGCTGATCGCCGAAGAAGGCATCAACGGCACCGTTTCCGGAAGCCGCGAAGGCATTGATGGCCTGATGGCCTGGCTGAAAAAAGACCCGCGCATGGTCGACATCGACCACAAAGAATCCTACTGCGACGACCAGCCGTTCTACCGCACCAAGGTCAAGCTCAAGAAAGAGATCGTGACCCTGGGCGTCGAAGGCGTCGACCCGAACAAAAAGGTCGGTACTTACGTCGAACCGCAGGACTGGAACGCGCTGATCAGCGACCCGGAAGTGCTGCTGATCGATACCCGTAACGACTACGAAGTGTCCATTGGCACCTTTGAAGGCGCGATTGACCCGAAAACCACCAGTTTTCGTGAATTTCCCGACTACATCAAAGCCAACTTCGACCCCGCCAAGCACAAGAAAGTCGCCATGTTCTGCACCGGCGGCATTCGTTGCGAGAAAGCCTCCAGCTATATGCTCAGCGAAGGCTTCGACGAGGTCTACCACCTCAAGGGCGGCATTCTGAAGTACCTTGAAGAGGTGCCGCAGGCAGAAACCAAATGGCAGGGCGACTGCTTTGTGTTCGACAATCGCGTGACCGTGCGCCACGACTTGAGCGAAGGCGACTACGATCAATGTCATGCCTGCCGCACACCCGTGAGTGTGGAAGACCGTGCATCCGAGCACTACGTGGCTGGCATCAGTTGCCCGCATTGCTGGGATAAGCTGCCCGAGAAGACCCGTCGCAGCGCGATTGATCGGCAAAAGCAGATCGAGCTGGCCAAGGCCCGCAACATGCCGCACCCGATTGGCTTCAACTATAAGCAATCACCTTCCGAGGCTTGAGCCATGTCCGCGCGCCTGCTCTATGTAATGGACCCGATGTGTTCCTGGTGCTGGGGCTTTGCCCCGGTGGCCAAGGCGTTGGTGAAGCAGGCCCAGTCGGCCGGTGTGGAACTGCACCTGGTGGTGGGCGGCCTGCGCACCGGCAGTGGCGCGGCGTTGGAGCCGACGACCCGCCGCTACATCCTGGAGCACTGGCAGGCCGTCACCGACGCCACTGGCCAGCCGTTCAAGCGCGAAGGCGCATTGCCTGACGGTTTTGTGTACGACACGGAGCCCGCGTGCCGCGCCATCGTTACCGCCCGCAGCTTGGCGCCGGATTGCGCGTGGAAACTGCTGGGGCTGATCCAGCATGCGTTTTATGTCGAGGGCCGCGATGTGACCCTTGCCAGCGTCCTGGTGGAGCTGGCCGAACAAGCGGGCATTCCACGTATCGAGTTCGCCGGTGCCTTCGACCGTGCGGAGCAGCATGCTGCCACGGCTGCCGACTTCACTTGGGTACAGGACTTGGGCATCGCCGGCTTCCCGACGCTGTTGGCCGAGCGTAATGGCCAGTTGGCCCTGCTGACCAACGGTTACCAGCCGTTGTCCGAGCTGTCGCCGTTGTTGGCCCGGTGGCTGGAGCGAGCGACCTGTGCATGATCAGCCAGACAAAAATGCCGGCAAACGTGTGGACCGACTGACCTGGGCGGAAATTCGCCGCCTGGCCCTGCGTCACAAGAAATCCCTGTGGATCGCCAATGGCGTTGCCGTACTGGCAACCCTGTGCAGTGTACCCATCCCCTTGCTACTGCCGTTGCTGGTGGACGAAGTGCTGCTGGGCCATGGCGATGCCGCCCTCAACGTGATGAACCACGCCCTCCCGCTGGGTTGGCAGAAAGCGGCCGGGTATATCGGCCTCATGCTGCTGGTGACCCTGTGTCTGCGCTGCGGCGCCCTGGTGTTCAACGTGGTGCAGGCGCGGCTGTTTGCGCGGCTGGCCAAGGACATTGTGTACCGCATCCGCGTGCGCCTGATCGAGCGGCTCAAGCGTATTTCTCTGGGCGAGTACGAAAGCCTGGGCAGTGGCACGGTCACCACGCACTTGGTCACCGACCTGGATACCCTGGATAAATTCGTCGGCGAAACCCTCAGCCGCTTTTTGGTGGCCATGCTCACGCTGGTGGGCACTTCGGCGATCCTGGTGTGGATGCATTGGCAATTGGCGCTGCTGATCCTGCTGTTTAACCCGCTGGTGATCTACGCCACGGTGCAGTTGGGCAAACGCGTCAAACACTTGAAGAAGCTGGAAAACGACAGTACTTCGCGCTTCACCCAGGCCTTGACCGAGACCCTCGACGCTATCCAGGAAGTGCGCGCCGGCAACCGCCAGGGCTTTTTCCTCGGGCGCCTGGGCCAGCGTGCCCGGGAGGTGCGTGACTTTGCCATTCATTCACAGTGGAAAACCGACGCCTCCAGCCGCGCCAGTGGTTTGCTGTTCCAGTTTGGTATCGATATTTTCCGTGCGGCCGCCATGCTCACCGTGCTGTTTTCCGACCTGTCCATTGGCCAGATGCTCGCGGTGTTCAGTTACTTGTGGTTCATGATCGGGCCGGTGGAGCAGCTGTTGAACTTGCAATATGCCTATTACGCGGCGGGCGGGGCCCTGACGCGGATCAACGAACTGCTGGCGCGTGCCGACGAACCGCAGTATGCCGGGGGGGAAGACCCGTTTACCGGGCGTGAGACCGTCGGCATCGAAGTGCGCGGCCTGAACTTCGGCTACGGCGAAGACCTGGTGCTCGACCAGTTGAACCTGGTCATTGCGCCGGGCGAGAAAGTGGCAATCGTCGGCGCCAGCGGCGGCGGAAAAAGTACCTTGGTGCAACTGCTGCTCGGGCTGTATACGCCACAAGCTGGAACTATTCGCTTTGGTGGTGCCACTCAGCAGGAAATCGGGCTGGAGACCCTCCGCGAAAACGTCGCCGTGGTGCTGCAACATCCCGCGTTGTTCAATGATACTGTGCGCGCCAACCTGACCATGGGTCGCGAGCGCAGCGACCAGGCCTGCTGGCAGGCACTGGAAATCGCCCAGTTGGATGCTACCGTCAAGGCATTGCCGATGGGCTTGGACAGTGTGGTAGGGCGCTCCGGGGTGAGGTTTTCCGGCGGGCAGCGTCAACGCCTGGCGATTGCGCGCATGGTGTTGGCCGAGCCGAAAGTGGTGATCCTCGACGAAGCAACTTCCGCCCTGGACGCCGCTACCGAGTACAACCTGCATCAGGCGCTGGCGCGGTTTCTCAGTGGGCGTACTACACTGATCATCGCCCACCGCCTGTCGGCGGTTAAGCAAGCCGACCGAGTATTAGTGTTCGACGGCGGTCACATTGCTGAGGACGGTGATCATCAGCAATTGATTGCCGATGGCGGCTTGTACGCCAAACTCTACGGGCACTTACAGCAAGTACGTTGATTCAGCCTAAGCTGAGCTATCGGAAGCGGTTTTTCGCGTGCGTATCCAGCAGTGCATGTGCAAGGGACTTCATGAAGCAAAAGCGTACTCTCGGAACGCCAAGGCTATTGGGCATTGTGTGGCCTTTCATCGCCGTGGTGCTGTTTCAGGCATTGTTGGGCTGTGTCAGTCTTTTCATGCTTTCAGCTGTGCGCGGCTATGTGGCCGGCGAGAGCCTGTGGTCGAAGGGCCAGAAAGACGCCATCTACTACCTCACGCTCTACGCTGACAACCGTGACGAAGCCACGTACCTCAGATACCAGCAGGCCATAGCCGTGCCCCAGGGCGGGCATGAGCTGCGCATCGCCCTCGATCGTCCTACGCCTGATCTTACGGCTGCGCGGCTGGGCATTCTCAAGGGGGGCAACCACCCGGATGACGTCTCGAGCCTGATCTGGCTGTACCTCAATTTTCGTCACTTCAGCTACCTGGAAAAAGCCATCGAGTTGTGGACCGTGGGCGATAGCTATCTGGTGCAACTCGATGGCCTGGCCCAGGAGATGCACGGCGCAATCCTCCGCGACCACGTCAGCGCCAACGATGTGCGGCAATGGAAGGCGCATATCATCGCGATCAATGAAGGCGTAACGCCAGCTGCCAAGGCCTTCAGCGATGCCTTGGGCGAAGGCTCGCGGATGATCCTGCGGCTGCTGCTGATTACCAACCTGGCCACGGCCCTTGGCCTGATTGTGCTGGCGCTGTTGCGCACGCATAAGTTGCTGGCCCAGCGCCACGCTTTCGCCAATGCCCTGCAACAAGAGAAGGAGCGAGCGCAGATCACGTTGGAGTCGATTGGCGATGGCGTGATCACCACCGACGTCGACGGCGCCATTACCTATATGAACCCGGCAGCCGAGGCGCTGACTCACTGGCATTCGGCCCAGGCTCAGGGCCTGCCGCTGGCAGCGTTGTTCAACTTATTGGATGACGATGCCGAGCCCGACGGGTTTACCCTGATCGAACATATCGTCAAGGGCCAGCTCAGCGGCGGCAGCGAGCATTCAAAGACCATCCAGCGGCTGGATGGCAGCACGGTCTCGGTGACCCTGGTGGGTGCGCCGATCCGCAGCGACGGCAAGGTCACGGGGGCGGTGCTGGTGTTGCATGACATGACCCAAGAGCGCCAATACATCGCCAACCTGTCCTGGCAGGCAACCCATGACGCCCTGACTGGCCTGGCCAACCGCCGCGAATTCGAATTCCGCCTGGAACAGGTGCTGCACCCGGCAGGGCAGCAGCACGGCGGACGGCATGCATTGATGTTTCTTGACCTGGACCAGTTCAAGCTGGTCAACGACACCTGTGGTCATGCGGCCGGTGACGAACTGTTGCGACATATTTGCGCGTTGCTGCAGTCGGACCTGCGCGAGGGCGACACCCTGGCGCGCCTGGGGGGGGATGAGTTCGGCATTTTGCTGGAAAACTGTCCGGCGGTCGTGGCGGAAAAAATCGCCGAGAGCCTGCGCCATACGGTGCAGAGCCTGCATTTTGTGTGGAAGGGCCGGCCGTTCATGACCACTGTCAGCATCGGCCTGGTGCACCTTGGGCAAACCCCGACCACCCTGGAAACCTCGCTGCGCGCCGCCGACATGGCGTGCTACATGGCCAAGGAGAAAGGTCGCAACCGTGTGCAGGTGTACCACGCCGATGATTCGGAATTGTCCCTGCGCTTTGGCGAGATGGCCTGGGTGCAGCGCCTGCACATGGCCTTGGAAGAGAACCGGTTTTGCCTCTATGCCCAGGAAATCTCGCCCCTGGGACAGACCGATGCGGGCAATGGGCATATCGAAATCCTGCTGCGCCTGCATGATGAGGCCGGCCGCATTATCTTGCCCGACAGCTTTATCCCGGCGGCCGAGCGTTACGGTCTGATGACGTCCCTGGACCGTTGGGTGGTGGAGAATGTGTTCAAGATCATCGCCCGTTGCCTGCAGGAGCGTCCGAACCGCCCGATGGCCATGTGTGCGATCAATCTGTCAGGCATAACTATTGGTGATGATGAGTTCCTCGGGTTTTTACGTGAGAAATTTCATACTTACAATATTCCGCCCGGCATGATCTGTTTTGAAATTACTGAAACCAGTGCGATTGCCAATCTGGGCAGTGCAATCCGCTTTATTAATGAACTCAAAGCCTTAGGTTGTCAGTTCTCGCTGGATGACTTTTGTGCCGGAATGTCCTCATTCGCTTATCTCAAACATTTACCTGTAGACTTCCTGAAGATCGATGGAAGTTTCGTAAAGGATATGCTGGACGACCCGATTAACCGCGCGATGGTCGAAGTGATCAATCACATCGGCCATGTCATGGGTAAGCGCACAATTGCAGAATTTGTCGAGACACCGCAAATCGAACAGGCACTACTCGAAATTGGTGTGGATTACGCTCAGGGCTACCTGATTGAACGACCGCAATTGTTTACCTTTGATAGCTTGCAGTGTCGACCTGTGCGGCCGCAGCCCCTGTTATTCAAGGCGCCTGGCACATTCCGCTGAAACATTCGCTGGTCTGTACAATCACACTTAAAAAGGAGCCTTAAACAGTGATCGACACATTCAACAGAACCGGCCCGCTTATGGAAGCCTCGAGTTACCCCGCCTGGGCACAGAAACTGATCCAGGACTGTAGCGAGAGCAAGCGTCGCGTTGTCGAACACGAACTGTACCAGCGCATGCGCGATAACACGCTCAGCGCCAAGACCATGCGCCACTACCTGATCGGTGGCTGGCCTGTGGTGGAACAGTTTGCCTTGTACATGGCACAGAACCTCACCAAGACCAAATTTGCCCGCCATCCCGGGGAGGACATGGCGCGCCGCTGGCTGATGCGCAATATTCGCGTGGAACTCAACCATGCCGACTATTGGGTGCATTGGGCCCGTGCTCACGGCGTGAGCCTAGAAGAGTTGCAGGCCCAGAACGTACCGCCGGAGTTGCACGCACTGAGCCATTGGTGCTGGCACACCAGCTCTGCCGATTCGCTGATCGTGGCGATTGCCGCGACCAACTACGCAATCGAGGGGGCAACGGGGGAATGGTCTGCGGTGGTCTGTTCTACCGGTGTCTACGCGGCGGCCTTCCCAGAGGAAGAGCGCAAGCGTGCAATGAAGTGGCTGAAGATGCACGCCCAGTACGATGACGCCCACCCGTGGGAAGCGCTGGAAATCATCTGCACCCTGGCCGGCATGAACCCGTCCCAGGAATTGCAGGTAGAGCTGCGCCAAGCCGTGTGCAAGAGCTACGACTACATGTATCTGTTCCTTGAAAGTTGCATGCGCCTGGAGAAAGAGAAGGCGCCAACGTTGGTGCGTGACCGCCAGGCGCGGGTCGCCAGCGAAGCCTGATGCAGTAGGTAATGTGGCGAGGGAGCAAGCTCCCTCGCCACAGTTATTTCATTCGCCTTTAACGGTTAGGGCTTACCCCGCCATCGCCAAGCGGTTGCGGCCTTCGCGCTTGGCCACGTACAACGCGCTGTCAGCTCGGCGCAGTAGGCTTTCGGCAGATTCTGCAGCCAGCAAGGTCGAACAACCGAGGCTCACCGTCAATTCGATCCGTTCTCCATCCGCCCGGTAATCCTGGGTCTGTGCCGCTTGGCGCAGGCGTTCGCCGACCATTGCCGCCGCGTCTCGGCCGGTGTTGGACAGCAGGATTAGAAACTCTTCCCCGCCAAATCGAAACACCATGTCCACGTTGCGCAATTGACTCTTTATAGCTGCGGCGACGGCGCGCAACACGGTATCGCCGGCGGTGTGGCCGTGGGTATCGTTGATGACCTTGAAGTGGTCGATGTCGAGCATCAGCAAGGACAACGGGTTCAAGTGCCGGCGCGCCATGTCGATTTCCCGTTGCAAGGTCTGGTCCATGGCAATGCGGTTGCCGGTCTCAGTCAACGGGTCGCGCAGGGCGCTGCGGGTGGCGGCACGGTAAAGCAGAGCGTTGCGCATCGGGTAGAGCAGGGTGGCCAGCAGGGATTCGAGCTGGCCCAGTTCTTCTTCCACCAGGCGCTGGTTGCGGCGAAAGATTAATTCACCGAGGTGCTCGCCTTCATGGCTCAGGCTGTAGCTCGCCGTATGGTGGCCGCGATGGCCGAACTCCAGGCGCAGGTCGCTGGCTTGATGGCGGTATTGCAGTGCGTCCAGAGGCACCAGGCGTTGGATCTCTCGGAAGAAAACACCGAGGATGCGCTCCGGTTCCAGGCTGGTTTGCAGTTGCAGGCCCAGTTGCTGGCGAAGTTGAGTGATGGTGGTGGGGCGGCGTGGGACGAGGGATGGCTGACCAAACCCCAGGCGCTGCAATTTGGCACTGTCGAAGTCAATTGCGTTGGTCTGGGTAGGTGTTTTCATAAGCGATCGGCCTCTAAGCTCTTAGCTGTCTTACAGGCTCGATGAGAGTGGCGAGTGCCAAGCGTCTAACTGTTCCTTCAGTTCCGTAAAACATTGGTTACAGTTTAGACCGCTTTTCACTGGGTTATAACCCCTGGGAACCGCCGCACGTCTTGTCATCGCTTAACCTGCTTGGAGAGGTTAGAGCGATATTCATGCCAAATGGTTTAACATTATTAAATGTTCTTATAAAACAACGACCATTCTTATATGTAGAAACAGTCGTTGAATAATGGCGCCGGTTATTTGGCCGATGGTTACCCGTTTTGAAGGTGTTGGCCAACCAAGGTAGTTTGGTCAATCTGGTCAATCGACGTCACGCCCGTGAGGGTCATGGCCACGCGCATTTCCTTGGCGAAGATGTCCAGCAGGTTTTCCACGCCATGCTGGCCATTGGCGGCCAGCGCGTAGGCACTGGCGCGACCCAGCAGGCAGGCTTTGGCACCCAGGGCGAGCATGCGCACCACGTCCAGCCCGGAACGGATGCCGGAGTCGACCAGCACCGTAAGGTCGTCGCCTACCGCATCGGCAATCGGTGGCAAGGCCTTAGCGGTGGACAGCACGCCATCCAACTGACGACCACCATGGTTGGAAACCACGATGCCATCGGCGCCGAAACTCACCGCGTCCTTGGCATCCTGTGGGTCGAGGATGCCCTTGATGATCATCGGGCCCTTCCAGAATTCGCGGATCCACTCCAAGTCTTTCCAACTGATCGACGGGTCGAAGTTGTTGGCCAGCCAGCCGATGTAGTCTTCCAAGTGGGTGGGTTTGCCCAGGTACTTGGAGATATTACCCAGGTCGTGCGGGCGGCCCATCAACCCCACATCAAAGGCCCATTGCGGCTTGGTGACAGCTTGCAACATGCGTCGCTGTGCTGCGAATGGCCCGGACATGCCCGAGTGGGCATCGCGGTAGCGCGCGCCGGGCGTGGGCATATCCACGGTGAATACCAGCGTCGTGACGCCGGCCGCCTGCGCTCGTTCCAGTGCGTTGCGCATGAAGCCACGGTCCTTGAGCACGTACAGTTGGAACCAGATCGCCTGCGCGCTTTGCGACGCCACCTCTTCAATTGGGCACACCGATACCGTCGACAGGCAGAACGGGATGCCTTTGTTCCCCGCTGCCTTGGCCGCCTGCACTTCGCCGCGTCGCGCGTACATGCCGGTCAGGCCCACCGGGCTGAGGATCACCGGCATGTCCAGTGTCTGGCCGAACACCGTGGTCTTCAGGCTCAGGTTATCCACGTTGCGCAGGACGCGCTGGCGCAGGCTGATCTCGGCCAGGTCCGAACTGTTCGCGCGCATCGTGTGTTCGGCGTAGGCGCCGCCGTCGATGTAGTCGAACAGGAAGCGCGGCAGCTTGCGCTTGGCGGCGGCGCGGTAGTCGGAGGCGGACGAGATGATCATGAACGGTGTCTCCACAAGCCAGGGCGGATCAGGATAGGCAAATATCTGGCATGATAAAAACAACTTTTATCACTGGTAGCCAGTCGCCAAAGGAATACCGATGAACCTGAGAACACTGCGTGCCTTTGTCGAAGTGGTGCGCCAAGGTGGCTTCTCCCAGGCTGCCGAGGTGGTGTCCCTGACCCAATCCACCGTGAGCAAGGCGGTCAAGACCCTCGAAGACGAACTGGGCACGCCGTTGCTCAACCGTCTCGGCCACCGCAACGAACTCACCGCCGCCGGCGAAATTGCCTACCGCCGCGCCTTGGTGCTGCTCGCCGAACACAACGACCTGGTGGCCGAGATCAACGACCTGCGCGGCCTCAAGCGCGGCGTGCTGCGAATCGGCTTGCCGCCTGTGGGCTGCGGCGTGCTGTTCGCGACGATGTTTGCCACCTACCGCAGTCGCTATCCGGACATCGACATCGAACTCACCGAGTACGGCAGCAAAAAACTGCGCGAGTGCCTGGAAGCGGGGGAGGTCGACTTGGCGGCGCTGCTGCTGCCGGTGGACGAAGGCTTCGACTACCAACCCGTACGCAATGAACCACTGATCGCCGTGTTGCCCATCAGCCACCCATTGGCTCGGCGCAAACGCATCGACTTCACCGACTTGGCGGACTCACCTTTCATCCTGTTTGAAGCCGGCTTCGCCCTGAACGCCAAGATTCTCACTGCGTGCGAACGCAAAGGCGTCACCCCCAAGGTGACGGCACGCAGCGGCCAGATCGACTTCATCGTCGACCTTGTCGCCGCCGGTTTGGGCGTGGCCTTCCTACCGCGCATGCTGGCGCACAAACATCAACACGCCGGCATCGCCCTGATCCCCTTGGACGAACCTCACACCGACTGGCACATCGCCCTGGCCTGGCGCGCCAGCGCCCACTTACCACCCGCCGCCCTGGCCTGGCTGGAGTTGGCCAGCGAGCACGCGGATTCAACCGGCCATCCGGTTTAATCGCAGCGAGTGCCATAGAAAGCTTGACTTCTCCTTTTCAATCAGTAACATACGGCGCATTCCGCGATAGCTCAGTTGGTAGAGCAAATGACTGTTAATCATTGGGTCCCTGGTTCGAGTCCAGGTCGTGGAGCCAGATAGAGAAAGCCTGCAGAGATGCAGGCTTTTTTTTGCCTTGGATTTGAGGTTCTCCGTTTCTTTACCGGCGGCCTGACAATTCGATGAAGGGCGAGCTGAGAGTGCTGGACCACTGATTTCATGAAGCAGCTATCCCCCACAAGCAGCGCAATGATGTGGGAAATTTCTGTTTTTTTTAGGAGTGTTCTTATATTTCGAGCTTTGCAGCCCCCGTAGAGTCTGCCTGCTGAGGCCAGCATCGGCATTTAAACAAATACGTACATTTAATTGACGCCATCAATCTGCCAGCCTAATATCGCCGCCAAGTAGTGGCACTAGGCCATGTAGAGGGATCTAGAAATGTGGCGTCTGATAGATCGGACCAGGCTCAGCCTGCTGTCCGCTTTTTTTTGCCTGAGCATCGCCGGAGTGGCGCAAGCCGCACCCCTGCAAAATGCACCCGGCGTCACCGACCTGATCCGCGATCGCCAGGATCGCCTGCTCGAAGAGCAACAGCGTCGCCTTGAAGAACTCAAGGACTTGCCCGGCAAATCCGCAGCGCCTGCCAAGCCGGCAGCACCCGCCGACACGCGCTGCTTTCCCATCAAAACCATCGAGCTCACCGGTGCCGACGCGCTGTCCGAAGGTGAGCGCGCCAGTCTGCTCAAACCCTACATCGGCCAATGCCTCGGCGTGCCGCAGCTCAATGAGTTGCTCAAGGTCATCACCGATCATTACCTCGCCAAAGGTTTGGTCACCAGCCGCGCCTACTTGCCGCAACAGGATCTCTCCAGGGGCAACCTGAAAGTCCAAGTGATCGAAGGTCGCCTGGAAGGTTTAAAGGGTGAAGAGGGCAGCGGCATCACCGACCGTCAACTAGCCATGAGCTTCCCTGGCAAAACCGGCGACTTGCTCAACCTGCGCGAAATCGAGCAGATGGTCGACCAGTTGAACCGCCTGCCATCGAACCAGGCGCAGATGGAATTGGCGCCGGGCAAGGCTGTCGGCGGCAGTGATGTGCTGGTGAAAAACACCCCGCAAAAGCCGTGGCGCGTTGGCCTTTCACGCCATAACGGCGGCCAACGCAGCACCGGTGAACAGCAGTGGGGCGTCAGCCTGGACTGGGACAATCCGCTGGGCCTGGCCGACCAACTCTCCTTGCGTGGTGGCCACGATGCGATCAGTGACCACCAGAAAACCTCCCGCAACTCGATGCTCAATTACAACCTGCCCTTCGGCTGGTGGAACCTCAATTACAGTTACAGCGAAACCGAATACCGCGCGCTGGCCCAGGCCAATGACTTCAACTTCAAACAGTCCGGCGACAGCCAAAACCACCAGTTGCGCCTGGAGCGGGTGATCCACCGCGACGCCTTGAGCAAAACCTCCCTCAGCACCGGCGTGGCGTACTTGCGCACCAATAACTTCGTCGAAGACAGCAAGCTCGCCCTGAGCAGCAACCGCCTCAGCGAAGCGCAATTCGGCATCAACCATGGCCGACGTATTGGCGGTTCGTTCCTCAACATCGACCTGGGCATGCAGGACGGTATCGGTGCGTTCGACGCCCAGGCCAATCACAACCCACGCCCCGGCCAGGCCGATGCGCGCTACCGCAAATACACCGCCACGCTGAGCTACCTGTACCCGTTCAAGCTGTGGGGCGAGTCGTTCAGTTTCAGCAGCCTGATGACCGGCCAGCGCAGTGAAGACGTGCTGTTCAGCCCGCAGCGCATGAGCCTCGGCGGGCAGTCTTCGATTCGCGGCTACAAGGACCAGAGCCTTAGCGGCGACAGCGGCGGCTATTGGCGCAACGACCTGCGCTGGAGCCGCCCAGTGACCTGGGCCTGGATGCAGCCAGTGTTCAGCGAATACGGCACCAGCCTCGGTTACGACCAAGGCGTGATCAGCCACGGCCGCTACAACGCCGAACAACACGGACGCATGACCAGCAACGCCGTGGAGCTGTTCGCACGCGGCGAGAACGTCGCCGCCACGGTGACCTTCGCACACTCTTTGGAACGACCGGGGCCGATCACTGAACGTGAAGCGCCGATCTATTTCCGCCTGGATTTCTTCCTTTAAATTTTTACCGCCCTCGGGCATTGAGACATGACATGGACGTTCGCCAGTTCGCCTTCCTCGCGCGCCAACCTTCTGCAGCCCTGAAAAGCCGTTCCAACTTCTTGGGGTTGCCCAAACGTGGATTAGCGTTGGTGTTGGCCAACGCGATGTTCTGGCAGCCGTTGCTGGCCCAGGCGGACGGAATTGTAGTCAGCGCACCTGGAACCAGCCTGGGGCAGGCGGCGAATGGCGTGCCGATCGTCAATATTGCTGCGCCCAATGGCAGTGGGCTGTCGCATAACCAGTTCAAGGATTACAACGTCGGCCAGCAGGGCGTGATCCTCAACAACGCCACCAGCCGGACCCAGTCCACGCAGTTGGGTGGGATCATCCTCGGCAACTCCAACCTCAAGGGCAATGCCGCAAATGTGATCCTCAACGAGGTGAACGGTGGTAGTCCGAGCCAGTTACGCGGGTTTACCGAAGTGGCGGGGCAGTCGGCGCATGTGATCGTTGCCAACCCCTATGGCATCACCTGCAACGGCTGCGGTTTTATCAATACTCCGCAAGCCACGTTGACCACGGGTAAAGCAGTGATCGAAAACGGCCAGGTCAGCCGCTACCAAGTCGACCAAGGCAGCGTGTCCATCGAAGGCGCCGGCCTGAATGCCAACAACATCGACAGCTTCGAAATCATCGCCCGCTCAGCCAAGATCAATGCCGAGATCCAGGCCAAGAAGCTGACGATCATCGCCGGTGCCAATGACGTTGATGCCAAGACCCTAAAAACCACTGCGCGTGTCGCTGATCCAGCCACCGCCCCTCAACTGGCCATCGACTCCTCGACGCTGGGTGGCATGTATGCAGGAGCGATCAGGCTGGTGAGTAGCGAAGCCGGTGTCGGGGTAAAACTCGACGGCAAGATGCTCGCCAGTGGCGGCGATATGCAGCTGGATGCCAATGGTCACCTGAGCCTGGCGCAAGCCACGGCGGCTGAAGCGGTTGTCATGAACGCCCAGAGCCTCGATGCCCGAGGTGCGATCTATGGCGGTACTCGAGTCGAAGCAATCACCCAAGGCACACTGACCAACCGCCGTTCCATCGCTGCTCAGGACAGCGTCAAGCTGACCAGCGACGGTCAGCTCGACAACCTCGGCATGGTCGAGGCCGGTGTCACCCCGGAGAACACCCGCAATCAGACCGGTGATGTGAGCCTCACCGCCAAGAACATCGACAACCGTGGCCAGAGCGTCATCGCCAGCCGCGACCTCAAGGTCACTGCCACTGAAACCCTCGATAACCGTGCCGGCACACTCTCGGCCAACACAGGTCTGACGCTCAATGCTAAGGACATCGACAATCGCGGCGGGACCCTGACCAGCCAGGGGACGGCCAAAACTACCCTTGGAGGTACGCTCGATAACCGCGACAACGGCACCCTGGCCAGCGGTGGTGAGCAAACGCTGAAAGCGACAGCGGTGAAGAACACCAGCGGCATCATCAGCAGCCAGGACACTCTGGGCCTGGACGTGGCCAGCCTCGACAATAGCAGCGGCAAAATCACCGCCAAAGGTGCGCTGACCCTGGACGGCACCACCGTCGAAAACGTTAAGGGTCAGATCACCAGCCAGGGCGACATTCTCGCCACCGCCAAAATCTTCAATCAGCAAGGCGGCAAACTGATCAGCCAAGGCCAGCTCACTCTGACCGCCGACATCATCGACAACAGCCTCGACGGCTACATCGCGTCCGCCCATGCAATGGGCCTCACGGCCCACCAGCAACTGATCAACTCCGGCAAAGGCATCATCAGCACCCAGCAGGGCCTGACCCTCAACGGCGGTGCGGTGGAGAACGCCACCGGCATCCTGCTCAGTCAGAGCGGAATCACCGCGACTCTGAGTGAGGGACTGAACAACCAAGATGGCAGTGTCATCACCCAGACCGGCGAACTCGATATCGATGCCAAGAGTGTCGATAACCGTGGCGGCGTTTTAGCCAGCGTTGCAGGCAAGCTTAAAACCACCCTGGCAACGGTGCTGGATAACGGCAAGTCGCTGACTGTCGTGGGCGACGCGGGGCTGATCCAGGCCGACTCGCTCGACTTGGGTGCGCAACAATCAGTACTCAATAACGGCGGCCAAGTGTCCGCCTTGAGTGGCGATGCACTGATCACCACTGCCACCCTCGACAACCAAGACGGCGCCCTGCTGGCCAAGCAAAAGCTGACGGTTCGTGCTCACGACCTCAACAACATCCAAGGCCGAGCGGCCGCCGACGCCATCGATTTCGGCCTCACCGGCGAGCTGAACAACCAATCTGGCCTGGTCGAAGGCAGCAGCGGTTTGCTGATCGACGCCGCGTCCATCAACAACCAGAACGGCAAGCTGCGTTCTCTTGGCCAGCAAGGTACCGCCAGCGTGGCCAGCGCGCAGTTGCTCGATAACCAGAGCGGCATGATCGAAGCCGCCAACCATGACGTGTCCCTGCGCATGTCCAGTTTCAAGAACACCGACGGTAATATCCTCCATGTCGGCACCGGCACTTTTGGGGTCGATCTGGCGAAGTTCAGCAATATCGGCGGAAGCATCGCCACCGCCGGCACCCTGACCGTCGACGCGTCCAAGTGGGACAACAACACTGACATCCAGGCCGCAGTGCTGGATGTGACCGTTGGCCAATTCAACCAGGCCGCCACCGGCAAGCTCGCCGCCAGCCAGAGCTTCACCGGCAAGGGCGACAGTTGGACCAACGCTGGCCGCATCACCAGTGGTGGGACCTTCTCGCTGACCGCCGCCAGCGTCACCAACACTGGCACCCTCGGTGGCGCAGGAAAAGTTGAGCTGAACGCTGATGCCGTGCGTAACGATCATGGTCTGATTTTCAGCGGCACCGACATGGCGCTGCGCTTCAAGAACCTGACCAACTACTATGCCGACATCTACAGCCTTGGCGGACTGAGCATGATGGCCCGCGATGGTGTGGCCCGTAGCGCATCCGTGGAAAACATCTCCAGTCATATCGAAGCGGCGAATGAACTGTTGATGCGCAGCGACACCGTTATCAACCGTAAGGATGTATTCAGCACTGTCGACCAAGTGGTGTCCGGTAGCCTCAGTGTGAAGTGCTACGACTGTAGCGGTGACCACCACAACGTCGACTACATTGCCAACGAAGTCTCCAAAAGCGTGGTGGCGACGGATTCGGCCAGCGCCTCGATTCAGAGCGGTTCCAAGCTGACCATCGATGGTTCCAGCGTGCTCAACAAATACAGCACCATGGCCTCTGGCGCAGACTTGCTAATCACTGCCGATAACGTTGCCAACATCGGCGCCACTACCGGTACCAGTACCCGCACACGCACCTGGAACACCGGTCGCGTCAGTGATGGTACGGATGAGCGCTTCCGTGGCAACTGGATAGCCCCCTATAACGCGCAGCCTAACCCGAAGGTCTTACCCGTCGGCGCGCTCAACTCTTTCAACCTGGTGGGTGATACCACCACCGTGACACCGGGCGCCCCGGTTGCCGCCGTGATTCAAGCGGCAGGCAGTGTCAACATCCAGGCTACCCAGCAGCTGGAAAACAGCAGCATCGTACAGTTCACACCGCCTACGCCCGTCGCGGACAAAGGCGGTGCCACCACCGTGACCCAGCCTGCCGTCGTCGTGCTGAACCCACAATTGCCACCGGACCTGGCGCAACAACAAGTCAACCCAACCACGATGCCTGGCTTCACTTTGCCAACCGGCCAAAGCGGCTTGTTTCACTTGGTCGACAGCGCAGCCGTTGCACAAAGCAGCCAGGACCTGAGCAAGGCGAACATCCAGGGCTCCAACGCCAGCCGCACGATCACCACTCCCAAGTATTTGGTAGTCACCGATCCGGCGCTTACCGACCTCAAGCAATTCATGAGTTCGGATTACATGCTGGACAAACTCGGCTACGACCCGCAGACCGCGTGGAAGCGTCTGGGCGACGGCCTCTATGAACAACGCCTGATCCAGCAGGCGGTCACTGCGCGCACGGGCCAGCGCTACATCGACGGCCAGACCAGCGATGAAGGCATGTTCAAGTACCTGATGAACAACGCCATCGCCAGTAAGGACCAACTCAATCTCGCCGTCGGTGTGACCCTGACTTCGCAACAAGTCGCAGCGTTGACCCATGACATCGTCTGGATGGAAGACCAGGTGATAAACGGCGAGCACGTGTTGGTGCCCGTGCTGTACATGGCCCAGGCGAACAACCGCCTGACGGCGGATGGCGCGCTGATTCAAGGCAAGGATGTGACGCTGATTGCCGGGGCGGACTTGAAGAACGCCGGGACCTTGCGTGCCAGTGAAAACCTGTCGGCAGCAGCAGGCAACAATCTGGTGAACACGCGGCTAGCCGAGGCTGGTGAAAAGCTCAAGCTGGTCGCGGGCAAGGACTTGGTGAACATGCAAGGCGGCATCCTCAAAGGCAAGGATGTTGACCTGAGCACGTTGACCGGCGATATCCGCAATGACCGGACTATCACCACGATTGAAAACAGTGGAAAAGGGTTCAGCTCCAAGACTGCTGTTGTGGATAGCGCTGCGAGCATTGAAGCCGGAAACAACCTGACGATGCATGCCGCGCGGGATCTGCTGAATGTGGGCGGGGCCATTACGGCAGGCAAGGACGCGGAGTTAAGCGCGGGTAATGATGTGGTGATTGCGGCAGCTCGCGAAGAAACCGGGTCGATGCGTCAGGACAAACGGCATTTCTGGGAACAAAGTCAGACGGTGCAGCATGCCAGTGAGATAAAGGTCGGTGGGGATCTCGATGTTGTGGCGACGAATGAGCTGACGATGGTCGCCAGCCATGTCAAGGCGGGGAGCGACGTCAACCTGTCTGGCAAGGATGTGAACCTCCTGGCGGCTGCCAACGAAGAATCAAGTGAGTATCGCTATAAACGCAGCGGCAAGAAGGTCAATCAGGAGGAAGACCATATTCGGCAGCAGGGTACGACGATTGATGCCGGTGGAGATGTAAACGTCGCTGCGCTGAACGACGTGACGATGGTCGCCAGCAAAATCAACGCCGGTAATGAAGCGTATCTTGTTGCCGGTAACCAGATGAATTTACTGGCTGAGCTCAATCGCGACTACTCCCTTTATGACATGACCAAGAAAGGCAGTTGGGGGAGTAACGCTGCTAAACGGGATGAGGTAACACAGCACACGAACGTCGGGAGTGAAATCAAGACGGGCGGCGATCTCACGCTCAAGAGTGGCGGCGATCAGCGCTATCAAGTGGCAACCCTGGACAGCGGAAAGGACCTGACACTCGATAGCGGCGGCCGCATCGTGTTTGAGGGCGTGAAGGACTTCCACGATGAGAGCCATACCAAGAGCAAGGGGGACTTGGCTTGGTACAAGATGAAAGGCGAAGGGAAAACGGATGAGACCCTTCGGCAAAGCGCTCTGATCGCTCAAGGCAAGCTTGTCATTAAAGCGGCCGAAGGCATTCGTATTGACATCAAACAGGTCGATCAACAGAGCGTTAGCCAAACCATCGACGCGATGGTTCAAGCTGATCCGAACCTTGCTTGGATGAAGCAGGCGGAAGCTCGGGGCGATATCGATTGGCGCCAAGTAAAAGAAATTCACGACAGCTTCAAGTATGAATCGTCCGGGCTGGGAGCCGGCGCCAAGATTGCCATCGCAATTCTGATGTCTTTCATACTTGGCCCTGCGGGTCTTGGGTTGAGTGGAACTAACTTGGCCGTCGCGGCCAGCTTGAGCACTACTGCAGTCACCAGCACCATTGATAACAAGGGCAATCTTGGTCTGGCGATCAAAGATACGTTCAGCGCGGGTAGTTTGAAGAACGCTGCGATTGCAGGGTTTACTGCTGGGTTTCTTGATTACGCCGACGATAAATGGTTTACGGCAGCCGATGGTACTGGGTCCGCCACACAGGGTATTCAACCCACAGATGGTGCTGCTGTAAGCGCAGCTAACCCTTCCAAAGATATCTTCCGTTGGAGCAATGCGACTGATGCGGCGACTCGTACAGTAACGCGAGCATTTATCAGCAGTGGTGTATCCACTGCGATTGGTGGTGGCAGTTTCAGTAGCAATTTCAACGCAGCGCTGCTGGGCGAGGCCGGCAACATGGCCATGGCCACCGGCTTCAATTGGGTTGGGGACCAAATCACCTTTCCAAACGGAAGTGTCCAGAAAATTGCTGCCCACGCCATCATGGGTGGCCTATTGGCAGAGCTGACGGGGAGTGACTTCAAAACTGGTGCAGCTGCTGCGGGATTGAACGAGGCTTTGATTAACGTCATGGCCGGTGCGGCTGGTAAAAATGAACAGCTGCAGTTGGTTTTTTCCCAGCTCACTGGTCTGGTGGGAGCTGCTGCTGTCGGGGGAGACCTCAACACTGGCTCAGTGATCGCTCAAAAGGCCACTACATTTAATTATCTTTTTCATGAGGAACTTGTTGAGAAAGAACGGAAGCTTAATACGTGCGCGACTGAAGATGCCTGTCAAAAAGTTCGCGATTATTACAACGACTTGGATGCAACTAGGAATAAAGGCTTTCCAAGTTTATGTCGTGATAATCCGACGATGTGCGAGCAAGTTTATGAGCGGCTTAAAAATGAAACTCCCTCAAACTGGGCTTTAGTGGAGGAGCTGAGAAAGTCTGGTGTAGACAATGTATCTGGGCGCGCCATAGCACTCCTGACAGCGATGGACAGGAATCAGGAAGCTATCAATATAAATATTGCCGAAAGCATCCGGGCTAAGAGTGGTGATATTGCTGGAAATGCCGCTGCTTCTGTTATGGACGCTTTAAACCCGGGGATGGATCTTTTTTCCTCAACAGCGGGTAAAACTGGAGCTGCTGGAGCTGGGATCAAAACGGGCATCATTGGTGATGTCGGGAAGAATCGAGGTATTCAGAACGTATACGATTCCATTCGTAAAGCACCTGAGTTTCCCGCAGGGTTTAGGGAGCGGGCGGGATCAACAACCAAAAATGTGGTAAACAATAGCGAACTGCTAAGCGATCTTAGGCAAGTAGAAGCAGGAAAATGGACTAAGATTTACAAGGACGGTTATGATGCGGTCGGAAATAAAGTGTCGATTCATTACTTTCAAAGTGAAAGTGGGAAAGTTTTTAATGTGAAAACTAAGCCAGATTGGAGTAATTATTGATGGAAAATCCAGTTTTAGTCGTAGAGCTATATGAGCCAGAGGAGGCTGCACGATTTTTAGCTGCCACATCTATCGGGTTGTTGAAGTCGATTAGTGATAAAGTCATGACACTTGCCGAAGCTGAACGTTTATTGTTTTCGCCTAGAACTGTAAGGGTGCTGGGTGAAAAAGGCATTTCTTCAGAGCTGTGTGGAATTATTATGGACTGTTGTGAATTGGACGATATCTTGGATTTGCTACCATTAAAGTTTGATGTTGAATTGAATAAAATGATTGAGCGTTTTTCTAATTATATAATTGGTACGGTCGCGCAGGACCCGTACGCTGCCCATGCAAGATTAAAATGAAATTGTGGAAAATAATACTGAATCCCGATGATTTTGAGATAATATTGCGAAAGGTGATAAGTATTATTTAGATGGGCTGCATAAAAAACATCTTGAGGTTTTTGATAGCGAGGGAGGAGTTAAGAGTGTCTTGAATCTTGATGGGTCGTATAATAATGAAAAGTCTAGAGTGGCGCTTAGTGAAGGCCGAAGTTTGCCAAAATGAAAAGCTATACACTTCTTGATCACATGAAGCAGAATTTTCTTGAGATTTTGGGCAAGAAACTGAACCTACCCATCGATCCGGATGATTTGTGCATAGATTAAAAAGGGATACTGGAAATGGACTTGTCGAGAAGAATTTAGTTGCTTGAGAGCGACGAAAACTTGCTTTCCCAAGCGTATGAATCCGATGATGAATTGGCCATTCAGGCGGCGTTAATTTTTATTAGGTCCCGAGCGATGGGTTTGTCTAGCTTTTTCGATGCTATTGTGGAGGATGCTGAAAAGACCCTTCTAACAGGTAGCTGGCCGAAAATTTCTGACGATTACAGTTTTCCAAAAAAATATAACTATCCCTATGATAACTAATGAGGGGCAGAGTTGAGCCGGGCGAGGGTACCCATTAGCTAAAGAGAGCCGTTTTAGCTGGATCTTTTCGTGGCGTGTCGCATTCATGCACTCACGCTATGCAGCAATCGCATCGCTTCACCACGTTTTCGTGGCCCCAGTGTGCCTAACAGCTAGCAGATCACTGTTAATCGTTGAGTCCCTGGTTCGAGTCCAGGTCGTGGAGCCAGATAGAGAAAGCCTGCAGAGATGCAGGCTTTTTTTTGCCTTGGATTTCCCAGGTGATCATAAATTGACTGCCATCGATGGCGACCCGATTCTCTCCAAACAATCCCAACTGCTGACACAGCACAACGAACTGGCGACAGACGCTTCGGATGGCCTTGCTGGCGTCTTTTCGGAAGTCGGCGATAGTCTTGAAGTCCGGCATCAAACGCCCAGTCAGCCACATCAATTCGACGTTACACTAGGCTTCTTGCTCCAGGCGCCGGCTCGACTGAATTCGGTGAGATAGCCGTAGATATAGATCTTCAGCAGGATCGCAGGGTGATAACCAGGTCGGCCTGTATCAGCAGGAATAGCGTTATCAAACCCCAAGTTGACCAAGTCGAGTTCGTCGACAAAGACGTCGACTACGCGCACCGGATTGGTACCGCTGACGTAGTCGTCGAGGCTCTCAGGAAGTAAGGTGTGTCATCACGCTAATTGACACGCCGGTCAATCCGCAGTGATTACTGTGCGCCTGCGCCAGCACTCGATTGACAGCCTGGAACGGCTGCACGCTTCTGTAGCGCGTTGATTGCTCATCCAATTGATCAGACGCGTGTTCAATTAACGGGGTGCGATTCAAGTCCCAGGTTTCGGTCTTGGCCAGGTTGCCTGTGCAATACGCATGAAATTATTGCCGTAGATCGCCTGGATATCCGCATCTGAGTAACCCAAGCGCGTTAATTGTTGTGCAACCTCACCCAGTGTCTCTGGCTGCAATTGAACATGTCCGTTCATCTGGCCATAGTGCTCAATCGGCCACCAGTCTTCCTCTTTTTCACCTTCCGGCAAATCTTTATGCTCAGGGTACAACTCGGTATCCAAGCCTATCCCAATATGGCGTGTCCCGATGCGCTCTGCCAGATAGTCGATTTGTCGAATGTAAGCGTCTACAGAGGCGGATGGGTCGCCCAAGAATATGCCTAAACCTGTAAGTCCGATCACCCCACCTTGAGCCGCACACGCGAATATTTGTTCGTCGTCGATTGTTCGCGGGTGATCAAAAACCGCTTTAACGTTGGTGTGAGAAAAAATCGCAGGGAGCTGTGAAATTTCCATAATTTCAAGACTGGCGCTTTTGCTGGCGTGCGAACAGTCAATGATAATTCCTGCTGTATTAATACCCTGTACGATCTTGCGTCCCAGGGGGGTCAATCCGGTACTTGCTCCATGGCAGCCGCCAGCGCAACTGTTGTCGCGGTTGTAGGCAAGCAACATTTGGCGAACCCCTAAGCTTGCGAACAGTGCCACCATCGCAGGATCCTGTAGCAGCATGTTTGAACCTTCGAGGTCAAAGGAGACCGCGAGCTTTCTATACTTGTGCGCCTGGTAGATATCGTCGGCGGTGGCCACCAGGACAAAGTCTTCCGGGTGATCAGCCAGCCAGCTTCTAAACCCCGCAATTGTTCGGATCACCGTTTCAAACGGGGTCATGTCCATGCCAACGTTGATCGACACATGATGGAAGCCGGCTGCTCGATACCTGTTCAGGCGGGACATATCCTGTCCGGGAATCAATGGCAAGCACGCATGGGCCTCCCATTGAATCACCGGGGGCTTGCTGACTCCTGATGGGTCAAGCTTCATCATTTAAACCCCGTCTAATCGCGTCGCTATCCATTAGTGCGCTAATGATGCCACGGCGCATTTCGCAATCTGAGCATCCTGCACGCCTAAGCCTGTAAGGTCTGCAATGGTAATCTGCGTGTCGTCCTGTCGTCCGATGGCGTGACCGCTCAATACGCTGCCGAGTGCTACAAGGCTGCCTTTGTCGATCAGGCCGGATTTGAAGGCTCCTGAAATCTCACCGAATTGGCAGCATTGCTCGATTGAGTCCACGACAATCACATCGGCACGTGCAACCAGGCGCACATCCAGCTCTTGCTTGCCAAAACTGTCTGCGCCAATAGCAGTGATGTGTGTCCCAGGGTTGACCCATTCATTCGCGATGATGGCTTCGCGAGAGGGTGTAGCCGTGATGATCAGGTTGGAGTTGGTCGCAACGTCCTTTGCATCTTGGGTAGCAACGACATCAAAGCCTAAAGCGTCGGCAAATTCACAGTATTGTTCCAAGCCTTGCCGGTTACGCCCGTAAACCGTCAAGCGTCGACATGCCGTGACGGGCATCAGGTGTTCCAGTTGCATGCGTGCCTGGTCGCCGGTACCCACCACACCGATGCCTCTCACCTGTGAGGGCGCCATGGCCCTCGCCACGATTTGCCCCGCCAGCGCTGTACGCATTGAGGTCAGCCAGCCGCCATCCCGAAGCAAAGCGACGGGTTGCCCCGTCAAGGCCGAGAAAATCAGCGTCAACCCACCGTTACTGGAAAAACCCTTCGCAGGATTGTCGTAGAAACCTGCCGAGACCCTGACTGAAAACACCTCGTCTCCTAGCATCCAAGCCGACTTCACGCAGCAGTCACCGTTGCTGGCCGGGAACTGAAAGCTTTGAACCTGAGGTAGCTGCACCCGTCCGTTAGCATGGGCAATGAATCCTTCTGCAATCAGCGCAGCAGCGTCCCTCGGGCACAAGGCACTCATGATTTGCGCTTGGGTGTAGATATTCATCGATTGCTCCATCGGCTATTGAAAGACGGGCGTTGTGCTTACCCGGCTGACTGGCGGTTACTCGCCGCCGTTAGACGGGATATGGCGCTACAATCGGGCGCTTCAGTAAAGGCGGGCATAACCATAGCACAAAAATACAATTAGTATCCTGAAGACGTTTTGTATTTTTTCGAGGCATATTTTTACCGTGAATAAACATCTGGATAATTACATCAGCAGCGCCCAGGCGATTGCGAAGCTCCTGGATCCGCACGCCGAGGTCATTATTCATGACCTGGCCTCCGGAAAGATTGCACATATCTTCAATGTGTTCTCTCAGCGGCGGGTCGGCGACAGTTCATTGACGGATATCAACGATGGGGCATCATTCGAGGGAGATGTTGCGGGCCCTTATAGAAAGGTGAATTTTGATCGCCGACAGCTAAGGTCGGTTACAGCGGTGCTCCGAGATCCTGAAGGGATCCAGATCGGGCTCTTATGCGTAAATTTTGACATCACTGTCATGAGCGGGATGGCAGAAATCGCTGCATCATTTTTAGGTTTTGAAAATACAGTTGAGAAGCCTCCGGCATTGTTTGCCACCGATTTCCAAGAGTCAGCGCACGCGATCATGGATGAATTTTTGAGGGCTCGCAGGGTGACATTGGCGTCGCTTACTTCAGAAGAAATGGTGGCACTGATTGGTGAAATGGATAAAGGCGGAGTCTTCGCGTTGCGCAATGCAACCAACTACATCTGCGAGCTGTTATCTCTATCACGGGCTACCGTCTACAAATATCTAAGGCGCTCCAGAGCAGCCACGGGTTTATAACGGTACTTTCTCCTTGCGATTTTTGGGTCTCAGATAACTGCTTTCCTCCTGAGTCTGTCCGCCCGACTTGCTGAGATTCACTACCAGCAGGCCAACAATAGTGAGGCTTGCACCCAGCAGAAATCCGTAACTTGTCTGTTCTCCAAGCCATAGGTACCCCATGAGTACGCCAAAGAGCGGACTCATGAAAGCCAGCACACCAAGGCGAGCTGCGAGGTAGCGACGAAGCATCCAGAACCAGATTAAGTAACTTGCTACTGACACAATCACTGTTTGAAAAATCAAGCTGGCCAGAGCTTGGGTTGAAAAGGTCACTGCGTTCTGGCCTAGCAGCAGGCTTAAGGGCAACAAGAGGAGAAACGCGCCCGCGAGTTGGTAGAACAGAGTCTGGGTTGCTGGTGCCTCACTGAGGCGACTGGTACGCACCGCTACGGTCGTGAACCCCCATGCAGCACCTGCGCCTAAACCCAGCAGATCGCCCAGCAGACTGTCCGTGATGGCTGGCTGAGTCGCGCCCCCATCACGCGGCATGAGAAAGGTGATGGCAATACCGGCGAATGCTAAAGACATGCCAAGCCATTGCATTGCACCAAGACGCTCCTCCGGCAGGCGCAGGTGCAGGCCGATGGCGGCGAATAACGGCGCTGTATAAAGAAAAACCGCCATATGCGAAGCACTTGTCCAGCGTAGTCCTTGCGCAACAAGCAGAAACTCAGCGGCAAATAAAACGCCCACGACTAACCCGGAGCGGCACCAAACGTTTGGTAACCATACCTCCCGCATGATCCATTTTCCTATTAGCCAGACCAGGAGTGCAGCGACTCCGGAGCGAACGGCGACCTGCATGATAGGAGCTATGTCGCCCGCAACAGCTTTGATCGCCACTTGCTGGGCACCCCATATGAGGCATAGCAGAACCATCACCGCCGTGGCGGCTCCGTCTACTGACTTCCTCATTCATCGATACCTTTTGATTGGGGCAACCCTTTATTTGCCTGCGACGACCTGCTGTTCACCTCGGGTGATTTATCGTCAAACCAGGTTGCTCGAACAATCGACATTGGCCTTTCCTTGGAAGTTAGGATCTGTTGTTGCCCTACGGCGAACGTGGATTGTGCGAAAGTAAGCAAGCCGCTACAAATCACGTGTTTTCAGCCTATAGAAGAGAAAAACTACGTTATGAGAGCTGATACGCCCCTTCGGGCCATAGCTTGTTTCGACGCGGTCATGCGAACGGGAAGCGTCAGTCTTGCGGCACGCCAGTTGTTTGTGACGCCGGGAGCAGTAGGGCAACAAATTCGCAAGCTGGAAGGTTGGCTAGGAACGCCGCTGTTTGTGCGTAACGTTCGCAGGCTACGACCAACGGCTGAAGCGCTGAGCTATTGGGAGCAAGTCAAGCCGGCGCTTCGCCAGCTAGAGACCGCCAATCTCGCCGTCCGAGGGAGTAGGGACAAGCAGGTACGTTTAAGCCTGCCGCCGGCGTTCGCCAACTCCTGGTTCGCAAAGCGCATGCCTTTGTTCACGGAACGTCATCCAGAGGTGCAACTGCACTTGAGCGCATCTACCGATGCTGTGGATTTCAATGACGCTACTTGCGACCTGGCAGTGCGGCATTTCGATGGATATGGCAGTGACGTGAACGCAGAACTGCTGTTGCCGGACGAGGTAAGGGTTTATTGCAGCCCGGCTTACCGCGAACGGCTCCAGTTGCATAGCCTTGATTGTTTGCTGGGGGCAACCTTGCTCTATACGACGTCTCATGCCCACTGGTCTCAATGGCTATCATCGGTCGGGATGTCTCCCGATAGCTTCTCCAGCAGCCTCAAATTCGACCAGTCTGAGCTGGCAATCGACGCGGCCCGGCGCGATCAAGGTCTAGTGCTCACCAGCCCTTGGCTGGTTGAGGAGGACGTACAGCGAGGCCTGCTCGTACCGGTCTTTGACGCTGTCCTAAGGACAGGTAAAGGCTATTACGTGGTGCAGGCCAACGATGTGGTGTTGGGTGAGGCAGCCCAACTGTTGCGCCGATGGCTTTGCGACGTAGCGCAGCGAGCCCAACAAAATTGATAACTTGAGCACACTCTGTCTTGGCTTTGCGGGGGGATCTGCGCAAAGGGCATCTATCAATCGTATTTGGGCGAACAGGGGGTTACGTCGTACTGTCCGGCCGCCGTATTTTTTTGCCTGGCTCAATCTTTATTGTGTAATCAGTACGCGTCTCGGTTGTTCCCGGAACGGAGCCTTCATTTCTTCGTAGATGTCCATCGTCCGTTATTACCTGAGCGCAATTTGCCAGCGAGCCATGACAGGGCTATCGCCGGAATTGAGAGAAGGGCCGCATAGATGATACCGACGCCTAGCAACGGGGATGCACCAGAAATCGCTAAAACCACTGGGATCTGGGAGAGCATTACGACGCCACCTGCGGACCACTGTGAGCTTCTTAGTACTGCCCCGAGGATTACCGACAGCGCTAGCGCGGCGGGATAGATGATCGTCCAGTAACTGGCCAGGTCCCACGGCTCCTCAGCCCCTGTGATTACTGAAACAACAGTCCAAAAAAATAGGGACACAACGCAGGTAACAATGAATGCCATGAATAATTCCTAAACTGTCGGAGCAAACTGAGTGAGGTTCGCACGCCATTGCTGAGTTTACTGATCCAGGCGCTGACGAAACCGAGGAATCGCGAAATCCAGAAATCGCCTCATTTTCAGGGGCATATGCCCAGGTGACATGTGGATCAGGTTGATAGGCGCCGACGGAGGCTCATAGTTATCCAGCACAATCTCCAGCAGTCCCTCGCTGATCGCCTCCGCGACTTGGTAGTGCAATAACTGAACGACTCCAACGCCATCAATGGCGGCCTGCGCTGCTGCGTCAGCGGTCGTCACCGATAAGCGCGGGGGCATCCGCCTCGTTGATTCTGCCACGCCATGTTTTGAGTGTTGAAAAGGCATAGGGGCGTCAAGTCGCACGGTTGGCAAGTTCTGCAGGTCTGCGGGACATTCAGGTCTTCCATACGCTTCCAGCAGCCTAGGACTCGCGCAAATTACAGTTCTCATGGCCCCCACCTGAGTGGCGATCATGCCGCTATCAGCGAGTGTTCCAATGCGCACTGCCATGTCCACGTGGTCGTCAACGAGGTGAGCGTTGCGATCAGAAAGCAGGAGCCGGATGTTGATTTCGGAAAACTCCCCTAAAAACGCGTTGACGATCGGCAGCACCTGCAGCCGGCCGAACATGATGGGCGCGGTCAGGACCAGTTCGCCTTTGGGGGCAATGAATTCTCCGGCAGCTTCGCGTTCGGCAACCTCCAACTGCTCCAATATTCGGCGTGCAGCAGCCACATAAGCCACCCCTGCATCGGTCAACGAGAGCCTACGCGTGGTTCGAATCAATAAGCGGCTACCTATCAGCATCTCCAGGTCAGAAATTTTCCTGCTGATGGTGGGAAGAGGGATATCGGCTAGCCGTCCGGCTGCCGTCAGGCTGCCAGCATCAATCGCAGCCACGAGCAGCTTCATTGCCTCAAATCTGTCCATGGAATGTTCCAATATTTGGTAGGGAGATTACCAATATTCTCAGATTATGTTGGTTTATTGAAACAGGCAATATAGCCCTATCAAGTGGGTGCGCCTGACGCTCGACAAGCCATGAACTCACCGCCTGATAGACCACTTATCTTTTTCATTCAGTGTCCAAGGAGTTTGCATGAGCATTAAAACGTTGTTAGCCGCCACTGCCCTCAGTGCAGCGCTCGCCAGCGCGGGAGTGGAAGCAGCCGACATTAGCCACCAAAGGGCAAGCGACGTCCAACACCATTTTGTAGAGGTAAAAGGGGTCCGCATCTTTTATCGGGAAGCGGGCGACCCATCGGCGCCAACCATCGTGTTGCTTCATGGATTTCCTACCTCATCATTCATGTATCGCGACTTGATTTCGAAACTAGCGGACCGTTACCACGTGATTGCCCCTGACTTCCCAGGTTTTGGATTCTCGGACAGCCCTGATCGGGCGAAGTACTCATACACGTTCGACAACATCGCCAAAACCATGGATGGATTTACTGAAGCGCTTGCGCTGAATCGCTACGCTCTTCAAGTCTTCGACTACGGTGCGCCTGTAGGCTGGCGGATGGCCGTCGCACACCCCGATAGAATCAGCGCAATCATTAGCCAAAACGGGAATGCTTACGTTGAAGGCCTCAGCGAGGGCTGGAACCCGATTCAACGTTACTGGAACGCGCCCACTGCCCAGAACCGCAACGCATTGCGCGAGCTGCTCAAACCAGAATCAATCAAGTGGCAATACACGCATGGCGTAGCGGACCCTGACAGTATCGCACCTGAAACATACACCTTGGATTACGCGTTCGTGTCGCGTCCCGGTAACGATGAAATCCAGCTGGACCTGTTCGCAGACTATGCCACCAACGTGAAGCGCTACCCCGAGTTCCAGGCGTATTTCCGCAAATATCAGCCGCCGATGTTGGCCGTCTGGGGAAAGAACGATCCGTTTTTTCTCCCGGCAGGCGCGAACGCATTCAAGCGTGATATTCCCAAAGCTGAGGTACATCTCTACGACACCGGGCACTTCGCACTGGAAACACACTTGAACGAGATCAGTGGTGAAATCCACCGCTTCCTGGACCGGAATGTGGTGCCGCAAAAATAAGTCCTGTCGCACGTCTGCAACAGCGGGTCATGCGCCCGCTGTTGCGGGTCCTCTCTACTCGCTCGTTAGCGTCTTGCATGTTGCGTGGCGGTCACGGCATTGCTCCCCCCAACAGCGTCAAGGTCCCTATTGCCTTGGAAGCGTTGGGCCTCAACTTTCGCCAAAGCGAGCAAAAGGGCGCGGCTTTCGTACTGCATCCCCGGCTCGCGCCGCCTCGACAGCGGCATTGAGTGCCAGCATGTTGAGGGGGCCTTGCCTTAACCTGTAGGAAAGCGGCCGCATGGGCCGCAATCGTCGACTTACCAGAGGGCGATGTCGTAGGTGAGGTAGAGGCGGTTGCTGTCGCGCCCTCGGGAGAACTCCGAGCGGTACACATAGTTGCGCATGCGCACACCCAGGCCCTTGAGCGTGCCGGCCTGTACAACGTAGGCCAGTTCGGTATCGCGCTCCCATTCCTTGACCGTGGTGGTGGACTTGCCGTCATTGCCGCTCAAGTAGCGCGCAGAGAAAGTCAGGCCGGGGACGCCGACGGCGGCGAAGTTGTAGCCGTAGTTGAGCATCCAGGTCTTTTCGTCTTCCTCGATGAACTTGCCAATGCCGGCGTTACTGAACGAGTACACGGTTGCGCCACTGATGTAGGGCAAACCGGCATCGCCGCGCAGGCTCTGGTAGCCCCCGCCAACGGTATGGCCAGCGATCGCGTAGGACAATTGCCCGCTGAACATGTCGTTATCGATTTTGCCTGCGTAGGCAGAGCCGCTATCAGCGCTGTTGAAGTACCGCAGGTCGCCAGTCAGCACGCCACCGGCCAGCGGCAGGTCGTGCTGGATACCGGCGAAGTTCTGGCGGTAAAAGTTTTCCAGTTCGCCGTAGAAATAACTCAAGCGGGTGTTTTTCCCCCATTTGTATTCGGCGCCGGCGTAGTTGAAGTCGCCTGACTTTTCGCCGCTGTAGCCATCCGGCACAATCGGCACGCTGTCGGTGGAGTCGCGTAATTTGAAACGGTCCAGGTGCCCGCCGGTGACCGTCAGGTTCTCGATGTCGTTACTGCTGACCTGAGTGCCCTGATAGGTCTGGGGCAACAGACGTGCGTCGTTGTAAATCAGCACCGGGGTCTTGGGCAGCAGGGTGCCGTACTTGACGGTGGTTTTGGCGAACCGGGCTTTCGCGGTGGCGCCGGCGCTGGCAAATTCGCCCGCTGCGCGGCCGTCGTCATGAATCGGCATGAGCCCGGTACCGCTGCGACCGCGTCCTGAGTCGAGCTTTACGCCGTAGAGCCCCAGGGCATCAACGCCGAAGCCGAGAGTACCCGCAGTGAATCCGGACTGATAGTCCAGCAAGAATCCCTGGGCCCATTCGGTACGTTCGCTTTTTGCCGTTCTCGCGGCACGTGCACTCATGCCGTGCTCATCGCGAAAGTTCTCGTTGAAATACACATTGCGCAGTTGCAGCTTGAGCTTGCTGTCATCAATAAAGCCTTCGGCATTGGCACCGGCGATCGGCACCAGACCCAATGCACAAAAAAGGGCCTGACGGGTATACATAGGGTTCATGGCAAACGTCTCATTGTTGTTATTTGGCGTGCAGGGCGACACGCACCCCGTGAGCGAGGCGCGTTGCAAGGCAGCAGAGAGATGAATCAGGTAAACAGGCTGATGGCCCCAGTCAACAAGGCCAGCGCGGTGACGACCAAGGAGGTCAACACCGCCCACTTGACAGTGGCTTTCTGGAAGTCACCAATGTCACGGTCGACCATCCCCACCAGCAACAGCGTCGATGCGACCAGCGGACTCATCAGATGCACGGGTTGCCCGAGGATCGAGGCACGCGCGATTTCTACCGGGTCTATGCCGTAAGCGGCGGCCGCATTGGCAAGGATCGGCACTACACCAAAATAGTAGGCGTCATTGGACAGCACGAAGGTCAGCGGCATGCTGGTGATCGCAACCACCAATGGAAACAGGTGGCCCCAGGACGGAGGGATCCAGTCGACCAGCGTCTGGGCCAGGGCATCCACCATCTTGGTGCCGGAAAAAATCCCGGCAAAAATCCCTGCGGCGAACACCAGCAACACGACCGTCATAGCGTTGCCCGAGTGCGCCAGGATGCGTTCTTTCTGAATATCCAATTGCGGGTAGTTGATCATCAGTGCGAGCACAAAGCCGATCAGGAACAGGATCGCGGAGTGCATCAGCCCCATCACCAGGGCCACCATCACCGCAATCACCAGGACCAGGTTGACGTAGGCCAGTTTGGGACGCTTGTGGGGCGTGTCCTCAAGAATCGCGTTGATGTAGCAATCGCCGCCACCGCTTTGCAGTTGCACGTTGCCAATACGCTTGCGCTCGGCTCGCCCCAGTACGAAAGCCACAAAGACCACCCACATGGCACCGCCGATCATGGTCGGCAGTAACGGCACGAAGTATGCGCCGGCATCCAGGCCCAGCGCTGCGATGGCCCGTGTCGCGGGGCCGCCCCAGGGTGTCATGCCGCTCATGATGCTCAGGGACAGCATGGAGATAGTCGCCAGGATCATCGGGTTCATGCCGATGCGTTTGTACAGCGGCAGCATCGCCGCGCAGGTAATCATGTAGGTGGTGGTGCCGTCGCCGTCGAGCGCGACCACCAGGGACAGCAAGGCGGTACCCACCGCGATCTTCATCGGGTCGCCATTGACGCGCTTGAGGATCTTGCGGATCAGCGGGTCGAACAGGCCCGCATCGATCATCAGGCCAAAGAACAGGATCGCGAACAACAGCAATGCGGCAGACGGCGCGACCATTTTCAGGCCGTCAAGCATCATCTTGCCCGTGGTGCCGCCGAAGCCGCCAATCACGGCGAAGACGATAGGTACGACGGTGAGCGCGACGATCGGCGACAGGCGCTTCGTCATGATGAGGAAGGTGAATACGACCACCATGGCCAGGCCAAGGAAAGCGAGCATAGGACGATTCTCTTGTTGTTATCGTAAAAATGGCTGACGCCGAGGCGCACGAGCCCTGACCCGCCGGGCGGCACAACGGCGCCTGGCGGGAAGGGGGGCAGTCAGGAGTAGGTGTTATTCGGTTTTCGCTAGATGCGTTTGGCGACCGTCAGGTCTTCCCAGGCTTGTCCCTGTGCCGCAGAAGATTTGCCGTCGAGCATCCGGTTCAGCGTTTCGCGGTGGCAGGCGTTTTCAGACATCGAAATCACCACTGTCGCAACCGCGTTGCTGGCCAGGCTGGTCAGGGCCCGCGCTTCAGACATGAATCGGTCAACGCCGATCAGCAACGCCAGGCCGGCCAACGGGATGTCGTGAATGACTGTCAGGGTCGAGGCCAGTGCCACGAACCCGCTGCCGGTAACGCCAGCGGCGCCTTTGGAGGACAGGAGCATGATTGCCAGCATGGTGATGATTTGCGTCAGGCTCAGGTCAATGTTGCAGGCCTGGGCAATGAAAATCGCCGCCAACGACAGGTAGATGGCCGTGCCGTCCAGGTTGAACGAGTAGCCGGTGGGCAGTACCAGGCCCACGACGCCTTTCTTGCAACCCAGTGCTTCGAGTTTTTCCAGCATGCGCGGCATGACAGGTTCCGTGGAGGAGGTCCCGAGTACCACCAGGAATTCTTCGCGAAAGTAGCGCAGCAATTTCCACAGGCTGAAGCCGTTCGCACGGCAAATGCTGCCCAGTACCGCGAAGACAAAGAAACCGCAGGCGATGTACAGGGTCATGATCAGCTTTGCCAGCGAACCCAGCGAGGTGATGCCGTACTGGCCGACGGTGAACGCCAGGGCCCCAAAAGCGCCGATCGGTGCAAAGCGCATCAGGTAAGCGAAAATCTTGAAGACCATGTGCGAGGCGGACTCGAGTACGTCGAGTACCGGCTTGCCACGCTCGCCCAGCGACGACAAGGCAAAGCCGGACAACACCGCGATAAACAGAACCGGCAGCACTTCACCTTTACTGAAGGCACCGATAAAGGTTTCGGGGATGATGTGCATGAAAAACTCTACAACCCCAAGTTTCGCGGCCGACTCCGTGTACTGGGTCAGTCCCTTGGTGCTCAGTTGGCTGGGATCGATGTTCATGCCAGCGCCCGGCTGGAACACATACACCGCCACCAGGCCAATCACCAGGCTGATCACCGTCAATACGAAGAACAGCAGCATGGTTTTGCTGAGCAGGCGCCCAAGCGAGCGTTTGTCGCTCATTCCGGCGATGCCAGTGACGATGGTGCAGAACACCACTGGAGCGATCATCATCTTGATGAGTTTGATGAATGCATCACCCAACGGCTTGAGCGCGATGGCCTGCTGGGCCCAGAAGTGTCCGACGACGATACCCAGCACCACGGCGCAGAGAATCTGGAAGTAGAGCGATTTAACAACTTTCATGGCATCACCCATTTTTAGAATTGTGCGGATGCAAAAATGCCAACGATCACCGGAATTATCCGGCGAGGCGTTGAGAGTCCGTGGCATAAACGAAGCCGGAAAAAAGCCTGCGCGCTGTGCGAACGACGGAAGCCTGAATTGTCTCACCGTTAACACCCGTGTAGGACAATACGACATCAATCCCACCGCTTGGGTGCTCGATGCGCACCGCTTCAAGGCGCGGCGTACTGATGCCGCCGAGCATTTGCGCGACGATGCTGCCGTCGATCACACACGCGGTGGCCAACCCGATCGAGCCGGTAATGGCCAGCGCGCGGTGGCAGTTGTGTGGCATGAAATAACGAACCTGGAGCGTACCGCCAGCGTTGGCGGGCGAGACCAGCACCGGCTTTGGAATCACTTTGTCGCTGACATCACCCAGGCCCATCGCCAGGCCTGCCTGAAGTCGCAATGACTCTAGGCGCCGCAGGAAGTCTTTGTCGGCGTCCAGTTCTGCCGGGCTTTCATCGCCACGCTTGCCCAGTTGGCTGGCTTCGATCAGCACCATGGGCATTGCCATGTCGATGCACGTGACCGCAATTCCATCGATCACATCTTGCGTGTTGCCAGTGGGGAGGAGTTTGCCGGTCTTGCTGCCGGCTGCATCAAGGAACGTCAGTTGCACCGGCGCCGCAGTACCCGGCACACCGTCGATCGCGGTGTCGCCCTCGTAACTGACTTTGCCATCCGGTGTGCATACCTCGGAATGGATAAAGGTCCCGGTGTTCACATTGCGAATGCGCACGCGAGTGCGCCCCGGCGTACCTTTGACCAAGCCCTGCTCGATGGCGAACGGGCCGACGGCACACAGCATGTTGCCGCAGTTGGGGGCGCTGTCGACCCGGCGCTGCGAAACCATCACCTGGACGAACAGGTAATCGACGTCCGCGTCCGGGTGCAGGGAAGGGCTGACAATCGCGACCTTGCTGGTTTGCGGGCTGCCACCGCCAATACCATCGATCTCCAGCTCATGGCCGGAGCCCATCACGTTGAGCAGCAGCTCGTCGCGTTCCGCGATGACAGCCGGCAGATCCCAGTCGAGAAACACCGGCCCCTTGGAGGTACCACCGCGCATCAGCACACAGGGAATTCTTTGCATGACTCTGACTCTTGTTGATCAATCGACGTAATTGATGCTCTTGGAGCAAGAGTCTCAAGGTTTCAAAAATGTTTCCAATGCAAATATTGACGAAATTATTGCGTTTGACGAATGATGGATTTGCTTTAAATTACGGGTCGACTTCTTATGTTGGTGAGGCAAGACATGGATTATGAGCTTAACGATATCCGATCTTTCGTGAAGATCGCCGAACTTGGCAGCTTTCACGAAGCTGCCGATGCGCTTCACCTGTCTCAGCCTGCACTCAGTCGTCGCATTAAAAAACTCGAAGAGGGGCTGGGCACCGCGTTGCTGGATCGCACCACGCGCAAGGTCAGCCTCACGAGCGTCGGCCGGGACTTCCTGCCCAAGGCGCGCCGATTGCTGGATGATTTCGATGAGTCGATTCTCAATATCCGCGAACTTGCCCAGCGCCAGATTGGCCGAGTCACCCTGGCGTGCATCCCGACGGCCGCATTCTATTTCCTGCCGTCGGTGATCCGCCTGTACAACGAGCGCTATCCGCAAATTCGCATCCGCCTGCTGGACTTGAGCGCAAACGAGGGGCTTGAAGCGGTGTTGCGAGGGGAGGCTGATTTCGGTATCAACATGATGAGTGGGCAGCATCCTGATATCGAGTTCGTGCCCCTTGTCATAGAGCCGTTTGTTTTGGCCTGCCGGCGTGATCATGAGCTCGCTGGACGCAGCGCTGTCACATGGTCTGAGCTCAGTGATTACCGTCTTATCGGGGTGGGCCGCCTGAGCGGGAATCGCATGTTGCTTGATCACGCGTTGTCAGGCTTGAGTTGGCGTCCACAATGGTTCTACGAGGTACAGCACCTTTCTACCTCGCTGGGTCTGGTGGAAGCCGGGCTGGGGGTGTCGGCGATGCCGAGCCTGGCCATGCCGGCGCATGATCACCCCACCTTGGTCAGCGTGCCGTTGATTGAGCCGATAGTGAACCGCTCCCTGGGTCTGGTTTACCGCCGCGGCGCATCACTCTCTCCCGCGGCAGAAAAGTTTGTTTCAATACTGCTTGAACAATGGCCGCAATGAGGTATATCGCGCTATCCGTGCGCGCCAAACCGCTGGCGACCACGAAGAATGGCCAGTATTTGTGATTCCTCAAACACGACGAGGCTCACCTTCGACAATTTTGCGCATCAAGCTCAGGTAGCGACTGGCTGCAAGCCCCAGAGGTCGATTCTTCACCCAGATAATATCGACCCACAACCGCATCTGACTCGGCATGTAGTCAAACACCACCTCCGTCAATGCGCCCGAAGTGATGAGAGGTTGCACCAGGGGTTGGGGAAGATAAGCCCAGCCCAATCCTTGCTGCACCAGATCCAGCGTTGCCAGATAACTGTCGCTGAGCCAAATTCGCCGCGACAGCACAACGCGTGGGTCAGAGTCTGTAGGCCCTCCAGTAGCCACTATGATCTGCCGAATATCCACCAGTTGCTCTTCGCTTAAAGGGCTTTTTTTGCCGGCAGCCGCAGGATGATCTGGAGAGGCAACCGCCACTAACAACTGGCTTCCCGCCTCAAGAAACGTCTCCCGCTCGTCGAGCCCGGGCCGTTCAAATCCAAGTGCTAATTGCACACGCCCTTCATGGAGCATGCGAATCGCCTCCGGGTGGGAAGCCGAGCGAATCTCGATCTCAAGCGTGGGGAACTCTTTGGCAATAATGGACAATGGACGACTCCATACGCCTGTTTGCAACTCCGGCGCCATCGCCAGTATCAAGCGCCGCTCCAACCCCTGATGAAGCTGCAGGGCATGCGCGTCCAGCAGGTTTATCTGGCTCGCCACCTGTCGTGCCTGGGGCTCAAGTGCTTTGGCGGCTGCCGTAGGGACAGCTTTGCGGGTTGATCGGTCAAAAAGCAATAAATCAAGCTCTGCTTCAAGCTGTGACACAGCCATGTTGATGGCCGAGGGTACCCGGCCCAATTTCCGTGCGGCGGCAGAAAAGGATCCACTGTCGACAACCGCAAGGAAAACTTTAAGTGACTCACTGGTAAACGCCATGGTGGTTGTCAGATTTTCTGATGATGATCGTCTTTATTTATCAGGTCTACTGGCCTAATTTCTACTCTCTTTCGAATTAAATACGTGGGGCACACCATGTTGGGTACGGAATTGAGGGGGCATGTGGCACTTGTCAGTGGTGCCGGGAGTGAATCCGGGATCGGTATGGCTGTTGCTCGACGGCTAGGTGCAGCCGGGGCGAAGTTGATCATCACTGCTAGCAGCAACCGCATCGCGGATCGGGTTAAAGAGTTACGCCTTGAAGGGTTTGAAGTTGAAGGTCGGCCCACTGACCTCACCGATGAACGTCAGGTGCTTGAATTCAGCCTATGGGCAGAAACAGTCTGGGGACGGATCGATATTCTGGTAAATAACGCCGGCATGACCATGCAAGGAAGCCCTGAGGTTCTCTCGGAATTAGTAACAATGGAACTGTGTGACTGGAATCTTTCACTGGCAAGAAACTTAACGACAGCTTTTCTTCTGACTCGGGCCGTTTTACCGGGTATGCGGGCGCGACGTTACGGGCGCATTGTCAATATGAGTTCCACCACGGGAACCAGAGGAAGCAATCCGGGCGAAGCCGCTTATAGCGCCGCCAAGGCCGCAATGGTTGGCATGAATATGGGACTTGCACTTGAAGTCGCCAAGCAGGGGATTACCGTCAACAGCGTGGCTCCCGGGTGGATCACCACCGCGTCAACCACGCCCGTTGAAGCAGAGGCGGGATGTTTTACCCCAATAGGGCGGGCAGGCACGCCTCGCGAAGTGGCGGCGGCAGTTGCATTTCTGGCGTCGCCTGACGCCAGTTACATCACGGGTGAAGTCCTCGTGGTGGATGGCGGAAACTGTCTGGTCGAGAACAAAGCCCCTCAAACCTGAGTTCAGGACGCGAACGTTACGTTCTGTTTTATCCAGAAGTAAACAGCGCATTTTAACGCTTCAAGCCGGCTATTAAGTCTGACGCTCCCGCGCGATCAATCAATGATCCCGGGTGGGAGCGCGGCTGTCACTGCGATATATAAAAGTGCGATTTATCAAAGAGTAGGTGAATTCACTGAGCGGTATTCGGCCGTCATTCAGGAATAAACGTTTAATAATTAACTTAGGGTTTTGACCATGTCGAACAGTGGAATTTGTGAATCAGCGATTGCTGTTTTTACTGCCTCCGAGCGTGCCCGTTTTATAAAAAACAACCCAACGTCAATGGCACTGGCCAAGCGTGCCAAGGCGAATCTTTTCAACGGTGTTCCCATGCACTGGATGAGCGATTGGTCGATGCCTTCGCCGCTCTTCGTTCAGCATGCCAAGGGTGCACGCTTCGTAGATGTCGATAATCATGAGTACGTTGACTTTTGCCTGGGCGACACGGGCGCCATGTTTGGCCATTCACCTGATCCTATCGCCCGTGCTATCGCAGAACAGGCGAATAACGGCTTAACGACGATGTTGCCTGGCGAAGACGCTGTGGTCTGCGGCGAGTTGTTGGCTCAGCGATTTGAGTTGCCATATTGGCAGGTCACTGCCACGGCTACTGACGCCAATCGTTATGTTCTGCGCTGGGCGCGCGCTATTACCAAGCGCAATGTCTTGCTGGTGTTCGACGGCTGCTATCACGGGACGGTGGATGACGTGATGGTGCGGTACCGCGACGGCAAAACGGTGCACCGTGCAGGCCTTGTGGGCCAAGCCTACGACTTGACCCAATACAGTCGATCTATTCCCTTCAACGATGTTGCCGCACTTGAGGCTGCTTTAGCCCAGGGGGACGTGTGTGCGCTGATGTGCGAGCCGGCGATGACGAACATAGGCATGGTCCTGCCAGATGCGGGTTTCATGCAAAAGTGCCGAGCGTTGACCCGCAAATATGGCAGCCTGTTGGTCATTGACGAAACCCACACCATTTCCACCGGCATCGGTGGATGCACTCGCCTATGGGATTTGAAACCCGACTTTTTCGTGGTGGGTAAGCCCATCGCAGGTGGCGTGCCTTGCGCGGTGTTTGGCGTCAGTGAGCACGTCGCCTTGGCCATGCAAGACGCGCAGAGGAGCGTTAGCGAAGAGAGCAGCGGGCACGGCCACAGTGGGATGGGAACGACGCTGTCCGCCAATGCACTGGCGATGCGTTGCATGCGAGTCAGCCTCGAAGAGGTCATGACAGCGTCTGCGTACCAGCACATGCTGCCCCTGGCCTCAAGACTGGCGCAGGGCTTTCGGGCGTTGTTCAAACGGCACCAACTGAACTGGTCAGTCACGGAGTTGGGCGCGCGTTGTGAGTTTCAATTCTGTGCCACCCCGCCCAGAACGGGTGCGCAAGCCGAAGCGGCTTTTCATGACAGCCTTCAAATGGCTCTGCATCTCTATCTGATCAATCGCGGAATCCTGATCACACCTTTTCACAACATGACCCTGTGCTGTCCGCAGACAAGTGATGCGGATATCGACAGGCTGATCAGTGAGTTGGATAGCGCGCTGACCACGCTGCTTGCCCTACCAGGGGCTCGGGTCATCCCTTCATAAATAGCTGTGTGACACCCCGTTTTTCTCAACTACCGCCAAGTCGCTTGAATGAGCGCTAAGAGGTTTGACATGCAATTTGCTGATAAAAAAGAGGCCGAGGATTATCTGGCCGCTCACCCTGAAGTGCTGAGCATCGAGTTGTTCCTTATCGACGCGAATGGTGTTCCACGGGGCAAACTGTTGCACCGTGATGAATTACTGGCGATCTACGAAAATGGTCGGCCGCTGCCAAGTTCCATTCTCGCCTTGACCGTGCAGGGCGAGGACGTAGAAGACACAGGCTTGGTCTGGGATGTCGCTGACGCTGATTGCTGGACCTATCCCTTACCAGGAAGCCTGACCCTGCAACCCTGGCGCAGCCGTCCCACCGGTCAAGTGCAGGTCAGCATGCACCCGACCCAAGGCATTCCCGCCGCGCCCGCCGACCCGCGCCATGTACTGGTGAACACCATCGAACGGCTGAAAGCCGATGGATTCCATCCGGTAATGGCCGTTGAATTGGAGTTTTACCTGCTGGACCAACAGCGCGACGTCAACGGTCGACCGCAGCCGGCGTTGCAGACCAATGGCGTACGCCCAGTTGCACCTCAGGTTTATGGCGTATACGAACTCGAGCAGCTTCAACCGTTTCTTGATGACCTTTACGCGGCTTGCGCGCTACAGGGGTTACCCGTGCGTACGGCGATCTCCGAGTACGCTCCGGGCCAGGTCGAGTTGACGCTGGAGCATCGTTTCGACGCACTCCAGGCCATTGATGAAGGCGTACGTTACAAACGCTTGGTCAAAGGCGTTGCCAACCAACATGGGCTGCAAGCGTGCTTCATGGCCAAGCCGTTCAGCGATCAGGCGGGCAGCGGTATGCATTTGCACGTCAGCCTGGCCGACGAGCAGGGTCACAATCTGTACGCGAGCGAAGACCCACAGGGCACACCGCTGTTGCGTCACTCCATTGGAGGGATGATGGCAACCTTGTTTGACTCGCTGGCAATATTTTGCCCCCATGCCAACTCATATCGCAGGTTCCAGACCGGCAGTTACGCGCCGCTGGCGAAAAGTTGGGGCGTCAACAATCGTACTGTGTCGCTGCGCGTGCCTGGCGGCCCTGCGATAAGTCGGCACATCGAACACCGCATTTGCGGTGCCGATGCCAACCCCTATCTCGCCGCGGCCGCCGTACTCGCGGGCATTCACTACGGCATCACGCATCAAAGCGACCCTGGCGCGGCGATTGAGGGCAATGGCTATGAACAGACGACCGATTTTCTACCCACCGACTGGCTTACCGCGTTGCACGCATTGCAACGTTCAACGTGGGCACACGAGGCGCTGGGAGCTGAATTCCTGAAAGTGTTTCTGGCGATCAAGTGGCGCGAGTTCCGTCAATTCAATGCTGAAGTCGGAGAGCAGGACTGGCGCTGGTACCTCACTCACGCATGAATGTTGGCCCCTCAGCCTGCCTGGAAATGCTCATCCAGCTTGCCGCGTTTTTGCTTCGTGACGGATGACGGGGACTGTTCTGATGGGGCCGTTAAAAAAATTTTATGGGCGACGCTTGAAATTTTTCCTCCTGAACCTACTTAGGCTTTACGCGATGCCGAATCCGGGTCGCGTATCAAATCACTTGGAGAAAACTCAGGAGATTTTGCAATGGCTACTACTCTTTCTTTGGCCCCACTGTTCCGCCACTCTGTCGGTTTTGACCGTTTCAACGACCTTTTTGAATCGGCGCTTCGCAGCGAGGCCGGTACCACCTACCCACCCCACAACGTCGAAAAGCACGGTGATGACCATTACCGGATCGTCATCGCGGCCGCAGGCTTAGTGGAGGATGACCTGGAGATTCAGGTGGAAAAAGGCGTGTTGACCGTCGCTGGCGGCAAGCGCGAACACAATGAAGGCATCACCTACCTGCACCAGGGTATCGCCCAGCGCGCGTTCCGCTTGTCGTTCCGCCTGGTCGACCACATTGAAGTGCAGGGCGCACAGCTCGCCAATGGTTTGCTGAGCATTGATTTGCTCAGGGTTGTACCGGAGGAAGCCAAGCCTAAGCGCATCGCGATTGGTGGTGCTGCCAAGGCTGATGTGAAATCCATCAGCGAGCAGTAACGTGAATAGAATAAAGGCGCTCCACGGAGCGCCTTTATTCGTAGGTACACGTTAGCCTGCAGGCATATTCCGAGTGCTCGGTTCATGTGCCGCTTTGGCATCATGGCCCTCCCACTTCGCAATCACCAGCGGTGCCAGCGCATTACCCAACACATTCAGCGCGGTAGTCGGCATTTCCATCAACCGATACACCCCGGCGATAAACGCGATCCCTTCCAACGGCAAACCGGCACTGGCGAGCGTCGCCGACAGGATCACAAACATAAACCCTGGCACCCCGGCAGCGCCTTTGGAGGTGAGCACCATGGTCACCACCAACAAGGCCTGATCGCCCAGGCTCAACTCTATGCCGTACAGCTGCGCGACGAACAAGGTGCCGATGCCGAGGAACAGCGAGGCACCGTCGAGATTGAACGAGTAGCCGACCGGCACCACGAAGCTCACCAGCGAAGGCGGCACGCCGTAGGTCTCGAGTTTTTTCATCAGTTGGGGCATCACCGCCGCCGAGCTGGCGGTGGAGAAGGCCAGCACCAGTTCATCCTTGATATGGCGCATCAGCGCGAACAGGTTGATCCCGCACACTCGCGCTACCAGGTTGAGCACCACCAGCACAAAAAAGCCAATAGCCACGTAACTGACCATGATCAGCTTGGCCAGCGGCAGCAATGAGCTGAAACCGAAGTTGGCGACGGTCACTGCGATCATGCCGAATACGCCGATGGGCGAGTAGGCCATGATCATCGAGGTCACTTTGAACATTGCATCGGCAACGCCGCGCAGCAGCGCAATCACGGGGTCTTTGCGCTCGGCCGGCAGGCGTGCCACGCCAAGGCCGAACATCACCGCAAAAAACAATACAGACAACAGGCTGCCCTGGGCCATGGCGTTGATCACGTTGTCGGGGATGATGCCGACGATAATCTGCCCCAGGCTATGACCGGCGCCGTTGCTGGTGGGCAGGGTGATGTTGGCGGCATGCAGGCTGGACAGTTCAGTGCCGGCGCCGGGCTTGAGCAGGTTGCCCATGACCAGGCCGATAATGATGGCCAGGGTGGTGATGCAAAAGAAATAGCTCAGGGATTTCACGCCGATTCGGCCCAGGGATTTGCCGTCACCATGGCCGGCAATGCCCACCACCATGCAGGAAAATACGATAGGCACGACGATCATCTTCATCAGCTTGATAAAGATATCGCCCGCCGGTTGCAGTAGGTTGTCCACTAGCCACGGCCGGGATTCGGGAAAGTGGTGCAGCAGGGCACCAATGGCGATACCGGCGAGCAAGCCGATCATGATTTGCCAGACCAGCGCGATACGGGGCGTGTGCATGGGAATGCCTCATTTGAGATCAATGATTTTGAGTTGTTGTTCTAGGCAGTCAATAAGCAGCCGTCCGTTGGCCGCAGGGTGTGGCAGGCAGCTGTCAGCGCAGGTCGTGGCATGCGTCTTTGAGTCGGCGGCAACCTTCTTCGATCACTTGCGGCGAGCTGGCAAAAGACAAGCGCACATACGGCGACATGCCGTACGCCGCGCCGCCGACCGTGGCCAGGCCGTAGTCGCGCAGCAGGTAGTCGACCAGTTGGCTATCGCTCTCGAGGCGATGACCCTGTGGGGTGCGTTTACCCATCAGTCCGCTCACATTGGCGAACACATAGAACGCACCGTCCGGCGGGGTACAGCTCACGCCGGGAATGCCCTCCAACCGCTCCAGCATCAATGCGCGGCGTCGCCGGTATTCCTCACGCATCGCGCCAATGGGCGCCTGCTCGCCGGCAAACGCGGCCACCGCAGCGGCCTGGCTCAACGAGCTGGGGCAGGTGGTGGTTTGCGACAGCAATTTGGCGATGGCTGCGATCAGCCAGGCGGGGCCCGCACCAAAGCCCAGGCGCCAGCCAGTCATCGCATAGCCCTTGGACGCGCCGTTGATGATCAGGGTACGCGCCTTGAGGTCGGGCGCCAGGCGCGTCAACGGCACGTGCCGGGCCTCGCCGTAGACGAAGTGTTCGTAGATCTCGTCAGCCATGATCAGCACATGGGGATGGCGGCGTAGCACCTGCGCCAGCGCGAGCAGTTCAGCCTCGTTGTACACCGCGCCACTGGGGTTGTTCGGGCTGTTGAGGATCACCCATTTGGTGCGCGCAGTGATCGCCTGTTCAAGGGCCTCGGGCGACAACTTGAAACCCAGGCTTTCATCACCGGGGATGATCACCGGGGTGGCATCGTTGAGCCGCGCTATATCCGGATACGACACCCAGTACGGCGTGTGCACGATGACTTCATCGCCGCGATTGAGCGTCGCCGCCAGCGCGTGATAAATGATGTGCTTGCCGCCACAACCGGCGACCACTTCGTCCAGGCCATAAGCCAAGTCGTTGTCGCGCGCCAGCTTGAGGCAAATCGCCTGGCGCAGCGCAAGGGTGCCAGTGGTGGCGGTGTAGTGGGTGTCGCCGCTGTGCATCGCCTGGCTGGCGGCCTCCAGAATATGCGCAGGCGTGTCGAAATCCGGCTCGCCCACGGTGAAGTTAACGATATCGCGGCCCTGGGCACGCAACTCGCTCACCAAAGCATTGGCGGCGATACTCGGGGAGGGCGCAATGCCCAGGATGCGGTCCGACAAAAATGCATGACTCATCACGGATTCCTTCACGCCAGGCCTGCGTTGTGCAGGACTTTGTCGATCCAGCTCTGGCGCACCGCGCCGCTGGCAATTTCGGCCTTGACCGTTTCTTCATGGTCGGCGTGCTGGGCGGCGCGGCGCAGCACTTCGCCAGCGTCTGCCTGGGAGAACGCGACCAGGCCATCTTCATCGCCTACCAGCAGGTCGCCCGGGTTGATGATCATGCCGCCGATGGACACTGGCACGTTCACTTCGCCGGGCCCGGTTTTGTACGGGCCGGTATGCACCACGGCGCGGGCATAGCAGGGGGTGTCCTCGAAGCTGGCGACATCACGAATCGCGCCGTCGATCACAAACCCTACGCAACCGCGTTGCTGGGCGTAGAGCTTGACCAGCTCGCCGATCACCGCGTTGTTGGTGTCGCCCTGGCCGTCCACCACCAGCACATGGCCGGGTTGCAGCATGCTCATGGCCTTGTAGATCAGCAGGTTGTCACCGGGGCGCGTCTTGACGGTGATCGCCGTGCCTACCAGCTTCCCGCTGCGGTTGTAGCGCGTGAGCCCACGGGCGCCGATGTGCCGGGCCAGGTTGTCGCTGATGTGCGGCGTGACTACGTGGGCAAATGCCTCGACCAATTCGGCCGAGGCCATGGGCGCGTTGGGAAGGATGCGAGAACCGGGCAAGGACATGGCAAATCTCCAGAGTCGTTTGGATAGCGATGGGCTATGGCCGGATCTTAGGAGCGATGAACGGAGAGTTTTAGCGATATTTTATGATGTGTTAGCATCGATTTTTTTCATGACTGGCACACCATGATCACGTTCAAGCAAATCGACGCGCTGTACTGGATCGCCGAGCTGGGCAGTTTCGAAGCCGCGGCCAACAAGCTGAACATGTCTCAGTCGGCCATCTCCAAGCGTATACAGGAGCTGGAAGACACCTTCGACGTCGAGGTATTCGACCGCAGCAAACGCAACGCCCGGCTGACGGAAAAAGGCGGTGAACTGCTTGATTACGCCCGTGACCTGCTCAAAAGCCGCGACCAATTGCTCGAGCGCGTCAGTGCCCGCGAAGTGCTGGTGCGCCGGTTTCGCCTCGGGGTCACCGAGCTGACGGCGCTGACCTGGTTGCCGGCGCTGGTCGAAGCGCTGCGCCAGGCCTACCCCAAGGTGCAGATCGAACCGTCGGTAGAGCTGAGCAGCGAGCTGTTTCGCAAATTGGAAAGCGACCAACTGGACCTGGTGATTGTGCCGGACGTCTACAGCGATCCGCGCTTCCACAGTACCGTGCTGCAATGCGTGGAAAACGCCTGGATGTGCTCCCCAGGCCTGATCCCGGACGCCGATCCCATCAGCCTGGAAACGCTCGCCAGCTACACCGTGCTCACCCAGGGTTCGCAGTCGGGTACCGGGATGATCTACGAACGCTGGCTGGCGGCAAACAATGTGCAACTGCCGCGCACCCTGACCAGCCATAACCTGTTGGTGCAGGCCGGGTTGGCGTTGTCGGGGGTGGGTGTGAGCTACCTGCCGGTGGTGTGCCTGTCCCATCTGATCGAGCAAGGCACCTTGCGCGCGTTGGTCACGCAGCCTGCGCTACCGGATATCCAATATGTGGCGTTGCATCGCGTGGACCGACAATTTGGCCTGAACCAGGACGTCGCAACGCTGGCCCAAGCCTGCTGCGACTTTTCGCGGCTGCTGTTCTAGGTCATTTTTTGCCATTTCCCGCGTCAGCCTGCTCTTAGCGCTACCAGCGATACGTCAATGAACTGACCAACTGCCGCTCATCGCCATAGCGGCAAATCGCGAATTCGCAGTAGGTGTAGCGTTTGTTGGTGACGTTGTTGGCGTTAAGCGCGACTTCCCAATGCGGATCGATTTCGTAGCTGGCGCGCGCGTCGTACAGGGTGTAGGCGGGCATTGATGACGGTACGCCGGAGGCTTGGGTCGTGCCTTTGTAGCGGGCGCCGCCGCCGATGCGCAGTTGCGGGATACCCAATGCCGCCAGGCGGTAGTCGGCCCAGAGGGCGGCCTGGTGGTAAGGCGTGTCTTCACTGCGTTGGCCGATTTCGCTGGCGATATCGCTTTTGGTAATGCGTGCATCGATATAGGCGTAGGACGAGATCAGGCTGAGGTTGGGGGTGACTTCGGTCTTGGCTTCCAGCTCGAAGCCTCGCGAGCGCACTTCGCCGACCTGCACCGAGAAGTTGAGATCGGTGCGGTCCTGGCTCAGCACGTTGCGCTGTTCCAACTGGTACACCGCTGCACTCAGCAGCGTGGCGCTGCCTTCGGGCTGATAGCGGATACCGACTTCATACTGCTTGCCCTCGGTGGGGACAAAGCTTTGCCCCGCCTTGTTGGTGCCGGCCACCGGGAAGAACGACTCGCTGTAGCTGATATAGGGCGCCAGGCCATTGTCGGCCTTGTACACCAGGCCCGCGCGCCAGGTGGTGGCTTCATCGCTCTGGCTGCTCTTGGCGGAATTGCGGAACAGTTCGGTGTCTTGGTCGGCCCAGTCATGGCGTGCGCCCAACAGCAGAATCCAACGCTCATCGAACTTGATCTGGTCCTGGAAATAGAGGCCTTTTTGCAGGGTATCGATCTGCGAACCGCGGTCGGTTGCCGGGTTGCGGTTCACCACCACCGGCTGGCCGTAGTTGTAGGTTGCCAGGTTCAGTGACGGTGCAGTGCCACGGAAGTTATGCGAGTCGTAGCTGGTGTCATAGCCGTCGAAGCCCAGCAGGAAGGTGTGCTGCCAGTCGCCGAATTGCCATTTGCTTTCGATGTTGGTGTCGCTGGCCAGGCCCCGCGAGCGCTCTTGGCGGTCGCTGTATTGGCGGCGCAGGATGCCGGTGGTCTGCGCGGCGGCGATGCCGGCGGTGTTGACTTGCAGGTACCGCCACGTCACATCCGACTGGTAGTAGCGCAGCTTGTTGCTGATGCGCGTGTGCTCATCGAAGCGGTGTTCGAATTCATAGCCCAGCGCAGACATCTCGCCATTCATTTCGTCGTAGTCCGGCTCGCCGATAAAGTCGTGGCGGCCGATCTGGAAACCGCCGCTGCCCACGCCCTTGGTCAACTGATAGGGCAGGGGCGCGGAGAAGCCCGTCTCGGTCTTCTGATAGAACGACAGCAGGGTCAGCGACGTATCGTCATCCGGTTGCCAGGTCAGGGCCGGGGCGACGTAGACCTTGTCGTTCTGGATGTGATCGGCAGCGGTGTCGCTCTTGCGGTCGAGCAGGGTCAGGCGGTAGCTCAAGGTGTCACTGTCGCCCACCGGGCCCGTGAAGTCGGCGGACAGTTGCTTGCGATCGTTCTGCCCGGCTTGCAGGTTGATCTCGTGGTAGGGCGTTTGGCTTGGGCGCTTGCTCACGGTGTTGATCAAGCCGCCCGGCGACAGTTGGCCGTACAGCACCGACGCCGCGCCGCGAATCACCTCGGCGCGTTCCAGCCCATAGGGTTCCTGCACGCCGTCGTAGGAGTTGTTTTGCAGGCGCAGTCCATCGCGCAGGGAGCCACCCGTGGCGGATTCCACGTCGAAACCGCGAATACGGAAGCGGTCCGAGGTGCGGTTGAAACTGGTGGGCTGGCTGGTGAAGCCCGGCGTGAGGTCGAGGGTTTGCGAGAGCGTTTCGGATTGGCGGTCACGGATTTCGTCATTGGTGACCACCGACAGCGATTGCGGGGTTTCGATGATCGGGGTGTCGGTCTTGGTGGCGCTGAGGTTGCGCGTGGCGACGTAACCTTTGACGTGGTCAGTGCTGCGTTCTTCGCTGAGGCCGGTGATGGCGGTGGGGCCCAGCTCCAGCGAGCCGCTGGTCGTGAGTGGCACCAGTACGTAACCGTTGGTGCCTTGCACCGCCTGCAAACCGCTGCCGCGCAGCAACTGGGCGAAGCCCTGCGCCACCGGGTAATCGCCTTGCAAACCGGCGGTGTTCAGGCCAGCGACGGTCTTGCTGTCGAACAGCAGCGCCACATGCGCCTGCTGGGCAAACAGGTTCAACGCCGGGCCCAAGGCGCCGGCGGCGATGGCATAACGCACGGTTTCTTGCGCCGCCACCGGGCTGCTGATGGCCAGGGTCAGCGCAGCCAGGCTGGCCAGGTTGATCGCCAGGGCGAGGGGCAACGCAGAACGCTTGAAGTGGCGGGGCATGGAAGAAATTCCTGTGATTGAGGTGCTTTCTTCCTTGACGCAGCAGTCGTGAAAAGCGGAACCCGGCCCGCAAGACTATTTTTCGTGACGCTCAATCTGCAACCACAGCGGGCTGAACGCGCGGATACGCACCGGCAGACCATCGGCAATCAACTGCAGGGCGCGGCGTGGGTTATCCAGCGGCAATACGGCGGAAACACGCAGGTCGGCCAGTTGCTCGCGATTGAACTGCACATGGCCGCCAAATTGGCGCGCCAGTTCGTCGAGCACCTCCGGCAATGGCCGGTCCTGCACCACCAGTTGATGGCGCTGCCAGGCATCGTCGGTGGTGCGTGGGTCGATCTTGCCGAGCAGCGTGACAGCGTTCGGCGTGATGCGCGCTTGCTCGCCAGCGCTGACGTGTACGGCGTCATGCTGGCTGGCGCCAGTCGCCGCGACTTTGGATTCAAGCAGGCTGAGCAGGGTGCCCGGCGTCTCGCGCTTTACCGTAAAGCGCGTGCCAAGGGCGCGCATTTGGCCGTCATCGGTGACCACGGTAAACGGCCGTGTCGCATCATGGGCAACCTGCACCAGGATTTCACCGCGCAGCAAACGCACCTGGCGTTGCTCGCCATTGAAGGTCAGGTCCACGGCGCTGTTGCCGATGAGGGTCAGTTGCGAACCGTCTTCCAGGTTGACGCGTTGCCATTGCGCCGGGGCGGTGCGCTGGTCTGCCAGCAGATAGCTGGGAGGGTAAGCCCGCAACGCGAGGGCCACCGGCAAGGCCACCAACAGTCCCAGCAGCACGCGGCCCGCCGGGTTGCGCCGACGCACCCGCGCGGCCTCCAGCGCAGCCTGCACCGGCGCCTGTTGCGGGCGCATTGCCTGCAAGCGTCCGACAAAGCCTTGCAAACGCTCAAAGGCTGCACCGTGCCGTGGGTCGGCGGCTTTCCATCGTTCGAAGTGCTGTTGTTCGCGCTCGCTGAGGTGGCCTTCGTTATGGCGAATCACCCAGTTGGCGGCCTGCTGGTCGAGGTCGTCGCTCATACGTCCAACGCGTGGTTGCAATGCATCAAGGCATTCATCAGATGCTTGCGCACCATGCGCTCGGAAATGCCCAGGCGGCTGGCGATTTCGCTTTGGCGCAGGCCTTCGAGGAAGTACAGCAGGAACGCCCGCCGCGCATTCAGCGCCAGGCCGTCGAGCACGAAGGCGATCTGTTCCAATGCTTCAAGGGTGACCAGGATTTGCTCCGGCGATTGCTGGCACTGCTCCATCATCTCGATGGTCAGCGCCAGTTCCCGCAGATACGCGTCTTCCAGCTGGCGACGGCGAGCGCGGTCGATAATCAAGTGACGCGCCGTGGTCGTGAGGAACGCCCGCGGTTCACGCATCGCTCCCAGCGCGTCGCGGGAGGCGAGGATACGCAGGAACGTGTCGTGGGAGAGATCCGCCGCGTTATACGGGCAGCCGAGCTTTTTCCGCAGCCAGCCGAACAACCAGCCATGGTGCTCGGTGTAGAGCGCCTGGACCGCCTGGTTCAAGGGAAGATTGCTGGCCGACATGGAGGCTAAGTCTGCGGATAAGAATTATTCGCAAGATTAGCGGTGTGTCATCAGCGAAAGCAAGCGTGAAGCGCTATTTCGAAGATTTGCAGCTGGGCAGCCCCAGCAGCCTCACCGCCGAGTAAGGGTCGGTGGCAGTTTGGTGGAGGTGTTGCTGCCTTATCACGGACGCTCGCGGCCGTTTACCTTGCTGTATGCCCATGGGCGGTATGGGCCGCATCGAGTGCGGGCGATTGTGGATTTCCTGAGGCAACGTCGGGACGAAGGGGCGGTACAGCAGAGGCGGCGATATCCCAGGTGAGCAGCAGTTGGCTGATCGCCGCGTCGAGAGTGGCATGGGGCACATTGTCCCGTGCCAGGATCGAAATGCCCTGCAGGAAGCTGTCAAACACCGTCGCCATCACGGCCGGGTTGAGCGTCTGCGGTAACTGCCCCAGGCGTATCGCCCGTTCCACGCAGGCCACAATCCCAGCGCGCGTGCGCAGCCGCGACTGCGTTAACCCAGTCGCCACCCGCGCGTTTTCCGGGCTTGGCGCGCTCATCACCCCCAGTGCCACCATGCAGCCTTTGGGATGCCCGTCTTCACACTGCATGCGCGCCGACTGACGCAGCGCTGTCTCAACGGCCTGGCGCGGTATCAGGCTTTCGTCCCACAGGCATTCGGTGACCTGGGCGTAGGTCGCCAGGTAGCGCTGCACGCATTCGTCAAATAACGCCTCTTTGGAACCGAACGCCGCGTAAAAACTCGGCGCGGAGATTCCGCCACCCAGGCCGGCCTTGAGTTGGGCGAGGGAAGTGGCGTCGTAGCCGTGCTGCCAGAACAGGTGCATGGCCTGTTCCACAGCGTGTTCGCGATCGAAGGTACGGGGGCGGCCCATTTGCGCCATGTCAGGTCTCCGGTGGAAAGCGATATAAATACTAGTCGATACATAAGTCGTTGACAACGTGTTGCAGTCGCCGGCAACATCTATATCGATCAGTATCTAAGTCTCACTCAAGGAGTTTACCGTGACACCCTCACTGACGTTATCTAGGTCATCCGACCGCCTGCCCATCGGCGCCTTGCTCGCCCTGGCCATGACCGGCTTTATCTGCATCGTCACCGAAACCTTGCCCGCCGGCCTCTTGCCGTTGATCAGCGACGGCTTGGCGATTTCGCCCTCTATGGCCGGGCAGATGGTCACCGCCTATGCACTGGGTTCGTTGTTGGCGGTGATTCCCATGACGATTGCTACCCGTGGCTGGCGCCGACGCAATGTGTTGCTGCTGACCATCGTCGGTTTTTTATTGTTCAACTCCATCACCGCGCTGTCGTCTCACTATGGCGTGACCCTGGTGGCGCGCTTCTTCGCCGGTGTGGCGGCAGGGTTGGCCTGGAGCCTGCTGGCCGGTTACGCCCGGCGCATGGTTGCGCCGCATCAACAGGGCAGGGCGCTGGCGTTGGCGATGGTCGGCACGCCGATTGCCTTGTCGTTGGGTGTGCCGCTGGGCACGTGGCTGGGTGGGCTGCTGGGGTGGCGCACCACGTTCGGTCTGATGTCGGCGGTTAGCCTGGTGTTGATTGTGTGGGTGCTGGTGAAAGTCCCGGACTACGCGCCCCAACCCGCGCATCAACGCGTGTCGTTGGGCAAGGTGCTGACGACGCCGGGCGTGTGGCCGGTGCTGGCGGTGGTCATCAGTTGGATGCTGGCGCACAACATTCTGTACACCTACATCGCCCCGTTCGTCGCACGGGCGGGGCTGGCTGGGCGGGTGGACGTGGTGTTGCTGGTATTCGGCATTGCCGCATTGGCGGGGATTTGGTTGACGGCCAAGCTGGTCGAGCCGTTATTACGCAAGACAGTGCTGGTCAGCCTGGTGGTATTTGCGGTGATCTCGCTGGTGTTTGGCGTGTTGGGCGAGGTGCCTGGCGTGGTCTACGTCGGTGTCGCCGTGTGGGGCTTGAGTTTCGGCGGTGCCGCCACCTTGCTGCAAACGGCCCTCGCGGATGCGGCGGGTGATGGCGCGGATGTGGCGTTGTCGCTGAATGTGGTGGCGTGGAACAGCGCGATTGCCGCGAGCGGCGTGATGGGCGGGGTATTGCTGGACCACTGGGGCGTAGCGGCGTTTCCATGGGCAATGCTGGTATTGATCGGCGTGGCGCTGGTGATCGCGTGGGCGGCACGTGATCATGGTTTTAAGCCAGGGCGACGGACCCATATAGAGGCCATGGCTCATTAAACCTTCGGTCGACCGCCATAGGGTGTAGGCTGGTACCTCAATTCATCAGATATTAGCCTGTCACGTCCACGCTAAGCGAAGAGAGCCGCCAGATCGTAGCGTCTCTGGCGCACCGTGTTGGTCCCACCGCTGATATCGCAGGCATCGCCGAGGCGATCATTTCGATATTGCAGGACATGGACGCAGCACTCACGCCCATCATCGGGCAGCAAGGGGTTGTGGCGCTCTTGCGCCGCAGCCTGCTCCTCAGTGCCTCGAAGCACTCCCGGCTGGCTGGCACGTACGAACGTGTACAGGTCACGCCGGATCTGATCGGCCTCAAAACCGTATTGATCGAGCAAAGCGAAGCCGATGCGCTGTTTTTCGGTGAGGTGCTGCTGACCACTTTTTATACGTTGCTGACCTCGCTGGTCGGGCGGTCGCTGACGGCCCGGTTACTGCGCAACGTGTGGGAACCTTCTTTGAGCGACACCCCTTCGCAGGAAAATTCGCCATGAGCTCCAAAGTAACTATCAACCGCCTGGCTACCGGTGTGCCAGGTCTGGACGAGGTGCTGGGCGGAGGATTGCCGGAATTTTCGTTCAACCTGATCGCCGGCCCACCTGGCTGCGGCAAGACCACGCTGGCGCATCAAATGATGTTTGCCCTCGCGACCCCTGAACGCCCCGCGCTGTTTTTCACCGTGTTGGGCGAGCCGCCGCTGAAGATGCTGCGTTATCAGCAGCAGTTCGACTTTTTCGATAATGAAGCGATCAACCAGTCGATCCGCTATATCAACCTGGCCGATGACACCCTGGCCGGTAATCTGGATGAGGTGTTGCGGCGAATTGTCAGCGAAGTGGAGACACATTCGCCGTCACTGGTGTTTGTCGATTCCTTCCGCTCCGTGGTGCTGGCCAGCCAGACGCAGACCAACCCCAATAACAACCTGCCGCAGTTCGTTCAGCAACTGGGCATGTTGATGACTACCTGGCAGGCGACCACCTTTCTGATCGGCGAGTATTTCACCGAAACCGACACCAACCCGATTTTCACCGTGGCCGATGGGCTGATCTGGTTGCGCCAGAGCGTCGAGCGCAATTCGATGGTGCGCAAGATGGAAATCATGAAGATGCGCGGCCAGCCGACCTTGCCGGGGCTGCACACCTTCCGTATCGAGAGCTCCGGCATCAAGGTCTTCGCGCCCGCGGCCATCGACCCGGTCGAGACACCGATGCCGCGGCCTATCCAACGCCTCAAAATGGGCGTGCCACGCCTTGACGAGATGCTCGGAGGCGGCCTGCCACGGGGCTACTCACTGTTGGTCGCGGGGCCTTCGGGGTCGGGCAAAAGCATCCTGGCGGCGACGTTCCTGGCCGAGGGTGCGCGTAATGGCGAAACCGGCGTGATTGCGGTCTTTGAGCAACGGCCCAACCGCTCGCAAAACGCCACACTGGCCGACCTGATCACTTGTGGCAACGTCAGCCTGGTGGACAGCCGGGCGCCGGACCTGTCGATTGACGAAATCGTCCAGCAGTTGCTCAGTGAAATCAGGCGCTTGAACGCCACGCGGGTGGTCATCGATTCACTGTCGGGCTTTGAGCTGGCCTTGGCGCCGACCTTCCGGGCGGACTTTCGTGAGTCGTTGTCGCGCATGGTCACGGCGTTGACCCGCGTCGGCGTCAGCGTGTTGATGACCTCGGAACTGGAAGACCGCTACACCGACCTGCGCTTCAGCCCCTACGGCACGGCGTTCCTGACCGACGCGATCATCGTGCAGCGCTACATTGAAGTGCGTAGCCGCCTGTTGCGCATCATGGCGGTGGTCAAAGTGCGTGCCAGTGCCCACTGCGATGAGTTGCGCCAATACCGCATCACTGACGATGGCCTGCAGATCGGCGAGATGCTTCCCGATCAGGAAGGACTGCTCGGCGGTCGCCCGACTACCCGGAACACAGGGAGTGACAATGTTTGAGCTGACTCATGAGTGACCGTGCTGGAGAGGAGGAGCGTAAGGTAGCCAATGCTGCCCACGAACTCTTCCTGCTTGGCCGCAAAACCGTTGAAGCCCGCGCGGTATTGGCTGCGCTGCAGGATCAGCTGAGTGACGCGAATAATCGTCTGGAAGACGCCCAGCACGTCGAGCAACTGATCGAAGCCAATCAGCAACTGGTGCTGGCAATACTCCTGACGCAATCCGACGCAATCGCGGCGCCTCAGGTCGAGGAGCTGCTGCTGTTCCAGGAGCTGCGCGAGGCGAATGCGCAATTGGTGATCGCCGCACTCAGCGCCCAGGACCTTCAGGCCACGGCCGAGCTTGCACTGGGCCAGCAGAAAAGCATCCTGGCGATGGTCGCCCATGAACTGCGTAACCCGCTGACGCCTATCAGCCTGATTGCCGAGCGCATGGTCAGGCTGCCCAGCGACCAACTGCCGCGCATGCGTGAGTTGATCGAAGGCCAGGTCCAGCATATTTCCCAACTGGTCGACGACCTGCTGGATGTCTCACGCGCCAGCACCGGTAAGCTGCGCATCCAGTGTCGCGAGGTGGACATGCTGCGCATCTTGAATGCCGCGGTCGACGCGTGCAGCCCGGTGATGATCGCGCGAAATCAGCAGTTCGACGTGGCGCTTCCCGACGCTAGCCTGATCATGAGCGGTGACCCCGTGCGGCTCGCGCAGATCCTGCACAACCTGCTGGGCAATGCGGCCAAGTACACCCAGACCGGTGGCACCGTCTCGATGGTGGTCACTGTGGAGGCCGAGCAACTGAGGATCTGCATTTCCGATAATGGCATCGGCGTGACCGCCAATGCCCTGCCGTTCATTTTTGATCCTTATGTGCAAGACGCCCACGCCATCGGGTTCAACAGCGCCGGCCTGGGCATTGGCTTGACCGTCGTGCGCGAACTGGTCGAAGCCCACGGCGGCACGGTCTCGGGCAAGAGTGACGGGCATGGCAAGGGCAGCGAATTTGTGGTGATGCTGCCCCTGTCGGCGTAACGGGGCGAACGCGCGGCACCAAAGTGACTTATGAGGGTCCATAAACCCCGCACGATTGTCTGTGGTCGTGCGCCTGTAGGTTCCGAGCCTCGGAACCTGTCGTCCGTTTTACCCTCAGCATAAGATCTAAAGCATGTACCTACGCAACATTGCAGTCGGGCTGTCGGCCCTTGTTTTGCTCTCTACCGCTGTAGAAGCCCGCAACCTGGCAAACCCCTACACCCCCACCGAGCAACGCGCTTCATTTGAGGGTTGCGCTGACCTTTTCCCTGCCAATACGCCGATCAAAACCGCCACCATCCCTGCGTCGATGACACCTCTGGCGCTGTGTTCCGACACGTTTGCAGTGCTGTACTCGCAAACCAGCAAGACGCCGCTGGTGGTGGTCGAACGCCTGAATGCTGCGCAGTTGAAAGAGGCGAAAGGCGAGGAGCGTACCAACCAGTTCTACCCCGACCCACGCATCCCCAAGGCTGGGCGTGCTGAGTTGAGTGACTACCGCAGCCAGCACCCGGCTGTGGACCGCGGCCACCAGGCCCCGGCCGCCGACGCACCGGATGCCCACGCGATGGCCCAATCCTTCGCACTGTCGAACATGGTGCCGCAAGACCCCACCAACAACCGCAAGATCTGGAGCAAGGTCGAGGCCGACGTGCGCAAGTTTGCCAAGCGTGCTGGCGGCGATGTGTATGTATTCACCGGTCCGCTGTTCGACCCGGGCCACGGCACCATTGGCGACAACCACGTCTGGGTGCCGACGCGGCTGTTTAAATTAGTGTACGACGCCTCAAGCAAGCGAGCCTGGGCGTATGTGCTACCCAACGCTGAGACGCGCATCCAGAAGCCGATGGACTACGACACCTTTGTGAAGAGCACCGGCCTCAAGTTGCTGGGGAATCTTCCGGTGTCAGGGTCGGTGGGGAGGGGTTGACCGACGCATCTCCACTCTCCTGACCGGCACGGCGGGCGCAGCACCCAACCGCAGCAGAGATCAAATGTGGGAGCTGTCGAGCCCAGGCGAGGCTGCGAAGGCGGCGGCATTGCCAACATCTTCCTCGCCTGACCCACCGCTTTCGCAGCCTCTCTAAAGCTCGACAGCTCCCACAGGGGATTGGCGGTGTTGGTTGGATTTCGGTTTTGGCCGCGAGCGCAATTTCAGCAGCGATAAAGATCAAATGTGGGAGCTGTCGAGCCCCAGCGAGGCTGCGAAGGCGGCGGCACTGCCAACATCTCCATCGCCTGACACACCGCTTTCGCAGCCTCGCTAAAGCTTGACAGCTCCCACAGGGGATTGGCGGTGTAGGTTGGATTTCGGTTTTGGCCGCGAGCGCAATTTCAGCAGCGACAAAGATCAAATGTGGGAGCTGTCGAGCCCCAGCGAGGCTGAGAAGGCGGCGGCATTGCCAACATCTTCCTCGCCTGACCCACCGCTTTCGCAGCCTCGCTAAAGCTCGACAGCTCCCACAGGGGATTGGCGGTGTTGGTTGGATTTCGGTCTTGGCTGAGGTGTTGAGCGGTGGCTGAATCAGCTTTCCGGGGACACGCCTGGCTCTTGAACCGCTTCAGCCGCCAGCTTTTCCCGGTCTGCCTTGCTGACGTACGTATCCTTTTTCTTCGGCGCCAATTTGGCGCTGGCCTTTTTGGCCTTGGCCTTGAAGAGCTGCTTCAGTTTTTTCTGGCGGTTCATGTCTTTCTACCCGGGCTGTACAGGCTCGGGATGATACCAGCTTAAAAACCGACGCCATTCCCTGAGTCGCTTTTTAGCACCAATCTGTGCATTGAATCGCCCTCACTTTTGCCAATAATCGGGTCCTCCAGCGCACAACGGACGACACTGATGAGCATCCACAGCCGCACCCAACGCATGACCGTCCCGCAACTGGTCGCCATGAAGAGCCAGCAGAAAATCGTCTCCCTGACGGCTTACTCCAGCGCCATCGCCAAGCTGATCGATCCTTTGGTCGATTTCATCCTGGTCGGTGATTCCACGGCCATGGTCGGGTATGGCCGTCCCTCGACCTTGAGCATGCAACTTGAAGAAATCATCGGCCACACCCGGGCCGTGGTCGATAGCACGCGCCTGGCCTGTGTGATTGCCGACATGCCGTTTGGCAGTTATCAGGAATCCAATGAACAGGCCTTTCGCAATTGCGCCCAGGTGCTGGCGCGCACCGGCTGCGACGCCGTCAAGCTGGAAGCCAACCAGGCGTTAGCCGGCACCGTCGAGTTTCTGGTGGCGCGCGGTATTCCGGTGATGGCGCATGTGGGGCTGATGCCGCAGTTCGTCAACGTGATGGGCGGCTTCAAGGCTCAGGGGCTCACCGCCGAAACCGGTGCTCGGATTGCCGAGGATGCACGAGCCAATCTGCAGGCGGGTGCGTTCAGCCTGTTGCTCGAAGGGGTGGCAGAGGGCGTGGCCCGGCAGATTACCCTCGATTCGGCAATGCCCACGATCGGCATCGGTGCTTCACCGGCCTGCGACGGCCAGGTCCTGGTGACTGAAGATGTGCTGGGCCTGGGCGGCGAGCAGATGCCACGCTTCGTCAAACAATACGCGGACGTGGGCGCGGTGATCCGCGATGCCTGCGAGCGGTTTGCCGACGACGTGCGTCACGGTCGTTTCCCTGAGGCGCGGCACTGTTACGGGCTTTGACGGATTGCCCGGGCCAGTTGCTCCACGGCCTGGGCGATGTCCTTGCTCCAATCGAGGGTAAAGCTCAGGCGCACATGCTGCTTCCAGGCACCTTGCTGGCTGAACAGTTCGCCGGGGGCGATGACGATGCGTTCTGCCAGCAGGCGATCGAACACGCGGTGCATGTCGACCGGGTGCGTGGCTTCAAGCCAAAAGCACGCGCCGCCCTGCGGGATCTGCACCTCAAAGGCACCCTTGCCGTGTTCGTCCAGCAGGCCTTTCATCCGGGTCATACAGTCCTGCAACAAGGCCCGTAGTGTGTGCAGATGCGCGTCGATGCGCTTGGAGGTGAATAGCTTGGCAATCGCCTTCTGGCGGATCGGCGACAGACGAAATGCCCGCGCCAGGAACGCCTGCTGCAACTGCGCCCCAAACCCACGGCACAGCACATAGCCGTAGGGTGCCTCCGAGCCGATCACCTTGTCGAAAGTCGAGAACACCAGCAGTTTCTGCGGGTCGGCAACGTCGCGATAGCGGGCCGGCCGGGGTGTGAAATACAACTCGCCGTAGGTGTCGTTTTCGAACAACCAGATATCCCGCTCCGCCAGCCATTGGCAGATCTGCTGTTTATCCTCAGCCGGCATGCGGCTGCCGTGGGGGATGTTCACGGTGGACGACAGCACCGCCAGGCGAATGGGCGCGTGCTTGAGCAGGTGATTGAGCGCAGGCAGGTCGAAGCGCCCGTCGGCGTCGAGGTGCAGTTCGATCACGCGGATGTTCGCGGCTTTGAGCTGGCGCAAGATCGCCCACGAGCACGGTGACTCCACCAACGCCACTGTGCCCGCCAAGCCCAAGGCGTTCAGCGACAACTCCAGCACGCTGTGCAGGTCCGCGCCGACGTAGACCTGATCGGCCTGCCAGTAGTTGTCAGTGGCGCAGGTGTAGCGCTCGGCCAATGCAGCGCGCAGCTCCGGTTCGCCAAAGGGCAGGTACAACGGTGCCAGTGAGCGCGGGTATTGGCGGGCCATCTCCCGCTCAATCATCAACAGTGGGTTTTCCAGCGACATCAGCATGGCCGGCGCGTCGCTGCTCAGGGCCAGCATGCCCGGCTGGCGGGCGCTGGCAAAGACCTGATCGAGCAGGCAGGGTGCGCGCTCAGTCAATAAAGGCGCCTGCATCAAACAAGTGAAGTAACCGAACTTGGCCCTGGCGTATACCCGTCCTTCATCCTCAAGGAGCGCGTAGGCGTACTTGGTGGTCGACACCGATACGCCGAGGCGCTGCGCCAACTGGCGCAGCGACGGCAACTTGTGGTCGCCTTGCGAAGGGCTTGCCTCGATCAACTCGACGAGGTAGCGGTACACCGCTTGATAGGCGAACGGGGCGCCTTTAGGTGTATCCATAACCCTTTGCGCCGCATGACTTGCCATTGCAGGGGACACGGGCAGGGTGCTCTGTTAAAGGTTGACGACGGTGCGAGTGTCAGCGCTCTCAGGCCTATGCTCTACAAACGTTGCCTGTACCCGCTTGGATACCAGCATGTAAGGCACCCAGATAAACAAGCCAAACAATGCCCGGACCATTTCTTTTAGTGTGTTGTAATCGAACAGGGGCTGATTCACCAGGACAAACGAGCAGACCCAGGCATCGAGAGGAATGAAAATCACCGAGAAAATGACCGTGGCGATATACACCTTGGGGAACAAGTAATGCTTCCTGAGGAACAGGTAGACCAAATAAGCATAGGTAGCAGCCAGTAGTACGCTGATGACTGTTTCTGAAATCAGAATCGGCGCCCATAGCGGGTTATACAAGGACGATCCCTGCGTGCTCACAGCCGTAAAAGTGCCATTTGCGAAGATGGGGTAATACACGGCGAGAACGTTATAGCTTAGGCGGATAACCGATATAAACAGGCCTATTCCAACGAGCACGAGCCAGCCTCGTAATCCTTTCAAATCGTTGCTCTCTTGCATGTTGCACTCCGTGGGTGAGTAAGGGTTCGAATTCATTTGCTGAACGATTGCCGCAGAAACGTAGTAATCAGTCCTACCACCTGTTGTTGGATCTCTACTCTGGGTCGGGCCCCTTCACCATCGCGGCAAATCATGCCATCGCCTGGCGAGTCCTCTTCGATCAACGCCATGCCGCCCGGCTTGCAGGTCGACATAAAGCTGAAGTGAGTGGCGTCGGCGATCTCTACGTAGTGCGTCGATGCTTTAGGCAACCGCTTGGCCATGTCGGCGGACTCCAGGTTGGGGTCCATATCCTCCGTTGGCACGCCCCCCGCAATCACCAGTGCCGGCACCGGCAGTGCGGCCAGGCTGGCGTCGGTGAAGCCGCGCGACAGGCCCAGGTCCAATGTCACCACGGCGCCGACGCGTGGGTCGCGTAGTGCAGCGGCCAGTTGGGCCTTCGCAGCCGGTGTCTCGGCGGGTTTGATCTGCTGGTAGCCGATGCAGCCACCCAACTTCGGGTGTGCAGTGCAGTCCTGGGCGAAGAGGTCCGGGTCGAAGCGGGCACCGGCGATTTCCATGGCCGTCCATCCCCCAATGGAGTGACCCACCACGGCGATCCGGTTTTCCGCCACTGCGCCGAACTGCTTCGGCTGGGCGATCACCGCATCGATGGCCCGGCTCAGGTCTTTGGGGCGTTGCCATAACTTCGCGGCAGCCTGCGGGCTGCGGTCCTTGCTGGTGGTGCCGGGATGGTTGACCGCCGCCACGATGTAACCTCGATGGGCCAAGGCGCTGGCCAGCCACACCTGATTGCCCCAGTTACCGCCGTAACCATGGGAGAGCACCACCAGCGGGTGTTCGCCGCTTTGCGCAGGCGCGTCGGGCACCGCGAGGGCACCGAAGGACACTGCGTCGTCACGAATCAGCTCGGGTGCGGTGGTGGTGGCGGTGGGGTACCAGACGACCATTTGCAACGGGCGCTGCTTATCAAGGACGGTGATGTTTTTGAAGCCGATAGCTGTGGTATCGGCGAATACCGGCGCCGCCATGATAATCAGCAGCAGTGCGGTGAGGGTGCTTTTCACAGTTTTATCGTCCTTGATGTGAGGGCCGCATCATGCCTTGAAACAGAACGTTTTAATAGAGGGGAGGCGGGACTAGGAAGTTGCTGACGTATTCCTACTTTTAAGTATGACGGCGTTGTCCTTCGTTATTTTAGGACGTGGGTGGCTTTATTCGGTTAATTAATCGTGCAATGGTGGGGGCGTGAATCTTACAGTTGGATTGATTTGAGCCTTATGTGTTTACTCCTGACGCTATGGTGATGATTATGGAAGGCGCGATTGTGTTTGTTCGTAGTTCAGTCCCACGCAAATATCTGCTCGCATTGGTTGCTGCTTTGGTGATTTTCATTAACGAAGTAGTGCAGGCGCAGGAAAGGTCTATTCCTAAGTCTGAGGCGCCCGGCCCCGTGCTCGTGTTATCTAATTCCGATACCAGTCAAGGTGTAGGGTTCGCAAGTTTCAGTGTTGTGAACTCTGATTTTCCACCCGGGACCCTCGCTGATCCCAAGCAGTTAGTGGAAGTGCAATGGAATGCGACTTACTATCCTGAAAGCATCATGGAGGATGTGAAGTTGTGCTACTCGCGCCCCTTCAGTTCTCAAGAGGACTGCAGGAAAATTCTTCCAAACTCTTCTGGAATACTGTCGGACTTCAATGTTCAATCTTTCGGTAATGGCTCGCGTGTCAGAATCTATCATGATGTATACGGGGGGACGCCCCGCTACACTCGGCCTGCGGGTGCAGACTCAGTGGTATTTAAATACAGTTACTAACTAAATGGAAACTGCTTGGGATTAAGTGGCTTTCGTGTTTATTTTTAAATAGATAACCAACGTATATTTAATGCCGGGTAGCTTCGGTTTCCTCCTGGGCTGGGAGAACATCCATGATCACTGTTCAACCTCAGGCATCCGCATCCTACGGGCGCATGACAACAAGTAGTTCCGTCAGTGCCGCGCCGTTGTCTACGGTTCCACACGCTAACGATAAGACGGCTGTGGCTTCAGCTACGATCCGTGACGTTACTAGCAGCACGGTCTCAATCCTGGCTCGTCAACTGAGCGAAGCCGCAACCCGGGCTGAAACCCGAGCCGGCCAGATGAGCGCCAACCCACTCCATTCGATAATGGGTGACAATTACCTCGCCAATAAAGCCCAGCACGATACGGAAACGCCCAGCACCGAAAACCCGGAGCTCCTGGCACGGGCGCGGCAAGCCACTGGTTTCGTCAACGGTACGGACAGCAACCCGTTTAAAGAACTCGCGCGCAATCAGCTCAGCCTGATTGCCGGGGATGACGATGGCTCCTTCACCGTCAATGAACGACGTGCAGCGTGGGAAGCGCTGGTATCAACGGCGCCCAAGGTCGCCACCCAGTCGGCCCCAGCTTCCGTTAACGGCCGCGACCTCATGATTTCGCGCTTGTACAACGGCAATGACCCCCCCGTCGCCAAGCCACCTGCCACTATCTACAACGGCACTCAAAACCACGCCGACTTCCTCAACCGTGATGACCGTGCCTTGATCTCGGATATGTACGCCTATGCAAAAGCGGAAGGTGCGGACCTGTATTTCGTAGATCGAGTGGCCATAGAACTCGGCACCTACCGTCATTACAGTGACGGCCTTCAACTCGCGGGGAGCAACGTTCGCTATAACTGGGACGGGTTCCAGGTGACGTTCTACTACAAGCCAGAGGACGCCACAAACGCTTCAGGAATCCTGGAGGGTTCGGCGATCAACAGCACCCGTCTCGACCAAGGCTTTTTACGATATATCCTGAGTCCGAGCCAGGGAACGTTCTCCAATATTGGGGGCATACCCTTCCTGGAGCGGATGGTAAAAAAATTCTCCAGTGAAGGCGCTGATCAACCTCCACTGGGCAGCGAGTTCGCCACCTTCAAAAGAGCCAAGCGCGAAGACCATGTCGTTCAAACCACGGACAAAAACATAAGGCTCCCGTCTTTCAAAGCACTTACCGAAACCGTGAATGGTGTCTGGCACCTCACCGAGCACGGCAAGACCGCTGGCTATTTGATGGATAAGTCCACCGGTAGGCTGTACAAGCCCAGTGATCCTCTAAGCGATCAAGTGCAACAGCGCTCGCCCTTGAATATTCCTGCCGGCGAAGCGCCCAACAACACCCTGCTCGACGCTCTCGCAGACACCCGCGAGCAGCCAACAACACGATGGATCTGGCCCGGCCATCTGTTCAAACTGATGAAAAACTTCAAACCCTGAAGCGCGACTGTCTGCCAGGCACTGCAAGCGCATTTTGCTGATGCGCATTGCAGCCCAGCCGCCTCAGGCACCCGCGCCTCCCCGTTAAAGCCTACGCGTGCGTAAGCCCCGTCAACGTATCCGCAATGGTCTTCGTGCGTTGCGCTGTCCCCTCAGTCGCACGGCTTGACGCCTCCAGTGCATCGAGCATTTCGCGCAGCGCGCCCACCCCAGTGGACTGGTCCTCAATCTGCTGGGCAACACGCTGGATCTCGCTCGACAGCAGGTCGATATCCACACCAATCTCCGCCGCATTCTTACGCGTGATCTCTGCCAGTTTGCGCACTTCGTCCGCCACCACTGCAAAGCCCCGGCCCAGGTCGCCCGCGCGCGCCGCCTCGATGGCGGCGTTGAGCGCCAGCAGGTTGGTCTGCCCGGCGATTTGCTGGATCACCTGCACAATCGACTGGATACGCAAACTTGAACCCGCCAGGGTGCGTGCGCCTTCCACTGCGACATCTGCCTGGTTCGACAGCCCCTCCACCGTCGCTCCAGCCTGGGCAGACACGCTGTTCTGCCGATCAATGGTGCCCACCAAATCATCCATCGACGCATGCAACTCACCCGAGTAATGCTTGAGCTGCGAAGCAATGTCCTCCTGCTGCCGCTCGGCTTGCGCCAACACTTGGCCCAAGTCTGCCAGGCCTTCGAACACCGGCAGGATATTGCGGTCCAGCCCACGGGTATTCAGGGTGTCGGTAAAGTCTTTGTTCTTGAACGCGTTAATCTGCTTGACCACCACATGGTTCAATCCCGCCAGTTTCTTCACCTGCCGGCGCAGGAAAAACGCCTTGAACTCGCCGTAATGGGCGATGAAATTGTCGACGTACTCGTCATTGAAACTGGCGCCTTTGGCCACCCGAAAGAAGAAAATCGCCGTCAGCGTCTGGTTCAGGTTCAGCCCCAGGATTTCACCAAAGGTCGAAAACCCCGCCAGCGGCACATCCCCAAACGTGCCGGCCATGCTGCCCAGTTCGGCGCCGTTGTTCAGCCGGCGCAAAATGCAGTCATTTAGGATACCCGCCACCGGCTGGCCACCCTTGCCGCGCAAAAATTGCTCGTAGTCCAAACGCGTTGCCTCACGCAACGGCGTACGCCGCACCATCACCAACTCTTCACCGGGCGCCACGTCGCAAAACAGCTGCACGATCTGCTGCTCATAGTCGATGCGCGCGATGGAGCGCACGAACAATTCACTGCCCACGCGGATGGCAAACGAGTAGTCCGCCAGTTTCGATTCCAGCGCCTGGGGCGTGCAGTTGAACGCATCGCACAGCGCTTGCACCATGCTCTTGATGTTGCCGCTGCTGTCGATCACCTGGTCAATCGTGCGGTCCTCTACCGACGCGGTCAGCACGCTGAAGGTCAAATCCGCCGGCTTGAAATTCTGGCTCTTGAACACGCCAAACCGCACCTGGGCTGCCGTCTTCAGGAACACAATCTGCGCATGGTTCTGATAACTGCGCTGGCCGTCGTGGATCAGCGTCTTCTGGAAGTCCGACTTGCCCCCGGCCGACCCGCCCACGAATAAACACGGAAAACGCCCGGACTCATACAGTGCCTCCATGAAAAACGACTCCGACGCCGACAGCCCGTCGAACACCACGTAAGCCAAGGTATCGCGATGATCGATCTGCGTACGCACCTGCACCCGCTTGATATTGCTCACCAACTTGGCAATCCGCTCCTGCATCCCCAGGCGCTTGCCGCCACTGCGAATGTCCTCACACTCCAACGGCACCATCACCACCTCGGCGCAAGCGATCACGCTGTCGTCGAACAGCTGCAACACAATCCGGTCCCAGCGTTCGCCAGTGGCGCAGTAGAGCGAATTGGCTGCGTTGCACAACTCGCCGGACGTGGTGCACAGGCTGATGGTGCTTTGGGGAAAGCGCCGTTTGAGCTTGGCGGCGATTGGGTCGATGTCCAGGTGCGGGGAGATGAAGCCGGTGATGAGCGTAGGGCTGATGCGCAGGAGGGCTAAGGACGGCTCCAGTTCGTTGGCGGTGCAGGTGAGCGTAGTGGTGCCTTGACGGTCGGGCCGGGCTTTTTTGAGAAGGGCGAGTGGGTTCATGGTGGGGGCTCGATCGGGAGGGGGCGCAGGGTGTAGGCATGCGGTTAGTAAGGTTATCGGCGGGAGGGGGGAGGACAGGAGGGGAGGTTGGGGGGATGCGACGGATGGCCGCACTTGGCAGTGAGAACTATGTGAAGCCGCGGGTCCTGCAATTAGTGCGTGACCTTAGAGAGTAGTGGTTTAAATCCGGGACAATCTGCCGCTCAACCTTGGTATTGGTCAATACAACCCCATAACTACCCTGTATCCATTGAACACAAGGGGCAGACCATGACCAACCAAACCGAAACCGCCATCCTCGCCGGCGGCTGCTTCTGGGGCATGCAAGACCTGCTCCGACGCTATCCCGGCGTGCTGCACACCCGTGTCGGCTATACCGGCGGTGATGTGCCGAATGCTACTTATCGCAACCACGGTAACCACGCCGAAGCGATTGAGATCGTCTTTGACCCGGCTGTAATCACTTACCGGCAGATTCTTGAGTTCTTTTTCCAGATACATGACCCGAGCACGCCTAATCGGCAGGGGAATGACCTTGGGCCCAGCTATCGTTCGGCGATTTATTACCTGAGCGAACAGCAAAGGGACATTGCCGAAGATACGGCAGCAGACGTTGATGCTTCTAAGTTATGGCCGGGGCGTGTGGTGACTGAAATTGAGCCGGCGGGGCCATTTTGGGAGGCGGAGCCTGAGCATCAGGATTATCTGGAGCGGATACCGAATGGGTATACCTGCCACTTCGTGCGGCCGAATTGGAAGCTGCCGAAGCGGGGTTGAGAGGGGGCGGCAGAGGAAGATGATTAGGCCTTAAATCGCGTGGTCGTGATTCATCTCCCAGTGAAATTATTGACTGTTCCTTGCGTCTCACGCCAGCAGTGCTGGCGCGATGCTTTCACCTGTAGATAAACGACGAATCACTTGCGGTAATGGCGTCGAAACTCGGTTTTGCCGTCATACAGGCGCTTGCAGGCTTTTCTGGAAAGAATGGCGCAGGGAGTCAGCACGGCTGCAAATACGCACCACAACAGCGTGGCGTTGGTAAACAGGTGGTCGTGGGCCAGCTTGGTGACATACCAGCTTGCCCCGACTGAGAGCACGATAAAAAAGATCACGCTTGCGAGAGGGGTGCCGTAGGAGATTTCTGCATGGCAGCCGCGACATACGCGGGCGCCCCATGGGACGTTGTTCATGCAGTGCGGGCAGGTGATGGTGCTGTTCGTTGACACAGGTTCATTCCTTTGAGGTTGTTCAAGGGGGCGCATTCTACGGTAAACCCTCCTGTACTACAGCCTCTCGGATTTGCGTTTGTGCCTGGAGGACTGCTGCGCAGTCCCAGCGGGAGCAAGCTCCCTCGCCACAGGCTTGGTGACCGTTGCTATCCCTTTGCTACGCCTACACGCCATTGCGCAGGTGGCAGGATTCCATTGACCAGGTAATTGCCCACAATCCGCGACTTGTACACGCGCGGGTTGTGGTTTGCCAGGGTTCGCGCGTTGCGCCACAGGCGGTCCAGCGCCTTGTTGCTGGCGGTGGCACTGGCGCCCAGGGCATCGAACAGTGCGGTGGTTGCTGCCAGCGTCGCATCCACCACCGGGTTCACGGCCAGGCACACTTCCAGCTCCGCCAATGCGACGTGCGGGTCGTCATCGTGCAACGGCTGATCGTGGGCGATCACGTACTGCGCCGTGTGCTCCAGGCGCTGCGCGGCCTGCTGGGCGATGGCTCGCGCGGCGTAGGCCTGGCTGGCGACTTCGCCGATCACTTGCAGCAGTTGCACATCCTGGCCTGCCGTGTCGGCATTGCCGGTGGTGAAGGTTCGGGCGCGTCTGCTCAGCTCTTCGGCGCCACTGAGGGCCGCGCGGCGGGCGATGCCGGCGAGGGTGCTGAGGTGGTAGAGCTGGAAGAACGATTGCCCATGGCCAAAACGCTGTTGAGTGGGGCGCACATCGTCGTCCACCACGGGCGCGTTATCGAAGAGGCAGGTGCCGCTGGCGGTGAGGCGTTGGCCGAAGCCGTTCCAGTCGTCGACGATCTGCACGCCGGGGGCTTTCAGGTCGACGACCACGCTGTAGATCGTGCCGTCTTCGCCGGTGGCGATGGTGTTGATCAAGTCGCTGTAGAGCGCGCCGGTGGTGTAGAACTTTTTGCCGCTGATGCGCAACGCGCCTGCTTCGTCACGGTGTAGGCGGGTTTCGAAATCACCGCGCGTCTGGTTGCCGACTTCGGTGCTGCCCGGGGACAGCAGGGCGCCCTGGCCGAGGCGGTCCAGCCATTTGGCGCGCCAGTCGTGGTCCTTGGCGCTGAGCACGTCTTCGCAAAAACCGAAGTGCCCGCGCAGGGCTTGTGTGATGTTGGAGTCGGCGGCGGATAATTCCGTGAGCAGCGCCAGCAGCTCGACCAGCGTTGCATCCTGGCCGCCATAGCTGGCTGGCAGGCGCCAGCGCGGCAAGCCCAATGCGTTCAGTTGCTGGATCACTGTGGCGAGGCTGCCGCGGGTCTGATCAGCCACGGCTGCCTGGGCGAGAATCTGCGCGAAGAGCGGCCGAAACGGCGCGGCCAGTTGTTCGTAGCGGGCAGTGGGCGGTGTGCCCCAGATATTCAAAGCGGGAATTGGCATGCAATGGACCTTGCTGAAAGTGGTTCAGGTGCTGGGGTCCAGTGGTCTGGTGACGTCACCCTAACCCAAGGGTGGCGAAGTTTTTAATACGAAAATTAGCTAGCGAGCTGTGAGACGGTTCTATCGATAGTGCCCAACAGTATTAAGCGTCGGGCTTTTATTGCGATAGTTTCTACGGCAAACGACCAGACTGCATGCCCACAGATGGTTCAACAGCCATCTATTCCTGTGGGATTTCTTATGATCAGCCGTCGCACACTGCTGTCCTTGCTGGGCTTGGCCTCTCTTGCATGTTATGGCCCATCGGCAGGGGCAGCCGGACCGCTGACCCTCACCGTGGGCGACCAGTTCTTCTCCAACCGCATCGTGCTGGAGTTGTCGGGCGAGCTGAAAGACTTGCCCTACACCATCGATTTCAAGCGCTTCAATACCGGCTCCCCGGTGGCCTCCGCCGTGGCGAGTGGCGCGCTGGATGTAGGCATCGTCGGCGATACCCCGGTGATCAGCCTGGCCGCCAATGGCGCGCCGGTCAAAGTGGTCGCCAGCACCCAGACCAGCCTCGACGGCGTGGGCATCGTGGCGCGCAAGGGGATTAAGTCGGTGGCCGACCTTAAAGGCAAGACCGTCGCTATCTGGAATGGTTCGTGGAGCCAACAACTGGCGTACAAGGCGCTGGATGAGGCGGGTGTGCCGCGCAGCAGCGTCAACTTCAAGTACCTGTTGCCGGCAGAGGCGAGCCTGGCGCTGACCCAGGGTGACATCGACGCCTTCGGTACCTGGGAACCCTACGTGTCGTTGCAGGAAAAAGAGGGCAGCACCTTGATCCGCAATGCCAAGGGCCTGATGAGCGCGCCGACCTACATCGTGGCGTACGAGCCGGCCCTGGCGCAAAAAAGCGCGATCATCAAAGACTTCATTGCGCGCCTCACCCGCGCTCGGGCGTGGAGCAGCACGCACGTTGATGAGTACGCCGAGGCGTGGTCCAAGGCCAACCAGTCGGCGCCGGACATCGCCAAAGTGTGGTTCAAGCGCGATGCGATCCAGGTGCTGCCGATCTCGCCGACGATCGTCAGCGAGGCCCAGGCCACGGCGGATTTTTTGGTGGATGCGCAGATGTTGAAGCAGCGGTATGACGTGGCGCCGTTGTTTGATCGGGTGCTTTAAAACGCGGAGTGCCGAGTCTGGAGTAGGTGTCCCCAGCCTTCCTGAAACAAAGAATCCGTAGAGGCGGCGGGGGTTAATCGCGAGAGTCTTTACAAAACGCTGAAGGGCGGATCAAAAACGCGCTATGAGACGATTCAGAAGCTGATGATGGCGTTAGGGGTTGAGCTGACTGTGCAGCCGATTGCGATCCAAAAAACACCGGCAGTCGTCCGCAAACCTTAGTACGAAAACGCGCACTTAAGCACGAAGCAGTTCGAGTGTGGGAGCTGGCTTGCCTGCGATCGCGGTGGATCAGCTAAAGGTGTACCGGCTGACAGTCCGCCATCGCAGGCAAGCCAGCTCCTACAGTTGTTTGCGTGTTTTTGCCTTACCGCACCAGGCACGGCTGCTTGTTGTTGAAGCGCCATCCCGGAATCAGGAATTGCATCGCCACGCTGTCATCCCGGGCCCCGAGGCCCATGCCTTTGTACACGTCATGGGCCTTGGCCACGGCGTCCATATCGATCTCCACACCCAGGCCTGGCTTGCTCGGCACTTTCACGTAGCCGCCTTCGATTTTCAGTGGCGCCTTGGTCAGGCGTTGACCGTCCTGCCAGATCCAGTGGGTGTCGATGGCGGTAATGTCGCCCGGCGCGGCGGCGGCGACTTGGGTGAACATCGCCAGGGAAATATCGAAGTGGTTGTTGGAGTGCGAGCCCCAAGTCAGGCCCCATTCATGGCACATTTGCGCGACGCGTACTGAGCCCTGCATTGTCCAGAAGTGTGGATCGGCAAGAGGAATATCGACGGATTGCAGCTGGATGGCGTGGCCCATTTCGCGCCAGTCGGTGGCGATCATATTCGTGGCGGTTTTCAGCCCGGTGGCCCGACGGAATTCGGCCATGACTTCGCGGCCCGAGTAGCCGTTTTCGGCACCGCAGGGGTCTTCGGCATAGGCGAGCACGTGGTGCTGGTCGCGGCACAGGCGGATGGCTTCTTTCAATGACCAGGCGCCATTTGGGTCGAGGGTGATGCGGGCATCCGGGAAGCGTTCGGCCAGGGCGGTGACGGCTTCGATTTCGGCATCGCCACTGAGCACGCCGCCTTTGAGCTTGAAGTCGTTGAAGCCGTATTTGGCTTTGGCGGCTTCAGCGAGGCGCACTACGGCGTCGGCCGTCAGGGCTTTTTCGTGGCGCAGGCGGAACCATTCATCGTCGCTGTCGGCCTCGTTGCGGTAAGCGAGGTTGGTAGCGCTGCGGTCGCCGACGTAGAACAGGTAACCGAGCATTTTCACGGCATCGCGCTGCTGCCCTTCGCCGAGCAAGGCGGCCACCGGGACGTCGAGGAATTGACCCAGCAGGTCGAGCAGCGCGGCTTCCATGGCGGTGACGGCGTGGATCGTAATGCGCAGGTCAAACGTCTGCTGGCCGCGCCCGGCAGCGTCGCGGGAAGCAAAGGTGCTGCGCATCTGGTTGAGCACGCGCTGGTACTGGCCAATGGGTTGGCCGATCACCAGGCTGCGGGCGTCTTCCAGGGTTTCGCGGATGCGCTCGCCACCGGGTACTTCGCCCACGCCGGTGTTGCCGGAGCTGTCTTTGAGAATGACGATATTGCGCGTGAAGTAAGGCCCATGGGCGCCGCTGAGGTTGAGCAGCATGCTGTCGTGGCCGGCGACGGGGATGACCTGGAAGTGAGTAATAACGGGAGTGTTCATGGCAAGTTCCTAAATGGGCTCAAAGAGGTTTGCTGAGGGCGGCGCCCGTAGGCACAGTTGGCGCCAGCGCGGCTGAGGGCGACGTCTTGGCAAAAAACACCAGGATCGCAGCGAGCACTGAGGTGCCGGCCAGGCCATAGAGGCCGCCCTGGATCGAACCGGTGGTCTGTTCCAGAAAGCCAAAGGTGGTCGGTGCAACGAAACCGCCCAGGTTGCCGATCGAGTTGATCAGCGCGATCACCGCGGCGGCGATGCGCGCATCCAGGTAACCCTGGGGAATGGGCCAGAACAGCGACGACGCCGACTTGAAGCCGATGGCCGCAAAGCAGATCGCCACAAAGGCAAAGATCGGCCCGCCGGTGGTGGACATGAACATGCCTGCGGCGGCAATCAACAGCGCCGCCGCCACCCAGGCCTGCTGGAACTTGAACTTGCCCGACAGCGAGGCGAAGGTGTACATGGCGATGATCGAGATCAGCCACGGGATCGAGTTGAAGAAGCCGACCTGTATATCACTCAAGTCGCCCATCTTTTTGATGATGCTCGGCAGCCAGAATGTCGCCGCGTAGATCGTCAGTTGGATGCAGAAATACAGCGCGCAAAACAGCAGGATCTGGCGGTCTTTCAGCAACTTGCCGATGGTCGGTTTGACGGTGGTGAGGGCTTCACGTTCGCGCTGTTCCTGGTCGATGGCATTGACCAATGCGTCCTGTTCTTCGCGGGTCATCCATTTGGCGTCGTGGGGTTTGGAGTCCAGCCAGAACCACACAAAGAACCCCAGCGCCACCGAGGCCAGGCCTTCAATGGCAAACATCCACTGCCAGCCGTGGAAGCCAAACCCTTCGATCTGCAACAGTGCGCCTGAGAGGGGGCCGGAAATCAGTGAGGCGACCGCCGAGCCGCTGAGGAAAATCGCGATGGCTTTACCACGCTCCACGCCGGGCAGCCAGCGGGTGAAGTAGTAGATCACCCCAGGGAAGAAGCCGGCTTCGGCCACGCCCAGCAGGAAACGCAGGATGTAGAAGTGGGTTTCGTTCTGGATGAACGCCATCATCGTCGCGACGATGCCCCAGGTGAACATGATGCGGGTCAGCCAGATTCGCGCCCCGACCTTCTGCAGCAGCATATTGGAGGGCACTTCGAACAGGGCGTAGCCGATGAAGAACAGCCCGGCGCCGAATCCATAGGCTGCGGCGCCAATGCCCAGGTCATGCTCCATGTGCGTGCGCACAAAGCCGATATTGACCCGGTCGATGTAGTTGAGGATGAACATGATCACGAACAGTGGGAGCACATGGCCCTTCACTTTGCTCACGGCGCGCGCGAGGACCGAATCACTTTCTGGTGCGGCAGATGCATGGCTTGAATTGTTCACAATTCAAAACTCCCCCTGATTATTTTTATGCGGGTTTGCGTGTTTTGTTGATAGACATCATACAAGTAGGTTTCTTGAAATCGCAATGCACTGGTCGGTGTTTTTGTTCTTCTAAAGCGCTGCGTAGATCAAGTGTTTTGGTTATTTGTATAGGTTTTGTTGGGTTTTATGCGGTTTTTAGAGCGGTCGTGATTTTTGAAAGAGTCGCAATGGCTCGAGTGCACAATGTGAACGCTATGATTGGTTGTCATACAAGTTAGGGGTTTTTTGAATCAACCTGGGTCCCTCTCCGAGTGGGGTGTTAAGCTCCCTCCAGCTCAACCCCGTGGACTTGTAGCAATGCCCATTGAAAGTGGACCCCCCCTCCGTAGACGCTCCACCAACCTCGCCCAAGGCGTGGTCGATGCGCTGACCCAGCGCATCCTGCTTGGCCAATTGAAGCCCGGTGAGAAACTGCCATCGGAATCCACCATCGTGCTTGAGCATGGCGTGAGCCGAACCGTCGTGCGCGAAGCGCTCTCGAAGCTGCAGGCGTCTGGCCTGGTGGAAACCCGTCACGGCATCGGCACCTTTGTATTGGCGCTGCACGCCCAGCAGGGTTTGCGCCTGCATGTGGACACGGTGGCCAGCGTGCGCAATATGCTCGAGTTGCGTCTGGGCCTGGAGGTACAGGCCGTAGCGCTGGCAGCGGTGCGTCGAACCGACGCTCAATTGGCCCACATGCGCCAGGCGCTTGACGATTACCAGGCGTCCCTGGCGAACAACGACAATTGCGTGGAAGAAGACAAACGCTTTCACCAACTGATCGCCGAGGCCACCGGCAACACGTTTTTTACCGAGATCATGCTGCATTTGGGGAACGCGATGATCCCGCGCACCCAGCTCAAGGGGGACGAGCGTGGCGGTGCCGACTTTGCCCAATTGGGGCAACTGGCGAACCTGGAGCACGAGGCGATCTTCAACGCGATCAAACGCCGGGACCCGGACGCCGCACGCGCCGCCATGGTGCTGCACTTGACCAACAGTCGGGACCGTTTTTCGGGGGAGCAGGGCCGTTGAACGAACACACGTTATCCATGCGCCTGGAGCGCGTGGGGGCGAACGTACCTACTGGCGCGCGCCTGGCCGATATTGGCTCCGACCACGGCTATTTGCCGGTGGCGTTGATGCGCCGTGGCTTGATTGTGGCGGCGGTAGCGGGGGAGGTGGCTGCTACGCCATTCCATGCGGCGCAGCGCACCGTGCGTGACAATGGCCTGGAGCAGCAGATTACGGTGCGCCTGGCCGATGGCTTGGCCGCCATCGAACCCCGCGACGGCATCACCGCGATCAGCGTTTGCGGCATGGGTGGCGAGACGATTCGCGACATTCTCGAAAACGGCAAGCCACACCTGAGTGGCCAGGAGCGGTTGATCCTGCAACCCAACGGCGGCGAGCAACCCTTGCGTCAATGGCTGATGGATAACGGTTATTCCATCCTCAGTGAAGAGCTGCTGTGGGAGAACCGCTTCTTCTACGAAATCATCGTCGCCGAGCGCGCTGGGCCGGTGGCTTATAGCGCCGAACAGCTGTACTTCGGCCCGCTGCAGATGCAGGCGCGCAGTCCGGCGTTCCTGGCCAAGTGGCAGCGCATCTTGCATCAAAAGCAAAAGACCTTGGCCAGCCTGGAGCGCGCGCGGCAGGCGGTGCCTGAAGAGACGCGGCAGGAGATTTCCCAGCAGGCCAGGTGGATCGCTGCGCTACTGGCTTGATACGCCTTTATTCAAACCTGATGACCTGGGGCACGCTTTACGATCAAACCTTTCAGCCGGGAGGTCGCGGGGTTGAGGGGCGGAGTGAGGCCAAAAATGTGGGAGCTGGCTTGCCTGCGATGGCGGTGGGTCAGTTGGCGCATGTGTGTCGGGTACGCCGCTTTCGCAGGCAAGCCAGCTCCTACAGGGGATGGTGTTGTTTGGGGAATTTGCGCCATTAGTTACAGGGGCAGCTCTGGGATGAGTGTTTCTGCCCCATTTCCGTGCGTTTCTCGTTGTTTATTTGGTGCGAGCCCGCCTATTTCGGGGCGTTCCTCCACAGGCCCATTTTTTGCTTGTGCCTTCCCAATCAATGACATGGCATTTTGCCGTTAGTCATTTCAAGGCTTCACCCAGCGGTGCACCGCGTGGGTCGTTTTTGGAGAGTGGTCGGACATGCACAGCCTTTTATCACCGGGTATCCGCCTGCTGGGTCGTTTCGGCTTTGCGCGCAAGTTCCAGATCCTGTTCTTCCTGTTCATGCTGCCCCTGGCGGGTAGCCTATGGATGATTGGCTCGGACTATCGCGACAAATTAACCGTGATCTCGAGCGAGCAGTCCGGCGTTCGGCAATTACTAGCCTTGGACTCGTTGGATGGCCAATTGACGGCCCAGCGCAACCTGGCCGCGCGGTGGAAAGCGGCAGACATCCTGCACGCTCCGACGCCGGCAGCGAAGGCGGCGATGGACAAGGTGGACGCGAATTTCCCCGTGATCCTGCAAAGCCTGCAAGCGTTGGGCGATTCACTTAAATCGCAGAACGCCAGCGCCGATATCCTGGCCCGCTTCGAAGCGTTGCAGGCCACGGTCAAGGGCATGGATTCCCAATCCCTGCGCACCGTGGGCTGGTGGCCGGACGGCTACGACCGTTTCACCTCGGCCCTGACCGCGATGCAAACCCTTCGCGAGCAGATCACCCAGGATGCCGGCTTGATCCTCGACCCGTGGTTGGAGACCTACCTGTTGATGCAGATTTCCACCCAGCACACGCCTGACCTGATTGAGCGGATCGGCCGCATGGCCAGTGTGGGTCAGTCATCCATCGCCTCGGGGCAGTTCACCCTGCAAAGCCGTTTGCAGATGCGTGACTTGCGGAGCCGCATCAGCGATGCGCGGGACCAGTTGGTCAAGGCCGCCGCCTCCCTTAGAGCCAAGCAATACGCGGGTCTGGAGCCCTGGACCACGCAGTACGACAACAGCCTGCAACGGCTGGACAACGAACTCAAAGTGCTCGACGACGGCGTGTTCGGAGGCACCATCAAGCTCGATACGGCGGCCTTCGAAACCGGTGTCGACGGCATGCTCGACGGTTTGGCCGCACTGCGTAAGCAGTCGCTGACCTCGCTGGATGCGCGCTTGGGCCATTACCACACGCGTTCCATCCAGCAGTTTATCCCGGTGGCGGCGACCTTCAGCCTGCTGGCGTTGGCAGCGTTGTATCTGTTCATTTGCCTGCAGGCCTCGATTCGCCGTAGCGCCAGTGGCATCACCACCCTGGCCGAATCCTTGCGCGACGGCAATCTGTGTGTGGAAGTGGCCGTTGAGGGGCGCGACGAACTCGCCGCGATCAGCGCGGCCTTGAACGTTGCAGTGGTGCAATTGCGCACCAGTCTGCTAGGCGTCAATCACGAAACCCAGCAGCTTGGCTCGGCGGTACAGACCCTCAACGCGCAATCGGGCAGTACCCTTAACGAGGTCGAAGACCAGCAACACCAGATCAGCCAGATTGCCGCCGCTGCTACCCAATTGGCCGCCACCTCCATGGGCGTTGCCCGCAGTTGCGAACAAGCCTCGAGCAGCGCCCAACAAACCCGGCGCATTGCCGAGGACAGTAGTCGCGACAGCCAACGCACCACGGCCAGCATCCAGCAGCTCAATCAACGCCTGACTGACACCGCCAATGCGCTGGAGCAAGTCAACCAGCAGGGCCAGCAGATTCAATCGGTGGTCGATACCATTCGTGGCATCGCCGAACAGACCAATCTGCTGGCACTTAACGCCGCCATCGAAGCCGCCCGTGCCGGCGAGCAGGGCCGGGGGTTTGCCGTGGTCGCTGATGAAGTGCGCAGTCTGTCACAGCGCACCCAGGCCTCGACCGCACAGATCGCCGGCACTGTCGACAGCTTGCGCGCGACGGTCAGTCAGGCAGTCACGCTGATGGGCGTCGCCTGCGAACAAGCGCTGACGGATGCGCAATCGGTCACCGGGCTTGGCGTTCGATTGGGCGAGATTGCCGGTGCGGTGCAGAACGTTACTGACACCTTGGCGCAAATCGCCACGGCAGTGGAGGAGCAGGCCACGACGGCGGATGAAGTGAGCGGCAATATCCAGCAGGTCGACCAGGCCGCCGGGCGCTTGCTCGACGGCGCAAGGGCAGTCAACCGAGCGGCCGACACCCTGAGCAAGGGCAGCCAGGCGCTGAGCGACAACACCGCGCGGTTTCGCCTGGGCTGAGCTGATACCCCATCATTTTTACAGGCTGACGCACCCCCCCTGTGGGAGCGGGCTTGCTCGCGAATGCGGTTTATCAGTCACCAGATGGATTGACTGATCCACCGCATTCGCGAGCAAGCCCGCACACATTTGATTTCCGGTGTTTTCGGTAGCCAATCAGGCCCTCCACCTGAACCTTCGGCCGCTACAGCGCTCACTTACTAAGTCGCCCTGTTCCCCTGCCGAAAGGAATCCGCATGCCTGCAACGACCTTCCCGCACGGCCCCGTTACCCGAGAACTCAGCCTGCGCGCCGTTATCATCGGCAGCGTGCTCGGCATCTTGTTGACGCCTTCTAACGTGTATGCCGGGCTGAAGATCGGCTGGTCGTTCAACATGTCGATCATCGCGCTGTTGATCGGCTACGCCATCTTTCAGGGCGTGGCCAAGCGTTCCACCGACCACCTGCCGTGGACCTTGCACGAAAGCAACATCAACCAGACCGTCGCATCGGCCGCCGCTTCGATCATTTCCGGTGGATTGGTGGCGCCGATCCCGGCCTACACATTGCTGACGGGCAACCAGTTGGACGCCGTCCCGATGATCGCCTGGGTGTTCTCGGTGAGTTTCCTGGGCATCTGGATCGCCTGGTATCTACGGCCCTCACTGCTCAATGACAAGGCGCTGAAATTCCCCGAAGGCATGGCCACTCTGGAAACCCTGCTGCACATCTACAACCACGGTCGTGAAGCCGCTACGCGCTTGAAGGTATTACTCAGCGCCGCGTTGCTCTCCGGGCTGGTCAAGTGGGTGGACACCTTTGCGTGGGCCTTCCCGCGCTGGTCGCCGAGCGTACAGCTGGAGCGTCTGACCTTCACCGCCGACCCTTCGCTGTTGCTGGTGGGCTTCGGCGGCATTATTGGTATTCGCGTGGGCCTGACCCTGTTGCTCGGTGCGCTGATCGCCTGGGGCGGCCTGGGCCCGTGGCTGTTGGCTCAACACTTGGTGGCCTTGCCTGCGGGCAGCAGCGGGCCGCAGTTCGCCGCGTTGGTGGAGTGGTTGTTGTGGCCGGGTGTGAGCCTGATGGTGTGTTCCACCCTGGCGTCGCTGGCGATTCGTTTGTGGGCGTTGTACAGGTCTACGCGGTCCAGCTGCGGTTCGACCTGGACGGTGCCCAAGCCAGGTCCGGCCGCCGGTTTTGCGCTGGCGATTGCGCTGGTGGTGAGCCTGCAGGCGCTGCTGTTCGGCATCCATCTGGGCATGGCATTGCTCACTATCCCCCTGGCGATCTGCCTGGCCGCCGTCGCCGCGCGCGTGGTGGGCGCAACGGGCATTCCACCTATCGGCGCTATCGGGCAACTCTCCCAACTGAGCTTCGGCATCATCGCGCCGGGGCAGGTGCCGATCAACCTGATGAGCGCCAACACAGCCGGCGGTTCGGCCGGGCAATGCACGGACTTGATGAATGATTTCAAGGTGGGCAAGGCCATTGGCGCCACACCGCATAAGCAAGTGATCGCGCAGATCCTGGGAATTTTCATCGGCAGCATCGTCGGCGTATTCGCCTACCTGGCGTTGATCCCTGATCCACAGACCATGCTGCTCACCGAAGAATGGCCTGCACCGGCGGTCGCCACCTGGAAAGCCGTGGCGCAAACCCTCACCCATGGGCTGGGTTCACTGTCCACCAGCATCCGCTGGGCGATTGTCATTGGCGGCTTGGTCGGCGTGGTGCTCGGTGTGCTGGACAGCACGTTGCCTGCTCATCGCGCCCGTTTCCTCCCGAGTGCGGCCGCCCTGGGCCTGGCCTTTGTACTGCCGGCCTCGGTTTCGCTGATGATGGCCCTGGGCGCCATACTGACCTGGCTGGTGAGCTGCCGCTGGCCGAGCCTCACCGAGCGCTTTGCGATCACCGTCGCCGCCGGCCTGATTGCGGGGGAGAGCATCACCGGCGTGGGAGCTTCACTGTGGTCGATGGTGAACTGACGTGTGGCTCGACAAAGGCCGAGCCTGCCGCCATGGCCTCAGGCGATCTTCACATTCATGGTGATCTTCGCGGTGAACACCTTTACGTCGCCCTCATCGAAAATATCCACCGGCACGATCTTGTCCCCAGCGGTTGACCAATCAACGCCGCTGCCATCCGCCAGTGCGTGGATGCGCAACCCGAGTGGGCGCGCTTTGTGTTCCAGAGCCGTTTTGCCGTGGCCAACGGCCCGCACAGCCACACGCCACCTCGACACCCAGAAATTTAATTGTCGGCACTCCCGGGCGCTGGCGTAGTCTGTTTCCAAGACACCCTGTCGCCCAGCGGAGCATTCAATGATCATCGTCCACCACCTCAATAACTCACGCTCGCAACGCATCCTGTGGCTGCTCGAAGAGCTCGGCCTGCCCTACGAAATCAAGCGCTACCAGCGCGACCCCAAAACCAACCTCGCGCCGCCTGAGCTCAAGGCCATCCATCCGCTGGGCAAATCCCCGGTAATCGAAGACGGTGGCCAGGTACTGATCGAATCTGCCGCCATCATTGACTACCTGATCCGCCACCACGGCCAGGGCCGCCTGCAACCGGATCCGGCCAGCGCCACCTACGACAGCTACGTGCAATGGCTGCACTTCGCCGAAGGCTCGGCCATGCTGCCGTTGATGCTCAACCTCTATGTCGGCCGCCTCGGCGACGCAGGCGCGCCGTTGCACCCGCGTATCGAATCGGAAGTGGCCAATTATTTGGGTTACTTGAACGACGTGCTGGGGCAGACGCCTTATCTGGTCGGCAATGAATTGAGCGGCGCGGATATCCAGATGAGCTTTATCGGCGAAGTTGCCGGGGCCCAGGGCAAGTTGCAGGCCTACCCGAACCTGACCGCGTGGGTGGAAAAATTCCAGGCGCGGCCTGCTTATCGCAAAGCGGTGGAGCAGGGCGGGGAGTATGCGTTTGCCAAGTAAATTGAAATAAACGAGGCAGGCCACGTCTATCATCGACGTGGTCCGGCCCAGAGGTCTCGGTCAATCATCCCGACCAGCAACACCGTCGCTATCGCCAGTGGCACAGTTGCTGTTTGACGTGCTGATGGCAGTAAAAAAGTAGCTTTATCGCTGTTGCAACGAACCCTTTGGTCCCAGGCTTCAGAAGAGGAATAGCGGCCGCTCGCTTGAAGGGCACGGCTGCGCGTTATCCTCCGCTGAACATTGTTTACAACTGTTTACGGATTGGATGACGCGTCCGCTATAGGCTATGGGTATCCATAAGAGCCCCCAGCCATGAATCAGCACGCCCTCGTCGCCACATTGTTTGCATTTGCCTTTTTGCTGGCGCCACCGGCCGAGGCTGCGACGCCCATCACCCATGTCGCCATCTACCGTGGCCCGGCAGGCTGCGATGACTGCTCTGAAAACGTGGCAAAGGCCCTGCACCGCCTCAACCCCAGTTATCACATCGACTTTGTCGGTGCCGATGAGCAGGTCGATATCACACCGCAAACCCTGGCGCGCTATGACCTCTATGTGCAACCCGGCGGTGGTCAGGATATTCCCGGCGCGCTCCGCAGCCTGGGTGATGCGCGCATCGATGCCATCCGTGGCTACGTCGCCGGCGGTGGGCGTTACCTGGGTTTGTGCATGGGGGCCTACCTGGCGGATGACAGCAACTTCGGCCTGATCCCCCTGGATCTCGACTCCGAAGCTGGCCGCCCCGGCTTTGAAGTGTCCGGCATCGCCGACGCCGCCGTGCAGGTCACGTGGAAGGGCAATGTCGACCATGTTTTCTACCAGGACGGTCCTTACTTCCCCAGCGCCCATACGTCCGCGCCCTACGAGGTCATTGCGACCTACCGCAACGGCGACGTGGCGGCGGCGCGGTATACCTATGAGAAGGGCGTGGTGGTGCTGAGCGGACCGCATCCCGAGGCCGGGCGCGAATGGTTCGAGAATGCCGAGATCCCGTTGAGCAAAATGCCCCGAGGCGATCTGTTCGGCTCGTTGATACGCAGCTTCTGAAGCCCACGCCGTCCTCTGTAGTGAGCGGGCTTGCCCCGCGCTGGGTTACGAAGGTATCACTTCGGTCCCCCAGTAAACCGCAGCGTCTGTATCGCTCCCGCTCCCCAGCCCGCTATTAGGATCTGAACCTCCTTTTTGACGGCCGTCTACCAGAACCTACGCCTGAACTCTAAGCGCACTGATGATAAACGCATGCAGACTATTAACCGCCTTGGACCCACGAGACGCTCGGCTACGTAGAATCGAAACCTCCATCGGTTCGATATTCCCCAAGCCGTGCTCGCTACTCAAGACCTGAAGTGACGGCTGCACAGTGCACTGCGTAATCGCGGCAATCGCGAGTCCGCCTTCAACGGCAGCCACTTGGCCCGCCAAGCTGGAGCTGTTGTACACCACCTTGAATTGGCGACCCTGCTGCGCCAGTGAATTCACCGCATACCGTCGCGCTAGGCTCTCGCTTTCGTAGACGGCGATAGGCACCGGGTCGCGCCGCCACAACTCGAACTGGGGCGACCCCACCCACACCATCGGCTCCTTGAACAAAAAGGTGCCGCTGTGCGGCGAGTCCCTGGACACCAGCGCCAGATCAAGGTCGCCGTTGCGCAAGCGTGGGATCAGTGCGGTCGACTGTTCACAGGTCAGTTCTATGTCCACCCCCGCGTAACGCGGTGCAAAACGTTTCAGAACCGGCGTGAGGTACCTTGCCGCGTAATCCTCCGCGACACCCAGCCGGATGCGGCCAGTCAACGCTTCACCATGAAAAGCCGCCTGAGTCTCGGCGTGAAGCGCCAGCATGCGACGGGCGTAGCTCAGCAGCGTCTGGCCGTCATCCGTGAGTTGCAGGTGCCGCGGGCCTCGGTTCAACAGGGGGCGTCCCAGCGCGGCCTCGAGTTTCTTCATCTGCATGCTCACGGCGGACTGCGATCGGTTCACCTCATGGGCCGCGCCCGACAGCGAACCGGCGTCCACCACCGCCACAAAGCACTTGAGCCAATCGATCTGCAAATCGCTGGAGGACATTGCACGTACCTTTATTCGTTAATCGAATGACTGCGACGTGAATTATGCGCTTTTAACGAAGCGAGTTCATTCGCAAGATGCTGGCTTGAACCCAGCCATTGCGGACCTGATCATGCCATTCGAGACCTGGTTGCTCTACCTGATTACCTGCTGCGGCATTGCCGTAGTGCCAGGCCCGAACGCGCTATTGGCACTGACCCATGGCGCGATCCACGGCAGCCGCAGAACACTGTTCACCATCAGCGGTGGCGTGCTTGGTTTTGCCCTGGTGCTGACACTGTGCGCGTTGGGCCTGGGGGCACTGATCCAGGCCTCGGCCACCTGGTTCATGGCGTTGAAGATTGCCGGCGGGCTCTATCTGATCTGGTTGGGGTTCGGCCTATGGCGCTCAGCCCCCGTCAGCCTTGATACACCCGGTAAAACAGTCCTGCGACGCTGGTCGCTGTTCCGCCAAGGGCTGGTATCGGCCCTATCAAACCCTAAGGCATTGCTGCTGTTCACCGCGTTTATTCCACCGTTCCTGGACCCGCACAGGAGCCTCATCGCGCAGACGGCCGCCATCGCGCTGACCTACGCCGTCGTGGAGTTTTTCGTTGAATACATGGTGGCCAGCGCAGCGCACCGGGTCCGGCCGTGGTTGGCGCGAACCGGGCGGCGGTTCAATAAAATCTGCGGCGGTTTTTTTGTACTGTTTGGGTTGGCATTACCCATTCATAGCTGAACGTAAGCTCGCTTGCGAGGGCCCCCGCGTTATTTTTTGCGGTCTTCGCAAACAGCTTTCAGGCCTAGATAGTCAGTCACTGAGCGCTCGCGAAGCCTTAGTAAAAATCATAAGAGAGCGCCCATTCCCCAGTCTCGATTTTCAAGAGGCCGCTCCATGCCGATGGCGGCTTCTGATTTTGGAAACTACGCGGCGATCACTAACGGCATGCCTTCGCGGTGTAGCTGGTAACAGGTTCACGGCTTACAGCTCCCGTTGTGCCGTTCTTGACGATTTTGCTGATCCAAATCCCGCACGGCTCTGAACTGGATTCATAGTCTGCGCCGGGCTCAGGCACAAAATAGAGACCGGTGACGCACTGATATTTCCGCGTAGCACCTGCATACACCAGGGTGATCGGTATGTTCGGGCTTACATAAACTTCGGCGCTATTTTGCACGCCGCCGCCCCCTGGAATGCCAAGGCTCCTGTCGTTGAATTTGTGATTGTTCAACGGCGCCAAGGACCTTGAATTGACTATTCCTGAGTCGGGTAAGTGCCAGTCAATGCATTGGCTGTTGGGAACCAGCCTGACGGTTTGATCAGTGATGACCCTTAGCCTGCTGGACGTGGCGGGCTGTGGTTCGTTATACGCGGTGGTATAGGACTTAAGCCCTGTGACCGTAGAGCATCCGGAAAAGAGTGGGATTGATAGCAGCATCAATAAGAAGGTTTTGTTCATGGTATCGATTCCATTCGTAGAGGGCGCGAGTCGCGCGGATTCGCTCGCGGCGACGCTTTAAAGCGGGCTTGTTTGAATCTCGAGGCGCACCCGTTGCCACTCATTCCAGCAGTCTTCGGCAACGATATCCGGATAACCGCGCTGTTCTTCCATCTCCAGCGCGGTGCTGAAGGTGAGCGCGACACAGGTGGCTTGGTCGCGGATGTTACACACCTCAAGCTCCGTAAGCGGCAGACCCTTTTTGTTCTCGGCGGCGGTGAGCAAGACCACGAGGGCGGGCACGAAGACCAGGCATAGCGGATCGGTAGGCATCGATTTCTTCCCTGATGATTTGGGTAAAAGCGCCAGTGTAAACGTGTGGGGATGGGTGCGCATGTGTTCTGGTTTCTACTCACAGATCAGCGCGGTGCGCTCGAAGCGATGGCCGATCAACATGCAGGTCTCCGTATGCACTGCTTTTAAGATTGCTCGAAGGGCTGTGACGGGCGGTCGTTCGTCGCAGGCCAGGATCTTGTTTCACGCAGCGGAGAATACCTAATGCCGAGGATACCGCGTGTTGGGATGCAGAGTTCTCTCCAGGATTTCATCGGGTGCAATCGCCTTGATGGGACTATTAGCGCTGGCAGGATTCGGCCAACTGCGGACAGTGACCGAATCGTTGCGAGCAGCCCATCGCCGCTCAAGGTCGCGCGCTCGCTGGTGGACCTTGAACAAGCCGACGGGATCAGACGCGAACACAGGGCCGAGGGGCTGCAATATCGGCCAACAATGCTCCAGCCCGTTTCACCCCTTGGTAAGATCAACCAACGGCGTCTGCCGCACCTCAGTCTCCCGCCCATCCTGAATCTCGCTAACCTGCTTCAAGGCTCTATCCACCGCCGCCTTATCCGCCAACAAGCTATAGCTGATGCGGAACTGCTTGTGTTCCTTGGGCCCAATTGTCGGTACTAGATTCAGTGGCCGCTGATAACGGCGGTTGTAGGAAAAACTTGTCCCCGGCTCCAGCCCTGTGACGTAGCCCTGGCCTTCGGTGTCGGTGTTTTTCCACAGGGAAAACACGGGCAGTGTCTGGGTATTGAAACCGACCGAAACGCCCAGGCTGCCGGCCTTGTTATGCAACACGGTCAACGTATCGCCCTTGGCATCGGCATACGGCACCACGTTGTACACCGTTTCGTCGTAGTCCCTGGTCGGTGCGCGGTAGGTTTGCCAGTCGGGCAGATCGTCCTTGGCCTTGTCGTTGAAGGGCGACACCTGTTTCACCGGCGCGGCGAAACGAGCGCCCTGCTCCAGGAACGGGGTGCTGAAGTTGCTGTGATACAGCGCTTGGTATTCCTTCGGATAGTCGCCGTTGTTGGTCAGAGTGTCGTTGAGGGCGAACACGACGCTGCCGGGTTCGGTCACCAGTTCGGTCGCGACCGAGAAGTCGACCTTTTTGAACGCCTGCTCTTTCAGCTCGCCGCGCAGGGTAATGGCGTACGGTGGTTTTTCATCGATATGCAGCGTGACTTTATTCGCAGGAATGTTGGCGGCTCGACCGTGCAGGGTCAGCAGTTCGCCGTTGTCGACGCCGGGGTGGCCGACCCATTCGTATCCACAGCGGGTGACCAGCTCATTGAAACCCTCCAACCAGCCCAGACCACCGCGGCCATTGAGTTCGATAAAAGACGGATTGACCACTTCCTTGACCGGCGAATCCCAGCCCATGCGTACATTGCCAACTGAAGCCTGCAAGACGTTCATTCCGCGAGTCGGCACTACCGAGAGTTTCATCGTGCCGTTATCGATGTCGACGATGCTGACGCCCTCCTGCCGACCGCCGTGCAAGGTGCGCAAGGTAACGCTGAAGGGTTTGTCGGTTTTTATTCCGAGTTGCTGACTGGTGATCTGCCAGCCCTGCGCGGCTTTGTCAGTGTCGAGCAGAACGTAATCCCAGGCCATGGCGTGGGAGGCAGCGGACAGTGCGCTGATGGCAACAAAAAGTTTGAGCGGGGTCATGGCGGCAGCCTTTCTTGGAGTTGTGCCATTTTTATAAATGGGATGAAACGTTTCAGCAAGCTAAAAGATCGACACGATGATGTCGCGGATAGCCCATTTCTGCATTCTGTGACCGGCTAAAATCGACCCCAAGATGTTCTTCGCGAAAGGCGGCAATCGGCCAGAAGCGGTCATCCGTCGTCTACAAAACGAGGAGCGATTCAGTACGATGTTTAATTCAATTAAGCTACGCCTCAGTAATCAGCGCAGTTATTTCCTCTAGCTCCCCCCTAAATTCCACTAGAAAGGTTTCCAGAAGCTTTCCTTCACTCACTAGCTCGATGAGTCCCTCAAGGTTTTTTCTTGAGAAGCTACTAGGTAAATACTGCTCAATCGCCCCTTGCTTGAGTATGTACATATTCCGACCTCTAAAGGTGTTAATCTCTTCATTAAGTTCGGCTTTCTGATGCTTATCAAGCTGAGGAACCAAAGTCTTTCGTCTTGATTTTATGTACTGCCATAACTCAGATGCTTCGGCCCAACTATTCGAAGCAAAGGCCTGGTCTATGGCGCTAACGAGGGTGTCACCGTCCATGCTTTTTACATTGTCTATTATGTCGGACTTTATAGAGGAGCTATTAGATTTAAATAGTGTTTTAAGCTTGGCGCTTCCAACCTGTTCAATGTAGTCTAAATCAGCAATCAAAGAGTAATCTATTTTACATGCATCAAGAAGTTTTTCATACGGTGCAAAAAAACCCTTCCCGCCAACGCTCACTACTTCAATGACCATGCCTGTATCTTTGTGTGAGTTCTTTAGTAGCTCGGAAAAGACTATCCTGTCACTGATGCCTTCAACCAACACAACTTTATCAGCAAAAAATATTTTTTCGTTGTTTTGGGAGTTCACAATATTAAAGAGCAATTTGGTGTTCGGGAGCTCGGCCTTGTTAAGCCGTTCAATATGGCTTTTTTGCTCTTTCGAGTAAACTCGCGAGATGTACTGAATGGATTCCGGAGAAACGAATGCGGGTGAGTGCGTAGCCAGTAAAAATTGATTGCCTGTTTCACTTGAAAGTCTTTCAAATAGGCTCAGTAAGATTTTTTGCCAGCGAGGGTGGAGATGGAGCTCTGGTTCATCTACTACGACCAGTGCATCTCGTATATCTAAAACATATATAGAGAATACATAGTTTAAAAGTTCGCGCTCACCTGATGACGCAGCGGTCGCATTAAAGCTGACTCCTTGCTTGGTTAGAACAAGGTCATATTGATTGTTAAGTGGGTTGGTACACTCCAATCTCCATGTGTATCCCAACATTTCTAGTGTTTCACGAAGCTGGCGCAGATGCGGTTGCGCGTAAAAACGTTCATCTACCCCAACATTATTATCTTCTTGCATTATTCTGTAAGAGGCTGCGAGTCTGTTGACAGCCAGCGAGATTAACGATGTGGGATGTCTTGAGTATGCGCCATCTGCCTGCCGTTTCTGCTGAATATCATCATAGCCCGCTAGAGACACGGATGAAATAAGGCCTCCACTAGAGCGGTTGACGGGCAAGTATAAGACGGGGCTGGATAGTCGTTCTAATTTATTTTTTGACCTTACGAAATTTATATTGTCAAAATTATGTAAGAATTCATAATAATCTTTTGCTCCTTTTGTTTCAGGGGGCTGAATAGAACCATTCATTATAGTGTAGGTAAAAATTGTTCCTACCTGTAATCCCACTGAATCCCAAGACTTCAGTAAGTTCCAGTCGTAACCTTCAAAATCTTTAAGCTCTGTATCGAAATCTGCAAAGTCATCCTGCATGAGCCTCATGTTTTTAATATCGCTCGCTGTAACCTCAATCGTCATGGTGATTTTCTGGGGCTTTTGAAGAGCATTGGAATGCTTTTCGAGCACCATATTTGTGAGCATCTCATTATGTGTAATTGTGTGTTTCTTTGGATTTTCAGGTGATGGTTGCAGATTGAAGTAATAATTTGATTGAAGATATCTCTTTATCGAAATCACAATTGTGTCTAATAAGTTTGTCTTTCCCCCACCGTTCGGCCCTATTATTATTGATATAGATCCATCTAAACTCAAGCTTTGTTCATCAATAAAACTTCGAACGTTTTCCATTTCGACTCGAATCAGTTTCACTTGATAAACTCTCCTGTTATTGCACATTTTGGTTGATGTTATATTTTGCTGCTTTATTGTAAGGGTGCAGTCGCTGACTGTATTAAAAAAGTTGGGGGAGCTGCAGTCAAAACTAATCTAAGATGCCGCCTGAAACTTGGGCTGCGAGTCTCTCTCCGTCGACATTATCAGCACCGTTTTGCTAACGCATAGGATTTTCAGTTTGGGTTGCCTGAAAGCTAAAAGCAACACCAGTCGGAGTGAATTGCCTCTGGCTTTGTAAGCAGCATGACTGGCTGATTTGGACCGGAATTGATCCTTCATGAACGGCGGCTTTTGGCCGATAGCTGCCCGTCACGAACAGCAGTAATCGGCCAGAAGCGGTCATTCCGGAAGAAAAATAAATCTGTCACCGTTTCAGTCACCTTTTCACCGTTGCGCTTGACCCTATTCCCTCCTTGCGGCCACATACGCGTACTGATCCAAAAACAAGGAAGACTCTCACATGCCCCGCCTGGTTTGGCTGCGTGACCATATGCAACACAGCGACACCCTGGCGCAGTGGCTGCATCAGCAGTTCGCATACGAGTTTGTTGAGCAGCCATTGGCCGATTGGCAACGCGAATTCGCGGAAGGCCAGGGCAACGGTGATTGGCAATGTCTGATCGCCCTAGAGAATGACCAGCTACTTGGCGGCGCTGCACTTGCCGCCAGCGACTTGCCCGAACGCCCGGAGCTGGGGCCCTGGTTAGCCTGCGTCTTTATCGCCCCGCAGGCAAGGAAGCGAGGGTTGGCGGAACAATTGATAGAAGGCATCTGCGACGCCGCAAAGGCCAACGGCACCACGCGGTTGTACTTGCACACCTATGATCGCAGCGACTACTACGCCAAGCGTGGATGGCAGGTGCAGGAGTTTTTTCGGGCGTGGGGTAAGGAGCAGCGATTGATGCTGCGGGATCTTTGAACTCGCTCAGGTTTGCAGCATAAGATGGAGAGCAAACGCTTGGGAGCGCGGATGTTCGCAATAGGGACGAAAGGCTAGAAGCTGCTAATTCAGGAATGTCCGCCGCCAAAAGCAGTTATTAATAGATCCTATATGGCGGTAATTTAAGATTTGCGCCTTTACGCGTTAGTGATCTGCGCTCTAGCGCACTAACAGGGCTTTAGCTTTTCGATTTGCGCAGTAGCGTGCCTGAAAGGAAATCCAAATTTTATGTGGCCGGCGAAGTGTATGATTACGCCAGCTGTATACTTGAAAGTGATGATCTTTATGTTTGCCATGAGACGTCATGCGCGACGGAGAGCGCTTTAAGTAATTGCTTTAGGGAAATAAGCTTAACAGCCTTCGGCAGGAAGCTACTCATTAGCCTGCATCAGTTCCAGAGTGATATGATCTGGCCCGGTCACATATACAACTAGAGTTCCCTTGCGTGGGCCTGCGGGAATCGCTTGAGGCTTGCCTCTTGCTTTCCAGCCTGCTTGCTCAATGCGTTCGAGTACGGCGTATATGTCTTGCACTCTCAATGCCAAATGCGCTGAACCAATCGCTGATGCCGTAGGTGGGGTGATACCGTGGCGGTCACCCTGCGAATATTCCAGCAACTCTACTCGGCTGCCATCCGGGCCTTTGACTATCGCCGTTCGCACGCTCGGATCGGCGGTGCCGGTTACTTGCAAAATGAATGATCCGCCCATTTCCGACTGACGCTCAAGAGTGAACCCAAGTCCAATTGTCCAGAAGCGAATGGCTTCTTCCAATGAACTGACTGCGAAGCCAATATGATCGACGGCATGCACCATGTGGTTAGAATTCATCAAATGATCCTTTAAAGGTTCACGGGCCAAATAGGGAGGTGAGCTTGCGCATCCAGCTGTTACGGCCAAAACACAGAAAATAAATGTGTGAGAGGTACGCATAATCAGGCCAATCCAAGAGAAGCAACATTTGCGATTTTTAGACATTGAGTATTCCTCTGACCGGTCTTATTCTCCATTAGGCATTCAGGATATGGCTACCTCGGATATGACATTGGATAACGTAAACCAGCCATGAACCGCGCGCTTATGCCACTGTTGGCGATAGAGCAACGCGACCGGGCTATCCGCGAAACGGCGCCCCACACCCATACGACAGGCCAACTAATCGCAAGCCTTGCCGGCCTGCTTTCCGTCAGCACTGACGGCGGCTCATGGGTAGTGCCGGCTACCCATGCCATTTGGATACCTCCCCGTGTCGCACACGCGATGATGTCACATGGCGCTTTTGCAGGAGCGATGGTCTATATCGCGGAGCAAGAGTGCGGGATCCTGCATCAAATGCCATGCACATTTAGGGTCAGCAGTTTGCTGCGCGAAGCGGTAAGCCGCGCTGCGTCGTGGGGACAACCCCCCCGCAACGAAATGGAGTCGCGGGTTGCAGCAGTCATCTTGGATGAAATTGCTACCTCACCCGCTGAACCCATCGGTCTGACGCACCCCAATGACCCGCGCTTGAGGCGTATCACCGATGCGATACTTGCTCAGCTTGATGACAATAGATCACTTGAGGATTGGGCTGCTTGGTCAGGTATGGCACCTAGAACACTTGCCCGGCGTCTGGTCGCTGAAACCGGTTTTAGTTTTTCTGAATGGCGACAACGTGCACGCACGTTGCGCGCTATTCAACTATTGGTCGAGGGGATGTCAGTGACGACAACGGCGATTGAGCTTGGCTACGAAAATATTAGTGCTTTCATTGCCATGTTCCGTCGGATAATGGGTGTTACGCCAGGACAATATGTGCGAGCGCAGACACTGATTAGCAAAGAGGCAATTTCTAGATCAAGTTGATGGGTGTACGCGAAGTCCATGCTTCGCCTAATTGTGCGGCGCCAAGTGCTAAGGTGCTTTTGTAGAGAGCGCTGCGCGCACCACGCGATAGCCTTGCGTACGCCGCAATGATGTCCATTGGGAAAAGAGAACAGATTTATTTCTCTGTTCTAAACGTCCGCTTCTGGCCGATTACTGCCGCTCGTGACGGGCAGCTATCGGCCAAGAGCCGCCAGTCGACGTCCCTTAAATAAGCGCTAAGCAGGGTAAATTTCGCGATGAAAAGCGGGATAGCTCATACGAAAATTAATGCGTTGTTAGGGGCTAGCACCTATACGTGAGGCCGAGCGCGCAGGGTTCGGGGATCGGCTCGGTTGTACTCGCACAGATTTTCGAAGCAGCGGATGCAGCTGCACTGCCGATCACAGTAGGTGCCCTCAAAGAAAGTGCCTCGAACCGTTTTACATCCGCCATGGCTTCGTGTTCGTCGAAAGCAGTGAATTCGACAGTTAATATGACCGTCAGCACCTTACGCCGCGCTGTGCACCTTGCCAGCCAGGTGAAATGATTTGAATCCAGCGCCCGCCTTCTAGACAATCCCCGCCTTTGGCTCGAAAGGATGCGTGCGATGAAGTTCGAAGGGACTTTCCAATACATGGGCAATCACGGGATCGTGTTCAACGTCTCGCAGATCACGCTCACTGACAGCGAACGCGGGCGGCTGCGCGAGCTGCATTTTGGTGAGGCGAAGAGCGCGCACTACGAGGTCAACCGCAAGGTCGTCGAGGTGTACGACAAGATGCTGGCCAAGAACCTGCCGTGCCTGATGATGATCGGCATCTCCAAGCCGCTGACCCGGCAGCAGGGCGATGTGCTCAACGCCCAGCGCACCAGAATCACCAACCTGGCGGCCTCGGCCTTCGCGGGCGCCACCTCTTACGTTGCCTCCCCCTACGTGGGGGCCCCCGTCGGCGCCGGTGTGCGCATGTACGTGAATGAAACCCTGCCCACCTATCATGCAGGCGACATACTGGTGAGCATCGAGGCGCAGGTGAACGGCGGTATCGGCCCGCAACGTACCGCCTCGACACTGATCATCAAGACCTGACGGGAGAAACCCATGTCTGACATTACCCAACTGGTCGCTGCTCTGGTGCTGTTCTTTCTGCTCGATCGGTTTCTTAAGTCGTACCCGCTTCGCAAGTGGTTAGGGGTACTGCTGGTGGCGATGGGGGCGGTCGGCTGCGTTGCGGCGAGCCACATCCGCTTGCTTGGATTTGACCTGGGGTTGCTGTCGATCTTTGCCGTTGCACTGGGGGTGGGGTTGTTCCTAAAGCGGCGGCGGTTCGAACAGATGGGTTGAAGGTGGCAGGGGTTCTCCGCGATTTAGTGCTCCAATGCCTGTCATACAGGAAGCAGCGGCGCAAACATTTGTTGTGATGCTTACGGCAGCGCTCTCTCTGCGACAGCCCTCCAGCGCCCAACCCATGATCGTTCCCAAGCACCGCGTGGGAACGATCAGCATGGCGTTACGCCGTGGCGTGTGCTCCATCCACAACGACGTTATACGGCGCTTGCTCACGATCCCGCAGGCCGTAGTCACGAATGACCGAAGTCACGCGAACGCGGTAATCGTCGAAGATCTTGTCGCGCCCGGCGCGTTGTGCAGACAGGTGCGCGGTGACGTTGCGCCACTGCACCACGGCTTCCTCATCGCGCCAGGTGGTCACCGACATCACCTTCTTGGGGTTCAGCGTACTCTGAAAACACTCGACGGAGATAAACCCGTCCATGGGTTCCAGCAACGGGGTCAGCTTATTGACCAGGTCCACATAGGTCTCGCCCTGACCGGGCAGTGCCTGCAATTCGAATAACACGACGATCATATTTGACTCCTCATCCTTGACGGTTTTTTTCAGGTGGTCTTAAACGGCGGCGGTTGCCCGCCGCCAGTGGGTTAACGGGGGCCCAGGTTGTTCAGCCAGGCGCGCATCACGTTGCCAGCGGCGCGGGTCAGGCGATCGCCCAGGCCAGCGGCCGTGGCGCGCAGTGCGACGACGTCGATGCCGGCGTGGGCGAGTTCGCTGGCGTGGCCAACCAGCCACTGTTCGATGTGGGGGGTGTTGGCTTCGAGATGAAACTGCAGGCCCAGAATCGTGCGGCCCACGGCAAACGCCTGGTGGGCGCCCACTGGTGTGCTGGCCAGCAATACGGCACCGTCGGGCACATCGAACTGGTCGCCGTGCCAGTGCAACACGGGCGTGTCCATCAGCGCGGCGAGCGGTGAGTCCTGGCCGGCCGGAGTCAAGGTCAACGCGGAAAAACCGATCTCCTTGACGCCCATCGGGTAGACCTTGGCATGCATGGCGCGGGCGATCAGCTGTGCGCCCAGGCAGATGCCCAACAACGGTTTGCCGGACGCCACGCGCTGGCGCACCAGCTCCAGTTCGTCGTGCAGAAACGGGTACAGGTCCTCGTCATACGCGCCAATCGGGCCGCCGAGCACAATCAGCAAGTCGGCCTGCAGCACCTGCTCCCTGTAGATGGTGTCCACGGTGGGGTCGAGGTAAATCAGGGTGTAGCCTTCATCGGCCAGCACCACATCCAGGATGCCCACGTCTTCAAAATGAATGTGGCGCAGTGCAATAGCAGTTTTCATGGAAACACTCAGCGGTTGAAATAAGGGCCTGACGGTTTATGCAGTGGGGTTGAGGTCGACCTTGATCGTCCCCGATTGCGGGAAGGTGCAGCAGGCCAACGCAAAGCCTTCGCCCTTGTCCTTATCGGTCAGGCAAAAGTCGGGCTCGAGGGTGTATTCGCCCTCGGACAATTTGATCCGACAGTGGCCGCAGATCCCGGCGCGGCACAGGCTGCGCACTGCAATGCCGCTGGATTCGAGCATCTCCAGCAGGCTCTTGCCGGCGGGCGGTTCCAGCAACTCGTCGGTGTGGCTTATGTGCAGGCGCAGCGCAGCGCTGGTCGCAGGTTGCGCCTGCGCGGCCCTGACCGGCGGGGTGAAGGATTCGATCAGCAATTGGCTGTCCGGAAACAGCGCCAGCGTTTGCTCGCGCAAGCCTTGGGCGAAACGGTGACTGCCGCAGATCACCACCGTGTCCGGGTTACCCAGCAGGTTCAGGTCGGCGGCGGTGGGGCGGCCGGCCCTGAAATGGCCGTTGCTGCGCACCGCTTCGCGGGTAATGAAGACCTGCAGCGAAAACCAGCGGGTGTTCAGTTCCAGGTCCAGCAACTCATGCAGGAAGGGAATGTCGGCCACCGTCGGCACACATAACAGCAGGCTTACCTCGGGCACCGCCAGGCCGCGTCGTGCGCGTTCCAGCAGGCCGCGCAGCAAGGCGATTGGCAAGGTGATGCCGATGCCGCCAGCGAGCATGCCGACGTGCTTGCAGCCGATGATCGACCCCAGGCTGATGTCCCCGGCCACAAACTCCACCGCGACCTGCGAGCCCTCCTGCAAGGTAGCGTGCAACTGGTCCGAGACCCCGCCATGGCCTTCGCGCTTGACCGCAATCTCGAACCCGTCGGCGCCTTGCCTGCGAGTGATCGAATACAGCCGTTGCTGCGGCGTGCCCGTAGTGTCCGGAAAGCGCAGCGCCACGTGCTTGCCGGGTTCCAGGCGGTCAAGGAACTCGGCGTGGGCGCCCACGGCGCGCAGGCTGAAGACGTTGATCGCAGCGGTTTCAATGGTCACGCGTTCGCAACGGGCCTGCAGTGGGGTCATGGCGTTCATGCGCGGGCCTTCTCGCTCAAGGTTTCGATGGCGTGTTCGGCGCTGCTCAGGCCTTTGTCGGTCAGGCCGATACGGTCGATCAGGGCCTGGAGCGAGTCGGTGTATACGCTGATTTCGTTGTTGTCGCCCACGTCATGCAGGATCTCGCTGGCATGCGGCATCTGCAGTATCGAGAACACCTTGGCCCATGCGCCCATTTCGTTGTTGGCGAACATCTGCACGGTGCGCAGGATGATTGAGCGCAGGTACTCGCGCTCGGTGCGGCTCAGGCCATGAACGATGTCGGAGGCGACGAAACTGAACACGCTGGAATGGCTCCATTCATCGATGGCGTGGGTGCGTGTGACCTCGTGGCACACCGCCTGGATGCTGGTGTCTTCGGCCATGGTCTTGAGGTAATCGGTGATCAGCGTTTCACTCGCGCACGCCACACCAAAACGGGTCAGGCGGCGCTCCCATTCGGCCGTGCAGTTGGCCAGCAGGGCTTCGCGCCAGGTCACCAGGTTGAACGCGCTGAAATCCAGCGGGGTCAGTTTGCGCATGTCGTAGATGTAGTTACAGGCCATGATCGACATGCGCGTGTGCAGGGCTTCGTCCAGCAGTGCCTGGGACATCACGTCCTGCAGCAGGGCGCGGTTCTGGCTGTGTGGCGGGGTCTTGATGATGTCCTCGCAGGCGGGCACCACCACGTCGCATTCGATGTAGATCGTCTTGAGGTTGTAGATGCCCCACGCGTAGGACAGGCACTTGGATTGCAGGTCCTGCGGTGCTTCGAGCCAGGCCTGGTGATGACGGAACGGCAGCAGCGACAGGCTGAAATCCTGCTTCTTCGGGTCAAAGGCCAGGCCCCAGTAATCCGGTTGCGGATTGTTCACGGCAGCGCGGGTTTTCCAGAGCCCGGACAACTTGGCGAGCATGTTTTGTACCACGTCATCGGTACCACAATTCAAACGGTCCATGTTTTAACTCCAAAGAAAACAGCTATTGGTGTTCGGGTTATGAGTGCAGTCCTTTGCAAACATGACGGGGCCGCAAAAGCGGGTTGCCGCGTAATAAATGCGGGACGTTGCCCTTCAAGTTTGCGCCAAAAAAAGCGGGGGATATTGCTCCAGGTCAGTTGAATTGCGGGTGTAATGCGGGCATTTTCCGGGCTTTGGCCAAGTGCCGTTCCTGCATCAGGGTCAGCGCGACCGTCAGGCCCATAAAGGCAGCACTGGCCCAGAAAATCGAGTTGTGGTGGCCTTGGTCGAGTAGCCAGGCGAACCCGACCGGGCCGAGGGTGCCGCCGATATTGAAGCCGGTGGAGACAATGCCGAAGGTCTTGCCTTCCGCGCCTTTCGGCGACGCTGCGCGCACCAGCATGTCGCGGGACGGCGCGATCACCCCGGTCAGGAATCCCGCTACACCGAGTACCAGCAGCAGTGCCAGCTCGCTCAAGTGCGCCGTGGCGACCAACAGTATCAACCCGCAGGCCAGGGCAAACGCGCTGGCGGCCACCACGCCATGGCGGCGGGTGCGGTCGGCCAGTGCGCCGCCTGCCAGCACGCCAAAGGCGCTGGCAAACAGGAACGCGGTGAGTGCCGAGTTGGCCCAGGTCAAGGCCACGCCCTGGCCTTGCATAAGGGCCGCGACCGAGAATTTTTCAATTGCGCCGGTGCTCAGGTTCAGCAGCACGAATAACAACGTCAGGCTCAGCACCATGGGCGACAGCAACGAGCGCCGACGCGTGTCGAGGGGCGCCGGGTCGGCCGCTGGCGACACATAATTGACTTGGGCCAGTGCCGCGCCAGGTATCGACAACACCGCCAGCGCGACAAACCCTACGCCTGCGGCGGCGGCAAACGCCATGGCCGGCGTGCTCGCCACGGCGATGCTCAACAAAAACACCGGGGCCACGGCGGCGCCGAGGAAGCCGGCGAAGGTGTGCACGGAGAATGCTTTGCCAATGTGGGCAGGGTCAATATGGCGGGACAGCAGGGCATAGTCGGCCGGGTGGTAAACCGCGTTGGCGACGCCGGCCAGCGCCATGCCGATCAGCAAGCAAAGGTAGTTGGGCACGAGTGCAATCAACAGGAAACTGCTACTGCCCACTGCCAGCGCGGCTAACAGAAGGCGCCGTGCGCCGAAACGGTCCACGGCAAATCCCATCGGCGCCTGCACCAGCGCGGTGACGATGTTGAACAGGCTCAGGGCCAGGCCCAACTGCACGTAATCGACGTCGAAAAAAGCCGCGAGGAGGGGAAACAACGCCGCCAGCACCATGATGTGTAGATGACTGACAAAGTGCGCGGCTGAGACCTGCGGCAGCAGTCCGATACGAAAAGACGTCATGGCAGAACCTGTGGAAATGGGGGTGACAAAACCGGCGCAGAGCTTAGTGGGGCGTTGGTCTTGCGGGATAGTCCAATGTTCAAAGGTTCACCAGACCACTTTGCAGCGCTACTGGTCTCGCGCCGTGGCGCCGCGCCGCGCAGTGGTCTGCAACGCTGGCGCAAACTGGTATACCGGCGCGGGCCGTGTGCCGCTAGGGTAGACGCCGTTTGCCAATCGACGTTTTCACAGGGAGTGACCATGCCGCATTTCGCTTATCGAGACGGGCACGCGCTGCCGGTGCTCAGTGGCGTCGCACTGGCCCAGGCGGACGGGGATGTGTGGCGTGCCATCGACGCCGAGCGCCAGCGCCAGATGCAGTCAATCGAGCTGATTGCTGCCGAGAATTTTGTCAGCCGTGCAGTGCTTGAAGCCCAGGGCTCGGTGCTCACCAACAAGCATGCCGAAGGGTATCCGGGACGCCGTTATTACGCCGGCTGCTGCAACGTCGACGCGGTAGAAGAGCTGGCCAACGAGCGCGCCCGGCGGTTGTTCAACTGTGCCTACGCCAACCTGCAACCCCACTCGGGCAGCCAGGCCAATCAGGCGGTGTTTCTGGCGCTGCTGGCACCGGGCGACAAGATCCTCGGCCTGGACCTCAAGTCCGGCGGGCACCTGTCCCACGGTGCGGCGTTCAATATGTCCGGGCGCTGGTTTCAGGCCCTCAGTTATGGCGTGCATCCGCTGACCCATCGGGTCGACATGGACCAGGTCGAGCAGATGGCCCGCCAGGAACGCCCGCGATTGATCATCGTCGGCGCTTCGGCCTATTCACGGGCGCTGGACTTCGCGCGCTTTCGCGCAATTGCCGACGAAGTCGGGGCCTTCCTGATGGCCGACATTGCCCACGTCGCCGGACTGGTAGCGGGCGGTGCGTACCCGTCGCCGGTGCCGTTCGCCCACGTCACCACCATCAGCACCCACACCACACTGCGCGGGCCGCGCGGCGGGATGATCCTGTGCAACGAGCCGGGCATTGCGCAGAAAATCAATGCGGCGGTGTTTCCCGGCCTGCAAGGCGCGCCGCTGATGCACACGCTGGCGGCCAAGGCAGTGGCGCTCGGCGAAGCCTTGCAACCGGCGTTCAGCACCTACGCGCATGCGGTGATTGCGAACGCCCAGGCCTTGTGCGGGCGTTTGGCCGAAGGCGGGTTGTCGGTGGTCTCGGGCGGCACCGACTGTCACCTTGGCGTGATTGACCTGCGGCCGTGGGGCCTGGTCGGCAATGTCGCCGAACAGGCGCTGGAAGCGATCGGGATTACCGTGAACAAAAATATCGTGCCGGGCGACGAGGTCAAACCCAGTGTCACCTCCGGCATTCGCATCGGCAGCGCGGCCTGCACGTCGCGGGGCATGGGCGTGGATGAATTTCGCGAGATCGGCGACATGATCCTCGCCATGCTCGGCGGCGTGCGCAGCGGCGCCCTCGACAGTCGCACCGAGCGCTCGATTCGCGAAGGCATCGGCGAACTGACCAAGCGTTTCAAGCTGCCTTACTGAGCGGCTGCCTCTAGATTTTCAGCGCATTGGCCAGGCGCAGCATGGCGGCTTCGATTTCATACGCGGTCAACGACGAGTAGCCCAGCAGCCAGCCGTATTGCTGCGGTTCGCCTGCGTACAGCTTGCTGAGTCCGGACAATTGCACGCCGGCGGTGGCCGCCTGGCGGATGGTTTTTTCTTCGCTCCAGCCCGCTTTCAGCAGACAGGGAATCTGCAACCCGCCCGGCGGCAACTGGGCGGTGACGACCTCGCCCAGGTACTTGCCAATGGCGTCATGCATGATCGAGCGGCGCCCGGCATAGAGCTTGCGCATGGCCCGCACGTGGGCGTTGTAATGGCCGTCTTCCATAAACCGCGCCAGGGTCAGTTGCAGCACTTGCGGCGTATGCCCGTCCATCATGCTGCGTGCGTAGGCAAAGGGCTTGACCAGTTCGTGGGGCAGCACCATGTAGCCCATGCGCAAGCCGGGGTAGAGCGTCTTGCTGAACGTGCCGATGTAGAGCGTGCGCTGATACTTGTCCAGACCCTGCACGCAGGCGGTGGGTTGTCCGTCGTAATGGAACTCGCTGTCGTAGTCGTCCTCGATCAGCCACTTGCCTTTTTCCGCCGCCCAGTTGATCAACTCAAGGCGCCGTTCCAGCGGCAGCGTCACGCCGGTGGGGTATTGGTGCGACGGTGTGACGTACACGCAGTTGGCGCCGCTGCGGTCGGCGTACAGCAGGTCGGTGCGGATGCCGCGTTCATCGACATCGATGGGCAGCACCTTGGCTTCAGCGATCTCGAAGGCTTTGCGTGCGCCGTAATAGCCAGGGTTTTCCAGCAGGATCGGCTTGCCGGCATCCACCAGCAGCTGCGCGCAGAGGTACAAGGCCTGGCGCGTGCTGCTCAGCACCAGCACCTGATTGGGCGAACACTTGGCCCCGCGCTCTAGGTTCAGGTAGGTGGCAATCGCCTTGCGCAGCGGCTCGGCGCCTTGCGGGTCGCCGTGCAAGAGCACGTTGGCGCGATAGTCCTTCATCACCTGGCGTTGCAGGCGTTCCCAGACATCCGTGGGGAAACTGCGGGTTTCCGGCAAACCGGTGGCGAAGGCCTTGATGACTTGCTGGTCGCTGACGCCGCCCGTTTCGAAGATCATCCGCCCTCGCTGGCTCAGCTCGGCGCCGGGTGCGGCGGCGTTGCTGCGCACTTCCTGGGCCTTGATGCGCCGGCGTGTGGCGCCGCGCAATTCGACGCCGACCGTGTCGCAGACGTAACTGCCAGCACCCTCGCGGCGTACGATAAACCCGTCCCGATGCAACTGCACGTAGGCGTTCTCGACGGTGTCGCGGGCGCACCCCAGTGACGTTGCCAAGACCCGTGTGGCAGGCAGTTTCAGGCCGGGGCCGAGGGCGCCGTCGAGGATCAGTGCGCGCAACGCCCGCTGGATGCGCTGGTGCAAGTCCAGCAGCTGAAACTCCACGTCGTTGAGGCGCATTTTCAGGGTTTCGAGCTCGAAGGTTTTTGCCATGCGGTCTGCTCCGTCCTTTGGAATTGGCCTGTAATGGCAGGCCAGTCTATCCGTAGAATCCAGCCCTCGCCAGCCCGGCCCCGGCGCGTGGCAAGCCCGCACGATGCGAGTGTTCTTGAACAGGAGTTACGCGACGATGGCCAGATCCCACAACTTCAGCGCCGGCCCCACGGCGGTGCCGCTGGAAGTGCTCACCCAGGCACACGAAGAATTTTTTGATTTTGCCGGCACCGGTATGTCGGTGATGGAGATCAGCCATCGCTCCCGCGTGTTCATGGACGTTGCCCGCCAGGCGGAGCAGGACCTGCGCAACATTCTCGGCGTGCCGGACGCATACAAAGTGTTGTTTTTGCAAGGCGGCGCCTCGCTGCAGTTCGCCCAGGTGCCGATGAACCTGTTGGGCGACAAAGGCACGGCGGACTACCTGCACACCGGCCTCTGGTCGGGTAAGGCGATTGAAGCGGCGCGGCGTTATTGCGATGTGCGAATCGCGGCCAGTGCCCGCGCAACCGGCTTCGACCGCGTGCCTGACGCAGCGAGCTGGCACCTCAATCCTGACGCCGCCTACCTGCATTACACCGAGAATGAGACGGTCCACGGCGTGCAATTCATCGCCCCGCCCGACAGCGCCGCGCCGCTGGTGTGTGATGCCTGTTCAAGCCTTTTGTCCAAGCCGATGGACGTCGCCCGGCACGACCTGGTGTATGCCGCCGCGCAGAAAAACATGGGGGTGGCCGGGTTGACGGTGGTCATCGTCGACCCCGCATTACTGGAACGCTCCCATGCCTTCACTCCGGACATTCTCAACTACGCCCACATCAGCGATGCGCAGTCGATGCTCAATACCCCGGCGACGTTTCCCTGGTACCTCACCGGCCTGACGCTCAAGTGGATCAAGCACAACGGCGGCCTGCCGGCCTTGCATGAGCGTAACCAGGCCAAGGCGCACCGGCTCTATCGCGCCATCGACGAGAGCGGCGGGTTCTACCGCAATCGGGTGCAGCCGGCGTACCGCTCGATCAACAACGTGCCGTTCGTGCTGGCGGATTCGACGCTGGAGAAGACCTTCTTGCGCCGCGCCGAAGCCGCCGGCCTTAACGGCTTGAAAGGCCACGCCAGTGTCGGCGGCCTGCGCGCCAGCCTCTACAACGCCGTCTCGTTAACCGCAGTCGAGGCGCTGACTGACTTTATGGCTGACTTCGCACGCGCACATGGGTAACCGCTCCTGCGCGAAAAGTGGTCTGGTCTGCTGCGCACAAGCGTAGGGGCAAACCCCACCATTCAACGGCTATAAATGACCGCCTGGCCACGGCCTGATCCATTGTCCAGCAAGGAGCCAAGACTTATGCCCTCTACTCAATCCCAGTCGTCCCTGCGTCTGCGGGATGTGCTGCACCCGGTGGTTGCCGGGCTGATTTCGGTGATCGTCAATTACGGCGGCACCTTCATTCTAGTGTTCCAGGCCGCCAAGGTTGCCGGCCTCAGCCCTGAGCTGACGGCGTCGTGGGTCTGGTCGGTGTCGATTGGCGTCGGTGTGACAGGGTTGTTCCTCAGTTGGGTGAGCCGCGAGCCGATCATCACCGCCTGGTCGACCCCGGCGGCGGCGTTCTTGATCGTTGCCCTGGCGACCACGCCCTACGCCGAGGCGATTGGTGCGTATTTGATTTCAGCGGCGGCGTTCGTGCTGCTGGGGGTATCCGGCTATTTTGAAAGGGCTGTGCGCCTGATCCCGCCTGGCGTTGCGGCGGGCCTGCTGGGCGGCATTCTCTTGCAGTTCGGCATCGGTGCATTCGCGAGCATGACGGTCGACCCGCTGTTGGTGGGGCTGCTCATCGGCGCTTACATCGTGTTCAAACGCTTGAGCGCACGCTACGCGGTGGTCGGCATTCTGGTACTGGGGCTGGGCTTTTTGCTGATGCAGGGGCGAGTGGATTTTTCCGGACTGGCGCTGGCGTTCGCCACACCGGTATTCACGCGGCCCGAGTTCTCGCTCAATGCGTTGCTGAGCGTGGCGTTGCCGCTTTTTTTGATTACCCTCACGGGGCAGTACATGCCGGGCATGCTGGTGCTGCGCAATGACGGCTTCAAGACCAGTGCCAACCCGATTCTCAGCGTGACCGGGCTGGGTTCGCTGCTGATGGCGCCGTTCGGCTCCCATGCGTTCAATATCGCGGCAATCACGGCGGCGATCTGCACCGGCAAGGAAGCGTCCGAAGACCCTTCCAAACGCTGGATCGCCGGGGTAGCGGCAGGGGTGTTCTACATCCTGGTGGGGATTTTTGGCGTAACCCTGGCGGCGGTGTTCATGGCCTTTCCGGCGACGTTCATTACCACCCTGGCCGGGCTGGCGCTGCTCGGCACCATCGGCGGCAGCCTGGCCAATGCCATGGCGGACGTCAAATCCCGTGAAGCCTCGCTGATCACCTTTCTGGCGTGCGCCGCCAACATCACCTTGCTTGGCATTGGCGGCGCGTTCTGGGGCTTGCTCATCGGCCTCGCGGCGTATGCGGTACTCAATGGGCAACTGCCACGTCGTGAAAAAACCACTGCGGTGACCACCAAGGGAGCGACCCGCTGATGACTGGGCAAGCCGAACACCTCACCACGCTCCACGCCGACCATGGTCGCTATCCGCAGGCGGTCAGCGTCGAGGACTTTCGTCGCAATCTTGCCGCTGTGCAGCAACGCATCATTGATGCCTGCCACCGCGTCGGGCGTGACCCGGCCACCGTGCGGTTGCTGCCGGTCAGCAAGACCTTCGACGAAGCCCATCTGCGCCTGGCCTATGCCGCCGGTTGCCGCCTGCTCGGCGAAAACAAGGTGCAGGAGGCCCAGCGCAAGGCGCAAGCCATGAGCGACCTGCACGACCTGCAATGGTCAGTCATCGGCCACCTGCAAACCAACAAGGCCAAGCAGGTTGCGCGTTTTGCCAGCGAATTCCAGGCGCTCGACAGCCTGCGCGTGGCCGAAGTGCTGAACCATCGCCTGCAGCTCGAAGGTCGGCAGATGGATGTGTTCGTGCAGGTCAACACCTCGGGCGAAGCCAGCAAGTACGGCCTGGCTCCCGAGGATGTGGCGGCGTTCATCGCGGCGCTGCCGGCATTCCCGGCGCTACGGGTTCGCGGGCTGATGACCCTGGCGCTGTTTTGCGCCGACGTGGTGCGGGTGCGCCCCTGCTTCGTGCGCTTGCGTGAATTGCGCGACCGCTTGCTCGCGCAGGTGCCCGAGGGCGTGTCGCTGCAGGAGTTGTCGATGGGTATGTCGGGCGACTTTGAAATTGCCATTGAAGAGGGTGCAACCGTGGTACGCGTCGGCCAAGCCATCTTCGGTGCCCGCGCCATGCCAGATGCCTATTACTGGCCCACGGCCGACGCCAGACCGCGCAACGACGACGAGTTGCCGGCGCTCGCCCCTTAACGTTGATTGATCTCTATAGGAGGCCTGCAATGTCCGCAGCACCCGCTTACCTGATGCACACCTCGTCCCGTCAGCCGGTCTCGTTCAGCCGAGGCCTGGGCGCTCGCCTGTGGGACACCGACGGCGTTGAATACCTGGATGCCATCGCCGGCGTGGCCGTGACGAGCCTGGGGCACGCCAACCCGGAAATTGCCGCCGCCATCGCCGAGCAGTCCACGCAGTTGCTGCACACCACCAACATGTTTCGCATCCCGTGGCAGGAGCAACTGGGCGAGCGGTTGTGCCTGTTGTCCGGCATGGAGCGCGCGTTTTTCTGCAACTCCGGCGCCGAGGCCAATGAAGCCGCGCTGAAACTGGCGCGGTTGCACGCCCATGCTCGAGGCGTGGCCCAGCCGCAGGTGCTGGTGATGGACAACAGCTTCCACGGGCGCACTCTCGCCACGCTGGCGGCCACCGGCAACCCGGCGGTGCACGCCGGTTTCGAACCGTTGATGCCCGGCTTTGTGCGCGTGCCGTACAACGACATCGAGGCGATTCGGGCGGTTGCGGCGCAGTCACCCAACATCGTTGCCGTACTGGTCGAACCGGTGCAGGGCGAGGGTGGGGTGCATGCGGCGTTCGCGGGCTACCTGCAAGGGTTGCGCGCCCTGTGCGATGAACACGACTGGCTGATGATGATTGATGAAGTGCAAACCGGCATGGGCCGCACCGGCGCCTGGTTTGGCTTTCAACACGCGGGCATCGAGCCGGATGTCATCACCCTGGCCAAGGCACTTGGCAACGGCTACCCGATAGGCGCATGCCTGGCGCGGGGCAAGGCCGCCGAGCTGTTTTCCCCCGGTCACCATGCGTCCACGTTTGGCGGTAACCCGCTGGCCTGCCGCGTGGGGTGCACGGTGCTGGACATCATGCAGCGTGAGCACCTGCCACAACGCGCCGCCGCCAGCGGCCGACGCCTGCTGGCCGCGCTCAAGCTGGCGCTGGGCAACCATCCCGAGGTGGTGGCCATTCGTGGTATCGGCTTGATGGTCGGCGTCGAACTCAACCGCCCGTGCGGCGAGCTGGTCGACCGCGCCCGTGAAGAACAACGCCTGCTGATCACCGTCACCCGTGGCACCACCATGCGCCTGTTGCCCGCACTGATCTGCGATGACACACAGATCGACGAGATCGCCGCACGTGTCATTCGCCTGCTGTCGCCCGCTGTTTGAATTTGTTAACCAAGGACGCCCCCACCATGTATGACTCAACGCTCACCCTGGATGCTTTCGACCCTGAACTGCGTGAGGCGATTCATAACGAAGCGCATCGCCAGGAAGACCACATTGAGCTGATCGCGTCGGAGAACTACGCCAGCCCGCTGGTCATGCAGACCCAGAGCACGGTACTCACCAACAAGTACGCCGAGGGCTATCCCGGCAAGCGCTACTACAGTGGTTGTGAATACGTCGATGTAGCCGAGCGGCTGGCGATTGAGCGGGTCAAGACCCTGTTCAACTGCGACTACGCCAACGTGCAGCCTCACGCGGGTGCGCAGGCCAACGCGGCGGTGTTCCTCGCGTTGATCAACCCCGGTGACACGGTGATGGGCATGAACCTGGCCCAGGGCGGCCACCTGACCCACGGTAACCCGGCGAACTTTTCGGGCCGGCATTACAAGATCGTGCCCTACGGGCTGGACCCGAAAACCGGTTTTCTCGACTACGACGAGATGGAACGAATTGCCCTGCAGACGCGCCCGAAAATGTTGATCGGCGGTTTCTCGGCGTACTCGCGCTACAAGGACTGGGCACGCATGCGCACCATCGCCGACAAGGTCGGCGCCATATTCTGGGTCGACATGGCCCACGTCGCCGGGTTGGTCGCCGCCGGCGAATACCCGGACCCGCTGCCCCATGCGCATGTGGTCACCAGCACCACGCACAAAACCCTGCGCGGCCCACGGGGCGGTTTGATTCTGTCGAAGGGCCAGGACGAAGCCTTCTACAAAAAACTCGATTCGGCAGTGTTTCCCGGCGTGCAGGGCGGCCCGCTTATGCACCAGATTGCAGCCAAGGCCGTGGCGTTCAAGGAAGCGCTGACGCCCGAGTTCCGCGTCTACCAGGCCCAAGTGGTGATCAACGCCCGCGCCATGGCGGCGGTGCTGCAAAAGCGCGGCTACAAGATCGTCTCGGGCGGAACCGACAACCACATGATGCTGATCGACCTGTCCGACAAGCCCTACACCGGCAAGGACGCCGATGCGGCATTGAGCAGCGCCTACATCACCGCGAATAAAAACTCGGTGCCGAATGACCCACGCTCACCCTTCGTGACCTCCGGCCTGCGCATCGGCAGCCCGGCGGTGACGACGCGGGGCTTCGGTGTCGAGGCCTGCGAGCAAGTGGCAGGGTGGTTGTGCGACGTACTCGACGCCCTGGAATATGGCGACAGTGACAAGGTCGGCCACCACGTGCGCGAACAGGTTGTCGCACTGTGCCGGCGTTATCCGGTTTATCGCTGAATGGGTTTGGGGGGGGCCGTGTGGACGGCCCCTGATTCACGCCTTTACCCGAAAAGGACGCTCATGCAGCCTGCTTCCAGCGTTATCAGGCGTTCGATCTGGGGGCGTGGGGGCGTCGTGATGATCTGCCGAAGACTGATCCCGGTGAGCCCGAAAGTCACAGCCCAGGGCACGCCCCAAAAAATGATCTCGATTTGCTGGCTCACCGGGTCCTGCCGCTTCAACTGCGTGTTGGAAGTGGAATCAACTTTTCATGTGATCGTAATGGCGGGTGGTCAGGGTTACATCGTGCACGTTCGTAACGGACTGCTCTTAAAGCACTTCGGTGGTGATATTGAGAATTTGATCCGCATCCCGGAGCTGCGTAGCACCCTCGTTTCACATGGGCTGTGGCTTAGGCTTTTCAAAGGAGAGGCTGAGGTCTGGTGCACCGAGCGTTTGTCTTTAGATGGGATTAGGAATATCCAAGTCTCGCTCGCGGATGGGTTATTACGGGGGAGGGGTGGTACTCACCCAAAAAAGTAGTCAGGAATGACGGGCAGTAAGCGGCCAAAAAGAGACGGTGGCCATGTGGGCTGTGGGCACGATTTCAGCCCCAATGTAAGCAATGAGGCTAGCGCGCAGCCCCTGCAAATGTGGTGTCCATCGTATGTCGGTCGTATTCCAGCAGGTATGTATGATGCAGACGATACAACTGTGAAAGCAGATTTTTGTTGGGGCCGACCACATCCATACCTCTGTCGTCGTAGGGAAAAACCATAACGTGCCTCTTCAAATTGAAGAGGTATAAAACGCAGTTGGGTTTAGGCTGAATTGCGGCAAAGTCCCTAGCCAAAGCACACCAAAGAAATGCTTGAAGCAGAGTCGCAGGCGCTTCAAATGCGATGTTGATCCAATATTCCGGCTCCCTTTCGCAAAACCATTCCTCCGGATCTATTTCCTCACTCCAGACTGAGCACTCCGTGGGTATGTTAATGCCGGCAGATCGAAGGGCGTGAATCAGGGGCCGATGAGCAAATCGGTTGCTGCCAGAATGAATGCGCAGACAAGCAACAAGCGTCGCGTCCTCAAGAAAGATATCGCTGCAGATCTTTGTTGATTTTCGTAGTGCTGATAGAAATTGCTCAATCACTCCACCAGTTTCAGAGAGCTCAAAACGCAGACCTCCTGGATAGGAATAGAAAAGTGGCCTGTCAAATGCTTTACCCCCAAAGATCCTCTCAATTTCAAGTTGTAGATTCACTTGATCCCTTCATGGCTAATAGCCCGGCTCCATAGTTTGGGCGGTGCAGACGGATATTACTGTATACGTAAGATCTGAGCTAAGCCGCGAGCGTCCGCTTTTGGCCGTTTTCTACCTGTGGCTACTGGTTGAAAACGACCCATAGCGTCCGGTTAGCATTTACTGAAATCGAGCGGCTATTGCCTGTCGCTGCTATGCAATCTGCTGCTAAGCGAATTTGCCGACCGTCGTCAAGCTAGCCCGAGCACACACAGGTTCACGTCGCGAGCGCACTGCCAGCAAGCGTAGAGGTTCGCAAAGTCGTAAACCCCGTACTCCATTTTAATTTACCATTCGCAGGCGTTCCGTTCCGGCGCCGCTCAGCCCACGTCTGCACTCCGAATTTCCAATGGAAGGATCCCGCTTCATGTCCAATACTTTGTTCCGTACACTCGCCTTATCCAGCCTGTTAGTCCTCGCCAGCTGCTCCACTGCAACACCAAGCGTATCGACGCCTGTCACCTCCAAGGCGATCGAAGCCTTCGTCGAAATCTGTCTGAAGACCGCCCCCTCGTTCGCCGGTTCTGCTGAAGCGGCCAAGCGCTTCGGCATCAACGACCTCCAGGACATGGGTTTCACGCGCATCGGCTTCACCGCGGACAAAAACCTCTCCGTGCAACTTTCCGAAAAGGAATGCGTCGTTACCACTCCGAAGCAACCCGACGACAGTCTGACCCGCCAACTGCTGAGCGCCGCGCAGACTTACTCGCAAACGTCGGTAGCAGATCGCGTGCCATCGAAGGTGCGCATCCAGAACAACAACTTTATTCTTCAGCATGATCGCAACGGCGGTGAAGCGTATGTGCTACTGCGGAACAAGTAATTAGCACTTTTACCCCGCGTACGAAAGGGCCCGCAAAGGGGCTTTTCTCGAAGAAGAACAGGGGTCAGACCACAGAAGAACAGGGGTCAGACCACTATTATTAATCGTGGTCTGATCCCATTTTCACAAGCGGTTACCTTGGCTAAGCGAGTACGATTTTTCAGCAGAGTCGGCCAAGAGCGGTCAGTCGACTGATCAGGTGGAGACGGCCCACAGGCGGACATAACATCAGGAGGATAAATAACGCTCGACTCTCGCTTCCAGCAGCTTGATCAAAGCAGGTGCCATATATTCGTAATCATCCGAAATATTCAGACAGATGATACGTTTATTGGCCAATGCCGAGGTGAAGCGAGCAGTCAGTTTCTTTCGATGGATTTGCTCCATAACAAAAATGAGATCGGCCCACCCTAGAAGCTCCTGGCTTACAGGCACATCCGCATCGTTATTGACACCAGCCGATGCTGTATCAACTCCCGACCAATCAGCAAAAATTTGCTCGGCGGTCGGACTACGTAGGCGGTTTTTGCCGCAGATGAACAACGCATTCAAAGTGGGTTAGCTCCAAACTGTTCCGGAGATTCGAAGCTCAGGTTCGGACACGTTGACATACTCAGAGCGTAGCTTCTGGGAATAAAGGAATGTGTCCGTTCTGGCCGATTATTGCCTGACAACAAGGGCTGCTATCGACGTCCTCTGCCAGTCGCGCGAGATAGAAAGCGATCCAATATAGATAGTCCACGTCGAGCGCAACAAACTGTCGGGATGAATTACTCCCCGGATTGCAAGCGCTCGATAGCTTCGAGAAGCTGGCCGTCGAAGTACTCGGTTTCATCTCGTTCCTGATCTTTCATGTGGCGCTTCGCTTCAATCAGCAAGTGTTCCGTCGCGATATTCTGATTCAAAAAAGTAGCGACCATAAGATCATTCAAACTCTCTAAAGGTGTGTCCCATGCCTCCCTGCAACGCTGAATGATTCCTGTGGGGGTATCGCCACTCCATGGACCTAAAATATCCGACACTGCCAGGGTAGAGGTCATGAGGCTGCCTTTGAGAGAAATTGCAGAGCTGGTAATTTCGCACGCTCGGGAGATTGATGAATAGCGAAATCGGCCAGAAGCAGCCCTCCGATGCGTCTGCAAAACTCGAAGCCATTCCAGCGGCGATTGCGTATATCCAGAATATTTGCGAAAACCTCAGTAGATTGAACGCGGAGAAATGTATCTTCGCGCCACATTGCTATTTGATGGACGGACGTAATGCAGCACCTGGATCACTTATCCTTGCACTTGTTCATTCTGGTCTGTGAAGAGGGCACGATTGCAAGCGCCAGTGAGCGAGCATTTATGGCGCCCTCGGCGGTCAGCAAACGTATTTCCGACATTGAGGCGCGATTTGGTACGGCGCTACTAAAGCGCAGCAAACGCGGGGTTGAACCGACCCCGGCGGGGTTGGCGCTGCTTCGGCATGCTCGGTCTCTGACACGGGCGATGGAGCGGCTCGATAGCGAGCTTGGCGAATACGCTGAAGGCGCCCGAGGGCATGTACGGGTGTTGGCAAACATCTCGTCAATTATGGAGTTTCTACCCGAAGAGCTGTCTGACTTCATGCTTAAGCACCCTGGAATCCAGGCCGACATCGAAGAACGTTTCAGTCCCGATGTGGTACGAGGTGTGGCTGAAGGCAATGCCGATTTGGGCATTTGTCGACGATCAATGGCCATGGGCGATCTGGAGTTTCTACCTTATCGTCGGGATCATCTGGCCGTCGTCGTAGGCTCGAACCATTCCTTGGCCAATCGCCCCCGTATTGCGTTCGCAGAGACCCTGGCCTTTGATCATTTGGGGTTGTCCGCTTTCGCCACGTTGAATAACTTCATGCGTAATGAAGCGACTAAGGACGGACATGAGTTGCGGTTTCGCTCCTATGTTTCGTCGTTCGACGCCGCATTCCGCCTAGTGCAATTCGGCTTGGGACTTGCTGTATTTCCACTGGAGGCCGTGGCGCGGTATGCCCAGTTGTTTGACTTGCGCATTATTCCGCTGACCGACGATTGGGCACTGGGTGAGTTTGTTATCTGTGTGCGTGATCGGGATGCACTGTCGCTGTCCGCACGGCGCTTGCTGGATCATCTGCTTTTGCGCGCAAACACCGGTTGAGCCTTGGGGCTGATTGAATCCATCGCGGTTGACGATGGATCACCGCGTAAATGACGTCTTTTTGCTAAGCCAGCGGCTCTTTAATCTGAAGTTGCGCTTCAGCCTGTGAGAGCTTTTTCATGACAACAATAACAATCAATGAAGTCGGCATGCGTGATGGTTTGCAAAGCCTTCAAACCGTAATGCCTACCTCTGCCAAACGACAATGGATCGATGCCGCCTATGCTGCCGGCATGCGTTATATGGAAGTCGCGTCCTTTGTTCCCGCCAAACTGCTGCCGCAGATGGCCGATGCAAAGGAAGTCGTCGCCCACGCCTTGAGTTTTCCAGATCTGGTCGTAACGGTCCTGGCGCCTAACCTGCGCGGCTGTCGTGATGCGCTGGAGTCCGGCGCTCACCGTATCATTGCGCCTGTCTCCGTCAGCGCTGCCCATAGCCTGGCCAATGTGCGGCGTACGCCGCTGGAAATGGTCGAGGAACTGGCGCGGATGTGCGAACTACGGACCCAAATGGGTTTGCACAACGTTCAAATAATCGCCGGGATGTCGGTTGCATTTGGCTGCACCCGCCAGGGCGATGTGCCATTGAGCGACCTCTGCGAATTGACCGGTCGGGTGCTGGAAGCCGGCTGCGATCTGGTTTCGCTTGGCGACACCACCGGCTATGCCAATCCCGGCCAAGTGGCGACCACGTTGCAGGCGGTTCGCGCTATTGCCGGTGACAAACTCCGGGCTGCGCATTTTCATGACACCCGAGGTCTGGCGCTGGCCAACAGCCTGGTGGCGGTGCAGCAAGGCATCACCGAGCTTGATTCTTCCCTGGCAGGGCTGGGTGGTTGCCCGTTCGCGCCGGGCGCGTCCGGCAACACCGTGACCGAAGACCTGGTGTTCATGCTGCAAAGCATGGGCTATGACACCGGCGTTGATCTGCCCGCACTGATCGCTTCAAGGGATCTGCTGCGCGCCGCCTTACCGGACGAAACGCTTTACGGCTGCATTGCCCGCGCTGGCCTTCCACTCAATTACACGCCAGTCGCCAACCGCGCTTGAGCCTGCTTGATCGAGGAAAACGCTAATGTCCAGACTTCCATTGGACGGCATTCGTGTCGTCGAAATTTCTCATATGGTGATGGGGCCGACCTGCGGGATGATCCTGGGTGACCTCGGTGCCGAGGTGATCAAGATCGAGCCGATCCAGGGCGACGGCACGCGCCGCCTGCTGGGCGCGGGTGCCGGTTTTTTTCGCACCTTCAACCGCAACAAACAGTGCATCGCCATTGACGTCAACACCCCTCAGGGGCGCGACGCTGTGCTGGAACTTATCGACACCGCCGACGTATTCATCGAGAACTTCAAACCTGGCCGCATGCAAGCGCTCGGCTTTGGCTACGCTGCGATTCGGGAGCGTAACCCGCGCATTATTTATGCCTCACACAAAGGCTTTCTGAACGGTCCTTACGACAATCGCCTGGCCCTGGATGAAGTGGTGCAGATGATGGCCGGTCTGGCCTACATGACAGGCCCTGTCGGTAGACCGCTACGTGCTGGCAGTTCCGTGAACGACATCATGGGCGGGATGTTCGGTGCCATCGGCGTGCTTGCCGCGCTCAACGAGCGCAACGTCACTGGGGCCGGTCGTGAGGTGCAAAGCGCGCTTTACGAAAACTGCGTGTTGCTCGCCGCCCAACATATGCAGCAATACGCGGTGACCGGGCAGGCAGCCGCGCCAATGCCGAACCGCATCAGCGCCTGGGCCATCTATGACGTGTTCGAGTTCGCTGGCGGTGAGCAGATGTTCGTTGCTGCCACCGGTGAAGGCCAGTGGAACGCCTTGTGCCAGCTGCTGGGCCAGACGGTGTTGCTCGACGATCAGACTCTTGCCACCAACAACGACCGCGTTCTACAACGACCACGGCTGCTAGCCCATCTGGCTGAAGTCTTCGCGACCATGGATGCTCAGGCTCTGGCGCTACAACTCGAAGCCCACGGCATTCCATTCGCGCCGATTCGTCGTCCGGAAGAGTTGTTTGAAGATCCTCACCTGCTGAAAAGCGGTGGACTGGCAAATCTTGAACTCGAAGACGGATCGTTCACCGCCATGCCACTGCTGCCGTTGTCCCTGGATGGCGAGCGTCTTCAACCCCGTCGATCAATTCCACGCATCGGCGAGCACACCCACAAAGTCATGTGCGAACTGGGCTACAGCGACGAACACATTGCCGAGCTGTGTGCTGCCGGTGTGCTGAAAACTGATGCTCAGGCCTGAGGAGGAGCTGCCGTGGCTATCTATCAATATGACACGCTTATCCCCGCCATCCACGCCGAAACCTTCGTCGCGCAGGACGCTACCGTCATCGGCAATGTCACGCTGCAGCAGGGCGTCAGTATCTGGCCACATGCTGTTCTGCGCGGTGACAACGAGCCGATTCTCATCGGTCAGCACAGCAATGTGCAGGAAGGTGCGGTGCTGCATGCCGATCCGGGATTTGCGCTGACGGTAGGCAAGGGCGTCACCATCGGCCACCAGGCCATGTTGCATGGCTGCACCATTGGCGATGGTGCGCTTATCGGGATTCAGGCGGTTGTCCTCAATGGTGCGGTCATCGGCAAGAACTGCCTGGTTGGCGCCGGTGCGATTGTCACCGAAGGCAAGGTGTTCCCGGATAACTCCCTGATCCTGGGCGCACCTGCCAAAGTCGTGCGCGAACTGACGCCTGAAGCGATTGCCGGCATGCACCGAAACGCCGAGGACTATGTCGTCAAGGGTCAGGTTTACAAGGAAAAACTGATCCTGATCAGCTAAACCCGTTGAGCAAAGTTCCTGAAGGAACTTGCCTCTCTCCAATAATTACAAGAATGGAGAAACATCATGGTTGCCATGACTGGCGAAATCGCCCTTGCGCGCAGCGAAGAAACGATCAACGAATTGCTGCTGTATCGGCGCGTGGCCTGGCGCATCATGCCGCTGGCCATTATCTGCTTTCTGTTTTCCTATTTTGATCGGATCAACATCAGCTTCGCCAAGACCCAAATGCAGCATGAATTGGGTCTGAGCGACGCGGCATACGGTTTGGCCGCGAGCATGTTTTTTTTCGGCTACGTGCTATTCGAAGTGCCTAGCAGTCTTGGTCTCAAACGCTACGGGGCGCCGGCCTGGATCTGTCGGATCATGATCTCCTGGGGACTGGCGACGGCGGCTTTGATGTTCGCCTACACGCAATACACCCTGTACTTCCTGCGTTTTCTGATCGGCGTGATGGAAGCCGGTTTTGGCCCGGCGATCCTGTTCTACCTGGCGTGCTGGTTTCCCAAGAAGCACCTGGCAAAGATGAATGGCCTTTGGTTCCTGGCGGTACCTCTGGCAGGCGCCGTCGGTGGGCCGGCGGCGGGGATCCTGTTGGGCACGATGGACGGGGTGTTCGGGCTGGCAGGTTGGCACTGGCTGTTCCTGATGTCCGGACTCCCCTGTGTGGTACTCGGCCTGCTGGTGTTGTGGAAACTGGACCGAGACATCGAATCGGCCAAATGGCTAAGCCGTAGCGAGAAGGACCTGCTGGCGGCCAACCTGGCGCATGACAAAGTCAACCAGAAGCCGGTATTGGGATCGTTGTGGCGTGTGTTGCTGACCCGGGAAGTGGCGCTCATGGCGTTCATCTACTTTGTGATCAAGACCGCTGCTTATGGCCTCAACTTCTGGATGCCACACCTGATCAAATCCTCCGGTGTGCAGAGTCTATTCTGGATAGGGATGCTTTCGGCGTTGCCTTACATCGTGGCCTGTATCGGCATGATATGGCTGACCCGGCGTTCTGATCGTACAGGTGAACGCAAGACTTACCTTGTGTGGTGCCTGGTGGCGGCGGCAGTAGGCTACGTGTTGGCCTGCCTGTTCTCCGACTCGTCATGGGCGATGATGGCAGCACTCGTACTCGCTACTGCGGGCACCTTTATTGCGATCCCGATTTTCTGGACCATCCCGCAGTCGACCTTCTCCGGCCTGGCTATCGCTACCGGGACAGCAGCAATCAACTCCATCGGCCAATTGAGCGGCATGGTTGCACCTGTGATGGTGGGCAAAATCAACGATCTGTCCGGCTCTACCTACATGGGCATGCTCTCCATTGCACCGCTGATTCTAGTCGCTTGTTTCGTCGTCATGCGCTACGTCAAGAATCCCAGGTCCTGACGAAATTCTCACGAATGACCGGACTTGCTGATTGTTGAAGGGCTTGAATCGCGCAAGCGCTCTTGAACCGCTTTCACCCGTGGGGGCCTCTTTCCATTCCGAGAGCGTTCGTCGTTACAGACGCATAGGGCAAAGTCTATTTCGGCCGAAAGCGCCCCCTTTCTTTCACAACCGGTCTACCATGCCACCCCCGGCAGTGGTTCACGCGCTACCGACCTCATTCTTAAAAGGTACCGCAATGTCCATCGACCAAATCTCCCTTCCCAAAGGCGTAGGCCCTCACGCCATCAAGCTCCTCGAAGCCATCACTGGCGCTTCAACCCATGAAGAGCTCAATCGCGCCGGTGGCAAAGCTGAGGGGTTTGTGTTGGGGCTTGAGTCCACCAAAGCCATCAAGAGCCAAATCGCCGAGTCGTTGTATGTGGCCTACGACGATGCGGCGAGTAACCGGGCGGGTGAGTTGAAGGGCTAACCATCAGCCGGGGCAGGGTGCTTCGCGGTCAAGGAGTTTGGCCGTGAGCAACACGCCCAGTTCGCTCAGTTGGTGGATCGCCAGGGCGACGTCGCGGTGTTTGCCGGACAGGTCGAGCAGCAGCGTGTTTTGGGCTGCTGCGCAGCCCAACGGGAGCAAGCTCCCTCGCCACAGGGGTTAGGGGCGTTAGTAGCCTTGGCTCACGCTCACGCCGCGCATGATCGAGAAGCGCGGGTCGAGCAGTTTCAAGCCTTGTTCACCTTTCACCCGGCCCACGGTCACGTGGTAAGTCTTCGGCACGTCGGAGAGGTTTTCCGGGTTGCGCGCCAGTTTTTCTATCGCTGGGGTTTTGGCCCAGGCGGCGATGGGTTTCTGGCGGATGTCCACCGTCACGATCCAGGATTTATCCACGGCGGCGCCCATTGGGCCGGTGTTGGGGGCGATGTCCTTGATTTTGGCGATTTCATAGCCTTGTGAGTAACAAAAGCCAGATGCTTGTTCCACGTAGGCGGCGCGGCCAGGGTCGGTGAGGCTGTAGGTCTTGTCGCTTTTGGCGAGCAGGCCGGCGTCTGTCAGCGCATCGAAGGCGGGCGCGTTGCCGCTGGAGACGCCGGTGCTGAAGGTTGAGCTCAGCGTGACCGGGAAGCTTTTGAACATCGCTGCCGTCACGCAGGAAGCCCCTTCCAGCCGGGGTTGCAGTGCGGCGTGGATGTCGGTGTCCGAAGGGCTGTCGCTGCAAGCGGTGAGCAGCAGGGCGCTGGTGGCGGCGAGGGCCAGGGCGTTGATTCGCATCGTTTTATCCTTGACGATTGGGAGGGGGTGGCACTGAGACATTAACGTCGAGCAGATGTTTCCAGGCTGATGCCTTTGCCTTACCTTGACCTGCATCTGCCCACCTTGGGCATGGGGATGACGAATCAGGCGCGAGCAATGGGAGGCGTTTTTCCCGCGTTCAGGACCAGAGCCGCCCTCCAATACGCTATAGAATTGCCTCCTGGAACAGGCCTCACAACGAAGGATTGAGCATGACATTGACTGTCGAAACCCTACTCCAACTGGCCATGGCCAACCCCATCAACGCCGAAATCACCGCACGCCTGCCCGACCTCGGCGTGGACCAATGCATGCTCACCGCCGGCTGTCTGTTCCAGGCAGTGTGGAACCATCAAGCGAATCTTCCCGCCGCTCAGGGCGTGAAAGACTACGACGTCTTTTACTTCGACACAGACATGTCCTACGAGGCGGAAGATGCGGTGATTCGTTCGGCCGAGGCGCTGTTCCAGGACCTGGGCGTGAATGTGGAGGTGAAGAACCAGGCGCGGGTGCACCTTTGGTACGGCGAGCGGTTTGGTCGGCCCTATCCGCAGTTGCACTCGGCCAAGCAGGGCGTGGATCGTTACCTGGTGGCAGGTACGTGCATCGGCTTGGATATCGCGACGGGTGAGGTGTACGCGCCCTATGGGTTGGATGACGTGGAGCACGGCGTGCTGCGCATCAACCCGCTGCATGCGGAGCCGGCGTTGTTCATGCACAAGGCCAAGAGTTATCAAGCGCGTTGGCCGTGGCTGAAGATTGTGGCGCCGGGTTCACCCCAGTAACCCTCCCAGCACGGCGCTGGCGGCCACCACCAACCAGGGCGGCAGCTTCCAGACCATCAGCGCCACCAAGGCGGCCAGTGCCAAGCTGAAGTCCAGCGCAGTGAAGATCGCGCTGGTCCACACCGGCTGATACAGCGCCGCCAGCAATAACCCCACCACTGCCGCGTTCACTCCGGCCAGCGCGGCCTGGGTGCGTGGGCTGCGGCGCAGGGTTGCCCAGAACGGCAGTGCACCCATCACCAGCAAAAAGGACGGGGCAAATATAGCCAGCAGCGCAATCACGCCACCCAGCCAGCCGTTCGGGGCATGGTTCATCGAGGCGCCAAGGAACGCGGCAAAGGTGAACAGCGGGCCGGGCACGGCTTGCGTGGCGCCGTAGCCCGCGAGGAATACGTCATTGTTCACCCAGTGCGGTGGCACCACTTCGGCTTGCAGCAACGGCAGCACCACATGGCCGCCGCCGAAGACCAGCGAGCCGGTGCGGTAGAAGGCATCTACCAAGGCCAGCGTGGGATTGGGCAACCAGCCGGCCAGAATCGGCAGGCCCGCCAGCAACACGAGGAACAGCCCCAGCCACAGGGCGCCCGCGCGGCGGCTGATGGCGACCGGCAGCGCGTCAGGCTCGGCACTCGGCTCACGTTTGAACAGCAGCAGGCCGGCCACGCCTGCGGCGCAGATCACCCCGACCTGGGCCCAGGCGGACGGTTCCAGCAGCGCCAAACACGCCGCAATCAGCATCAGTATCACACGCGCCAGGCCTTGGCACAGGGAACGCGCCATGCCCCAGACGGCTTGGGCGACCACCGCCACGGCGACCACTTTGAGGCCATGCAGCGCGCCGTCGGGGAGGGCGCTGCCATCGTGGGACAGGCCCAGGGCGAACAGGATCAGCGCGATGGCTGACGGCAGTGTAAACCCGGCCCAGGCAGCAGCGGCGCCACGGTAACCGGCGCGGGACAGGCCCAGCGCGATGCCGACCTGGCTGCTGGCCGGGCCAGGGAGGAATTGGCACAACGCGACCAATTCCGCGTAACTGCGCTCGCTCAGCCAGCGTCGCCGTGTGACGAACTCCTCGCGAAAATAACCCAGGTGCGCAATCGGGCCGCCGAACGAGGTGAGGCCCAGGCGCAGGAAGATCAGGAATACCGACCAGGGGCTGCCGGGATGATCAGCACAGGAATGGGCCAAGGGGTTAGGTCTCATGAGGGGTTGCGCCACCTTAGCGAATTTTGATGACGTGAAGAAGAGGCCTCTGTTTACGCCAATTGCAACGCGTGATGGAATTTTTGCGCGCGCATTTGAGTCATTGAAAGATGCACGGAGAAAGCCTTCCCATCACTGATACTGACGACAGCAAGGACAGACGATGACCTTTTTTATTTTCCTGCTGGCCTGCGCGGCGGCTGCCAGCACCGGCATCATTTTCAAACCAGGCGCCTGGTACGAATCCCTCGTGAAACCCAGCTTCACACCGCCCAATTGGTTGTTCCCGGTGGCGTGGACGATCATATACCTGCTGCTGGCCTGGGCCGGTTACCGCCTCAGCCTGATCCCAGGCAGCGAAATGGTGTTGGCCCTGTGGGCGGCGCAGATTGCGTTGAACACGTTGTGGACGCCGGTGTTCTTCGGCGCCCATCGCATCTTGGCCGGGATGGTGATTATTACCGTGCTGTGGCTCACCGTAGCGGCGATGGTGGTGTTGGCGGTGCGCCTGGACTTGATCACCGGCTTGATCCTGTTCCCCTACTTGGCGTGGCTGTGTGTCGCGGCGGCGTTGAATTTCTCGATCCTGCGGAATAACCGCTGATGGCCCATACGCTCTGGCCCGCCAGTGAGCCTGAACTGGCCGAGATGCGCCGTTTCAATCAAAAGCTCGCGTGGATGCCGCGCTTTAAAATCCGCAATCGGGTTACACCGCGTCTGATTCAGGTGCTGTTGCGCGTCAGCCAAAAGGTCAGGAAAGGGCCGGATGCTGAGTGCAAGGTGGTCGATTCAGTGCCCGTGCGCATCCTGCGGCCGAGCGGCAAACCCAAAGGCGTGGTGCTGGATATCCACGGCGGCGGCTGGGTGATTGGCAATGCGCAGATGGATGACGACCTCAATCTGGGTATGGTCAACGCGTGTGACGTGGCGGTGGTGTCGGTGGATTATCGGCTGGCGGTCGACACACCGGTCGAGGGGCTAATGGACGACTGCCTCGCGGCCGCGCGATGGTTGCTGGCCACGGATGAGTTTGCCGACCTGCCGGTGTTCGTCGTCGGCGAATCGGCGGGCGGGCACTTGGCGGCGGCGACACTACTGGCGTTGAAGCAGTGGCCCGATTTGCTCAAACGGGTAAGCGGGGCGGTGTTGTACTACGGCGTTTACGATTTGGCCGGCACCCCCAGCGTGCGCGCGGCGGGGCCCGAAACCTTGTTGCTGGATGGGCCTGGCATGGTCGAGGCACTGCGCATGCTGACGCCGGGGTTGAGTGATGACGAGCGTCGGCAGGCGCCGTTGTCACCGCTGTATGGCGACTTCGGCGGGTTGCCGCCGGCGTTGATGTTTGTGGGCGAGTTGGACCCGTTGAAAGATGACACCTTGTTGATCGCTGAGCAGTGGCCGGGGGCTGAGGCGCATCTGTTGCCGGAGTCGGCCCATGGGTTTATCCATTTTCCGGTGGTGATGGGGGCGGGCGTGCTTGCCTACAGCCGCCAGTGGATCAGTCAAAGAATGGACGGGGGAGTACTCAATCTTTCTTCGTCCGGGTAACCTTGCGCTCCCCCCATTCAAGCCAAGGACAGCACGTGAAGGTTCTTCAAGGATTCATCGGGTTATCGGCGCTGTATCTGCTGGCCGGCTGTGAGCAAGTCACCGAGAAGACACTGCGCTTCGACGTGCCCTACGGCTACTACGAGACGGCCTTCCGCCAGGACGTCACGGGCAAAGGCCAGTTGACCTGCAAGGTCGCCACCGACACCCAGGACCGTGGCGAAAAGTGGGTGCCTTCGGTCATTCTTGCGGCCGCCGAGGATGCTGCGGAAGACGATACGCTGTTCCTGTCCAGCTATACGCCCGCCGACAGCGACGAGCGGCTATTCGAGCTGCGCACGTTCAACAAGGCAAAGCCAGTCATCGATACCTTCTTCCATCGAGCTCCCGACCATAACGGCGTGTACACCCTACGGCTGACTTGGCAAGCAGATGGCACGATCGGCTATCAAGTCGAAAACGGCGGTGTCTGGGAAGAGAAGAAGCTTGTCGAGAAACCAGGGTTTGCCGTACGCCACGTGAGCGTGCATGCGTCGGGGATGAAGGGCAGTGCAGTCTGTGAGTTGCGCCAGTGAGTGGTACCTGTGACGTGAGGCCGTTGAAAGGCTGATTCATTGAACTAAAAACTTGATCAATGAGTCAGGTTAATCAGCTGCTCTTCTCTCATCATGAGGACTCCACCATGCGCCAATACACACTCAACTACCGATTCAACGAAGAATTGCGCACCCATGTGTTCGAATTCAAGCAGCCCGAATTGCCGGTGCATGAGGCGGCGTTGCACTTGCTGCAATTGCATTTCGGCGATGCCGAGAATGGCTTGATCCTGCCGCCTGCGGATGCGACGCCGGAGGAGATTCTGGAACAGGCGCAGGTGGTGGGAATCACGCAGATTGAGGTTGTATGAGCGAAAACCCTCGGATTCAGGCGGTCACGACTGCGGATATTCCTGACGTACTGAGGTTTGTGCTGCAGGCCCGCGCCGAGCTGTTCCCGAAGCTCAGTGCGGCGGGAATGCCAGCGGACCTGGCGCAATTCGAGGCGATCTATCTACAGGGCGATGGGCAGTTTCTAATCGCTCGGGAGGCGGGCCGGATTGTTGCGGCCATTGGTTACTTGCCTTACGACGGGCGTTTTGCGCAGTTGAATTACCAGGGCCGCAATACGGTGGAAGTGGTGCGTCTGTTTGTGCTGCCTGCCTATCGCCGCTTTGGTCTGGCGGGGGCGTTGTATGGGGCGCTGGAGGCAATGGCGAAAGCGGAGGGGGTTGAGGTGGTTTACCTGCATACCCACCCGTTTTTGCCGGGGGCGATTGATTTTTGGGTGCGGCAGGGGTTTGAAGTGGTGGATGTAGACGCGGACCCGGTGTGGCAGACGACGCACATGCAGCGACTGTTGTAGACGTGAAACGCCGCAAATCAATGTGGGAGCAGGCAAGCCAGCTCCCACATGTGTATTGTGTGAAGCCTCTAGTTCGGGCGCAACCGCAGTATCTGCACGCCATCAAACGGGTCTGTCAGGTAGTGCGCCTGCACCCCAAACGTCTCCTGCAAGCGCTGCGGCGTCAGCACTTCCATCGGCTTGCCCAGCGCCACCAACTGTCCACGATCCAGTACCGCCAGCCGATCACAGGTCAGCGCTTGATTCAGGTCATGCAGCGCAATCAATGTGGTCACCGGCAGCCCTTGCACCCCCTTCAAGATCGCCAACTGGTGCTGGATATCCAAATGATTGGTCGGCTCATCCAGTAGTAATATCTGTGGCCGTTGCGCCAATGCGCGGGCGATGTGCACGCGTTGGCGTTCACCGCCCGAGAGGCTGCGCCAGGCGCGTTTGCTCAGGTGAGTGGCGTCGACGTCATGCAAGGCCTGGTTCACGATGGCATCGTCTTCGCTGGACCACGGGCTCAGCGCCGACAACCAAGGCGTACGGCCCAGCGCCACGGCGTCGAACACGCGGATGGCATCGTCCGTGTCAGCCTGTTGCTCAACCACGGCCAGTTGCTGTGCGATGGCGCGGCGGGACAGGTCGCCCAAAGGCTGGCCGCCCAACAATACTTCGCCAGATGCCGGCGCGCGCAAGCCTGCCAGCAGTTTGAGCAAGGTGGATTTACCGGAACCGTTTGGCCCGACAATCCCCAAGGTTTCACCCAGCTGCACGTCCAGGTGAATATCGCGTAATAACTCAGCCTCACGTACCTTGAAGCCCAACCCCGTGCAGCTTAAAACGCTCATCGCGCGTTCCTCCGGCCAATGAGGATCAGCGCAAACACCGGCGCACCGACCAGCGCCGTGACCACGCCGACCGGAATCACCTGGCCTTTGATCAGCGTGCGCGACAGCACATCCGCTGCAATCAAAAACAGCGCGCCGCCGAGCGCGCTGGCCGGCAGCAAGCGTGAGTGCCCGGTGCCGAGCAACAGACGCACGGCGTGGGGGATCACCAGCCCGACAAAGCCGATGGCGCCGACAATCGACACCATCACCGCCGTCACCAGTGCCGCGCAGCCCACCAACACAAACTGCACGCGGCGCACGGGGATACCGAGTGACGCCGCCGAGTCACTGCCAAAGGTGAACGCATCCAGCGCCCGACGATGCCACAGGCACACCGCCAAGCCCACGACCGCCACCGGCACCGCCAACCACACCGACGGCCAGCGCACGCCGCTGAGGTTGCCCAACAGCCAGAACATGATGCCGCGCGCCTGTTCGGAGCTGGCCGACTTGGTGATCAGGAACGCGGTAAGCGCATTGAACAGCTGCGATCCGGCAATGCCGGCGAGGATGATCTGGCCGGTGCCGCTCGACGAACCGCTGGCGCGCGCCAGCAGAATCACCAGGGCAAACGCCGCCACCGCGCCGACAAACGCACCCGCCGACAACGAAATCAGCCCGCCGCCCACGCCCATCAACGCCACCAGCACCGCGCCAGTCGAGGCGCCGGCGCTGATGCCGAGCAAGTACGGATCGGCCAACGGGTTGCGCAATAACGACTGCAGGATCACCCCGCACGTTGCCAGCCCCGCCCCGCACGCGGCAGCGACCAGGGCGCGCGTGAGGCGGTAGTTCCACACCACGCCCTCATCGATCGGGTCCAGCACATAGCCGGCCGCCCACAGTTTGTTGGCGAGTACCTGGAGCACGACCTGCGGCGAGATGGCGGTTTCACCGATGGCCACGCCGGCGAGCAGGGCGATCAGTAGCAAGGCCAGGGCAACTAGGGTCCGGATCAGGCTGGCAGTCATTTGTGCAGGTCGTAGCCGTCGATGGCGGCCGCCAGTTGTTCAAGGCCGTCGAACGTACGAATGCTGGCCTGCAGCGCCATGGCGTCGAGGATGATGATGCGGTTGTTTTTCACCGCGTCCATGTTGCGCGTGACCGGGTCGCTGCGCAAAAAGGCCAGTTTCTTTTCATGGTCGTCAGCCGGGTAACGGCGCCGGTCCATGCGTGCGATGACCAAAAAGGTCGGGTTGGCCTTGGCGATGGTTTCCCAGCCGACGGCGGGCCACTCTTCATCGGACTGCACCACGTTGGAAAGGCCGAGGGTTTGCAGCATGAACTCGGGAATGCCTTTGTGGCCGGCCACGTACGGGTCGCTGGCCATCTCGGAACTGGAGAACCACACCAACGCGCTGGCGTGCTTGAGGCCTTTGCTTTGCACAGTGGCGACCGACTTGGCCAGGCGCGCCTTGAGTTCGTCGTTCAATTGTTCGCCGCGGTCCTGTACGTCGAAAATCTGCGCCAGTTGGCTGATGCTTTTATAGATCGTCGCGATGCGGAAAGGCTCCAGCCGCGTGCCATCTGCGCCCACCAGGTTGTCTTTGCCTTCGCAGTCGGAGGGCAGCAGGTAGGTAGGGATCTTCAGCTCATGGAATTGCTCGCGGGTGCCGACCACGCCTTGTGGCCCGACCACCCATTCCAGCTCGGCGGCTACCAGTTGCGGGCGCTTGGCGATCACCGCTTCGAAGCTCGGCTCGTTGTTGGCCAGGCGCTCGATGCTGTCGTTCTGCGCCTTGAACTGCGGCAATACGCTGTTGAACCACAACGAAGTGCCCACCACCTTATCGCCCACGCCCAGCGCGTAAAGCATCTCGGTAGCCGCCTGGCCAATCGTCACGCTGCGCGCGGGAGCCTGCTGGAAGGTCAGGCGGCTGCCGCAGTTTTCCACGGTCAGTGGGTAGTGGGTGGGCGCGGCTTGGGCCAGGGCACAGAAGCTGACGCCGGCGAGCAGGGCGGTGACGCGTGGCAGCATGGGGCAATCTCCGAGTGAACCGTACGTGGAACTGGGGAGGTACGGTTCGGAAACACACCCTTGGGCACTGTGGTGGAGACAGGCAAGCGTGTCCTTCCCGGACACCCCGCCGGTTAGTGATTGAGCTTAAGCCGGCAGGTCTCCTGACTGATGCGTCGTCGCCACGCTCCAGCCTTCCCGGACGTGATCCAGTGGCATTAAGGAGCAGGCTCAGCACCTACAGTTGCGGGGGCAGTTCCGATTGGCGCGGGTGTAGCGCGCTTCGGATTCCCTATTAGTCCCGTTTGGGAACCGGCGCGGTATGGTAGTCGATCAGGCACCTTAGCGGGAGCTCCAAATACTCGAGGCGTGAACACGGTGGTAGCTCTCGCGGAGTTCGTCATCCTATGATGCGCATCCCATGGATAGTCTTCACACAAGGAAAGCACAGTGAAATCATTAATCGTCCTCGCCCTTATCGCCACGCTCGCCGGTTGCGCCACGCAGGGCAAATCTGAAAAGCAGATTCTTGACGAGGCCGCCACCGCGTACGTCAAGTCGATGCCCGCCGGCTCGGACAAGCTCCGTTTGCACACGATGAGCATCCCCAAAACCGGTTTGTTTGGCGATACGCTGGCGATTGCCATGGCCAGTGATCAGAACGCCGCCCACCTCAGGGGCGAATTGCTGAATGCAAAACGCATGGGCGATGTGTTCTTTTTGATTATCGGCGCCGGCAGCCCAGTTGACGTTGCTGTGATCAGCAAAGCGGTCGAAGGGCAGGATTTGAACGGGATGCAGATTTACTACTCGGGCACCGATGCACAAAGAGACACAGTGCGTGCGGCCGTTGAAAAGACCCAGGCGCAATTTCATTACATCAATGCGCAATGACTACTCGCACTTAGAGCCGTCTGGGCAAACTGGCGCTGTTGTTCCGCGTCTAGGCCGATGTTGGACGGAGTCGGCCAATCACCGCAGATCAAAATGTGGGTGTTGGCTTGTCGAACCGCTGCGATAGCCAGAAGTATCTACACATCTTGAGCGAGCGCTCTGCGTAGCAGCTGTCGAGCCCTGGCGAGGCTGCGTCAGCGGTGTGTCAGACAGACCGCAAACGCAGCCTCGCCAGGGCTCGACAGCTGCTACGCACTTTCACATTGAAAATATGTAGATACCTGTGCCGCCGTCTTCGCAGGCAAGCCAGCTCCCACACTTGATGTACGTCGTCCGTTCGGTCAGAGACGAATGTCTTCCGGACCTTGTATCAGCGCTTCAATCCGCGTGCCGGTGGCGCGTTCTTCGTTGCTGAAGCCGTCGTAGTCGGCGAGGTTGGCAAAACGGAGGCCGGTCAGCCGTTCTATCTGGACCACACTGCGTTGGTAGGTCCTGAGCTGGCCAAACACCAGCTCGAGCTGGCCCAATTCGCGGTTCTGGTCAATCATGTAGGCACTCGCGCGAGGCTTGCCGTCGTCACCGAGGTAGGCGACGACTTTCCAGAAGGCCTTGGGGATTTTAACGCCCCGGTACACTCGGTCGTCGTCGGCAAACACCGGCCCGGTAAACACGGTGGCGCGGGCTTTCCAGCGTTGGGTGTTATCGAGAATATAGTCTTCGAGCTCCAGCCAGGTCTTCTGGTTGAACCCACTCATCTGCGGCGAGCAGTTGGTGAAGTGGAATGTGTCGAAGTTGGCGATTTTCGCCTCGTCGCCCCAATTGGGGTCCTGTCGGCGTACCAGGTGGCCGCGATCAAGGCCATTGCTGGCGTAGAGGTCTTCGCCCACCTGCGCGTCGATGGGCAGGCGGCCATCGTAGGCCCAGATGTCGTTGCTACGGGCAACGTCCACATGCAGCCCCCCGTCGATATTGGCGCCCACGTACAGCGCGAGGCGCCTTGAGCGTGACATCGTCACCGAGAAGTGCGTGTAGTCCAGGCGGTCGCCGCCCTCTTTCAGCGTCTGTACATCATCCGCAATCGCGTCCTCAACGGTGGGCCAGGGCACCACGAAGCTGCCGAGAAAATCCTCGGCGTAGCCGCTCCGGTCCTTGAAATCCTTGGCCGCAGTGACGCGTGGCGTCGCCGCCCTGGCCTCCAGCAGAGTGGGGCTCGGCGCGAGCAGCGGGCGCAGGTCGGCGAGCCGTGGGCGGTACGAAAGGTCGATTTTGGTTTTGCGTGCGGGCATCGGTCAGTCCTCCTTGGATAAACACGACTGCAACATAGGTTAATGACAATTGATGACACGCGTTGATCCCAGGGGGCTATCCTGAGTCGATACCCGGACGTTGTCACATGCCAAATGGAGCCAGCCAATGTGTGTTCGCCAGCAGCATCGCAATCCGATTTTCTGCCTGATCCCGCCCTACATGCTCGACCAGATCGCCCGCAACGGTGATAAAGCGCAGCGGGAAATCGCGTTGCGCACCCGCGCCAAAGACAGCACGTTTCGCTCGCTGCGTATGGTCGCGGTGCCCGCCAAAGGGCCCGCTCACATGGCCCTGGCCATGGGCGCAGGCAAGCGGCGTTCGATCTACAGCGCCGAGGGCACCGACAGCCTGCCGGGAACGCTGGTCCGTGGCGAAGGGCAGCCCGCCAGCGGTGATGCGGCGGTGGACGAGGCCTACGATGGCTTGGGCGCCACCTTTGATTTTTTCGAGCAGGTCTTCGACCGCAACTCCATCGATGATGCCGGCATGGCATTGGACGCGACCGTTCATTTTGGCCAGAACTACAACAATGCGTTCTGGAACTCGGCCCAGATGGTGTTTGGTGATGGCGATGAGCAGTTGTTCAATCGCTTCACAGTGGCGCTCGACGTGATTGGCCATGAGTTGGCCCATGGCGTCACCGAGGATGAGGCCAAGCTGATGTACTTCAATCAGTCCGGCGCGTTGAACGAGTCGCTGTCGGACGTGTTCGGCTCACTGATCAAGCAATATGCACTGCAGCAATCGGCACAAGACGCCGACTGGCTGATCGGCAAGGGGCTGTTTACGCCAAAGATCAAAGGCACCGCCCTGCGCTCGATGAAAGCCCCCGGTACCGCGTTTGACGACGAACTGCTGGGCAAGGACCCTCAGCCTGGGCACATGGATGATTTTGTGCAGACCTACGAGGACAATGGTGGGGTGCATATCAATTCCGGCATCCCCAACCATGCGTTCTACCAAGTGGCGACGAAGTTGGGCGGGTTCGCCTGGGAGCGCGCCGGGCGTATCTGGTATGACGCGTTGCGCGATGCGCGGCTGCGGCCCAACTCGGGGTTTCTGCGCTTTGCGCGCATCACCTACGATATTGCCGGCCGACTCTACGGCGCGAACAAGGATGAGCAGAAGGCGGTCAAGGAAGGTTGGAAAGCGGTCGGCATTTCGGTCTGACGTGAGGAACAACCATGCAGATTTCGATCAAGGAAAACGGCGGACCGGCGTTTTTTCCCGGCTTGGCCCAGCCTCGTACGGTAAAGCTGGACGCTCTGCCTGAGCAGGATCAGCAGGAGTTGCGGCAACTGATCGCGGCTTCAGACTTTTTTCAGTTGCCGCAGAGCACCGTTCCGGAGTCCGGGAAGCCAGGCCAGGTGCATTACACCCTGACCGTGACAGAGGGCCAGCGCGAGCACACGGTGTGCGTGCTGGCGCCGGTGAAGTCCCAGGCACTGGACGGGCTGGTGCAGTGCGTGCGCAGGCATATTCGGTGTTGAGGCCGTTTTAGGTCTGCTGCGCAGTCCAGCGGGAGCAAGCGCCTTCGCCACAGGGAGTGCTCGGCTTATTTGCGGTCCAGCCACACGGTTTGCGCGTTGCAGAATTCGCGTACGCCGAAGTGCGACAATTCGCGGCCGAACCCACTTTTTTTCACGCCGCCGAACGCCACCCGAGGGTCGGAAACGCTGAAGGCGTTGACGAAGATCCCGCCGGTTTCCAACTGGTTGGCGATATCGCGTGCCTTCGCCGGGTCGGTGGTGAAGATGCTGGCGGTGAGGCCGAACTCGCTGTCATTGGCCAGGGCCACGGCGTGGTCGGCGTCGCGGGCGGTGATGATCGAGGCCACGGGGCCGAACAGTTCCTGCTTGAACGAGGTCATCTGGTCGGTGACGTCAGCCAGTACGGTCGGTTCGTAGAAGTTGCCGGCGCCGGGTACTTTGTGACCGCCCAGCAATAGGGTTGCGCCTTCTTCCAGGGTGGCCTGGACCTGGCCGTGCAGCTCGTCGCGCAAGTCAAAGCGGGCCATCGGGCCAATATAAGTGGCGGCTGAGGTGGGGTCGCCCATCGCCAAGGCGCGGCTGGCCTCCAGGAATTTGACGGTGAATGTTTCCACCACGCCGGCCTCGATGATCAGGCGCTTGGCGGCGGCGCAGACTTGGCCGCTGTTCTGGAAGCGGCCGATCAGGGCGGCTTGCACGGCGGCGTCGAGGTCGGCGTCGTTGAGTACGATGAACGGGTCGGAGCCGCCGAGTTCCAGCACGCATTTTTTCAGTGCAGCGCCGGCCTGGGAGCCAATGGCGATGCCGGCACGCACGCTGCCGGTCAGGGTAACGGCTGCGATGCGTGGGTCGGCGATGGCTTTGGACACGCCTTCGTTGGCCACGTTGATCACTTCGAACAGCCCTTCGGCGAAGCCAGCCTTTTTAAACGCTTGTTGGATCAGATAGGCGCTGCCCATTACGTTCGGTGCGTGTTTGAGCACGTAGGTGTTGCCGGCAAGCATGGTCGGCACGGCGCCGCGCAGCACTTGCCATACGGGGAAGTTCCACGGCATGACGGCCAGGATAGGGCCGAGCGGGCGGTATTCGATCTGGGCGCTGCCGTTGTCCACCAACGTCGGTTCCGGGGCGAGCATGGCCGGACCGTGGGCGGCGTACCATTCGCTGAGTTGCGCGCATTTTTCGATTTCGGCACGGGCTTGGGCGATGGGTTTGCCCATTTCCAGGGTGATGGTCTGGGCCATTTCTTCGGCTTGGTCACGCAGGGCGTTGGCCAGGCTCAGCAGCAACTCGGCGCGCTGGCTCACTGGCTGGCGGCGCCAGGTGCGGAACGCGCTGGTGGCCCGATCGAGGGCGGCGTCCAGTTGCTGATGGGTTTCGTAGGGATAGCTGCCAACGGTTTCGCCGTTGGCCGGGTTAATCGAGAGGGCATGGGTGGTTGCGTTCATGGCGCCGTCCTGCTGAATGAATACGTTGAGTTCAGCCTACGGGGCTATCTCTTTTCTGGAAACTGAATAATATTAAGCAATACGTTCACGATTGGAGAATGATGTGGATCTGGTGCAGCTGGAAATCTTCAAGGCCGTTGCCGAGCAAGGCAGCATCAGCGCCGCCGCGCAGTTGATTCATCGGGTGCCGTCGAACCTGACCACGCGCATCAAGCAACTGGAGCAGGACCTGGGCGTGGAATTGTTTATCCGCGAGAAAAGCCGCTTGCGCCTGTCGCCGGCCGGCTGGAATTTCCTCGGCTATACGCGGCGCATCCTCGACCTGGTGCAGGAAGCCCGCGCGACGGTGGCGGGGGAGGAGCCCCAGGGCGCGTTTGCCCTCGGCTCGCTGGAGAGCACCGCGGCGGTGCGTATCCCGGCGTTGCTGGCGGCGTATAACCAGAAGCACACCAAGGTTGAGTTGGACCTGAGCACCGGGCCATCGGGCACGATGATTGAAGGCGTGCTGTCGGGACGGTTGACGGCGGCGTTTGTTGATGGCCCGGTGCTGCACAGCACCCTTGAGGGCGTAGCGGTATTTGAAGAAGAGATGGTGGTGATTGCGCCGCTGCATCACGCGCCGATTACCCGGGGGCAAGAGGTGAACGGCGAGAACATCTACACCTTTCGCTCGAACTGCTCGTACCGACACCACTTTGAGCGCTGGTTCTCACAGGACGGCGCGGTACCGGGCAAGATCTTTGAGATCGAGTCCTACCACGGCATGCTTGCCTGCGTCAGCGCCGGGGCCGGGGTGGCGCTGATGCCGCGCAGCATGCTGGAAAGCATGCCGGGGTTTGCGGCGGTGAGTGTGTGGCCGCTGACGGAGAGTTTCCGGATCTTGCACACCTGGCTGATCTGGCGCCGGGGCACGGTGTCGCAGAGTTTGAACAGCTTTGTGAAGTTGCTGGAGGAACGCGCTTTGGTAACGCAGTAGATCGAATGTGGGAGCTGGCTTGCCTGCGATAGCCACAGATATCTACACATTTTCAATGTGATAGTGCGTAGCAGCTGTCGAGCCCTGGCGAGGCTGCGTTTGCGGTCTGTCTGACACACCGCTGACGCAGCCTCGCCAGGGCTCGACAGCTGCTACGCAGAGGGCTCGCTCAAGATGTGTAGATACTTATGCTGCGATAGCATCAACTCGTTTTGCCTGATACACCGAGGTGCTGGCATCGCAGGCAAGCCAGCTCCCACATTTGATCGCTATCAGCCGCCGAATTGCAGGGTGCCCATCGCCAGTTTTGCCATTAACGCGGTCGCACCCAATTGCACCAGCCACAGTGCCAGGCCTCCGAGGAACACGCCGAGCGCTACCTGCAACACCAAGCTCTTCTGGCGCTTGGCTTGCGGCGCGCGTGGGGTGAAGTGGTCCAGCTCGTCGCGGTCGGCACGCAGGTCCAGGTCATCGTTTCTCATAAGGCTCTCACAGCAAAGGGGCAATCAGGGTTCAGTCTAGGGGAGCAGGGCATTTTCTGACAGGCATTAAAAAGGGAAGCCGTAGCTTCCCTTCTTGCGGCGCCGCCAGGTTATAGAACCTGAACAATCGCCGTTGTGACCGCATCAATGTTCGACTGGTTCAGCGCCGCCACACAGATACGCCCGGTATCCAGTGCGTAGATCCCAAACTCGGTGCGCAAGCGGGTGACTTGCTCAACGGTCAGGCCGGAGTAGGAGAACATCCCGCGCTGGCGGCCGACAAAGCTGAAGTCCTTGCCCGGAGCAGCCTTGGCCAGCTCGGCGACCATCTGCTCGCGCATGCCACGGATGCGCAGGCGCATTTCCGCCAGTTCGGCTTCCCACTGGGCGCGCAGCTCAGGGTTGTTCAGCACCGCTGCAACAATCGCCGCGCCGTGGGTCGGCGGGTTGGAGTAGTTGGTGCGGATCACACGCTTGACCTGGGACAGGATGCGCGCGCTTTCTTCCTTGGAGTCGCCAACGATGGACAGCGCGCCCACACGTTCGCCGTACAGCGAGAACGACTTGGAGAACGAGCTGGACACAAAGAAGGTCAGGCCCGAATCAGCGAACAGACGTACGGCAGCGGCGTCTTCGTGGATGCCGTCGCCAAAGCCCTGGTAGGCCATGTCGAGGAACGGCACCAGGTTCTTGGCCTTGACCACGTCCAGCACGTTCTGCCAGTCGGCCGGGCTCAGGTCGACGCCGGTCGGGTTGTGGCAGCAGGCGTGCAGCACCACGATGGACTGTGGCGGCAGGGCGTTGAGGTCTTCGAGCAGGCCGGCACGGTTTACGTCGTGGGTGGCGGCGTCGTAGTAGCGGTAGTTCTGCACCGGGAAACCTGCGGTTTCGAACAGGGCGCGGTGGTTTTCCCAGCTTGGGTCGCTGATGGCGACAACGGCGTCTGGCAGCAGTTGCTTGAGGAAGTCGGCGCCAATTTTCAGGGCGCCGGTGCCGCCAACGGCCTGGACGGTCACAACGCGACCCGCAGCCAGCAGTGGCGACTCAGCACCAAACAGCAGGGTTTGCACGGCCTTGTCATACGCCGCGATGCCGTCGATCGGCAAGTAGCCACGGGCGGCGTGTTGCGCCACGCGAATGGCTTCCGCTTCGGCAACGGCACGCAAGAGTGGAATCTTCCCCTCTTCGTTGCAGTAAACGCCCACGCCAAGGTTGACCTTGGTGGTTCGTGTATCGGCGTTGAATGCTTCGTTGAGGCCCAGGATAGGATCGCGTGGTGCCATTTCGACAGCGGAGAACAGGCTCATTTTGCGGCAGCTCTATGGGGGAAGGGAGGGACGTGTCGCGCTCCAGCCGAATGCACTAGAGCGGTGCACAAACGGGGAGCTAGTATAGAGGCCATCACGGCTGAGGGCGACAGCCGAAACGGCTTTTCGGCCAAGTTTTTCGGTTTATTTGCTGACCGTTAGTCTTATTGCAACAGGGATCGGAAGGGTCGCGTAGGACGATTGCCTTGAAACCCGGCGCACTCGCCACCACTTCTATGGCTATCATGGTTTTTTCCTACTATCCGCTCTGAATCTTCGCGGGTGGTGGTCTATTTCGTCCTCGACGGGTTTACAGTCTGGGGTGACTACACGAGGTATGTTATGTCGGATTTCCAACTCGTCACCCGCTTTGAACCCGCTGGCGATCAGCCGGAAGCCATCCGCCAGATGGTCGAGGGCATCGAAGCCGGCCTGGCCCACCAGACGCTGCTCGGGGTGACAGGTTCGGGCAAGACCTTCAGCATCGCCAACGTGATCGCGCAGATCAACCGGCCCACCCTGGTACTGGCGCCCAACAAGACCCTGGCCGCGCAGTTGTATGGCGAGTTCAAGGCGTTCTTCCCGAATAACGCGGTGGAATACTTCGTTTCCTACTACGACTACTACCAGCCCGAAGCCTATGTGCCGTCCTCCGATACCTTTATCGAGAAGGACGCGTCGATCAACGACCACATTGAGCAGATGCGGCTGTCGGCGACCAAGGCGCTGCTGGAGCGCAAAGACGCGATCATCGTCACCACGGTGTCGTGCATCTACGGCCTGGGCAGCCCGGAAACCTATTTGAAGATGGTGTTGCACGTTGATCGCGGCGACAAACTCGACCAGCGCGAGTTGCTGCGTCGCCTGACGAGCCTGCAATACACGCGCAACGACATGGACTTTGCCCGTGCCACCTTCCGCGTGCGCGGCGATGTGATCGATATTTACCCGGCGGAATCCGACCTGGAAGCGATCCGCATCGAACTGTTTGACGATGAAGTCGAGAGCCTGTCGGCCTTCGATCCGTTGACCGGCGAGGTAATCCGCAAGCTGCCGCGCTTCACGTTCTATCCGAAAAGCCACTACGTGACCCCGCGCGAAACCCTGATGGGCGCCATCGAGGGCATCAAGACCGAGTTGGCCGAGCGCCTGGAGTACCTGCGTTCCAATAACAAGCTGGTGGAAGCCCAGCGTCTTGAGCAGCGCACCCGCTTCGACCTGGAGATGATCCTGGAGCTGGGCTACTGCAATGGTATCGAAAACTACTCGCGCTATCTCTCGGGTCGTGATTCCGGGCAGGCGCCGCCCACACTATTTGATTACTTGCCGGACGACGCGCTGTTGGTGATCGACGAGTCGCACGTCAGCGTGCCGCAGGTCGGCGCGATGTACAAAGGTGACCGCTCGCGTAAAGAAACCTTGGTGGAATACGGTTTCCGTCTGCCGTCGGCGCTGGATAACCGGCCAATGCGTTTTGACGAGTTTGAGAGCATCAGCCCGCAGACGATTTTTGTCTCGGCCACGCCGGGTAATTACGAGGCCGAGCATGCGGGCCGTGTGGTTGAGCAGTTGGTGCGCCCGACGGGGCTCGTCGACCCGCAAATCGAAATCCGCCCGGCGCTGACCCAGGTCGATGACTTGCTCTCGGAGATCGGCAAACGCGTGGCCCTGGAAGAGCGGGTGCTGGTCACTACGCTGACCAAGCGCATGTCTGAAGACTTGACCGACTACCTGGCTGACCACGGCGTGCGCGTGCGTTACCTGCACTCGGACATCGATACGGTGGAGCGCGTGGAGATCATCCGCGACCTGCGCCTGGGCACCTTTGATGTGCTGGTGGGGATCAACCTGCTGCGTGAAGGTCTGGACATGCCGGAAGTGTCGCTGGTGGCGATCCTCGATGCGGACAAGGAGGGCTTCCTGCGTTCCGAACGCTCGCTGATCCAGACCATCGGCCGCGCGGCACGTAACCTCAATGGGCGGGCGATTCTCTACGCGGACCGCATTACCGGTTCCATGGAGCGGGCGATTGGCGAGACCGAGCGCCGCCGCGACAAACAGATTGCTTTTAACTTGGAGCATGGCATCACGCCCAAGGGCGTGTTCAAGGACGTTGCCGACATCATGGAAGGCGCCGTGGTACCGGGCTCGCGCAGCAAGAAGCGCAAGGGCATGGCCAAGGCTGCCGAGGAAAGCGCCAAGTACGAGAACGAACTGCGCTCGCCGAGTGAGATCACCAAGCGCATTCGGCAATTGGAAGAGAAGATGTACCAGTTGGCGCGGGACCTGGAGTTTGAGGCGGCGGCGCAGATGCGGGATGAGATTGGTAAGTTGCGTGAGCGTCTTTTGGCTGTTTGATCTGCGCTGACAGGACTGGCCTCATCGCAGGCAAGCCAGCTCCCATATTTTGATTTGTGAATACAGTCAAATGTGGGAGCTGGCTTGCCTGCGATGGCCGCGCCTCGGTCTCCCTGATTCACCCAGGCTGGAGCCCAACCACCCCAGGCTGTTACCATTCCCCCCTTGTTTCAATTTTCAGCTTTATCGCCCATTCGAGACCTGCCATGACCACCGTCCGCACGCGCATTGCGCCATCGCCTACTGGGGATCCCCACGTCGGCACTGCTTACATCGCCTTGTTCAACTACTGCTTTGCCAAGCAGCACGGCGGTGAATTCATCCTGCGGATCGAAGACACCGATCAACTGCGCTCTACCCGTGAGTCGGAACAGCAGATTTTCGATGCCCTGCGCTGGTTGGGCATTACCTGGGCGGAAGGCCCGGACGTTGGTGGCCCCCATGGCCCGTATCGCCAGAGCGAGCGCAGCGACATCTACAAGCAGTACACCCAGCAATTGGTCGACATGGGTCATGCGTTCCCGTGCTTCTGCACCGCCGAAGAACTGGACCAGATGCGCGCCGAGCAACAGGCCCGCGGCGAAACCCCGCGCTACGACGGCCGTGCGCTGCTGCTGTCGAAAGAAGAAGTCGCCCGCCGCCTGGCCGCTGGCGAACCGCACGTTATCCGCATGAAAGTGCCGAGCGAAGGCGTGTGCGTGGTGCCGGACATGCTGCGCGGTGACGTCGAAATCCCGTGGGACCGCATGGACATGCAAGTGCTGATGAAGACCGACGGCTTGCCGACGTACTTCCTCGCAAACGTGGTCGACGACCACCTGATGGGCATCACTCACGTGCTGCGCGGTGAAGAATGGCTGCCGTCGGCGCCGAAACTGATCCTGCTCTACGAGTACTTCGGCTGGGAACAGCCGCAGCTGTGCTACATGCCGCTGCTGCGTAACCCGGACAAGAGCAAGCTGTCCAAGCGCAAGAACCCGACCTCGGTGACCTTCTACGAGCGCATGGGCTTCATGCCGGAAGCCATGCTCAACTACTTGGGTCGCATGGGCTGGTCGATGCCGGACGAGCGCGAGAAGTTCTCGCTGCAGGAAATGGTCGACAACTTCGACCTTTCCCGCGTGTCTCTGGGCGGGCCGATCTTCGATATCGAGAAGCTGTCGTGGCTTAATGGCCAATGGCTGCGTGACTTGCCGGTGGAAGAGTTCGCCAGCCGCGTGCAGCAGTGGGCGTTGAACCCTGAGTACATGATGAAGATCGCGCCGCTGGTGCAGGGCAGGGTGGAAACATTCAGCCAGGTCGCACCGTTGGCCAGCTTCTTTTTCGCGGGTGGCGTGAACCCGGATGCCAAGCTGTTTGAGTCCAAGAAACTCTCCGGTGATCAGGTTCGCCAGTTGATGCAATTAATCCTGTGGAAGCTCGAAAGCCTGCGCCAATGGGAGAAGGATGCGATCACCGCGACCATCCAGGCGGTGGTGGAGTCCCTGGAATTGAAGCTGCGCGACGCCATGCCTTTGATGTTTGCCGCGATCACCGGGCAGGCCAGTTCGGTGTCGGTACTCGATGCGATGGAAATTCTCGGCCCGGACCTGACGCGTTTCCGTCTACGCCAAGCCCTTGATTTGCTTGGTGGTGTGTCGAAGAAAGAAAACAAAGAGTGGGAAAAACTGCTGGCTGCTATCGCCTAAGCAGGCTGCTGTAACGGTGAAACCCCGGTTTTCCGGGGTTTCACCGGTAAGTGATTGTTATCCCGGCAAAAAACTTTGGAAATTGTTGAAAATAAATTTGACACACTTCTAAACCGCCATTAAGATTCGCCCCGTCCTCACCGATGAGGGGCTATAGCTCAGCTGGGAGAGCGCTTGCATGGCATGCAAGAGGTCAACGGTTCGATCCCGTTTAGCTCCACCAATTTACAGGTTCAAGGTCTGGCCACACCGTCCTTGAGTTGATGTACAGAAGGTTTTGTCCCCTTCGTCTAGTGGCCTAGGACACCGCCCTTTCACGGCGGTAACAGGGGTTCGAGTCCCCTA
>NZ_JAHZMS010000011.1:0-111737 GCF_019456785.1 Pseudomonas sp. LAP_36
GCGAGGCTGCGTTTGCGGGCTGTCTGACACACCGCTGACGCAGCCTCGCCAGGGCTCGACAGCTGCTGCGCAATTTCACTTTGAAGATGTATAGATACTTATGCTCATCGCGGGCAAGCCCGCTCCCACATTTGATCGGGTTCACACAGTTCTAAATGTGGGAGTTGGCTTGCCTGCGATGAGGCCAGCACAGGCAATACACCTCTATAGGCCGCCTGTGGCATTGAAGCCAACGCCCAACACCGTCAACACGGACAGCGGCAACAACAGCGTATCGAGCAACGCACTCGCCGGCAGATCCACACCGGGGTAGCTCGGCGCCTCTGCACCAAACCTATCCTTGGCGCAACAACCTCCATTCATCGCATACAGATCCAGGCGCGTACCGGCATACACCACCGGCGCGCCTGGCTTTGCCGCATCCAGCGTGCGGGCAGTGGCGCAGCCCGTGAGTTGCAACGCCAGTACGATCAGCAGCGCCTTATTCATCACTGCTCAAATGATGCTCACCCCAACGCGGCAGCATGTCCTGAGGGATATTCAGCAGGTTGAGAATGCGCGCCACCACAAAATCCACCAAGTCATCGATGGTCTGCGGCTGGTGATAAAAACCGGGCGAGGCCGGCAAAATCGTCACGCCCATGTTCGACAACTTGAGCATGTGCTCCAGGTGAATGCTCGAATACGGCGCTTCACGGGGCACTAGGATCAACTGCCTGCGCTCCTTCAACGTCACGTCTGCCGCGCGTTCAATCAAGTTGTTGCAGGCACCCGTGGCAATCGCAGACAAGGTGCCCGTAGAACACGGCACCACCACCATGGCCGCCGGCGCACCGGAGCCGGAGGCCACGGGCGACATCCAGTCCTCTTTACCGTAAACCTTGATCTGCCCCGCCGCCGCACCGGTGTACTCGGTGAGGAAGGCCTGCATCATCTGCACCTTGGGTGGCAGCGCCACGTCGGTCTCGGTGGCCATCACCAACTGCGCGGCCTTGGAGATCAGGAAGTGCACCTCACGGTCTTCGCGCACCAGGCAATCCAGCAGGCGCAAACCATAGGGCGCGCCGGACGCACCGGTCATCGCCAGGGTGACGCGTTCCGGCCCGCTCATTTCAGCGCCTCGGCCAGCTTACCGTGCAGGCCACCGAAGCCGCCGTTGCTCATGACCACCACATGCGTGCCGGGTTTGGCCTGTTGCTTGACGTGCTCAATGATGCCTTCGATGGAATCACACACGGTGGAGGGCACCGTGCACAGCGCGGCAATCGCCGGCAGGTCCCAGCCGAGATTGGCCGGCGCGTACCAGACGGCCTCGTCGGCATCGTTGACGCTTTCCGGCAGGCCATCGCGGTGCGCGCCGAGCTTCATGGAATTGGAACGCGGTTCGATAATCGCAATGATCGGCGCATCACCGACACGCTTGCGCAGGCCGTCCAACGTAGTAGCAATGGCCGTTGGGTGGTGGGCAAAGTCGTCGTAGATGGTAATGCCATTCACGTCGGCGACTTTTTCCATACGGCGCTTCACGCTTTTGAAAGCACTCAACGCGGCAATGCCCATGGAAGGCACCACGCCCACATGCCGCGCGGCAGCCAGGGTAACCAAGGCGTTGGCGACGTTGTGCTGGCCGGTCATGTCCCAATCGACAATGCCCTGGGCTTCGCCGTCGAACAGCACTTCAAATCGGGAACCGTCTTCGCTGAGCAGCTTGACCTGCCATTGCCCGCCCACGCCAGTGGTTTGCACCGGGGTCCAGCAGCCCATGTCGATCACGCGCTGCAACGCCGGTTCGGTGGTCGGGTGGATCACCAGGCCTTCGCTCGGAATGGTGCGCACCAAATGGTGGAACTGACGCTCGATGGCTAGCAGATCGGGGAAGATGTCCGCGTGATCGAACTCCAGGTTGTTCAGGATCGCCGTGCGCGGGCGGTAGTGAACGAACTTGGAGCGCTTGTCGAAGAAGGCGCTGTCGTATTCATCCGCCTCGATCACGAAGAACGGCGTATCGCCCAGGCGCGCCGACACCGAGAAGTTCTGCGGCACGCCGCCGATCAGGAACCCCGGGCTCATGCCCGCATGCTCCAGCACCCAGGCCAGCATGCTGCTGGTGGTGGTTTTGCCGTGGGTGCCGGCAACCGCGAGCACCCAACGGCCTTGCAGCACATGGTCCGCCAGCCATTGCGGGCCAGACACATAGGGCAAACCTTTATTGAGTACGTATTCGACCGCCGGGTTGCCACGGGACATGGCGTTACCGATCACCACCAGGTCCGGGACCGGGTCGAATTGCGACGGGTCGTAGCCTTGGGTCAGCTCGATGCCCTGGGCCTCGAGTTGCGTGCTCATGGGCGGGTAAACGTTGGCATCGGAGCCTGTCACGTGATGGCCCAGCTCTTTGGCCAGTACTGCCATCGAGCCCATGAACGTGCCGCAAATACCGAGAATATGAATGTGCATAGTCGACCTCGTAAAACATCGAGGCAGGTTAGCGCAGGGGGGCGAAAATCGCACCTTTTAGCTGAGGGCGTGGCGCGCGATGCCGTGCCGGCGCAGCTTTCTATACAGCGTGTTGCGGCTCACACCCAACTGCTCCGCTGTGTGCGTCATGTGCCAGCGCTGTTGCTGCAACGCCGTAAGCAGTGCGAGGCGTTCGGCGTCTTCCAGTGGCGATTCCACAAGCGTGGCCTGCGCGGCTGCCACGGGACGGGCCTGGCGAATCTGCGCGGGCAAGTCCTCAAGGCCGACACGCCCCTCGTCGCACAACGCCACCAGCGTGCGCAATACCGTGCGAAGTTGGCGCACATTTCCCGGCCACGCGAATGCCAGCAGCGCCCCACGCGCCGCCGGGTCGAGCGATACGGCCTCACCGTTGGCTTCCTGCGCCAGCAGAAAATCGAGCAACTGGGATGTGTCACTGCGCTCGCGCAAAGGCGGCAACCCAACTTCCAGACCATTGAGCCGGTAGTACAAGTCCTCGCGGAAACTGCCTTCCTGCACACGTTCCAGGAGATTGCGGTGGGTCGCGCTGATGATTCTGACGTTCACCGCCAGGGGCTCACCGCCGAGCGGCACCACCAGCCGATCCTCCAGCACCCTTAATAGCCGGGTTTGCAGCGCCAGGGGCATATCGCCGATTTCATCCAGGAACAACGTGCCGCCGTCGGCTTGCTGCAGCTTGCCTTGCATGCCCTCTTTGCGCGCGCCGGTAAAGCTGCCGCCGCGATAGCCGAACAGCTCGCTTTCAATCAGGCTTTCCGGAATCGCCGCACAGTTGAGCGCAACAAACGCTTTGTCGGCACGCTGACTGGCCAGGTGCACAGCCTTGGCGAAGGCCTCTTTGCCGGAGCCGGTTTCGCCATTGATCAGCAACGGCACATCGCGCTCAAACACGCGCAGCGCCTTGCTGAAATCCTGTTGCAGCGCCGGGTCGCCCAGGCAGATACCAGGCAGTTGCGGCCGCGCCACCACAACAGGTTTGGCAACGGGCGACGGCGCGCTGCGCGCCTGGCCGCGCAACGCCGCGAACAAATGCCGACCATCGCGGGTACGCAACGGCCAACTGGCGGTGGCATTCGCGCTGGCGCGACCGAGCAACTGATCCAGGGAGCACTCGAAAAACGCCTCCACCGGCTGCCCGAGCAAATGGCCACGCAGTTGCCCCAACAGGTTCAGCGCACTCTGGTTGACCGCACAAATCCGCCCCTCGCCATCGAACGCCAGCAGGCCTTCGCTGAACAACCCGACCGACTCCGCCTGCAAGTGGAAGCGCAGCAGCCAGTGGTGTTCAAAGTGACGCAGGAAGTAGCAACTCTCGATCATCTTCGCCGACAGGTTTACCAGCGCCATGGTGTGGAACTGGCTCTGGCGCGACACCGCTTCCCGCGCCGAGGACACGTCCAACACGGCTAGCAGATCGCCATGTGGGTCGAACACCGGGCTGGCCGAACAGGTCAGGCCCGTGTGGCGCCCACGAAAATGCTCATCGCGGTGAATGGTCAGGGACTGGCGTTCCACCAGGCAGGTGCCGATACCATTGGTGCCTTCGCAGGCTTCGCTCCAATCGGCGCCCAGCCACAGCCCGGCGCGCTCGAAAATCTTGCGCTCCGACGGCGCAGTGACGCAGTTGAGGATCACCCCGCGCGCGTCAGTCAGTAACACCGCATGCCCGGCACCGGAGAGTTGCTGGTGCAGGCTGTTCATCTCGCTGCCGGCGATGTGCAGCACCTGCTGCAGGCGTTCGCGGCTTTCCAGCAAGCGGCCGTGTTCGAGCACAGTGGGGGCAATGGTTTGCGCAGGGTCAAGGTGGTAGTCCTCCAGGCAACGCAGCCAGGAGCGAGCGATGGAAGGATCGCTGGACGGGTCGCGGCCATGCGCCACGGTCAAAACTTGTTGGGCATGGCGACTGAATTGATCGTTGTGCATTTCTTATTATTCTCCCTGCGTGAGAACGCCCAGCATCCCCCAGCCATCCAGGCATTGCAATCCCGGGCCGACCCACCGGTCACAGGCTGTACCGTTTGTGGCACAAACTGTCATATCACCTGTATCAGCCCTGCTACAGCAACGCCTTGCAACAATGCCCAACCCTTTGATTTACCTGGCGTGCAAAGCGGTGGCCCAACCTTTGCTCTACGCTTTAGTACGCGCTTGCTGCGCTGCACTCCGAATAAACATAAAAGCCAGGAGATACCCACCATGCGTTACGCACACCCCGGTACTGAAGGCGCCGTCGTTTCGTTCAAGGCCAAGTACGGCAACTACATCGGTGGCGAATTTGTTGCGCCGGTCGACGGCAACTATTTCACCAACACCTCGCCGGTCAACGGCAAGCCTATCGCCGAATTCCCGCGCTCCACTGCCAAAGACATCGATAAAGCACTGGACGCCGCCCACGCTGCCGCCGACGCCTGGGGCAAGACCTCGGCCCAGGACCGCTCGCTGGCCCTGCTGAAAATCGCCGACCGCATCGAACAGAACCTCGAACTGCTGGCCATCACCGAAACCTGGGACAACGGCAAGGCCGTGCGTGAAACCCTCAACGCCGACATCCCGCTGGCCGCCGACCACTTCCGCTACTTCGCCGGCTGCATCCGCGCCCAGGAAGGCAGCAGCGCCGAGATCAACGAACACACCGCGTCCTATCACTTCCATGAGCCGCTGGGCGTGGTCGGTCAGATCATCCCGTGGAACTTCCCGCTGCTGATGGCCGCGTGGAAACTCGCCCCGGCCTTGGCCGCCGGCAACTGCGTGGTGCTCAAGCCTGCCGAGCAAACGCCGCTGGGCATCAACGTGCTGATGGAATTGATCGGCGACCTGCTGCCACCGGGCGTGCTGAACGTGGTGCACGGCTTCGGTAAAGAAGCCGGCGAAGCCCTGGCCACCAGCAAGCGCATTGCCAAGATTGCCTTCACTGGCTCTACGCCAGTGGGCTCGCACATCATGAAATGTGCTGCGGAAAACATCATTCCGTCGACTGTTGAGCTGGGCGGCAAGTCGCCGAACATCTTCTTTGCCGACATCATGAAAGCCGAGCCATCCTTTATTGAGAAGGCCGCTGAAGGTCTGGTGCTGGCGTTCTTCAACCAGGGCGAAGTGTGTACCTGCCCATCGCGCGCGCTGGTGGAAGAGTCGATCTACGACGACTTCATGAAAGTGGTCATGAAGAAAGTCGAGCAGATCAAACGCGGCGACCCGCTCGACACCGACACCATGGTCGGCGCCCAGGCGTCCGAGCAGCAATTCGACAAGATCCTGTCCTACCTGGAAATCGCCAAGGGCGAAGGCGCACAACTGCTGACTGGCGGTAAAGTCGAGAAGCTCGAAGGCGATATGGCTGGCGGTTATTACATCCAGCCGACCCTGCTCAAGGGCACCAACGAAATGCGCGTGTTCCAGGAAGAAATCTTCGGCCCAGTGGTGAGCATCACCACCTTCAAGGACGAAGCCGAAGCCCTGGCGATTGCCAACGACACCGAGTTCGGCCTGGGTGCCGGCGTGTGGACCCGCGACATCAACCGCGCCTACCGCATGGGCCGCGCGATCAAGGCGGGCCGCGTGTGGACCAACTGCTACCACCTGTATCCGGCGCATGCGGCTTTCGGCGGTTACAAGAAGTCCGGCGTGGGGCGTGAGACGCACAAGATGATGTTGGATCATTACCAGCAGACTAAAAACTTGCTGGTGAGTTACGACATTAATCCACTTGGCTTCTTCTAACGTTGCCTCCTAGCAGGCGACCCGCTCTCAACTTGAAATGAGATCAAGTGTGGGAGCTGGCTTGCCTGCGAAAGCGGTGTGTCAGCCAAGTATGTGTTAACTGACAAAACGCTTTCGCAGGCAAGCCAGCTCCCACATTTGAACTTCGCAAGTAGCTGCTACCTCATTCGGCACACAGAGGCCGAGTTAAAAACAATAAGAATGGAAGGTACTTTCCAATGCCTAGCGAACCCACTGGATCCTCCGTCGACTTCGAAAAAGTCGGCACCGACTACTTCCAACAACGCGAACTTAAAAAAGGCGCCGCCGGCTGGGTGTTGCTGGTCGGCCTCGGCGTTGCCTACGTCATCTCCGGCGACTACGCCGGCTGGAACTTCGGCCTGGCCCAGGGTGGCTGGGGCGGGATGTTCCTCGCCACCTTGCTGATGGCCACCATGTACCTGTGCATGTGTTTCTCCCTGGCCGAGCTGTCTTCGATGATCCCTACCGCCGGCGGTGGCTACGGCTTTGCCCGCAGTGCCTTTGGCCCTTGGGGCGGGTTCCTCACAGGCACCGCGATCCTGATCGAATACGCCATCGCCCCCGCCGCCATTGCGGTGTTTATCGGCGCGTATTGCGAGTCACTGTTCGGCATCGGCGGCTGGATGATTTACCTGGCGTTCTACATCATCTTTATCGGCATCCATATTTTTGGTGTGGGTGAAGCCCTGAAGCTGATGTTTGTGATTACTGCCGTCGCCGCGATTGCCCTGGGCGTGTTCCTGGTGGCGATGGTGCCGCACTTCAACGTCGCCAACCTGTTGGATATCCCGGTCACCGAAGCCAAAGGCGCCAGCACCTTCCTGCCATTCGGCTATGTGGGTGTGTGGGCGGCAATCCCCTATGCCATCTGGTTTTTCCTCGCGGTCGAGGGCGTGCCGCTGGCCGCCGAAGAAACCAAAAACCCCAAACGCGACCTGCCGCGCGGCCTGATCGGCGCCATCGTGGTGCTGACCAGCTTTGCCCTGCTGATCCTGGTGATCGCACCGGGCGGCGCCGGCACTTACGCGCTGATCAAATCCGGCAACCCGCTGGTTGAAGCGCTGGCCTTGGCCTACGGCGGTTCCACCTGGATGGGCAGCTTCGTCAACCTGGTTGGCCTGGCCGGCCTGATTGCGAGCTTTTTCTCGATCATCTACGCCTATTCGCGGCAGATCTTCGCCTTGTCCCGCGCCGGTTACCTGCCACGCAAACTGTCCCAGACCAATAAAAGCAAGGCGCCGGTGCTGGCGCTGGTCATCCCCGGCATCATCGGTTTTGGCCTGTCGCTGACCGGCCAGGGGGATTTGCTGATCCTGGTGGCGGTGTTTGGCGCGACGATTTCCTACGTGCTGATGATGGCCGCGCACATCACCCTGCGCATCCGTCGCCCCAAAATGGACCGTCCGTACCGCACGCCGGGTGGCATCTTCACGTCAGGCGTTGCGCTGGTACTGGCCTGCGTGGCCGTGGTGGCGGGCTTTCTGGTGGATCCACGGGTGGTGATTGGCGCCGCGATCATCTATGGAGTATTAATTGCTTACTTTGCTTTCTACAGCCGGCATCACTTGGTAGCAGGCACGCCCGAAGAGGAATTCGCGGCGATCCAGGCCGCAGAGGCCGCCTTGCACTAAATGCCGTAAACCTCGACGCGGGGACCTTGTTCACAGGGGCCTGCGTCATCAAGGAGACACTGTATGGCAAGCTTTTCCCACGCGGTAGGTGCACAAACCTACCGCTTCGACAGCCTCAAGGACGTGATGGCCAAGGCCAGCCCCGCACGCTCCGGGGACTTTCTCGCCGGCGTCGCCGCACAGAACGACGGCGAACGGGTGGCCGCGCAGATGGCGTTGGCGAATATCCCGCTGAAACACTTCCTGGAAGAAGTGCTGATTCCGTATGAAAGCGACGAAGTCACCCGACTGATCATCGACACCCACGATAAACAGGCGTTTGCGGCGGTCAACCACCTGACCGTCGGCGGCCTGCGCGACTGGCTGCTCAGCGACGCCGCCGATGAACAATCCCTACACGCATTGGCGCCAGGGCTGACACCGGAAATGGCGGCCGCCGTGTCCAAGATCATGCGCGTGCAGGACCTGGTGCTGGTGGCGCAGAAGATCCGGGTGGTCACGCAGTTTCGCGGCACCATGGGTTTGCGCGGGCGTTTATCCACACGACTGCAACCCAACCATCCGACGGACGAACCGGCAGGTATCGCCGCGAGCATCCTTGATGGCCTGCTCTACGGCAACGGCGACGCCATGATCGGCATCAACCCGGCCACCGACAGCATCGCCTCGATCTGCGCCATGCTGGAAATGCTCGACGCGATCATCCAGCGCTATGAGATCCCGACCCAGGCCTGCGTGCTGACCCACGTCACCACCTCCATCGAAGCGATCAATCGGGGGGTGCCGTTGGATCTGGTATTCCAGTCAATTGCCGGCACCGAGGCGGCCAACGCCAGTTTCGGCATCAGCTTGAGTGTGCTGCAAGAAGGCTACGACGCGGGCTTGAGCCTCAATCGCGGCACCTTGGGCCAAAACCTGATGTATTTCGAAACCGGCCAGGGCAGCGCCTTGTCGGCCAACGCGCACTTTGGCGTCGACCAGCAAACCTGCGAAACCCGCGCCTATGCGGTGGCCCGGCACTTCAAGCCGTTCCTGGTGAACACCGTGGTCGGTTTTATCGGCCCCGAGTACCTGTACAACGGCAAGCAAATCATTCGCGCCGGCCTGGAAGACCACTTCTGCGGCAAGCTGCTGGGCGTGCCGATGGGTTGCGACATCTGCTACACCAACCACGCCGAAGCCGACCAGGATGACATGGACACCCTGCTGACCCTGCTGGGCGTGGCCGGGATCAACTTCATCATGGGCATCCCCGGTTCCGACGACATCATGCTCAACTACCAGACCACCTCGTTCCACGACGCCTTGTACGCCCGCCAGACCCTGGGGCTAAAACCGGCGCCGGAGTTTGAACAGTGGCTGGCGAAGATGGGCATCTTCACGCAAGCCGACGGCAAGGTACGCTTCGGCAACAGCCTGCCACCGGCGTTTCGCCAAGCCTTGGCGCAACTGGGATGAAGGAGCCGCCCGTGCAACTAGACCTGCCTGACAACCCCTGGCTGGAACTGCGCCGCCTGACGCCGGCGCGTATTGCCCTGGGCCGAACCGGCACCAGCATCCCCACCAACGCGCAACTGGACTTCCAATATGCTCACGCCCAGGCGCGTGACGCGGTGCACCTGCCCTTCGACCACGCGGGCCTGAGCAGTCAACTGGCAGAACGCGGACGCGATAGTTTGTTACTGCACAGTGCTGCTGCCGACCGGCACAGCTACCTCCAACGCCCGGATCTGGGGCGGCGCCTCAGTGATGAGTCGGCCCAAACCCTGCGCGACCATGCCGAGGCTAATCCCGGCGGCGTGGATCTGGCGGTGGTGGTGGCCGATGGTTTATCGGCGCTGGCGGTGCATAAACACACCCTGCCGTTTCTTACACGCATGGAGGAACAAACCCACGCTGAAGGCTGGTCTTTGTCGCCCGTCATTTTGGTGGAACAGGGACGCGTGGCGGTGGCAGATGAAATCGGCCAATTGCTCGGTGCCAGGATGGTGGTGATCCTGATCGGCGAACGGCCAGGCCTCAGCTCGCCGGACAGCCTGGGGCTGTATTTCACCTACAACCCCAAAGTGGGCCTTACCGACGCCTATCGCAATTGCATCTCCAACGTACGCCTGGAAGGGCTGAGTTACGGCATGGCGGCCCATCGCCTGCTGTATCTGATGCGAGAGGCGTGTCGTCGGCAGTTGTCGGGGGTCAATCTCAAGGACGAAGCGCAGGTTCAGACAATCGAATCCGACGATCCGGACCTGATGAAAGGTAACTTCCTGCTCAGTTCACCGGATGACTGATTGATGGGCGATTGCGCTTTTTCACGCCATTAGGCAGCATCGAGTCACGGCCGCTTGTGTGGTCATACCCAATCTGGAAGTTGAGGCCTGGCATGCGGATTACTCAAGCGACCCTGGAACACCTGGACCTGTTGACCCCGTTGTTCGTCAAATACCGCGAGTTTTATGGCGCCTTGCCCTTCCCGGACTCCTCGCGGGCCTTTCTGGAAAAACGCCTGCGCCGCAAGGAGTCGGTGATTTACCTGGCCCTGGCGGACGATGACGACAAGAAGCTGCTTGGATTTTGCCAGCTGTACCCCAGCTATTCGTCGCTGTCGCTGAAGCGGGTGTGGATTCTTAATGACATCTACGTGGCGGAAGACGCGCGCCGACAATTAGTGGCGGACAACCTGATGCGTACGGCGAAGAAGATGGCCAAGGAGACACATGCGGTGCGGCTGCGAGTCTCGACCAGCAGTGACAATGAAGTGGCGCAGAAGACCTATGAGTCGATCGGATTCCGTGAGGACACTGAATTCAAGAACTACACGTTGCCGATCAGCGAAGACTGAAACCTGAATACTTCAAACACTACAATTCCCCTGTGGGAGCGGGCTTGCTCGTGAAAGCGTTGGTTCAGTCAGACTATTTATAACTGACCCGCCGCTTTCGCGAGCAAGCCCGCTCCCACATTTGGATTTGTGGTGATCTGCGGACCGCGTGCCACGACATCCCCCGCTACAAAACCAACACGCTTTTCACCGCTCTATCCGTATAATGCGGACCTTTCAGGGTTGTAAGAAATGCGGCATACACTTGTAGCCTTATTACCCGAGCTTCCGCACAGGCCTGCAGAGCCGGGCCATTCACACAGGTGCCATCCATGGATTTCAACCCGCTCAACCTTATCCTGCATCTCGATGTTTACCTCGACCTGCTGGTAACCAATTACGGTCCGTGGATCTACGCCATTCTGTTTCTGGTCATTTTTTGCGAAACCGGCTTGGTGGTCATGCCGTTCCTGCCGGGTGATTCGTTGCTGTTTATCGCCGGCGCCGTGGCCGCAGGTGGTGGTATGGACCCGGTCTTGCTGGGCGGCCTGTTGATGCTGGCGGCGATCCTTGGCGACAGCACCAACTACGTAATCGGGCGAACGGTGGGCGAACGCTTGTTCAACAACCCCAACTCGAAAATCTTCCGTCGCGATTACCTGCAAAAAACCCACGACTTCTACGACAAGCACGGCGGCAAAACCGTGACGCTGGCGCGCTTCCTGCCAATCCTGCGCACCTTCGCGCCGTTCGTCGCCGGCATCGCGAAAATGCCCTACGCACGCTTCTTTGGTTTCAGCGTGCTGGGCACTATCCTCTGGGTGGGCGGCTTGGTCACCTTGGGCTACTTCTTTGGCAACGTGCCGTTCATCAAGAAAAACCTGTCGCTGCTGGTGGTGTTTATCATCCTGCTGTCGCTGGTGCCGATGATCATTAGTGTATTCCGCAGCCGTTTTGGCCGCTCCTCCTCCGAAGCCAAGTCGCAGTAAGCGGCGATGTGGTCCCTCAGCGCCTGGCGTCGCCAGCGCTTGCTGGCCAGGCACCCGATTGCCGATGACACCTGGCAGCGGGTACGCCAGCACCTGAGCTTCCTCGACGGCATCACTGCCGATCAGGACCAGTGGCTGCGTGAAGCCTGCGTGGTGTTCCTTGCCGAAAAACACCTCACCGCCCTGCCCGGCGTCGAACTGCATCAGGAACAACGCCTGCTGCTCGCCGCCCAGGCGCAACTGCCGCTGATGAACCTCGGCGACCTGGATTGGTACCAAGGCTTCCACGAAATCGTGCTGTACCCCGACGACTTCGTCAGCCCCCAGCGCCATCGCGACAGCAGCGGCATCGAACACGTATGGGACGGCGAACACAGCGGCGAAGCCTGGCAACAAGGCCCAGTGATCCTCGCCTGGCCCGGCGTACTCGCCAGCGGTAACTGGGAAGGCTACAACCTGGTCATCCACGAACTGGCGCACAAGCTCGACATGCTCAACGGCGACGCCAACGGCCTGCCACCGCTGCACCACGACATGCGCGTGCAGGAATGGGCCAGCGTGATGCAAAGCGCCTACGACGACCTCAATCGCCAACTGGACGCCAACCCGGACGCCGATACCGAGATTGACCCCTACGCCGCCGAAAACCCGGCGGAATTCTTTGCCGTCACCAGCGAATATTTTTTCAGCGCCCCGGATTTGCTGGTGAGCAGTTATCCACAGGTGTACGCGCAACTCAGCCGCTTTTATCGCCAGGATCCCTTGGCCCGCCTCACCGAACTGCAGGCCAGCGACCCACGTTATCAGCCACAAGGCGAATGACCGTACGACGTCTGGCGCATGGCATCGGCGTCAGAATGTGCCTATAATCGCCGCCACTTTTAGGCCAATCCGGCCAAGTTTCTTGGCCAATTAACGGGGGCAACGCCCAATGAGCTACAGCAAGATTCCGGCTGGCAAAGACCTGCCGAACGACATCTACGTCGCCATCGAGATTCCGGCCAACCACGCGCCGATCAAATACGAAATCGACAAAGACAGCGACTGCCTGTTCGTTGACCGTTTCATGGCCACCCCGATGTTCTACCCGGCCAACTACGGTTTCATCCCGAACACCCTGGCTGACGACGGTGACCCCCTCGACGTGCTGGTTGTAACCCCTTACCCGGTTACCCCAGGCTCGGTTATCCGCGCACGCCCAGTCGGCATCCTGAACATGACCGACGACGGCGGCGGCGACGCCAAAGTCATCGCAGTGCCACACGACAAGCTGTCCCAGCTGTACGTGGACGTGAAGGAATACACCGACCTGCCGCCCCTGTTGCTGGAGCAGATCAAACACTTCTTCGAGAACTACAAAGACCTCGAAAAAGGCAAATGGGTGAAGATCGACGGTTGGGGCGATGCAGAAGCCGCTCGCGCCGAAATCATGAAGTCGGTCGCGGCCTACAAAGGCTGATACCTGCTCCTCATTGCCTCGGCAATTGAAAAAGCCCCGATCATTCGGGGCTTTTTTTGTGGGAAAAACTAAACGACAAGTTCAATTTTTTATAATCAATGTTTAACTAGCGACCGAATCCGAAGTATTAAGCTACAACTAAGCAAAAGCCTACAAGCGCAACTCAACGCATGGTTTATTTGATCTGTAAATCCCGCCAGTAAACTCTGCGTTTATGAATACATCAGGTGATCGTTTAAAAGCGCTACTGCGGGAAGTTCATCTTTCCGCCTCCGACTTCGCCAAGAACCGTGGCGTCACGCCTCAACACGTGAACAACTGGTTCAAGCGCGGTGTACCCATGGGCCGACTCAACGAGATCGCAGAACTGTTGTGCATCTCTAGCCGCTGGCTGCGTACCGGCGAAGGCCCCAAACACCCACCGGCCAACTTCCTGCTGGAAGGCCCGGACACCCGAAAAGGACTGCCCTCTACCCGCGAAGGAAGCGGCAAATACCTCACAGGCCCCGCCTGTCCTCCAGAAAAAATCGACGTGGAGATCGACCTCCACCCCTCATTCGCCTCCACCGAACGCATCCGCGTCTCCCTGCACACCCTCCAAACCCTCACCGTAAACCCCGACCGCGCCCTGGGCGCCTACATGGTCGACAACAGCATGATCGACATCATCCAACAAGGCGCCACCCTCGCCATCGACCGAGGCCGCACGCAAATCATCGACGGCGAAATCTACGCCGTCGAACACGACGGCATGCTGCGCATCAAATACCTCTACAACCGACCGGGCGGTGGTTTGCGCATGCGTAGCCACAATGCCGGCGAGCATCCCGACGAATACCTCACACACGAACAACGCTTTGAACAGAACTTCCAGATTCTGGGGTGGGTGTTCTGGTGGTCCACCCTGAACAACCGCCGCCCCCCGGTGCCGCTGGATGAACATCTTTTGGGCTGGGAAGGCTCTAAATCGGAGCCGGAGGTGGGCATTTGAAATGAATGTGGGTATCATGCGCCGCACATTTGGCAGGGGGTGGCTTTGCGCTATTCACCCTGCTCGGCGATGCGGAGGAGTTCCCGCGGATGCCCCTACTATTCAGCCCGACGCAATGTGGGCTGAGCGATTTGAAGGCTGGTGAGGTTTGTCAAAAACAAGCTGAGGCAGTCCCCGAGAAGCCGGCCACAAGCCGGCTTTTTAATGCCTGAAAAAATTACAAACCAATTGTCCAACAGCTGTTGGACAATTGGATAACCAAAGGCGGGCCGCCTAGCGCCCAGACCGACTATCAAGCCGCATCATTTCGGCTGCATACACTCCACCGCCCGATCCGCCACCATCTTCGCCATCTCCACCAAATGCATCACCGCTCTATGCGGCGCACCCAGCGGTTCACCGAGCGCTTGCGACGTGGCCACCGCACACTGCAGCAACTCAGCCACACGCACCCAGGCATCCTCAAAGCTCAGTTCTTCATTAACGGTAAAGGGGTGAGTCGCACCCGATGATGGCGAATCCGAAACAACGTTATCCATAGCAAAACTCCAATCGATAATTTGGAGCTGCCACGACCCGCGACTAAACGAAAGGCGGCAGCTGTACGCAGGTTAGTCGACCGGTCGATTGGAAACCCGGCGCACCCGGAGGTGCCCTGCGCACAGCCACCATAAGATGCAGGCGAAGGAATGCCTGACTCATGAGTTGCTTATGCGCCAATCGAATCCGGGCGACTAAACCCGGTCACTGAATAGGCAGTGACAGCTCGCAGCCTAGTCACGCATTCCCGCTGGCGCAATGCACTTGGGATTCTCTCGGAAACGTCCTGCAAATGAAAGGGATCAACCCTGCTGGCCCTTTAAGCTCGGCCTTAATCCAATATCAAATGCGGCAAAAACCGACTCGAATCCTTGGTAATCAAACTATTGTCTTCCCGCACCCCAATCCCCGCCGCCTGATCACCAATCACCCAAGACCCAATCAGCGTGTAGCTGTCACCAAACTTCGGCAGCGGCGCAAACTCCTGAAGAATGAACGGCGCATCCGTATAGGGCCCGTCCTCTTTCACGATCAGCCCGTCAGCCGTTTGCAGCTCGATGTTGGCCCCTTCCCGCGAGAAGAACGGCTTGCGCACCCAGCCCTTCGGCACGGCTTTTCCGGGGTCGGTATCCAGGTGGGACGCGAGCAAATTCGGATGGCCTTTGTTGAATTCCCACAACAGCGGCAGGATGCCTTTATTGGAAATTATGGATTTCCACGCAGGCTCGAAAAACTGCGTATCACTTTGGGCAATCGCCGAGCCGAAGGGCTCGTGGAAGATGAATTCCCAGGCGTGCAGTTTGAACAGGTGGGGGATCCAGCGGTCCTCGAGGTCGACGAAGCGGCCTTCGGCGGTCAGGCCGATGTCTTCGATGTCGATGTGGCGTGATTCGATGCCGACTTTTTCCGCGACGAGGCGCAGGTAGTCGGTGGTGCCTTTGTCTTCGATCGATTCTTTCATCGACGCGAAGTAGAACGGTTGGTTGATCTGCAATTGGGCGAAGGCCTGGTGCAGTTTGGTGTCGATGCTGTTGAACTGGTCGGCGTGCTTGGGCAGCAGGCCGCGTTCGATGCATTGTTCCAGCCAGCCCCACTGGAACGCGGCCGCTTCGTACAGGCTGGTGGGGGTGTCGTAGTTGAGTTCGAGCAGCTTGGCGGGCCCGGTGCCGTTGTAGGAAAAGTCCATGCGCCCGTACAGGTGCGGGTGACCTTCGAGCCATGAGGTTCGAATCATGTCGTAGAACGGCGCGGGGATGCTCAGGCGGTCCAGCAGTTCCTCGCTGTGGACCACGCGGGCCACGAGGTCCATGCACATGTCATGGATCTCGGTGGTCGGGTCTTCGAGATCTTGCTCGATTTGCTTGAGCGTGAACTGGTAGTACGCGCTCTCGTCCCAGTAGGGTTCGTCGTCGATGGTGTGGAACAGGAAGCCGAGGCTGTCGGCAGTCTGTTTCCAGTCATGACGCTCTGCGCAATGGATCTTCTTCATGGCCCGGTTTCCTTAACTGCTCGACCCGCCGCCGCCCCAGCCGCTGCGTGCGCTGGCCTTGCTGCCGAAGCCGCCACGGGAGGTGGCCGACGATACGGCGCTGGACGCGCTGGAGGAGCGCAGCGTGTTCGAGTAATTGCTGCTGCCGTACCGCGCCTGGTTCGAGCGGTCGAATGTCGCCCCGCTGGAGGCCCGCTGACTCAGCGTCGAGGAGCCATAGCTGCCGCGATCGTCGCGGTAGCGATACACCGGCTCGGAGCGGTAGCTGTTGCGGTTGTTGCTCAGCATGTTGCCGATCAACAGCCCCGTCAGCAGGCTGCTGGTGGAGAAGCCTGAGCCGCTTGCTTGCGATTCGCCCGTTTGCGCCTTGGCCGCGTCGACCTGGGATTGCGTGACCTGGCCTTCGGCGGTCAGTTCGAAACCGCCCAGCTTGGGGATGAACTGGCCATTGGAGTCCAACTGGCACCAGCCGGCGACAAAGTCGGCATCGCAATCGGCCTGGCTGGCGTATACCGGGGCGATGCGGCGATGCTCGGCCATGGCCGTCATGTAGGCGTCCGAGCAGACGTCCACCGGAAGCTTTTCATCGGCGCACTGCTGAACAGACTGGAAGTTGTACTTCTTCTGCAACTCGTAGGTTTTTTCCGTCGGCCCGCAGCCGGATATCGCCATGGCGACCGACGCTGCCAGCGAAAGCTGGACGTACTTGCTTCGTTTCATCGGGAGCTCCGTGCGCAATCAGTTCTGGGAAGGCGTCATGCAGGCGGCGTTCAACATGCCGACGCTGATGGCCACGGCTGCCACGTAGATACCGGCCGCGAGTTCGCCTTTCTTGATGCGTTCGGAAGTGCCTTTGAGCACCAGGCTGGTCACCAGAAACGCCAACAGTTGGACGAGGGCGGCGATCACGGCCCAGACGACGAAGTCGAGGAGGCTGATCGAGAAAGCAATCACATTGCTGGCCGGAATCGCGAAACCAATGATGGCGCCGCCCAGCGCCACCGCAGCCGACACGTTGCCCGCACGGATCAATTCGAATTCCTTGTGCGGTGTGACGCGGGTGTAGATGAACTGGAACAGCGCGAACAGCACGGCAGCGCCCAGGATATAGGTGACAAACCCGAACACGGCGGGTTTATTCAGCGAGATGGAGAGAGCTTCTAGCATGGACTTCTTCCTTTTTCAGAGCGTATTCAGGTCGGTTGTGTACAGCGAAATGCCCAGCGAGGTGCTCAGGCTGACGGTGCCTTCAGCGTCTTCCTCGACGGAAAACAGCAGGAACTCCCGGCGGTCGGTCAGGCCGGTGTCACGGGCGTACAGCATCGAACGGTGCTCGACGGTGTAGGCACTCTCCGGATTGATCACCTGTTCGCTCATTGCCACTAATTCTGTCTGGCCCTCCTCACTGCCCCACACGCGGCTGTATTCAACGCCGTTGTGCGTGTAGGTCGGCAGCCCGATCAGGCTCTGTGGACCGGCGAGACGACGCAGTTCCGCCTCACTGCTGAGGGTGACGTAACTCAGGTAGTTGAACAGGATCACCGACTCGACCTGCCCGGCGATGTCACCCGTGGTGTGCACCTGCAGCCAGTAATCTTCGTCGTTCATGTAATAGCGCGACAGCCAGGTCGACTGCCCGAGGTCCACGGTGCCGTTGCTCCAGATTTCCTGGGAGCCGGGGATAACCACGCTGGTTTTATCATCGAGCAACAATCGCAGGCTTGCGTCGAATATCACGCCTTTGCCCGGCGCCAGGCCCAACGGGCCAGTGGTCGGCACGGCTACGCTGGCGGTGCGGTTCGACTCGGTATTCGCGTTCGGGGCCTCAAGCCCCATCAACTGTTTAAGCCATCCCATTGGAGATTTCCTTGAGGCGTGTAGAGGCGATGTAAAAGAGTTCACCGCCTTCAACGCGCGTGGCGCTGGGCGGGTTGATCGACGGTTGCTGGGCACCTTTGGCGCGGTAGCCGATGAGGGTGGCGTTGTGGCGTTCCTTCATCTGCGTGTACAGATCACCGAACGTTGCTTCAAAGGCCTCGGGCAATTTCATCAGGTATTGGGTGGCGCCTTGGCCCACGCACAACAGCTCATTAATGACCACTGACGAGCCCGGGTCCTGGGAGGCGCGCACCAACATCTCGATCGCCATGCTGGAGGTGCACTCCAGGCTGGGGGCGTAGGAGCTGGCGAGTGCGGCAATTTCACTTTCGTTGAAGTGCGCGACCACATGCCCAACAGGTTTCAGTTGATTCACCGCCAGCACGGTGGCCAGCGTCAAGTCGTCAGACGGGGTTCGCACCAGCACACGCTCGGCACCGGGAACGCCTGCACGCAACAGTAACGCGGTGGAGGACAGGCTTTCGCCGCGGATGAATGCCGCTTTGCCGGGCATCGGGTTTTCTTCGAGGGTGCAATCGCAGATGACGATCAGGTTGTCGTTTGAGGTTTCGTCTTGCAGCAACAACTCAATGACCCGCTCGCTGGACGTACCTTCCCAGCCAATGAGCACCGTATGGCCGACTTTTCCGGTGAAATCGCCTTTGCCCTTCATGCCTTTTCTCCATGCATCGATGACACTGCTGGTGGTTTTGCCGATGGCTGCCGTCAACAGCGCAATGCCCCCGAGCATGACCCAGGTGGCCACGAAAATTCGCCCCGCCGAGGTCTGTGGCGCGAGGTCGCCATAGCCGACGGTGAGTGTGGTGGTGAGGTAGAAGTAGATAAACGTGGCGGGAGCAGTAAGGTGCTGTTCGCCCAGAAACACCAGGCCCAGATAGGCCGTGCTCAGGTGGACACCCAGGGCAATGACCAGACCTGCCCAGCCGAAGCGGTGAAAGAGGGAGGACGCGTACAGGCGCAACAATAGAAATATCGACATGTCGTCCCTGATTCCCTGGGTACTTGATTCCGGATGAGGTCAGCGCCTCGGCGTCTGGAGGCTCAAGTGCGTTCACCGCGCATTAAACCTGCTGCGCGGCGCAGAGAGAAGTACCTTGGCAGCAATAAATCCAGCGAACGCACCAAACAGGTGACCTTCGAAGGACACCCCCTGACGCGGCAGGAAGCCAAAAATCAGCCCGCCATAGAGCAGAGCGACAACACCGGCGGTTATCAGGTTGCTCCAGCTCCGATGAAACCAGGCACGAGACAACAGGTAGGCCCACAGCCCGAATACCCAGCCGCTGGCCCCCACGTGCACGCCTGCAAAACCGAACAGCCAGACCAACAAGCCGCCCAGCAGGATAATGATTGCGCTGACGCTGATGAACCGATTGAACCCTTCGATGATGACCAGGGTGCCCAGTATCAAAAAGGCGATCAGGTTCGCACTCAGGTGAGCAAAGGACGCGTGCAAAAAGGGTGAGGTGAGAATGCCCGGCAGCCCGTACAGCGTTCTTGGCACAAGGCCGAATGCAATCAGGCTGTAACCGGTGACTGCATTGAGCAATTGCAGCGCGACCATCAAGAGGGCGAGGCCTGCGATTGTCTTGAACCCCTTCAGGGCATCCATCCTGACCTCGACGTTAAATGCCGGCCCGCTAATGAACCGTGGCGAGGGAGCTTGCTCCCGCTGGGCTGCGTAGCGGCCCTGAAAATGGGACTGCTGCGCAGCCCAACGGGAGCAAGCTCCCTCGCCACAGGTACAGTGTTCGCCCTTCGCTTACTCGGCCGACTTTTGCTTCAGACGTTCCAGAATCGCATTGGCGCTGCCTTCGTTCGGCGTGATGCCGGCGTCGCGCAATTTGCGCTCCAGGTCGGTACCCGTCGAGGCGTCAGCCAGTTCGTCCTGGGCTTGCAGTTCAGCGGCGCGTTGCTGCTGTTTGGCTTGCAAGCGATTCAACGTACCGACGGCGGTTTCCAGCTTGCCGTTGGCACCGCCACTGGCGATGGACGCGCTGACCTGGGCCTTCTGTACGCTGTCGCGCGCCTTGGCCATGTCCACTTGCTGACGCAGGCTTTTAATCCGGCTTTCAGCCTTGGTGATGTCCTTGCGCATGCTTTCAGCGTACCCACCGAACTCGGCGGCCTGCTTTTGCTCGACATCCAGTTCGTTGGTCAGGGTCGAAATGGCCTCTGCCACTTCCAGCGCCAGGTCTTCACGGTTGGCCTGGATAGCGGCCATCGCCTTGGATTCCAGGTCCTTGATCTTGGCGTTGTACTCGCCGACGCGGTCATTCGCCAATTTGTGCTTGGCCATGATGCTGACCAGCTCACGCTTGGCGTTAGCCAGCGCGCTGTCGGCGTCGCGAATTTCCTGGTCGAGGATGCGCAGGGCTTGTTGGTCGACGATGGATTCGCCGACTTCGTTGGCACCGCCACGCAGCGCGGTGAACAATTTGCTCCAGATGGACTGAGTCATTGGATATTCCCTACTGATTAGTTGAAGAAGCGTTCAAAGGCTTCGCTGGCGCGCTGCACGTTATCGACGAGGGTTTTTACCTCGGTCACGATGTTCGTCAGGCTGGAGTCGGAGCTCAACGCGCCGAACATGTTGTAAACAACTTGCCCGTTCGGCATGGACTCGATGCCGATCGAAGACAGCGGGAACATTTCCCGGCTGCGCAACACGGCGTCATTGAAGGCAGGTACATCGTTGATGGACTCGACGTCGACCAGAACGGTGTCGACGATGATCTGCTCGCCGACCACCGCGATGTAAATCGGCAGGCCACCGAAGTCGTTCATTTCCAGCTTGATGCTGGACTCGGAGCCTTGAACCAGAGAAAGCGTAATGTCGTTGGAGACCACGTCGTCCAGGGCCTGAAGCGCACTGAAGAGGCGATCGATGTTCCAGTTGGTACCTGCGCTCATGTAATTCTCCGACATGAATGAGCCAGCCAGAATCGGCTGGCGAAGCTGTTTCTCCATCTGCTTGAGCAGGCTTCGGTTTTCGGGAAGCACCCAAGTCTCGTGTTTCACATAACCGGCGGCCGCCAGACCCGCGCGCATCTGCTTCATATAAAAGCTCGATGGCTTCTTTGCGGGCGATTTCAAGCGCTCTCCCTTGCGGCTTGCTGAATCTGTATCGGGCCCTGCTGGCGGGCTCGATGGAGAGCTGCTTTTCATGGTACTGACCTCGTTGTGAAAAACTCACGCGTGAGAAACACTACAGGCAATTTCGATCGTGCTCAATAGCTCACGCGTGAGATTTTTTCGGTGCGTTTTTCGGCCATCAAAAATAGCTGGGCAAGCGATAGGCGCTCCCTGGGAAACGCCCTGCAAGCAAAAAGGATCAGTCCTGCTGGCCTTTGAAAATCACACCCCACTCACTCCCGTGTTCCCCCCACCCACCTGTGTTCCCAGGTGACACCCCCCGACCTTACCCCCATCGCATAAACATCAAATGAAACGTCCTACACACATATCTAAACAAACCGTTTAAGCGCCAATTCCCCGACTCCCCTCTCCGCTGGCCCAAAACCTGCTTATTGCACACCGTACAATAAAACCGGTTCAAGCCGGGCTCACCCTCAACCACTGCTGCGTAATGCAGCCTGGGGAATGCTGATGTCTACAACACCGCTTCACTCTTCCAACCATGGCTTGGCGCGGTCGCTCAAGGAGCGCCACGTCATGTTGATCGCTATCGGCGGCATTATCGGGGCCGGGTTGTTTTTAGGATCGGGCAAGGCGATTGCCACGGCGGGGCCGGCGTTGTTGCTGGCGTATGCGTTGTGTGGGGGGATGGTTTATCTGATTGCGCGGGCGCTGGGGGAGTTGTCGTTGTATCGGCCCAGCAGTGGTTCGTTTGCGACGTATGCGGAGGAGTTTTTGGGACCGCGGGTGGCGTTTATCACGGGGTGGTCGTATTGGATGATCTGGATCCTGGTCGGGGTGCTGGAGGTGACCGGGATTGGTTTGCTGATGAAGTATTGGTACCCGGAGTTGCCGCAGTGGATTCCGGCGTTGGTCACTGTCGGCGTGTTGATGGTGATCAATCTGTTTGCGGTGAAGACGTTTGGTGAGGTGGAGTTCTGGCTGGCGTTGATCAAGGTGTTGACGATTGTCGGCCTGATCGGGGCGGGGTTGGTGATTTTGGTGTTTGGGCTGGAGACATCGGAGCAAACGACACCCTCGGCGGCGAATCTCTGGCAGCACGGCGGTTTTTTTCCGAATGGCTGGAGTGGCTTTTGGTTCGCGGTGCCTGTCGCCGCGTTTACCTTTGCGGGTGTCGAGGTGATTGGTTTGGTGGCGGCGGAAACGGCCGAGCCGCAGCGCACCTTGCCACGAGCGATCAATAGCATCCTGTGGCGCATGGCGATTTTTTACCTGGGGTCGACGGCAGTGATCATGGCGCTGTACCCGTGGAATCAGATCGATACGTCGCAAAGCCCGTTTGTGATGGTGTTCGACAGCATCGGGATGAGTGTGGCGGCCGGGTTTATCAATTTTGTGGTGATCAGCGCGCTGGCGTCTTCGTGCAATACCGGGCTGTTTGCCACCAGCCGCATGTTGTTTGCGCTGTCGCATATCAGGCAGGCGCCGCGTCAGTTGCAGGTGTTGAGCCCGCAACAGGTGCCGGCCCGTTGCTTGATGGTGTCGACCGCCATTTTGCTGATGGGGGTGCTGCTGAATTATTTGATTCCGGAGAGCATTTTCAGCCTGTTGATCACGGGGATCCTGGGCCTGTTGATCTGGGTGTGGGTGGTGATCATCACGGCGCATATGGCCTATCGCCGCAAGGTGCAGCGCAGCGAATTGGCAGAAGTGGATTACCGCCTGCCTTGGCCCAAGGTCAGCAGTGTGCTGGTTCTGGGTTACCTGGGCGTGCTGACAGTGCTGGTGATTCGCGACCCGGAAACGCGCGCGGCGTTTTATGTGGCGGCGGCGTGGTTTGGCTTGTTGATGCTGGTGTATCCGAAACGTGCCGCGTCGAAGGGGGTGAGCGATGCCTGGCATGCTTGAGTTGGAGCGTTGCATTCAACGGTACATCCGGGCCAATCCCAACAGTGCGCGCCAGCTGGATTGGGCTGCGCAGGTGATGCCCGGCGGCAACACGCGCTCGGTGCTGTTCTATGAGCCGTTTCCGTTGGTGATGACAGGCGGCAGCGGGTGTTTTCTCGATGACCTGGATGGGCACCGCTACGTCGATTTTCTCGCGGAATACACAGCAGCGCTGTATGGACACTCCCATCCGGTAATCACCGATGCGCTGACAAAGGCAATGGCGAACGGGCTGAACCTGAGCGCCCACACAGAATGGGAAGCGCGGCTGGCGACGCTGATCGTGGAGCGCTTCGGTTGTATCGAGCAGGTGCGGTTTACTAACTCCGGCACCGAGGCGAATCTGCTCGCGTTGGCGGCGGCAAAGGCCTACACCGGGCGCAGCGGAGTCATCGCGTTCAACGGCGGCTATCACGGCGGTGTGTTGAGTTTTGCCGGGGCAAGCACGGCGATGAATGTGCCGCATCGGGTGTACCTGGCCGACTACAACGACCTTGAGAACGTCGAGCGTTTATTGCATGAGCATGTCGACATTGCGGCCATCCTGGTGGAGCCGATGCTGGGTGCGGGCGGGTGTATCTGTGCCGAGCCGGGTTTTCTCGAAGGGTTGCGCGAAAGGAGCCACGCCCATGGCACGCTGCTGATCTTCGATGAAGTAATGACCTCGCGCCTAGCCCCCGGCGGCCTGCAGGAAAAGCTCGGCATCACCCCGGACCTGATCACCCTGGGCAAATACCTCGGCGGTGGCATGCCGTGCGGCGTGCTCGGTGGGCGGCGGGACATCCTGGCGCAGTTTGACCCGCGCCATGGATGCCTGTCCCATGCGGGCACGTTCAATAACAATGTGCTGACCATGGCGGCGGGCATCGCCGGACTGGAGCAGGTGTACACCCGCGAAGCAGCGTTGGAACTCAATGCCCGTGGCGACAGGTTGCGCGGCCAGCTCAATGAGGTGCTGGCGCCCATGTCGATGCAATTTACCGGGCAAGGATCGGTGATGAATCTGCATCCCACGGGCTTACCGATTCGTCGTCCGTCAGATATCCCAACGGACCGAAACGACCTGCGCGACCTGTTCTTCTTTCACCTGCTCGAATGTGGGATCTACAGCGCGCGGCGCGGGTTGTTTGCGCTGAGTTTGCCGCTGACTGACCGCGAGCTGAGCCGACTGGTCACGGCCACGCAAGCGTTCGTCGAGCGCTACGGAGGGGGTTGACGGCTATTGCGCAAGAGCGACAGCGAATCGGTGAACCGCTATCCTTTCGCCGTCGCTCAACCGGAACCCACAATAATGACCAGCAAAACCGCAAACCCACGAGGCAGGCGTAAAAAAACCGCTGGCGAAGATGCAAAGAGCCCACTGAACAAAGACGCCATCATCACCGCCGCCCTGGCGTTGATCGATCGCGAAGGCCTGGACAAATGCAGCCTGCGCAACCTGGCCAGCAGCCTGGGTGTGTACCCGACGGCCATCTATTGGTACGTCTCATCACGCGAGTTGTTGTTGAGTGAAGTGCTGGCCAAAGTCCTGGAACACGTTGCGCCAGAGCCTCAGGAGCGGCGCTGGCAGGACTACCTGCGTGCGGCGATGGTCAACTGCCATGATGCCGTGCACCAGCATCCGAACATCGCGCCGTTGTTGGGTTCGCAATTGGTGTCCAACGCCAGCACCGACTTCACGTTGGTCGAGGGTGTGTTGGCAGCACTGCAACAAGCGGGTTTCAGCGGCCCTTCCCTGGCCGCCGCCTACAATACGTTTATCGCTGCTCTTACCGGTTTCACGACGCTGGAGTACGCGCCATTGCCGGATAATACCGAGGCATGGCAATGCCAAGTGCAGGAGAAGCTGCGGGCCATCGATGCAGAACAGCACCCCACGCTCGCGCAGAATATGGACCAACTGAGCAATCGCGGTTTCAGCCTGCGCTGGCAAAATGGCGTGCACGCGGCGCTGGATGAGAGCTTCACGTTCTACGTCGACACCCTCCTCTGCGGCCTGGAAACCCTGGCTGCCCGCCGCTGAAAATTCGCACAGCAAAACCAGACACACCACCAATTGTACGTCGTACAATTTGTCGCTACAGTCCGCCACGCAAGAGCACCCCATGACCCGAATAACAACAACGTCAGAGGTCTTTTATCGTGGCGACTGCATTCAACGACGTGGCCCAGGGGCAACTGCTCTGGCAGCCCTCCCCTGAGCTTCTTCAACACGCTTGCCTCACTCACTACCTGAGTTGGCTGAGGCACGAACGCAAGCTCAGATTCGCCGATTACCACCCGCTATGGCAGTGGTCCGTCGATGAGCCGGAAGCGTTCTGGCAATCGATCTGGGATCATTTTCACATTCAGGCCAGTAGCCCTCACCAAGCGGTGCTGGGTGACCGTGCGATGCCCGGTGCGCAGTGGTTTCCCGGTGCGCGACTGAATTTTGCCGAACACATTCTGCGCAATGAACGCGAAGGCGACGCACTGCTCTACCAGAGTGAAACGGTTGCCTTGCAAGGCCTGCCGTGGAGTGACTTCGCCCGTCAGGTTCGCACCCTGGCGACCTACCTACGGGAAGTGGGCGTGATGCCGGGTGATCGAGTGGTGGCTTATTTGCCAAATGTTCCCGAGGCGATGATCGCGCTGTGTGCCTGTGCGGCCATCGGTGCGGTCTGGGCCAGTTGCTCGCCGGATTTCGGTGCGGAGGGCGTGCTGGACCGGGTGCGGCAATTGTCGCCGAAGGTGCTGTTGGCGGTGGACGGTTATCGCTATGGCGGCAAGGCGTTTGATCGACGCGAACAGGTCCGGCACATTGCCCGCGAGCTGGGCAGTATCGAACACGTCATCGTGCTGCCAGCGCTGTTTCCCGATGAACCGCTGACGGTTGCCAACGCCATCGATTGGCGCGCCTTGCTCCGGCGGCCTACGGTGCCCGCTGCCGATTTCCACTGCGAACAATTGCCCTTCGATCATCCGTTATGGGTGCTGTTTTCTTCCGGCACGACTGGCTTGCCCAAAGCCATCGTACACAGCCATGGCGGGATACTTCTGGAGCAACTGAAGGCACTGCATCTACACCTGGATTTTCGCCCCGGTGATACAGCATTCATCTTCACCACCACCGGCTGGATGATGTGGAACACCTTGTTCAGCGCCCTGCTCTGCGGAGTACGGCCAGTGCTCTATGACGGCCATCCGACCTGGCCGAACATCGATACGCTGTGGCAGATCGTGCAGGACAGCCGCGCCAGCTTTTTCGGCACCAGCCCCACTTATATCGAGTTGATGAAACGCTACGACGTAGTGCCCCGTGAGCGCTTTGACCTGGGCGCGCTGCGCACCGTGATGCCGGTTGGCTCGCCGGTTTCGCCGCAGTGCAATGCCTGGTTTTACCGCAACCTCAAAACGGATATCTGGGTGACCACGGGCAGCGGGGGCACGGACATTTGCACGGGCCTGGTAAGCGGCGTGCCGACGCTGCCGGTGTATGCCGGTGAAATCCAGGCGCGCGCCCTGGGTGTGGCGGTTCATGCGTTTGATGAAAATGGTCGGCCGGTGGTTGAACAGGTTGGCGAGTTGGTGGTGACGTCGCCCATGCCGTCGATGCCGGTGTACTTTTGGGATGACACTGGGGGCGAGCGCTACCGCGAAAGCTATTTCCAACCCTGGCCAGGGGTGTGGCGCCATGGGGATTTTTTCTTGCTCAATGCCCGTGGCGGTTGCCAGGTGCTGGGGCGTTCGGACGCCACGCTGAACCGCTTTGGGGTGCGGATCGGTACAGCAGAAATCTACCGGGCATTGGAGCCCATCGCAGAAATCGACGATGCGCTGATCGTGAATCTGGACCTGCCCGAAGGCGGTTTTTTCATGCCGCTGTTTGTCCAACTGCGTCACGGCGCGGTGCTGGACGATGCCTTGCAGCAGCGCGTGCGTGAATGCCTGCGCCAGGCGTGTACGCCCCGGCATGTACCGGACCAGATCCTCGCGGTGCCGCTGATTCCCCTGACGCTGACCGGTAAAAAAATGGAAGTGCCGGTGCGCCGAATCCTGATGGGGCACGAGCCGCAAAACGTCGCCAACCTCAGCGCCATGCGCGATCCGCAGGCGCTGGCGTTTTTCATCGAATACGCCCGCCGGAGTCGTTAACCATGAAGGGCAACGCATTTATCGTCGGCGCCTACGAACATCCCACACGGCATGCGGTGGACCGCTCCCTCGCGCAATTGCACGCGGACGTGGCCCGCGGCGCCCTGGCGGATGCGGGGCTGAGCCTCAGCGACGTGGACGGCTACTTTTGCGCCGGCGACGTACCCGGTTGGGATGCTCCGGGTGTAGGGCCTTTTTCCATGGTCGAGTACCTGGGCATTCATCCTCGGCACTTGGAGACCACAGAAAGCTGGGGTTCGTCCTACCTGCATCACGTCGCCCAAGCTACACGCGCGATTGCCGACGGGCGCTGCACCGTCGCCCTGATCACCCAAGCCGGACGCCCGCGTGCCAGGCGCCAACGGCCGGACGCCAGCCACCTCGATCAGCCCCAAACCACCTGCGAAGGCCCCTTTGAAATGCCCTACGGCGCCGCCGTGACCAACCTGTACGCGATGTGCGCGATGCGCCATCAGTACGAGCACGGCACCACCGCCGAGCAACTGGCCTGGATCAAAGTCGCAGCGTCGCACCATGCACAGCACAACCCCCTGGCGATGTTGCGCAACATAGTGACGGTGGACGATGTGCTGAACTCACCGCTGATCGCCGCCCCGTTGCGACGCTTGGATTGTTGTGTGATCAGCGACGGCGGTGGCGCGTTGGTGGTGGTTCATCCGTCCATTGCGCAGGCACTCAAGCGGCCGCTGATTACACCCATCGGTGCAGGTTATTCACTCAGTCATCTGAACGGCGGCTACTTCGACCTGCTGGCTTCGGGCGCGGTGAAGTCTGGCGCCGATGCCTTCGCCGAGGCACGGCTCAAACCCAGCGACATCCGCTACGCCTCGCTGTACGACAGCTTCACCATCACCGTATTGATCCAGCTGGAAAACCTAGGCTTCTGCCCCCCCGGCGAGGGCGGTGCTTTCGTTGCCGACGGTAAATTGATCAGCGGCGTGGGCCCGTTGGCGATCAATACCGACGGTGGCGGGCTGTGCAACAACCACCCCGGCAATCGCGGCGGCATGGCCAGGCTGATAGAGGCTGTGCGTCAGTTACGTGGCGAGGCACACCCAGCGGTGCAAAGGCCTGACTGCGCGCTGGCCCTGGCCCACGGCACCGGTGGATTGCTGGGCTCACGGCATGGCAGCGCTACTCTCATTCTGGAGCGACTCTGATATGCACCTGACCTCACCGCACATCACCCCCGAAAGCGCGCCGTTCTGGGAAGCGGCCAACCGGGAGCAACTGCTGCTGCGCCGCTGCCTCGACACTGGCAAGGCCTTTTTCTACCCCCGCGACCACAGCCCTTTTACCGGCAGTGCAGCCACCGACTGGATCGTCGCCAGCGGCAACGCCACCTTGTACAGCTTCAGCTACAGCGGGCGAGACGATGAAGCGTATTGCATCGCTTACGTAACGCTCGACGAGGGACCGACAATGTTGTCCGTCATCGAGTGCGAGGACAGGCAACAGCTGCAGATCGGGCAACGGCTTGAGGTGACCTTCGCGCCGACGCCCAATGGGCAAAAAATACCTGCCTTTCGATTGTCTCTTACAGGTTGACGGTAAGACACGCCACAGCCGATTTATCACCCGCCAACCACCCATTAATCTGTGCCCATGCTGAACGCAACGCCAAACCCACTTAAACAAAAAAGGATTCAACCATGAGCACGCCAACCTACAATCGCTTGAACAAAGACGACGCCGTAGTTCTACTGGTCGACCACCAGACCGGCCTGATCTCCCTGGTGCAAGACTTCTCCCCTAACGAGTTCAAGAACAACGTGCTCGCCCTGGCGGACCTGGCCAAGTTCTTCAACCTGCCGACCATCCTCACCACCAGCTTCGAACAAGGTCCCAACGGCCCGCTGGTGCCGGAGCTGAAAGAAATGTTCCCGGACGCGCCGTACATCGCTCGCCCTGGCCAGATCAATGCGTGGGACAACGAAGACTTCGTCAAGGCGATCAAGGCTACCGGCCGCAAGCAGATCATCATTGCCGGTGTGGTCACGGATGTGTGCGTCGCGTTCCCTACCTTGTCGGCACTGGCGGAAGGCTTTGATGTGTTTGTGGTAACCGATGCCTCGGGCACGTTCAACACCACCGTGCAGCAGGCGGCGTGGAGCCGGATGACCCAAGCCGGTGCGCAAATGATGAACTGGTTCTCGGTGGCCTGTGAGCTGCATCGCGACTGGCGCAACGATATCGAAGGCCTGGGCAATCTGTTGTCCCAGCGTATTCCGAACTACCGCAACTTGATGAATGGTTACTCGGCGCTGACGGCACGTAAGGACTAAGCCAACCGTTTCATTCAATCAGCCTGCCCTGAAAAAGCAGGCTTTTTTCGTGGAGCTAGCAGTACGCCATTAGCACACTTGCCCTAATTGTTACTGTGCAGGCGCAACACTAAAGTCCTTCAGGTGTTTGAAGCCTCAAGGAAGAACTCAGTTGAATACGCTAACCAAGGCCGGACACTACCTGGCACTCCTGACAGCCTTACTGGCCAGTGCCACGTGGGCGCTCGCCGACGAGCAAGAACCTGTCGGCGACTGGTGGATCATCTACGGCAACGGCCGGGCGCATCAAAACGTGATGTATGTGGCCGACCGTACTTCCGTGGTGCGTTCGAACCATACCAAGGGCGCCCAGTTGGTGGCCGTCACTCTGGTGTATGAGGACCCGGGCAAGCCGATGATCGATGTGTACAACATCGAGGTGCAGTGCCCCACGCGCAAAGTGCGCTTCCTCAACGGGCAGTCGGTCGCGCAATTTTCCTACACGCTCAAGCACTTGAAGGTCTCCAAAACCTGGCAAACGCCCAAGGAGTTCTGGCTCGATCGCACGCTCGCGTTTGTCTGTGAACCGGGCAAGAGCAAAGACACGATCGCCATGGGCAAGATGACCCACCTGCAGATGATCCAGACCACCAAGGCCATGTTCCAGCAGTTGGGGCCGACTCAGGAGAAGAGTCAGATGATCGATGACCTCGACGATATGTTGGGCAACAAGCCCTGAACAGCACGCACCTACACGAAGGATTCACTATGCCTACATGGACAAGGCTGTTGCTGGCAGGACTCTTGTTACCTGCCACGCTTTTTATTAACGGCTGCCACCTGATTGCACAATCGCGCTGGGAAGGCAGGGATGCTCAGGAAGCGCTGAATTTATTCGGCAAACCCGACTCGATGAAAAAGCAGAACGGGCCCAGTGGCGAAACGCAGGTGGTGATGACTTGGTACAAGTCGTCTTCCTGGAACACCACCGAAGCCGCGGGAACTTCAATGAACCACACCGGAAACGGCATGGTTTATACGGAGTATTACCAGAGCGTTGGACACAGTTCGGATTGCAAGCTTGAGGCCACCGTAAACAAGGCCAAGAAGATCGTGCTGTTCAGGATTGAGGATGGCCGCATCCTCCATGGCAAGTGCATCAACATACCGTATGTGCCGGGGTATATTCCGCCAGGGTTCTAGGGCTCGCAGCCCTCTCGCACTCTAATCCGCCAGCTCCCGCTCGATCTGCTCAATGCTAGGCAAAACCGTTTGCAGCTCAGCGGGCAGCGACTCAACCAGTTGATATTCAGCCACACCCATCGGTCGGTTGTTGTCGCGCAATGCATATTCGGCGACGACTTCGTTTTTGCTCTTGCACAGCAGCAGGCCAATCGTTGGCCCATCTTGCGGGTGTTTGAGCTGGGCATCGACGGCCGCGAGATAAAAACTCAACTGCCCCAGGTGCTCGGGCTTGAACTTGCCCGCCTTCAGTTCGATCACCACGTAGCAGCGCAGCTTCAGGTGATAGAACAACAGGTCGACAAAGAATTCATCACCCCCAACGTCGATCAGCACTTGCTGGCCGACGAAGGCAAAACCCGCGCCCAGCTCCAACAGAAAGTCAGTCACGTGTTTGATCAAGGCGTTTTCTATGTCGCGCTCCTGCGCGTCCAAGCCCAGGCTGAGGAAATCAAAACGGTAAGGGTCTTTCAGCGATTCACGCGCTAAATCGGATTGAGGTTTGGGCAGATGGCTGTCGAAATAGCTGACGGCCTTGCCACTGCGCTCCAGCAATCGATTTTCGATTTGCATGACTAACGTATTGCGCGACCAGTTGTGTTCTATCGCCTGGGCGATGTACCAGCGGCGGGTTTCGGGGCCAGGGAGTTTGTCCAGCAACACCACATTGTGTCCCCAGGGCAATTGTGCAGCAGCCTGTTGCACAAATTCCGAGTCTGGCCATGCCTGCGCAAAAGCACGCATGTACTTAAGATTACGTGGTGAAAAACCCTTCATTTTGGGAAAGGCCGCCCGCAAATCCTGGGCAAGACGATCAATGACTTTACTGCCCCAGCCCTGCTCAGCCTGGCGGGTCAAAATGTCGTGGCCGATCTGCCAGTAAAGCAGCACCAGCTCTCGGTTTACCGCCAGCGTTGCGCGCTGTTGCGCCGAATGGATGCGGCCTTTCAGGTCAGTCAGCCAGTCGCTGTAGCCCTCGGGCGGTTGGGTCAAACCGATAACGGTTTCGCTCATGCCGTTGCACTCTTGTGTTTGAAGGGAGGCTAGTCAGGGGCATGTGCTGTCACAAGGGGCCAGAAGCGGTTCAGGAAAGGCCTTTCAACGGTTACAGAAACGTCCTGCTGGCAATTGCAGATTGGCGTATTGCAGCCCCACGCTTGACTCTCCCCTATACGGCAACCCTTACCCTGAAACGCCCTGTTCAGGATCTTTCCCATGACCCCACGCACCCTAGTTATCCTCGGCCACCCCTCCGCTACCAGCTTTTGTTCAGCCCTGGCCGAAACGTACGTCCACGCCGCAAAAGACGCCGGCCATGAGGTGCGCGTCCTACGCTTGGGTGATCTGGCTTTCGACCCCGTCTTGCACACCGGCTACTCCGAGGTCCAAGCCCTGGAACCCGACCTGCTCCGCGCACAATCCGACATCTTATGGGCCACCCATCTGACGTTCATTTTCCCGATCTGGTGGGGCGGCATCCCTGCCTTGATGAAAGGTTTCATCGATCGAACGTTCCTACCCGGCTTTGCCTTCAAATACCGTGCTGGCAAGGCATTCCCTGACAAACTGTTGAAAGGCCGGACCGCGCACCTGTTGGTGACCCTGGACACCCCTCCGTGGTACTACCGCTGGTTCTATCGCATGCCAGGCATCCATCAGATGCGCAAGACCACGCTGGGGTTGTGTGGCATCAAGCCGATCAAGACGTTGCTGTTCGGGCCGGTACTGGGCTCTACTGCGGCGCAGCGGGCCAGGTGGCTGAAACAAACCGGCGCTTTATTGGGAAAAGGGAATTTTCATGTACATCGGCAAAGCCGCGCAGTTGTCGGGCACGACCATCAAGGCAATTCGTCACTATGAGGCGATCGGGCTATTACCTGCGCCGCAGCGTCAGGGCCAGTACCGGGTCTATTCGGAGCAAAGCGTTGAGTTGCTGATGTTTATCAAGTGCGCGCAGCAACTGGGCTTCAAGCTCAAGGAGTTGCAGGACATTCTCCGAGGCCATCAAGGCGACGCGCTGCCTTGGGACCGGGCGGACCAGGCTATCGCTGGAAAGAAACACCAATTAGCCACACAGATCGCTGCGCTGCAGACGATGCAAACAGGGTTACTTGAGTTCGAAGCCCAATTAAAGGACGCGCAGGGGCGATGCTTTTTACCGACAACAGCGCCCACCTGAATGGAAGGTGAGCCGAATAGGACACATAATCGGCTCACTAAATGAGCCGAATAGCTTTTCTATTCGGCTCACCTTCTCAGGTACTCCTCCATGGATCGCCCGTTCTGGATCTGGCAACACATCGACTGGCCGCACTTTCATTGGCAACCTGGGCGCCTTGCGGTGTTGTTGCGCGAGTGCGGGCAAGCCCAAGGCAAGCTGCTGGGCAAGCTCGGTGCCGTCAGCCAGCCAGTCAGTGCGCAGAATGAGCTGGATGCGTTGCTGCAAAATGTCCTGACCTCTTCGGCAATCGAGGGGGAACAACTGAACGTTGGCTCAGTGCGCTCGTCACTGGCGCGCCGTTTGGGTTTGGAACCCTTGAACGGCCAGGTAAGCCGCCGCAGCGAAGGCCTTGCCGAGCTGATGATGGATGCCACACAGCCATTCGACCAACCCTTCACCCTTGCCCGCTTACTGAATTGGCACCATTTATTGTTCCCGGATGCGGAAACTGGCCTTGCCGCGCGTGCGCTGAATGTCGGGACGTTGAGGGGGGATGAGCCGATGCAAGTGATGCCGGGTCGACTTGATCGACCAACGGTTCATTTCGAAGCACCGCCGCGCCTGGGCCTGGAGCAAGCGCTGGATGACTTCCTGGCGTGGTTCGAAACCAGCCGCCATCAACCAGAGCTGGACCCTTTGGTACGCGCCGGCGTGGCGCACTTCTGGTTTGTCACGCTGCACCCGTTCGATGACGGCAATGGTCGCCTGACCCGCGCAATCACTGACCTGGCGCTGGCCCAAGGCGAGCATCAGGCCATCCGTTTTTATGCAATGTCGGCCAGCATCCTCGAAGACCGCGCCGGTTACTACAACGCGCTAGCGTCCAGTCAGAAAGCTACGCTGGATATCACCGACTGGTTGGCGTGGTTCCTCAAGACATTGCTCCGCAGCGTGCAACAAGCCATGGCGCGGATTGACCGGGTATTGGACAAGAGCCGGTTTTGGCAGCAGCGCCGTGACCTCGCCTTGTCTGCCCAACAGATCAAGGTGCTCAACCGTCTGCTCGACGGTGGCGAGAAAGGTTTTGAGCACGGCATCAGCGCCGCGCAGTACCAGGCGGTGGCTAAGGTATCCAAGGCCACGGCCACGAGGCATCTGGCTGACCTGCTGGAAAAGAACTGCCTGGTCCGACTCCCCGGAGGCGGCCGCAGCACGCGGTATCAGGTCAGTACAGAGGGAGAATGACACCCCCGCTCATTTGCCCAGAATCCCCATGTCTGCTAGTGTCGCGCCGGTTTACCGTCTACCGGAATAGCCGCCATGGCCCGCAAAAAAGTTGCACTCGATTTCGAACAATCCCTCGCCGACCTGCAAACCCTGGTCGAGCGTCTGGAGAACGGCGAGTTGTCGCTGGAAGACTCGTTGACAGCGTTTGAGCAAGGCATCGGCCTGACCCGTGACTGCCAGAGCGCCTTGGCGCAGGCGGAACAGAAGGTCCAGGTGTTGCTGGAGCGCGACGGGGAGTTGGCCGAAGAACCTTTCGATGCGGAACAGCCCGAATGATCGACGCGTATCAGGCCAGTAGCCAAGCCCGGGTCAATGCGGCGTTGGAACCCTTGTTTGTCGCGCCAAGCCCCGAACTCAAGCGTCTCTACGAAGCCATGCGCTACAGCGTGATGAATGGCGGCAAGCGCGTGCGCCCGTTGCTGGCCTATGCGGCCTGTGAAGCCTTGGGCGCGCCGGCCGAACAGGCGAATGGCGCGGCGTGTGCGGTGGAGTTGATTCACGCCTATTCGTTGGTGCATGACGATTTGCCGGCGATGGACGACGATGATTTGCGTCGCGGCCAGCCGACCACCCACAAAGCGTTTGATGAAGCGTGCGCGATCCTCGCCGGTGACGGCCTGCAAAGCCTGGCGTTCAGCGCACTGCTGGACCCGGCGCTGAGCAGCGTCAACGCCGACATCCGTCTGCGTATGGTTACCGCCCTGGCCGTGGCTGCAGGGCCCGCCGGTATGGTCGGTGGCCAAGCCATCGACCTCGGTTCGGTGGGCCAGAAGCTTGATCAACACGCCCTGGAATACATGCACCGGCACAAGACCGGCGCCTTGATCGAAGCCGCCGTGCACTTGGGCGCCCTTGCCAGTGGGCGGGCCGAAGCCCCTCAATTGGCGGCGCTGAAGACCTACGCGCTGGCCGTTGGCCTGGCGTTCCAGGTGCAGGACGACATTCTCGACGTAGAAAGTGACACCGCCACCCTGGGCAAGCGCCAAGGCGCCGATATCGCACGGGACAAACCGACTTATCCTGCGCTGCTTGGGCTGGAATCGGCCAAGGCTTATGCCCTGGAACTGCGCGACCAGGCCCTGGACGCCCTGCGACCTTTCGACGCGGCGGCCGAGCCACTGCGTGACTTGGCGCGGTATATCGTCGAACGCCGGCACTGATTACAGCGGCCATTTCAGCCGCATATCGGCCAAGTTCGGCGCTCTGCGTGGGCAGTTTGCGATGCTTGAGGTAAACTGCCGCCTCTTCTATACCTATAACGATTCGCCTGATGCCCACGACGTTTCAAGAGATTCCCCGCAAGCGCCCGTCCACGCCCCTGCTCGACCGTGCTGCCACGCCGGACGGCCTGCGTCGGTTGGGTGAAGCCGAGCTGGAAACCCTGGCCGATGAGTTGCGCCTGGAATTGCTCTACACGGTCGGCCAGACCGGTGGGCATTTTGGTGCTGGCCTGGGCGTCATCGAGCTGACCATCGCCCTGCACTACGTGTTCGACACCCCGGACGACCGGCTGGTGTGGGACGTGGGCCATCAGGCGTATCCGCATAAAATCCTTACGGGTCGCCGCGAGCAAATGGGCACCCTGCGCCAGAAGGACGGCGTTGCTGCCTTCCCGCGTCGCTCCGAGAGCGAGTACGACACCTTTGGCGTCGGCCATTCCAGCACCTCCATCAGTGCAGCGCTGGGCATGGCGATTGCCGCCCGTCTGCAAGGCAGCGATCGCAAGGCGATTGCCGTGATTGGTGATGGCGCGCTGACTGCCGGCATGGCCTTCGAAGCGCTGAACCATGCGCCGGAAGTGGACGCCAACATGCTGGTGATCCTCAACGACAACGACATGTCGATCTCGCGCAATGTCGGTGGCCTGTCCAACTACCTGGCAAAAATCCTCTCCAGCCGCACTTACGCCAGCATGCGCGAAGGCAGCAAGAAGGTGCTCTCGCGCCTGCCCGGCGCGTGGGAAATTGCCCGGCGCACCGAAGAATACGCCAAGGGCATGCTGGTGCCTGGCACCCTGTTTGAAGAGCTGGGCTGGAACTACATCGGCCCTATCGACGGCCACGACCTGCCGACCCTGATTGCCACCCTGCGCAACATGCGTGACCTCAAGGGCCCGCAGTTCCTGCACATCGTCACCAAGAAAGGCAAAGGCTTTGCCCCGGCAGAAGTCGACCCGATCGGCTATCACGCAATTACCAAGCTGGAACCGCTGGACGCCCCCGCCGCTGCGCCGAAAAAAGCCAGCGGGCCTAAGTATTCCGGTGTGTTTGGCGAATGGCTGTGCGACATGGCCGCCGCCGACCCGCGCCTGGTGGGCATTACTCCGGCGATGAAGGAAGGCTCCGACCTGGTGGCGTTCAGCGAACGTTTCCCGCTGCGCTACTTTGACGTGGCGATTGCCGAGCAGCACGCAGTTACATTCGCCGCCGGCATGGCCTGTGAAGGCGCCAAGCCGGTAGTAGCGATCTACTCGACGTTCCTGCAACGCGGTTACGACCAGTTGGTGCATGACGTAGCGGTGCAAAACCTAGACGTGCTGTTTGCCATCGACCGCGCCGGTTTGGTCGGCGAAGACGGCCCGACCCACGCGGGCAGCTTCGACTTGTCCTACTTGCGCTGCATCCCCGGCATGCTGGTGATGACGCCGAGCGACGAAAACGAATTGCGCAAGATGCTCAGCACCGGCCATCTGTACAACGGCCCGGCGGCCGTGCGCTACCCTCGCGGCAATGGCCCGAATGCCGTGATCGAAAAAGACCTGGAGCCGATCGAGATCGGCAAAGGCATCGTGCGTCGCCAGGGCAGCAAGACCGCATTCCTGGTGTTCGGCGTGCAACTGGCCGAAGCCCTGAAAGTCGCCGAGAAGATCGACGCGACCGTGGTCGACATGCGTTTCGTCAAACCACTGGATGAAGCCTTGGTGCGCGAGATCGCCGGTAGCCACGAGCTGCTGGTGACCGTCGAAGAAAACGCCATCATGGGTGGCGCTGGTGCGGCGGTCAGCGAGTTCCTGGCACGGGAGAATATCCTCAAGTCAGTGCTCCACCTGGGCTTGCCGGATGTGTACGTCGAACACGCTAAGCCGGCGCAGATGCTGGCGGAGTGCGGGTTGGATGAGGCCGGGATTGAGGCTTCGGTGCGCAAGCGCATGGCACTCTTGAACCTGTAAACAACATTCAAATGTGGGAGCTGGCTTGCCTGCGATAGCATCACCTCGGTTACGCTGACAGACCGAGGTGCCTGCATCGCAGGCAAGCCAGCTCCCACATTGGTTTGCATTGTTTTTAAATGCCATGGACAGCCAATGAAACGCCTTCGCTATGCCTTGCCCCTTTTCCTTCTGCCTGCCACCGACCTGCTCGCAGACAGCCGCGACGACGCCCTGAAACTCCCCAACGTCGTCATCAGCGCCAACCGCCAGGTGCAGGCGCGCAACGACAGCAGCGCCGCCAACAGCGTGTTTACCCGCGATGACATCGATCGCCTGCAACCCACCAGCCTCACCGACCTGCTCAGCCGCGTTCCTGGCGTGCAAATAGCACCGACTGGCGGCCGCGGCAGCCTGCCCGGCATCTATATGCGTGGCACCAAATCCGCCCAGAGCCTGGTGCTGGTGGACGGTCAGCGCATCGCCAATACCACCTCCGGTGACAGCGGCTTGCAGTACCTGAACGTCGACCAGATTGAACGGGTGGAAGTGCTGCGCGGTTCACGCTCAGTGATCTACGGCAGCGATGCCATTGGCGGGGTGATCCAGGTGTTTACCCGGCGTAATACCGAGCAAGGCCTGCAACCACGCCTCAAGCTCGGTTTCGGCAGCAACCAGACCTGGGAGCGTAGCCTTGGCCTGTCCGGCGGTGATGAGCACACGCGTTTCAACCTCGGCGCGAGCCTGGATGAAACCGCGGGCATCAACTCGACGCACACGTCATTCCCAAGCGATGGCGACCACGACGCCTACCGCAACCAGTCACTCAGCCTGAACCTGAGCCATTCCTTCAGCGATGAGCTAGAGGCCGGTTTCAACCTGTTGGATAACCGTGGCAAATCGGAGTACGACAACAGCTTCGGCCGCTACGACGTCGCCACCGGGCAAACGCTTGGGCAAAAGCCCTACACCGACTACGCGGTGAGCAGCGCCAGCGGCTATGTCGATGCCAGGCTCAACGAGCGCTGGCAATCGCGCCTGGAGCTGGGCCATAGCGAGAACCGCGACACCAAGCGCGACACCCTCAGCGATGACTTCAGCGTGTTCAACACGTACCGCGACTCGGTCAACTGGCAGAACGACCTGACGCTGAATGACCAGAACAGCCTGATTCTCGGCGGCGACTGGTACGAAGACCGCTTCCACGGCTCCACCACCTTTACCGAAAACAGCCGCTGGAACCGTGCAGCTTTTGTGCAACATCGGTTCCACGGCCAATGGTTTTCCACCGAGTTGGGGATACGGCGCGACCAGAACCAGCAATTTGGCGGGCAGAACAGCTGGAGCGGCACCGTCACCGTGCCGGTCAACCCCGACAACGACGTGCTGCTGAGCTACAGCGAAGGCTTTCGTGCGCCGACCTTCAACGACCTGTATTACCCGGATACGAAGTACAGCAACCCCAACCTGCAGCCCGAAACCTCGAAAAGCTACGAGCTGCAATGGCGCAGCCAGTTGAGCGACAGCACGCGCCTGGAGGCCTCGCTGTACCGCACCGACTTGAGCGACGCGATCATTCTCGACAGTAACAGCAAGCCCCAAAACGTGGCGTCGGCGCGCATCGATGGCGTTGAGGCCGCGCTGAAGCAAGAGCTGTTTGGGTGGCAGGGCAACCTGGGGCTTGCGGTCATCGACCCGCGCGACCGTGACAGCGGCCACACCCTGGCCCGACGGGCGCGGCGTACGTTGAGCCTGGATCTGGATCGGCAGTTCGACAAACTGGGGGTAGGTGCCAGTTGGCAGGCCATCAGCAGCAGCTATGACGATGAAGACAACACACACCGCCTTGGCGGGTATGCCTTGCTGGGATTGCGCAGCAGTTGGGCGTTGAATCGGGAAGTGGCGTTGTCGCTGAAGGTCGATAATCTGTTGGACAAGTCGTATGCACGGGCGCGTTACAGCTATAACGACCCGGGGTTCTTGAACAATCAGGATTACCGTGAAGAAGGCCGGGTGTGGATGGTTGGGGTGACCTGGACACCTGAGATCTGAGTGGGCCGTACAGGCCTCATCGCAGGCAAGCCAGCTCCCACATTTGGAATGCGTTTCCCTGTGGGAGCTGGCTTGCCTGCGATAGCGGTGTCACAGGTCAGGTGCAATCACCTGACACAACCTCGCCACCGCCTCCAACATCTGCCCACTGGGCCGCTCCAGGCCTTTGTCCGGAACCACCCGCACCCGCGTCGCCATCGACGGCCAGACCTTCCAGGCCTCCTTCTGCGCCTGATCCCCCACCAGAATCAACTCGGGATCACGCTGCAACACCGACTCGATATTCACCTGCGGCGCGGGCAGCGTGAGGTCGTCAAACACATTGCGCGTGCCGCACACACTCAAGGCATCACTGATGATCTGCCCGCCGCCCACGGTGTACAGCGGCTGGTTCCACACTTGGTAGAACACCCGCAACGGTTCGGCCCGCTGATAACGCTGACGCAGTTCGGCCAGGCGCTGGCGCAACTGTGCAGCCAACTGCCGACCGGCTTCAGGCCGACCTAATTGTTCGGCGATGGCCTGCACTTGGGTGGTGAGTTGTTCAAGGCTGTGGGGTTCGGCGACGTACACCGGAATGTTCAGGCGCTGCAACTGCTCACGCTGGGCCGGGCCGACACTGCCGGGCCACAGCAGGATCAGGTCGGGCTTGAGACTGAGCAGGCGCTCCATGTCCAGTTGGCCGTAACGCCCCACCGACGGTACTTGCGCCAAGGCTGCCGGGCGATCGCCGCCGTCGAGCACGCCCACCAGCAGGTCGGCAGCGCCCAGTTCAGCGACGATTTCAGACAGCGATGGCGCCAGGCTGATCACGCGTTCGGCAGCCAACGCCTGGGCACTCAATGCCAGCAGCAGGAACGCCAGCCAGTGACACCTCATCCCAATTGACGGGGGATGCGGTAGAGGTAAAACAGCACGAGTGTCGATAGCACCAGCAGGAACAGCGGCACGGCTTCAAGGCCGACAAACACCGCCAACGCACCGATCCAGGCTGGCACGGCGGCAACCAGCAACGCCGCGCGCCGACGCGCCGCCAAGGTAATCCAGGCAGCCGGTTCTTCGGGGGTATCGAGGGCTTTGGAGGTCGCGATCAACGCATGTTTATAGCCGTTGAAGTAGCGCAGGCTGAGGAACATCGAGGCCACGCCGGCAATAAAGAACGGCATGGCGAGCACCGGCAGCAAGGACTGGGCCTTGCCAAATACCAGGTTGATCACGAACAAAGGGAGCAGCGCCAGCGCCAGGTACTGCCACCAATTGAAGGACAGTCGCCGTTTCACCTGGCCACGAGTCACGCGCGGTCGACCTCGCCCTGGTGCTCGTTGCCCATCATGTGGTCGAGCTTGCTGGCCTTGGTGGCCAGGTAGAGCTTGTTATGCGGGTTGTGCCCGGTGTGCAACGGCACGCGCTCGGCAACGGTGATGCCCATTTCGGTCAAGGCTTTGACCTTGCGCGGGTTATTGGTCATCAGGCGCAGGGATTTGACGCCCAGATACTCCAACATCGGCAGGCAGATCGCGTAGTCACGCTGATCGGCGGCGAAGCCCAGGCGCTCGTTGGCCTCCACGGTATCGGCACCGCCATCTTGCAGCTCGTAGGCGCGGATCTTGTTCATCAGGCCAATGCCGCGGCCTTCCTGACGCAAGTACAGCAGCACGCCACGGCCTTCGCGCGCGATAGCTCGCATAGCCGCTTCAAGTTGCGAACCGCAGTCGCAACGCTGGCTGAACAGTGCATCGCCGGTCAGGCATTCGGAGTGCACACGCCCAAGCACCGGCGCGCCATCCGCGATATCGCCCAGGCTAAGCACAACGTGCTCGCGCCCGGTGGCTTCTTCAAGAAAGCCGCTCATGGTGAACGTGGCAAAAGGGGTAGGCAGCTTGGAAGCGGCGACGAAAACGATGGGCACCATGTGCTCCTGATTTCAGTTTTTACAGAGGCGGCCATTGTAACAGCACGTTCCTACAGACGCTTAAGCTGAATTATCGCTGATAAAGATCAATCGGTTTGATTGGCCTTTGTTCAGCTTCTATGCAGCGCTGCTATTCACGCGTCTCGCGAAAGTGTTGATAGCCACGGATGGCGGGGGTGATGTCCTGTCCGTTAGCGTCGAGCAGCGTCACGCCCTGTCCCGCCTCGACTCGGCCGATCACATGGATCGGCCAGCCGGCGGCCTGCAGCGGCGCCAATTCGGCGGATGGCAGGGTAAACGCCAGCACGTAGTCGTCGCCCCCGCTCAACGCCGCCACGCGTGCCTGGTCATCGCCGACAAACGCCAGCAGCGCCCCGGACAAGGGCAACTGTTGACGCTCGATCAGCAGGCTGACAGACGAAGCCTTGGCGATATGCCCGCAATCGGCCAGAAGCCCGTCGGAAATATCCATCGCGGACGTCGCCTTGCCGCGCAGTGCCAGGCCCAAGGCCAACTGCGGTTGTGGCGACCAGTAATGCGCCAGCAACGGCTCGGCGATGGCCGCGTCAGCGCTGCGCTGCCCCAACACCAGCGGCAAGGCCCCGGCGGCATTACCCAGCTCGCCGCCGACACACAGCAGGTCACCCGGCCGCGCACCGCTGCGGGTCAAGGCTTGCCCGGCCGGCACACGACCAAACACGGTCAGGGTCAGGCTGAGGGGCCCGCGTGTGGTATCGCCGCCCACCAGGCCCACGCCGCAGCGTTGCGCCATGAGGTTCAAACCCAGGGCATAGCGTTGCAGCCAATCGGCATCAACCGTCGGCGTGGTAAGGGCAAGGGTAAACGCGAGGGGGTTGGCACCCATGGCAGCCAGGTCGCTCACCGCCACCGCCAACGAGCGTTGGCCGAGCAGGAAGGGGTCGCAGGGGTCCGAAAAGTGCACCCCGGCCACCAATGTATCGGTAGAAATTGCCAGTTGCTCCCCGGCAGGGAGCGCCAGCAAAGCGCAGTCGTCGCCGATCCCCAAGGCAATGCCTTCGCCGCCTTGCGCACAAGGCGCGGCGGCGAAGTAGTTGCGGATCAGCTCAAACTCGCCCACAGGACTCAAGCGCCGGTTAGCGCTTGTACGCCTTCACTTCGGCTTCACGCAGGCGCGGGGCCAGCTTGTCGAGCACGCCGTTGACGAACTTGTGGCCGTCGGTCGAACCGTAGACTTTCGCCAGTTCGATGCCTTCGTTGATCACTACGCGGTACGGCACATCGACGCGATACAGCAGTTCCCAGGTGGACAGGCGCATCACGCACAGTTCAACCGGGTCCAGTTCTTCGATGGTCAGGTCCAGGCAAGGTGCCAGGGCCGTGTCGATCTCGCTCAGGTGCGCATACACACCGTGCAGGATGTCGTGGAAGTACGGCAGGTCGGCGAAGGTGAAATCGTTGTCGACGCGAAACTGCGCTTCGATTTCGTTCAGCGAGGCGCCCGCCATCTGACGCTGATACAGCGCCTGGGTGGCCAGTTGACGAGCAGCGCGACGCTTCTCGTTCTTGGACGGCTTACCGGCGTCGGCTGGACGCTCGTCGCGTGGGTTGAAACGATCGCTCTCGTCGGAAATCACTTGGCCTCCAACTGCGACAGCAGGCTGACCATTTCCAGGGCGGACAGGGCAGCTTCAGCGCCTTTGTTACCGGCCTTGGTGCCGGAACGCTCGATGGCTTGCTCGATGGAATCAACGGTCAGTACGCCGAAGGCGACCGGCACGCCGAACTCCATGGACACCTGGGCCAGGCCCTTGGTGCATTCGCCAGCCACGTATTCGAAGTGCGGAGTACCGCCACGAATGACCGCGCCCAGGGCGATGATGGCCGCGTATTCACCCTGTTGAGCAACTTTTTGCGCAACCAGTGGAATTTCGAAGGCGCCAGGGGCACGGATAAGGGTGATATCGCTTTCGCTCACACCGTGGCGAACCAGGGCGTCCACGGCACCGCTCACCAGGCTTTCAACCACGAAGCTGTTGAAGCGGCCAACTACCAGGGCGTAGCGGCCTTTGGGGGCGATGAAGGTACCTTCGATGGTCTTCAGGGTCATTCGACAAATCTCTTAAAGAGCCGGGACGCGTGTATGACGCGCCCCTTAGTGATATTTGAACCGCAAACAAGGGGCGACAATCGCCGGCCTTTATTCGGAGGGCACGTATTCTACTACTTCCAGGTCGAAACCGGATATCGCATTAAATTTCATGGGTGCACTCATCAAGCGCATTTTGCGCACGCCCAGGTCACGCAGGATCTGCGAACCGGCACCGACGATGCTATAGGTGGTCGGTTTTTTCACCGCCACGTGGTCAGCCGTTTCGCGGATATGCGCCAGCAATACATCGCCGTCGACCGGATTACCCAGCAACAACACCACACCGCTACCCGCCTCGGAGACCGCAGCCATGGCGGCGCGCAGGCTCCAACGGCCCGGTTGCTTGACCATCAGCAGGTCACGCAGCGGGTCCATGTTGTGCACGCGCACCAAGGTTGGTTCGTCTGCACAGATGGTGCCCAGGGTCAGGGCCATGTGCACGTCGCCTTCCACTGAATCACGGTAGGTCACCAAATTGAATTGGCCCAGTTCGCTGTCCAGTGGCTGCTCGGCAATCCGCTGAACGGTACGTTCGTGGATCATCCGGTAGTGAATCAGGTCGGCAATGGTGCCGACCTTGATGTTGTGTTCGGCGGCAAAGGCTTCCAGTTCAGCACGGCGAGCCATGGTGCCGTCGTCGTTCATCACTTCGCAGATCACCCCGCTCGGTTCGAAACCGGCCATGCGCGCCAGGTCGCAGGCGGCTTCAGTATGGCCGGCGCGAGCCAGGGTGCCGCCCGGCTGGGCCATCAGCGGGAAGATGTGGCCTGGGCTGACGATGTCTTCGGCCTTGGCGTCTTTGGCGGCGGCGGCTTGCACGGTGCGCGCACGGTCAGCAGCAGAGATACCGGTGGTGACGCCGGTGGTGGCTTCAATCGATACGGTGAACTTGGTGCCAAAACCCGAGCCATTGCGCGGCGCCATCAATGGCAGCTTGAGCAATTCGCAGCGCTCACGGCTCATAGGCATGCAAATCAGCCCACGGGCATGCTTGGCCATGAAGTTGATGTGCTCAGCCTGGCAGGCCTCGGCGGCCATGATGATGTCGCCTTCGTTCTCGCGGTCTTCGTCATCCATCAGGATGACCATCTTGCCTTGGCGGATGTCTTCAACCAGTTCTTCGATGCTATTGAGCGCCACGTGGCACCCCCTTGGTCAGGATTTCAGGTAGCCATTAGCGGCCAGAAAACTTTCGGTGATGTTACTGGCAGCAGGCTCTGCGGCCTTGTCGCCCAGCAATAGGCGCTCCAGATAACGGGCAAGCAAGTCGACTTCAAGGTTCACCCGGCGACCCGGCTGGTACGACGCCATGATGGTTTCGCTCAGGGTGTGGGGAATAATGGTCAGTTCAAATTCGGCGCCGTTCACGGCGTTCACGGTCAGGCTGGTACCGTCGACGGTGATCGAGCCTTTGTGGGCAATGTATTTGGCCAACTCTTTGGGCGCGCGGATGCGGAATTCCACGGCCCGCGCGTTTTCGCTGCGCGCCACGACTTCGCCGACGCCGTCGACGTGGCCGCTGACCAGGTGGCCGCCGAGGCGGGTGGTCGGCGTCAGGGCTTTTTCCAGGTTGACCGGGCTGCCGGCCTTAAGGTCACTCATCGCGGTGCAGTCCAGGGTTTCCCGGCTGACGTCGGCGGCAAAACCGTTGCCCGGCAGCTCGATGACGGTCAGGCACACGCCACTGACGGCGATACTGTCGCCCAGCTTGACGTCGCCCAGGTCGAGCTTGCCGGTTTCAACCAGCAGGCGTACATCGCCGCCTTTGGGGGTCATTGCACGGATGCTGCCGATGGATTCGATAATGCCGGTGAACATTTCGTTCTCCTGAAAACGGGGGGCTGACGCTCAAGCGCAGGCCGGGAATTATACGCTCGCTGCGGGGAGCGGGATGGCAGTGACTCGCCAGTCGTCGCCAACAGCGCGCATTTCAGTGATCTTGAGTTGGGGGGCGTCGGCGAGTTTCTCAAGCGGCCAGTCCAGCAAAGGCCGGGCGGCGGAGCCAAGGAACTTGCCGGCGACGAATATCACGTATTCATCCACCAGGCCTTGCTGGGCGAACGCGCCCGCCAGGCTTGGGCCGGCTTCTACCAGCACGTCATTGACGCCGCGGGCAGCCAGCGCAACCAGTGCTGAGCGCAGGTCGACCTGGCCCTCGACGCCCGGCACCACCAGGCACTCGGGGCCACGGGGGAACTGGTTTTCCGCGGTCACGCACGTGATGACCAACGCCGGGCCGGCCTTGAAGAACGGCGCATTGAGCGGCACGCGCAAGCGGCCATCGATCAGCACGCGCAACGGCGGGCGCGACATCGCCAGGGCAGTCGTGGCTTCGTCCAGGCCGAGCTCGGCGGCGCGTACGGTCAAGCGCGCACCGTCCGCCAACACTGTGTCGGCGCCCGTCAGCACCACGCTGGCCTCGGCGCGCAGGCGCTGTACCGCGGCGCGGGCGGCGGGGCCGGTGATCCATTGGCTTTCGCCGCTGGCCATCGCGGTGCGACCGTCCAGGCTCATCGCCAATTTGACCCGCACGAAAGGCAGGCCGTGTTCCATGCGCTTGAGGAAACCCTTGTTGAGGGCCCTGGCTTCACCTTCCAACACACCGCTGCGCACCTCGATCCCAGCCTGGGCCAGGCGCTGCATGCCGCGCCCGGCGACTTCCGGGTTAGGGTCCTGCATCGCCGCAACCACCCGCGCCAACCCGGCGCTCACCAACGCATCGGCGCACGGCGGGGTGTGACCATAGTGGCTGCAAGGTTCAAGGGTTACGTAGGCCGTGGCACCGCGAGCCTTGTTACCCGCTGCGCGCAGGGCATGCACTTCGGCATGGGGCTCGCCGGTACGCACATGCCAGCCTTCGCCGACAATCTGCCCATCACGCACAATCACGCAACCTACCCGTGGGTTGGGATGGGTGGTGTACAAGCCATTGCGTGCAAGTTCCAGGGCGCGGGCCATGTAATGGGCGTCGAGCACTGCCTGTTCAGCAGAAGGTGGGTTCATTCTTTGGCAGGCTCACGGGCCAGGCGGTCGATCTCTTCACGGAACTCATTGAGGTCCTGGAAGCGTCGATACACCGAGGCGAAACGGATATAGGCAACTTCGTCGAGCTTTTGCAGCTCGCCCATTACCAGCTCTCCAACTACCAGGCTCTTGACCTCGCGTTCGCCGGTCGCCCGCAGCTTGTGCTTGATGTGCACCAGCGCCGCTTCCAGCCGCTCGACACTCACCGGGCGTTTTTCCAGGGCGCGCTGCATACCGGCGCGTAATTTATCTTCGTCGAAAGGCTGGCGGCTGCCGTCGGACTTGATCAGACGTGGCAATACCAGTTCGGCGGTTTCGAAGGTGGTGAAACGTTCACCGCAGCCAGAGGCCAGGCATTCGCGCCGGCGACGCACTTGATCGCCCTCGGCGACCAGACGCGAGTCAATGACCTTGGTGTCGTTGGCACCGCAGAAGGGACAGTGCATGGTTGGCAGGCAACAAATAAAGGGAGGGCCATGGTAGCGCATCCCCGTGGCAAGACAAGCCATAGCCTTTACGGTATATAGGCTGACTATTATGTTTCATATCTTTTAAGCCACGGATTTTGTCCTTTCTGGAGCCGTACATGCAGTTACGACCACTTGTTTTGCTCACCCTTTTCAGTTTTCTGGTCGCCTGCAGCAGCGAAGCCCCCAAGCCGGCCGCACCTCAACCGACACCAGCGCAAGAGAAAAAAGTCCCAGGGATTGAAGACATGGGCCCCCTGCCTGCCTATCAGCGGGAAATCAGCGGCAGCCTGACCAACGTGCCGGCGGGTGCCGAAGTCGAGATGGCCTTGTTGGTCATCGACGACCGTTCGCGCCCGCAACAACTGCTCGCCAGCAGTGTATTGAGCGGCAACGGCAAGCCCTTGGCCTTCCGCCTGCGCTACAACCCCGAAGCCTTCCCAGCCGGTGCGCGGGTTGAACTGCGTGGCCGCGCCAGCCAGTCCGGCCAGTTGATCCTGCACCTGCCTGCCGTACTGATCACCCAGGCAATCACCCAGACCACCGGCCCCCTGCAACTCGTCAAGGCACCATGACGCCACCGCTGGACCTGCAAGCGGCGCTGAGCGAACTGATCGGCGACGCGCAACTGGTGCCCTGCCCACTGCCGGGTACCGAGCTGTCTTTGTGGCTGCTGGATGCAGACAACATGGATCGCGCCTTCAGCCCCGAGGAAACCCGGCGCATCCTGCATGAACCGCCTTACTGGAGTTTTTGCTGGGCCAGTGGTTTGGCGCTGGCGCGGTATCTGGCGGCGAATCCTGAGTGGGTCGCCGGCAAGCGCGTGCTGGATTTTGGCGCGGGTTCCGGTGTGGCCGGGATTGCGGCGACTAAAGCGGGCGCGCTGGAAGTAGTCGCCTGCGACCTGGACCCGCTGGCCTTGGCATCCTGCCGGGCGAATGCCGAGCTTAATGGCGTGGAACTGGGTTATTCAGCGGACTTTTTCGCGGAAGCGGACCGCTTCGACCTGATCCTGGTGGCTGACGTGCTCTACGACCGGGCGAACCTGCCGCTGCTGGACCAGTTCCTGACCCGTGGCCGCGAAGCGTTGGTGGCGGATTCGCGGGTGCGGGACTTTCAGCACCCGGATTATCAACGGCTGGAGACTCTGGATGCGCTGACGTTGCCGGACTTGGCGGAGCCTTGGGAGTTTCGCAAGGTGAGCCTGTACCATTCGCGGCGCACTTTCAGCCAGGCTCGCCAGCCCTTATAGTTGCCCCATTCCCGCTTTATTCGAGACGCCCCATGAGTGAGCCCACGCCGTACATCTTCGACGTTACTACTGCCACCTTCGACCAGGCGGTGATCCAGAACTCCTTCGAAAAACCCGTGCTGGTGGATTTCTGGGCCGAGTGGTGCGCGCCGTGCAAGGCGTTGATGCCGATGCTCGCGAAAGTTGCCGAGAGTTATCAGGGCGAGCTGCTGCTGGCCAAGGTTGATTGCGAGGCCGAGCAGGACATCGTCGCGCGTTTTGGCATTCAAAGCCTGCCGACGGTGGTGCTGTTCAAGGATGGCCAGCCGGTGGACGGTTTTGCCGGTGCGCAGCCGGAGTCGGCGGTGCGGGCGCTGTTGGAGCCGCATGTGCAGATGCCGCCGCCAGCGGCGGCGGATCCGTTGGAGCAGGCCCAGGCGCTGTTTGCCGAAGGTCGCATCAGCGATGCCGAAGCGGTGCTGGTCGCGCTGTTGGGCGAGGACAACACCAACGCCGCCGCACTGATCCTATATGCACGCTGCCTGGCCGAGCGCGGTGAGTTGGGCGAAGCCCAGGCCGTGCTGGACGCCGTGAAAAGCGACGACCACAAAGCCGCCCTCGCCGGGGCCAAGGCGCAGATCACTTTCCTGCGCCAGGCTGCCGACCTGCCGGATGCCGCCGACTTGAAAAGCCGCCTGGCGCAAAATCCGCAGGACGATGAAGCGGCTTACCAGCTGGCGATCCAGCAACTGGCGCGCCAGCAGTACGACGCGGCGCTGGAAGGTTTGCTCAAGCTGTTCATCCGCAACCGCAGCTACAGCGAAGGCCTGCCGCACAAGACCTTGCTGCAGGTGTTCGAACTGCTGGGCAATGATCACCCGCTGGTGACCGTGTACCGCCGCAAGCTGTTTGCCGCGCTGTATTAATCGCCGACCCAACTGTACAGCGGCGTATCACCGCCGCTGGCCACTTTCACCTTGGCGCTATGGCGCAGGCGCACCAACAGGCGCTTGCCCGCCGAGGCGTCCCCCGCCAAGCCTTCCAACTGGTCGAGCAGTTCGAGGCCACTGAGTTGCCCGGCCTCGCGCAACAGATCCTGAGCGTTCTGCCACAGGTCATCATTCTGCTTTATCGGCGTAACTGTGGGCGTACTCGGTGCTGGGGCGGCCTGCAATTGCGCGCCCAGGCGTGCCCAATCAGCGTCGTCCAGCTCCAGGGTCAAGTCCACCGGCAGGTCGCCGACCGTTCCACGAATTCGCAACATCGTCGTTACTCCTGCACATTTTCCGACAGGCATGCTCCCATGCGGCTTGCGCAACGCCAAGCAGACGGTCAAACTCCCGGCACTATTGTTATAAGATCACATAACAAAACTTTCCTCTTCGCTCGGGAGTTTCACCATGCGCCGTCTGTTGCTTGCTTTGCCGTTTGCCCTGCTGCCACTGGCGGTCGCCCATGCTCACGACGATCACGACCATGAACACGGCAGCCTCGGCGCCCATGAACACGGCGTTGGTCGCCTCAATGCGGTGCTCGACGGCCAAGCCCTTGAACTAGAGTTGGACAGCCCGGCGATGAACCTGGTGGGTTTCGAACACGTGGCCACCAGCGCGGCGGACAAAGCCAAAGTCGCCGCTGCACGTAAACAGCTGGAAAGCCCTGTCGCCCTGTTCAATTTGCCCAAGGCCGCCGGCTGCGTCGTCAGCACCCAGGAACTCAACAGCCCGTTGTTCGGCGACAAGCCCGAAGCCGACCATGACGATGACGATGACGATGACGCCAAAGACGGCGCCCACGAGCACCATCACGACCACAGCGAGATCCACGCCCATTACCAGTTCACCTGCGCCACGCCGACAGCCTTGAGCAATCTCGACCTGAGCCAAGTGTTCAAGACCTTCCCCGCCACCCAGAAAATTCAGGTACAACTGATCGGCCCGAGCGGTCAGCAAGGTGTTGAAGCGACGGCCACAGCAGCCACCGTTAAATTCTGATTTGAAAATGCGGTCACTGTGGGAGCTGGCTTGCCTGCGAACGGATCGCCTCGGTATGTCTGGAAAAACCGAGTCGCCCGCATCGCAGGCAAGCCAGCTCCCACAACGGATCGGCGCCATTTTCTACAACCAGGCACTACTGATTTAACATGACCCAAGCATTGATCGAACTGTCTGACCTGGGCTTTAACTGGCCCGGGCACCCACAGTTGCTGGACATCCCCGCTTTCCGCCTGGAAGCAGGTGAAACCCTGTTTCTGAAGGGCCCGAGCGGCAGTGGCAAAACCACGCTACTGGGCCTGCTCGGCGGCGTACAGAAACCCAGCCAGGGCAGCATCCGATTGCTCGGCCAGGAGCTGACCGAACTGTCGGCCGGCGCCCGCGACCGCTTCCGTGTCGACCACACCGGCTACATCTTCCAGCAGTTCAACCTGCTGCCGTTCCTGTCGGTGCGCGAGAACGTCGAGTTGCCCTGCCACTTTTCCACGCTGCGCGCGCAGCGGGCGAAACAACGTCACGGCAGTGTCGACCGCGCCGCCGCGACCTTGCTGGCGCACCTGGGTTTGAAAGACAAAGACCTGCTGGAACGCCGCGCCGACTCGCTGTCCATCGGCCAGCAACAACGGGTGGCCGCCGCTCGCGCGCTGATCGGTCAACCCGAGTTGGTGATCGCCGACGAGCCCACCTCGGCCCTGGACTACGACGCCCGCGAAGCGTTCCTTCAGCTGTTGTTCGCTGAATGCCGCGAAGCCGGCGCCAGCCTGTTGTTTGTCAGCCATGACCAAAGCCTGGCCGCGCTGTTCGACCGCCACCTGTCGCTGGCCGAACTCAATCGCGCCGCCACGCCCGCAGAGGTTTGAGATGTATCTGTTCCGACTAGCCATGGCCAGCCTGGCTAACCGCCGCTTTACCGCGATCCTCACCGCATTCGCCATCGCCCTGTCTGTGTGCCTGCTGCTGGCCGTGGAACGCGTGCGTGTCGAGGCGCGCAACAGTTTCGCCAGCACCATCAGCGGCACCGACCTGATCGTCGGCGCCCGCTCCGGCTCGGTGAACCTGCTGCTGTATTCGGTGTTTCGCATCGGCAATGCCACCAACAATATCCGCTGGGACAGCTACGAGCACTTCGCCGCCAGCCCCCAGGTGAAATGGGCGATCCCGATTTCCTTGGGTGATTCCCACCGCGGCTACCGCGTGATGGGCACCAACGAGTCCTACTTCGAGCACTACCAATACGGTCGCAAGCAAAACCTTGAACTGGCCAGCGGCCGCGCCTTCGCCACCGACCCGTTCGAAGTGGTGCTCGGCGCCGAAGTGGCTGACGCACTGCACTACAAACTCGGCGACAAACTGGTGCTGGCCCATGGCGTGGCGGTGGTCAGCCTGGTCAAGCACGATGACAAACCCTTCACCGTGGTCGGCATCCTCAAGCGCACCGGCACGCCGGTGGACCGTACCTTGCACATCAGCCTCGGCGGCATGGAGGCGATCCATATCGACTGGCACAACGGCGTGCCGGCTCAAGGCAAAGGCCGCATCAGCGCCGATCAAGCGCGCAACATGGACCTCACGCCGCAGGCCATTACCGCGTTCATGCTTGGGCTGAACAACAAGATTTCCACCTTCGCCCTGCAACGGGAGATCAACGAATTCCGTGGTGAGCCGATGCTGGCGATCCTGCCGGGCGTGGCGCTGCAAGAACTGTGGAGCATGATGGGCACCGCTGAAAAAGCGCTGTTTGTGATCTCACTGTTCGTGGTGCTCACGGGCCTGATCGGCATGCTCACGGCGATCCTCACCAGCCTCAACGAGCGCCGTCGCGAAATGGCGATCCTGCGCTCGGTGGGCGCACGGCCATGGCATATTGCGACCTTGCTGATCTTTGAAGCCTTTGCCCTGGCGCTGTCCGGCGTGATCGCGGGCGTGGGCCTGCTGTACGTGTGCATCGCCGCCTCGCGCGGTTACCTGCAGGCCAATTACGGCCTGGACCTGCCCATGTCGTGGCCCAGCGAATATGAATGGACGCTGCTCGCCGGTATCCTGGCCGCCGCGCTGTTGATGGGCAGCGTGCCCGCGTGGCGCGCCTATCGACAATCCCTGGCCGACGGCCTGTCCATACGTTTATGAGGAAGGCCTTGATGCGTCGCGCCCTCGCTGCACTGTTTTTGCTGGTGGCCCTGCCCGCCTGGGCCGCCGAGCCCAAGGAACTGACCTGGTCGGAGCTGATCCCGCCGGATGCCATGCCCGAAGTGCCCAATATGCAGCCGCTGCACAACCTGTCCGGCATGGCGGATGCACTGGAGTCGGCACCGGCGGCCAAGCAGGAAATGCCCCACGCGCCTGTGGTGCAAAGCCTTGATGGCAAGCGCATCCGCCTGCCCGGTTATATCGTGCCGCTGGAAGTCGGCGAAAACGGCCGCACCACTGAATTCTTGCTGGTGCCGTATTTCGGCGCGTGCATCCACGTTCCGCCACCGCCATCGAACCAGATCGTGCACGTTAAAAGTGAAGTCGGCGTGAAGCTCGATGAGCTGTATCAACCGTACTGGATCGAAGGCGCGATGCGGGTCAAACCGTCCACCAGCGAACTGGCCGACGCCGGTTACCAGATGGATGCCGAGAAGATTTACATCTACGAGCTGCCGGAATAGCGCTGATCGCCCTTTCATTGAGCTGAGTCAAAAGATCGAGCGGAACGATCTTTACCATTGGACGTACAACTTTTAACGTCCTTTTGGAGCTCCCATGAACAAGTCTCTGCTCGGCGCGTCCCTCTTCGCGCTCGCCCTCGCTGCCCCTGTCGCACACGCTCACGAAGCGGGCGACATTCTGGTTCGCGCCGGTGCAATCACCGTGAATCCGAAAGCTGACAGCAGCACCGTCAAAGTTGACCAAGGCCCATTGGCCGGCGCCAACCTGGGCGGCAAGGCGACCATGAGCAGCGACACCCAACTGGGCCTGAACTTCGCCTACATGCTGACCAACCACGTCGGTATCGAACTGCTGGCCGCCACGCCGTTCGAGCACGACGTGAAGATCAAAGGCACCGCCCTAGGCGCCGCCAACGGCAAGCTCGGCACCCTGAAACACCTGCCGCCAACACTGAGCGTCGTGTACTACCCGTTGGATAACAAATCGGCCTTCCAACCTTACGTAGGCGCCGGTATCAACTACACCTGGATCTACGACGAGCACGTCGGCAGCCGTGCCCAAGGCGCAGGTTTCAGCAACTTCAAGGCTGAAAACTCCTGGGGCTGGGCTGCACAGATCGGCGCGGACTACATGATCAACGACAAGTGGATGATCAACGCCCAGGCGCGCTACATCGACATCAGCACCAAGGCCACCGTGGAAAACAACGCCGTGGCACCTGGCACTCGCGCCAAGGTCAATGTGGACGTGGACCCGATGGTTTACATGGTGGGTATTGGTTACAAGTTCTAATCCCGACCTAAGCAACACTGCATAACCAAATGTGGGAGGGGGGTTGTGTGGGAGCCGGGCTTGCCCGCGATGCAGACACCTCGGTGTATCAGTGATACCGAGGTGATGCTATCGCAGGCAAGCCAGCGCCCACACAAGCCCCCTCCCACATTTTGGTTTTGCGTGTAGTCAGCTGTGCCGATAGAACCGATCCAGCAACGCCGGCAACCCCGCCCGCCACGCCCGTGGCTTGATGCCAAAGGTATGGAGGATTTTCTTGCAGGCGAGCACCGCGTGTTGCGGTTCTTCACTTGCATCCGGCCGGGCCGCATGGGCCTGGGCGGTGGGGGATTCGATCGCCAACGGATGAAAGTTGCGCGCTTCTGTGAGGATCGCCTGGCCCAGCGCCAACGGCGTGGTCGCCTCATGGCCCGCGTAGTGGTAAGTGCCCCACAACGGCGCCGCGCAATCGAGTTGCTTGAGCACCGAAATGATCACCCGCGCCGCATCGTCCACTGGCGTCGGGTTGCCGCGCCGGTCGTCAGCCATCAGTAATTCATCGGTTTTTTCGGCCCGGGCCAGGAAGCGCCCGAGGGTGCCGTCGACGCTGTCATCCAGCAGCCAGCCAAACCGCAGCAACACATGTTGCGGGCAAGTGGCGCGCACGCTTTGTTCGATACGCCACAACGCCTGGCCGCGCAGGCCCAGGGGCACCGGCTCGTCTTTTTCGCTGTAGGCGGTGGCGCGAGAGCCATCGAACACGCGGTAGCTGGACGGTTGCAGCAAAGTGATGTTGTGGTGCTGGCACAGCTCGGCCAGACGCTCAATGGCGAACTCCTGGGAGGCCAGGCGCGTTTCGCTGACCGCTTCGGCCTGGAACCAGTCGAAATAGTAGGCGAGGTTGATCAACGCATCGGGACGGGTGTCGTCGAGCAATTGGGTGAGGCTCGCGGCATCCCAGCCGTCTTGGGGCGGTTTGGGTGCGAGGAAACCAATGTCTTCCTCTGCACCGAGGCGAATCAGCGCCTGCCCGAGGGCATTCCCGCCGCCCAGTAACATAAGGCGCATTCGCATAGATTGAGCAGGCCCGGTCTGTTTAGAACGATGGTTATTCAGGTATTTGTCAGAATCGTTGCATTTTGCGGGTTTGTAGCGCAACCGTCACGGACAAACTGCGCGATTGCAACTTGTTGGAGCGGGCGGTATCAATCACTCCATGAACCTTCCTGAATCCACCGACAGCGCATTGAACGGCTTCCACCCCGCCGTCAGTGCCTGGTTCCGCAGCACCTTCCCTTCGGTGACAAGCGCCCAGGCCCAGGCATGGCCGCTGATCCGCCAACGCCAATCGACGCTGATCGCCGCGCCCACCGGCTCCGGCAAGACGCTCACAGCCTTTCTGGCAGTGCTGGATGACTTGGTCCAGCAAGGATTGGCGAACGGCGGGCAACTGCCGGATGAAACCCTGGTGGTCTACGTGTCGCCGCTGAAGGCGCTGTCCAACGACATCCAGATCAACCTGCAGAATCCGCTTGCCGGGATCACTCAACACTTACAGAACCAGGGCCTGCCGCCGCTGGTGATCCGCACCGCCGTGCGCACGGGCGACACCCCGCAAAAAGACCGCGTGCAGATGCGCAAGCGCCCGCCGCACATTCTGGTGACCACTCCGGAATCGCTCTACGTGCTGCTGGGCTCGGACTCCGGTCGGCAAATGCTCGCCAGCACGCGCACGGTGATCGTCGATGAAATCCACGCCATCGCGGCCGGCAAACGTGGCAGCCATTTGGCGTTGAGCCTGGAGCGCCTACAAGCGCTGTGTGCCGAGCCGCTGACGCGCATTGGCTTGTCGGCCACGCAAAAGCCCATCGATGCGGTGTCACGTTTCCTGGTGGGTACGGGTCGCCCCTGCGCGATTGTGGACATTGGCCACGCGCGCCCGCGCGACCTGAATATCGAGGTGCCGCCGGTCCCGCTCTCGGCAGTAATGGCCAACGATGTGTGGGAGTTGGTCTACGACCGTCTCGCCGAATTGGCCCGCGAGCACCGCACCACGCTGGTGTTCGTCAACACCCGCCGTCTGGCCGAACGCCTGGCCCGGCATTTGAGCGAACGCCTGGGCAAAACCGCCGTGGCCGCTCACCACGGCAGCCTGGCCAAGGAAATGCGCCTGGACGCCGAACAACGGCTCAAGGCCGGTGAGCTGCAAGTGCTGATCGCCACCGCGTCCCTGGAGCTGGGGATTGATATCGGCGACGTGGATTTGGTCTGTCAGATCGGCTCGCCCGGCTCCATCAACGGTTTTCTGCAAAGAGTGGGACGCTCCGGCCACCAGGTCGGCGGCACACCCAAAGGTCGCTTGTTCGCCACCACGCGCGACGACTTGATCGAATGCGCCGCGCTGCTCGATTGCGTACGTCGGGGTGAGCTGGACACCTTGCACATACCGGTCGCGCCGTTGGACGTGCTGGCCCAACAGATCATCGCCGAGGTCAGCGCCCAGGAATGGTCGGAGCAGGCCTTGCTCGACCTGATCCGCCGCGCCGCGCCCTACGCCGAGCTGGATGAACGCCATTACCAAGCGCTGCTGCAGATGCTCAGCGACGGCTACAACGGCCGCCAGGGCATCCGCAGCGCCTACCTGCACCGCGACGCCCTGACCCGCACCCTGCGCGGTCGGCGCGGCGCCAAACTCACTGCCGTGACCAGCGGCGGCACCATTCCCGATAATGCCGACTACAGCGTGTTGCTCGAACCCCAGAGCCTGAACATCGGCAGCGTCAACGAAGACTTTGCAGTGGAAAGCATCGCTGGGGATATCTTCCAGCTCGGCAATACGTCCTACCGAATCCTGCGGGTCGACGCCGGCAAGGTGCGCGTCGAGGATGCCCATGGCCAGCCGCCGACCATTCCGTTCTGGCTCGGCGAAGCGCCGGGGCGCAGCAACGAATTATCGGCGGCGGTGGCGCGCTTGCAGGGCCAATTGGACGCGCTGCTCAGCGCCACGCCCGGCAACCTGCAAGCCGCGCAGGACTGGCTTATCGAAACCCTCGGCCTGAACCGCGCCAGCGCCGAACAAATCCTCGATTACCTGGCGCGCACACGCTTGGCCCTGAGCGCCCTGCCGTCCCAGGACACGTTGATCATGGAGCGTTTCTTCGACGCGTCCGGCGGCACCCAACTGATCATCCACACGCCGTTCGGCAGCCGCGTCAACCGCGCCTGGGGCCTGGCCTTGCGCAAGCGTTTTTGCCGCACCTTCAATTTCGAATTGCAGGCCGCCGCCAGCGAAAATGCGATCGTGCTGTCGCTGTCCACCAGCCACAGTTTCGAGCTGGACGAGGTGTGGCGTTACCTCAACAGCCACAGCGCCGAACATATCCTGATCCAGGCCGTGCTGGAGGCGCCGCTGTTCGGCGTGCGCTGGCGCTGGAATGCCGGTGTGGCCCTGGCATTACCGCGCTTTACCGGCGGGCGCAAGGTGGCGCCGCAGATCCAGCGCATGAAAAGCGAAGACCTGATCGCCAGTGTGTTTCCCGACCAGATCGCCTGCCTGGAAAACCTCGCCGGCGAGCGCGAAGTGCCTGAACACCCGCTGGTCGAGCAAACCCTCGACGACTGCCTGCACGACGCCATGGACAGCGAGGCCTGGCTGGCCCTGCTGCGGCGCATGGAGCGCGGCGACGTGCGCCTGATCAGTCGCGACCTGCCGGCGCCCTCGCCGATGGCCGCCGAAATACTCAGTGCGCGCCCCTATACTTTTCTTGACGATGCGCCGCTAGAAGAGCGCCGCACCCAGGCCGTGCTCAACCGACGCTGGAGCGACCCGCAAAGCACCGACGACCTCGGCGCGCTGGATGCTGACGCTATTGCCGGCGTGCGCGAAGAAGCCTGGCCGGCACCCAACGGGCTGGATGAAATGCATGAGGCGTTGATGAGCCTGGCGTGTATCGCCGCTGCCGAAGTCTCCCCGCCATGGGCGCAATGGCTGCACGCCTTGGCCAAGAGCGGTCGTGCCTTTCAATTGCACAATGGCCTATGGGTTGCCGTTGAACGCTTGAGTTGCTTGCAGGCGATCTACCCCAACGACTTGCCGCTGTTACCTGGTTTCGATGAGCCCTGGACCTTTGATGAGGCCGTGGTAGAAGTGCTGCGCGCACGCCTCGGTGGGTTCGGCCCGCTGAGCCTGAGCGAGATCGCCCCGCCACTGGCCTTGCCAGAAACTGACGTGCTCCAGGCGCTGGCCCGCCTGGAGCAGGAAGGCTATGTGTTACGCGGCCATTTCAGCCCTGCTGCCACTGAGGAGCAATGGTGCGAACGCCACCTGCTGGCGCGTATTCATCGCTATACAGTCAAGCGCCTGCGCCGGGAAATCGAGCCGGTGGCGCTGCAGGACTTCATGCGGTTTCTGTTCGATTGGCAGCACTTGTCCGACGGCACACGCGGTCAGGGCAGCGCGATGTTGCCGCAGATCGTCGCGCAGTTTGAAGGGTATGCCGCCGCCACGTCCGCCTGGGAGAGCGACCTGCTCAGCGCACGGCTCAAGGATTACGCCTCCACCTGGCTCGACGACCTGTGCCGCAGCGGCAAACTGGTGTGGACGCGTTTGAGCAACAAGGCCGGCGCCATGGCATTACGCAGTACGCCTGTGGTGTTACTGCCGCGCAGCCAGGTGGGACTGTGGAGCGGACTGACCGACCTCACCGACGCCACCACACTGTCGCCCAAGGCGCAGAAGGTGCATCAAGCCCTGCGCGACCACGGCGCGCTGTTTTTTGATGAGTTGGTGCACGAGGCCCACTTGCTGCGCAGCGAACTGGAAAGCGCCTTGCAGGAACTGGTCGGCGCCGGGCTGGTAAACGCCGACAGCTTCGCCGGCCTGCGCGCCCTGACCACACCCGCCAGCAAACGCCAGGCGCGCAGCAGTCGGCGTGGGCGCGGCGCGTTTATCGGCGGCATGGACGACGCCGGGCGCTGGGCCTTGGTGCGGCGTTCACCCACCGCCGCTGGCGCGCATTCGGCCGAGACGCTGGAGCATGTGGCAATGACCTTGCTGCGCCGCTATGGCGTGGTGTTCTGGCGGTTGCTCGAGCGTGAGGCGGATTGGCTACCAAGCTGGCGCGAGTTGCTGCGCACTTTTCATCGGCTGGAAGCACGCGGGGAGATTCGCGGGGGGCGGTTTGTCAGTGGGTTGGCGGGAGAACAGTTTGCGTTGCCGGAGGCGATCCCGTTGCTGCGTGAAGTGCGACGTCGGGCCCATGACGGCAGTTTGATTGTTGTGTGTGGGGCTGATCCGTTGAACTTGGTGGGTACGTTGTTGCCGGGTACCAAGGTGCCCGCGGTGAGTGGCAATCGGATCGTATATCGGGACGGGTTGCCGGCGGCGGTGATGGTGGCGGGCAAGCAGCAGGTGTTGATGGAGGTGGATCAGTTGGCGGTGCGGAATAAACTGATTAACCGTCCGTAACGTAGCAGCTGTCGAGCGCCAGCGAGGCTGCGTCGGCAGCACCGCCAAATTCGTGTCAGGCATATTATCGAGTCGCGTCCGACGCAGCCTCGCTGGCGCTCGACAGCTGCTACGGGTTGTGAAGGTTACTGAGTCCGAGGCTGCTCCGTCAGCACCACCGAAGCCGGCACCTCTGCATCCGGTTCATCCCCCTGCGGCGCACGCTTGGGCAACAACACCTGCTGTGGATAAGTCTGCGCGAAGTGCACCTCGTCACAATTATCCACTAGTTTTTTCAGCCGCTGGTTAAACGCGCGACTTACCGCGTATTGCCCGCCCGAGACCGTACGGAACTGCGCCGTCAGCACCACGCCGTTGAGGTCCATCTTGTCGACGCCAAACACCTCCAGCGGGCCTTGCAGGTTGTACTTGAGGAACACATCGTCGCGAATCGATTGCCCGGCCTCTCGGATCAATTCCACCGCCTTGTCCACGTCCGTGTCGTAGGTGAACTGCACTGAGAAGAATGCATAGGCAAACTGCCGCGACTGGTTGGTAACCGCCTTGATCTGCCCGAACGGCACCGAATGCACAAACCCCTTGCCGTCGCGCAGGCGCAGGGTACGGATAGTCAGGCCTTCGACCGTGCCGGCGTGGCCAGAGTCGAGCACCACCCAGTCGCCGATGGACAGGGTGTCTTCAATGATGATGAACAGCCCGGTGATCACATCCTGCACCAACTGCTGGGAACCAAAACCGATAGCCAGGCCGACCACGCCGGCACCGGCCAGCAGCGGTGCGACGTTGATGCCGAGGTTGGCCATGGTGGTGATTGCGCAAATCACCACCAGGATGATTTTCACCGCGTTGCGCACCAGCGGCAGGATGGTTTTCACCCGGGTGCTGGGCTGGCGGCTCGAGCGTTTGTTGACCGGCGGTTTCAGCGCTTCCTGAATCGCCGTATCCAGGACCACCCAGAACAGCCAGGTCATCAGCAGGATCAAGCCAATGCTGCTGAGGGAATCGCTGATCGCTCGACCGATCGAGTTGCGCTCGGCGAATTCAAACAGCGAGACGCCCCAGATACGCCCGAGGACTTCAATAAACCCGATCGCCATCGCGATACGCAAGATCGCGTGCAGCAAGCTGAGGAAACGCTCCTTGTAAGCACTGCTGCGCTGGATCGCCACTTGGCTGCGCGACTTGAACAGGTGTTGCAGCACAGTGCTCAGGAACACCGTGCCGATCAGCAAAATGGTGGTGAGCAGCGCGCAGCGCAGGGCTTTCTGATTATCGTCCCCGGCGCCGATCAGGTTGATCGCCGAAACCAGCACCATCAGCAGGATCGGCCAATACCAGAGCCCGGAAAATATCCGCAGCGATTGTTGCAACGCCGGGTGTTTAAGGCGCTGGGACAGCGCCCGATTACGAATCAGGTGCGCGACCGGGCGACGCAGGCGAATCACCAGCATGCCGAAAATCACCGCCGCAAACAGGCCGGTAAACACCGCAATGCCGCTGGTGATATTGCCGCCGAACTGGCGGGCGATCTGCGGGCTGGTCAGCGCATCGCTGAGGGCGGCGAGGAACCCGATCATGAACAGTGGCTTTGGGCAGTAATCGCGGATGATCTGCACGGCCGGGCGTTTATGCCCGACGTTAAACATCACGATCACGCACAGCAGGATGGACGTGGAGAAGATGCCGCTACTGGTCGCATAGGCAAAACACAACGCCAGCGCCCGGCCGATGGAGGTCGGCAAAAAATGACTGACGTAAAGCGTCAGCGGTAGACAGATCACGGCCGGGATCGTGTAGGGCATCAGATAGCCGAGTACGCCTTGCAAGCGTCCACGCCGTTCAACAAAGGGACGTTGACTGATACGCCTGACCAACATGCGCCCCAGGAAGGTCAAAAGCGCGAAGGCGCCGATCCAAACGCCGGACAACAGCAGGAAGTCCCCGGCCACGCTCCATGGCGAGCGGTCCGAGGGACGGTTGACCAGGCGCCCCACCTCATTGGCCGCACGGTCGGCGCGCAGGCGCCAGGCGTCAAGGAGGTTCTGGTTGAGATCAAGCTTGTCCTGCACATCATCGATGCTGGAGCTGATGGCCCCGAGCAGGCCGCCCTCGACCAGGATTTCCGGCTTGGCCGGCGTTTCGGCTTCAGGCGCGGCCGCCGCGGCGTGCACTGCGCCGCTGCCGCAAAACAGCAGCGCGCCGAGCAGTAATGCAGTCTTTGAATTCAGCAAAACACCGGGCTCCTTGAGGTAGGTCTGTAAGGAACTGACGGGTTTTGGCGCTGATCGTTCCCGTCTAGAACGCAATGCGCTGGGGCGTGCCGTCCGTAAGGCGCTGGAAACTTTCTCGCAAATCCCACAGTCATCCCTCCATGGAGGTCATTCGACCCATTAACCACGGGAGCAACCATGTCCGCGATTCATATCGGCATTTCCGGCTGGCGCTACACGCCTTGGCGGGGGGATTTCTACCCCGAGGGCCTGACCCAGAAACGTGAGTTGCAGTTTGCGTCACGGGCGGTCAACAGCATTGAGATCAATGGTTCGTTCTACGCGCTGCAAACGCCGCAGCGCTATGCCGAGTGGTACGCCGATACGCCGGAGCAATTCGTGTTCAGCGTCAAGGCACCGCGCTACATCACGCATATCCTGCGGTTACACGATGTGCACAAGCCCATGGCCAACTTTTTTGCCTCCGGCGTGCTGGAGCTCAAGGAGAAGCTGGGGCCGTTTCTTTGGCAATTCCCACCCAGTTTCACATTCGACCCACCGCTGTTTGAGGCTTTTCTCGCGCAGTTGCCCACCGATACCCGACAAGCCGCCGCCCTCGCCCGCCAGCATGAATCGCGGGTCAATGGCAAAGCCAGCATGAACGCCCATGGCAAAAAACCGCTGCGCCACGCGGTCGAGATTCGCCATAAGAGCTTTGCCGTTCCGGAATTTGTGCAGATGCTCGACAAATACGGCGTGGCGTTGGTGGTCGCCGACACCGCCGGCAAGTGGCCGTATCTGGAAGACGTGACCGCTGACTTCCTCTACCTGCGGCTGCACGGCGATAAAAAGCTCTACGCCAGCGGCTACACCGACGCAGCGCTTGAGCGCTGGGGCGACCGGATCGAATGCTGGCGTCACGGCAAACAACCCTCAGACGCCCATCTGATCGACCCGAAACGCAAGCCGCGCGCGCGCAAGCAGCGCGACGTGTTCTGCTTCTTCGACAACGACATCAAGGTGCGCGCGCCCTTCGATGCGCGCCAATTGCTACAACGCTTCGAGCTGGATAAAGCATTGACCACTGAGCCCGGTAAACTACCAGAATCGGGGGTGCTGCCATGACTCATCCGGAATTGATTCCCGTGACGCCCAACGTCGCCATCACGCGCTTCACCGTGCTGACGGTCAATATCCACAAGGGTTTCACTGCCTTGAATCGACGCTTCATCCTGCCTGAGCTACGTGAAGCGGTGCGCAGCGTGGGCGCCGACATGGTGTTCCTGCAAGAAATTCACGGCACCCATGAGCGCCACCCCCAGCGCTTCAGCGACTGGCCGAACATGCCGCAGTACGAGTTCCTCGCTGACAGCATCTGGCCGCAGTTCGCTTACGGGCGCAATGCGGTCTACCCACACGGCGACCATGGCAATGCGCTGCTGTCGAAATTCCAGATCGTGCGCTACGACAACCTCGACATTTCCCAAAGCGGCCATGAAAACCGTGGCCTTTTGCATTGCGTGATGCGCCTGCCGGGCACCGGCCAAGAGGTGCATGCGATCTGCATTCACTTGGGGCTGCGCGAAGTGCACCGCCAGCAGCAATTGCGCTTGATCGAACAGCGCATCAGCGAAATTCCTGCCGACGCGCCGCTGGTGGTTGCCGGTGATTTCAACGATTGGCGCCAAAAGGCCGACCTGAGCCAGAGCGGCCTGAAGGAAGTATTCATCGAAACCCAGGGCAAACCCGCGCGCACCTTCCCGGCGCGCTTGCCTCTGCTGCCGCTGGACCGGATTTATGTGCGCAATTTGAAGGTGCATAACCCCCGAGTACTGACGACACGGCCCTGGTCCCATCTATCAGACCATGTCCCCCTGTCGGTGGAGATCGAGCTATGAACGTCGCTGTAGAACATATTTCCACCGACCAGCCGCCGGACCAAACCAAGGCACGTGACCTGGATTACGGCTGGCAGAGTGGCAACCAGGTCCAATTGCTGGAGAACGGCGAAGCGTACTTCCCTGAGGTGTTCACCGCACTGCGTGAAGCCCGGCGCGAGATCCTGCTGGAGACCTTCATTCTCTTCGAGGACAAAGTGGGTAATGAGCTGCATGGCATCCTGATCGAGGCGGCGCGCCGTGGGGTCAACGTGGTGGTCAGCCTGGATGGCTTTGGCTGCGGCGAACTGAACCCGTCGTTTCTCGGCGAGCTGGCCGAGGCCGGCGTTGCGGTGCAGATGTTCGACCCCGCGCCAAAGACCCTGGGCATTCGCACCAATTGGTTTCGCCGCCTGCACCGCAAGATCGTCGTAGTGGACGCGGAGGTGGCGTTCATCGGCGGAATCAATTTCTCCGCCGACCACCTGGGCGATTACGGTCCCGAGGCCAAGCAAGATTACGCGGTGAAGGTGATCGGCCCGGCGGTAGCGGACTTGCATCATTTCGCCTTGGCCCAAAGCGGCCGCCAAGTACGCACGCGGCGCGGTTGGCGACGACGCCAGCAGCGGCCGGAGATCTGGTCGACCGATAAAGGCGACGGCCAGGTGCGCCTGATTTACCGCGACAACGCGCAGCATCGCGATGACATCGAAGAAGCGTATATCCACGCCTTGAGCAAAGCCCAGACACGCGCGGTGATCGCCAACGCCTACTTCTTCCCCGGTTACCGCCTGCTGCGGGAAATCCGCAATGCCGCGCGCCGTGGCGTGCACGTGCAATTGATCATGCAGGGCCAGCCCGATGTACTGCTGGCCAAGCTGGCGGCGCGCATGCTGTACGACTATTTGCTCAAGGACGGCGTGGTGATCCACGAGTATTGCCAGCGCCCACTGCACGGCAAAGTCGCACTGGTGGATGACGAATGGAGCACGGTGGGGTCGAGCAATCTGGACCCATTGAGCTTGTCGCTGAACCTGGAAGCCAACGTGTTGATTCGCGACCGTGCGTTCAATCAACAGCTGTATGAACGACTGGAAGCCCTGGCCAAAAACCACTGCCAGACCATGCCGGAAAACCGCAAGCCGCGCCTGTGGCTCTGGCGTTTGACCGTGGGTTTCCTGGTGTTCCATGTGATGCGTCACTTTCCTGCGCTCACCGGCTGGTTGCCCGCGCACAAGCCGCGCTTGAAACCTTTTGAGGCTCAGCGCCATGACGTCTGAAACCAAAGGCTCGCGGTTCAAGCGCTGGAAGAAGCCGCTGACCATCGCCTTCTTCTTGCTGCTGATCGTGCTGTTCACCCTGCTCGCGCGGCGCATCGATTGGAGCGAAGTGGTGCAGACCCTGGGCGACTTCAAGGTGCGCACGTTGTTGATTGCAGGCGCACTGACGCTGTGCAGTTTCCTGGTCTACGCCAGCTTCGATCTGATTGGCCGCACCTACATTCGCCAGAATCTGGTGTGGAAGCAGATCTTGCCGGTGGGCATCATCAGCTACGCCTTCAACCTCAATTTGAGCGCCTGGGTCGGCGGCATCGCCATGCGTTATCGGCTGTATTCGCGGCTGGGAGTGAGCACAGGCAATATCGCCAAGATCCTCGGTCTGAGCCTGGCCACCAATTGGTTTGGCTACATGGCGATCGCCGGGGTGGTTTTCAGCAGCGGCCTGGTCACGATGCCACCGGGCTGGAAGGTCAGCACCACGGCGTTGCAAGGCATTGGCGCGTTGTTGGTACTGGCCAGCCTGGGTTATCTGGTGGCCTGCCAGTTTTCGAAAAAGCGTGCGTGGACGATTCGCGGCATGGAAATCAACCTGCCGTCGCTACGCATGGCGTGCCTGCAGCTGATGTTGGGCGCGTTGAACTGGTCGCTCATGGCCGCGGTGATCTTCACCCTGCTGCCAGCCAAACTGGATTATCCGCTGGTGTTAGGGGTGTTGCTGATCAGCGCGATTGCCGGGGTGCTCACCCATATTCCGGCAGGGCTGGGCGTGCTGGAGGCGGTGTTCATTGCGTTGTTGCAGCATGAAGCGTCGCGGGGCAGTTTGCTCGCCGGGTTGATCGCGTATCGGGCGATCTACTTCATCTTGCCGCTGCTGATCGCGCTGGTGATGTACCTTGGCGTAGAGGCCAAGGCCAAGGCGTTGCGGGTGAAGAAAACACCGGCTTAAGACGGTGGTGACTGGTCGACCGCCTTCGCGAGTAAGCCCGCTCCCACATTTAATCGTGTACATCCTTTGGAATGCTGTCGAATGTGGGAGCGGGCTTGCTCGCGAAGGCGGTCTAAAGAGCATCCAATTATTGAGACTGGATAATGCTCAACCGCTCACCCACCACCATTTCGGTAATCCAGTCCACCAGGATCGAGGTGTACGCCTGCTGGGACACCGGGTCGCTGAGGGAGTGATCGGCGCCATCGATGATGCGATGGGTCAGGGAATGGGTCTGCTGGCACGCCGCGCGGTAACTCATGATGGTGGCGTGGGGCACGTGGGCATCGGTTTCCGACTCAACGATCAGCACATCACCGGTAAACGCAGAACACGCGTGCAAGGCGCGATTGGTTTCGGAGTGGACCAGCGTGCTGCGGTAATCCATCAGGTCGGCCTTATCCAGATCACGCTTGGGTTTGAGCCATTCCTGGTCGCGGTACAGCGCCGGCACGCGCAGCGCCAGCCAGCGCACCGGGCGCAGTGAGGTGAGAATGGCCGCGAGGTAGCCGCCGTAACTGGTGCCCACCACCGCCACCGCCGAGGTGTCGATGGCCGGGTGGGACAGCAATCGATCATAGGCCGCCAGCAGGTCGCGCAGGTTGTCTTCGCGGGTGACGCGAGACAGCGGAATCCCAGTGCCGGCATGGCCGCGCAGGTCGAAGGTGAGGCACACGCAGCCCAAGCCGGCGATGCCTTTGGCGCGTTCAAGATCACGCTCCTGGCTACCGCCCCAGCCGTGCACAAATAACACGCCGGGTACTTTGGATTTGGGACTCAGGAAGGTGCCGCTCATCTGTTCGTCATCGATGTCGATCGCAATGCTTTCGCTTCTAGCCGTCATAAGATTTAACCGTCACGTACTTAAGAAGAAACTCGCTGTTTTCCGCCGGCCCGCGATACACCTCAATGGCATCAGCCGGCAAGGGTTGGTCCGCGTAGGTTTCCACAGAGGACACACGGATCGCACGCAGGCCGGGGTTGTTGATAAAACTTTGCAACGCTGCGACTTCCGCGCTGCTGGCTCCGCCCATGCGCCAGGATTGTTCGAGCACGCCGCTGCGGCGTTGGCCGTCGCTGTCCAAGCCCTGGGCGATGTCGTAGTTGCGCCGCGATGCGTAGAAGCCGGGATAGGCTTCATCGGCGGCCGCGTCGAACACCTGCGCTTGTTCGATGGCTTCGCGTACGTCGTCGGGCAGTTCGAGTTGCAACAGAGCTTCGTAGCCACCCGGCACCGCCAATAGGTCGGAGCCGCCGTAGACGTCTTCGCCCTGCCCGTCTTTCGTCAGGTATTGCTCGCCGCAGTAGCTGAGCACGTGATTGCCGATGAAGCTTTGGCCGACGCTGTGGGTGATTACGTCCTGCAGGTCTTGCTCCAACACCACACCATCGCTGAAGAGCTTCGCGGCCTCAGGTCGAGCCAGCACGGCTTCGAACTCATCGAGACTGTGGATAACTTCCTGACCTCGGCCGGCGCAGGCGTGCACCGGTTTCAGGCGAATGGGTCCGCTGTAGAGCAGGCGCGTGGCTGCGGGCCGGGCGTCTTCCAGCGCGAAGACGCTCAAACCATCCAGCACGACGTTTCGCACACGTTCGCAGAATAGCGCTGACCAACCTTCGGGCGCTTTGGCTTCAGGCCCGAGCAGACCATGGCTGATGGCTTTGGTGCAGATGAAGTCGTGGTCGACGTAACCGCCCCACACATCCTCCGGCCCCTTGATATGGAGCGCACGCGCCTGGGCTGCACCGACCAGGGTTTGCGTGGGCAGCAGGTAAAGTGATCGTCCCGCATGTAGAGCCGGGTCGTAGCTGCCACCGAATTTTAGCCCGAGAATCTGTGCCAGCCAGCGCGCCAGGGCGCGGTTGGTTTCGATCTCATGCAGAGGGGCGCTTTCACGTGTGGAGTGAGCGACCACCAGCTTCTTGCGTTGAGTCGGGGTCATGCGTCCCCCTTGGCCTTCCCGCCATGTGTGTGCAAGAGAGGTTGCAGGGATCAGGCCAACGCGCTTTCGAGGCGGATGGTTGTGAAATCAAGCAGTTGCCGAAAAACCGGTGGCAGTTGGCCTGCTCCATTTTGCACGACAGCGCGTCGGCGTCGCGGCGTTCTGCACGATTCAGACGCCAAACCGTTTGCGGTAATCGCTGGGCGCCAGGCCGGTGATCTTCTTGAAGATGGCGCGGAAGGCGCTGGGGTCCTGATAGCCCACGGTCCACGCGATGTGATCAATGGTGCCGTTGGTAAACTCGAGCATTTGCCGAGCCTTGCCCACGCGCAGATGCTGACAGTATTCGGTGGGTTTCAACCCGGTGGCGTTGCGAAAGCGCCGTAGGAATGTGCGCTCCTCCAAGCCTGCCTCCAGTGCCATCGCCGTGAGGGAAACATCCACCGCACCGGTGGCCTGCAACCAGTGCTGAACCTTGAGGATGGCGGCGTCGCCGTGGCCGAGAATCGGCGCAAAGTTGCTGCCGCATTGGCTGGCGCTGTCACTGTGCTCGATCACCAGGAAACGCGCGGTATCCGCCGCAATGCTAGGGCCCATCAGGCGATCGACCAGGCGCAGGCCGAGTTCGGACCAGGCCATCAAGCCAGCGGTGGTAATAAGGTCGCCGTCATCAACGATGGGTTTATCCGCTTCAAGGCGCACGGCCGGGTAACGCGCGGCGAAGGATTTGGCGGAAGACCAATGAGTGGTGGCGCTGCGCCCATCGAGCAATCCGCTGCGCGCCAGCATGATCGAACCCATGCAGACGCCGCCCAATACGGTACCTGCGGCGTGTTGCCGGCGAAGCCATTCCAGTAGCGCAGGCGGCGCTTGTTCTTCGGTGAACTCACCAATCGACGGGGGCACCAGTACGGCCATCATGGGTTGATCAGGGCCGGGATGGCTATCGAATACGCGCACCGTTTCACCGGTAGCCTCCACCTGCCAATGGCTGATCCGCAAGAGCGGCAACTGTGCGCACTGGTGCTCGGCGGCGATGCGGTTGGCGACGCCGAACAGGTCAGTCAGGCCGTGCACGGCCGCCATCTGCGCCCCCTGGTAGATCAACACGCCCAGCTCAACCACGACCATTGTCAGTTTTCCCCCTTTTATTGTCGGTGCAGCCAATCCCAAGTGCAGGCGCCAGCTAAGATACTGGGCCCATCAACCCATCACGAGGCAACACACATGGCCAAGCAAGCGCTCATCCTAATCGATATCCAGAACGACTACTTCCCTCAAGGCAAGTGGCCACTCGACGGCGTCGAAGCCGCAGCGGACAAGGCCGTGCATGTGTTGCAGGCGTTTCGCCAGGCGGGCGATGCGGTGATTCATGTGCGTCATGAGTTCACGTCTGAGGACGCGCCGTTCTTCACACCGGGCTCCGAGGGTGCGCATCTGCATCCCAAAGTGATGAATGAAGGCAATGAGCCGGTGGTGCTTAAACATTTTGTGAATTCGTTTCGCGAGACCAACCTGCGCGCACTGCTGGAACAACGCAGCATCACCGAACTGGTGGTGGTCGGCAGCATGAGCCATATGTGCATCGATGCGGTGGTGCGGGCGGCGGCGGACCTGGGCTACAAGGTCACGGTCATTCATGACGCGTGTGCGACCCGGGACCTGGAGTTCAATGGCCAGGTGATCCCGGCTGCGCAGGTGCATGGGGCGTATATGGCGTCGCTGGCATTCGGCTATGCGGGCGTGGTGTCGGCAGATGAATATTTCAAGGCGCAAGCGGCGGCGGCATAACCGCCACGGGTCTTGGCGACGTTAGCGGGTAGCGATAATGAACAGGCGCGGAAAAGGCAGCAGCACGGTGCCATCGGCCAGGGCTGGGTAAGCCTGGGCAATCCGCGCCTGGTACTCCTGCAGGAAGGCAGCCTTCTCGCTATCGGTCAACGGCGCCAGGAAGGGTCTTAGGGCCGAGGCCTTGAACCACTCCACCACCGTAGCGTAATCCGCCAGCGGGTGCTGATAGGTGGTGCGCCACACATCGACGGTGCTGCAATGTTTGCTCAGCAGCTCGTAGTAGTAGCTCGCGGTGTGGCGTTCATTGTGTTTGACCGCGCCGATCCTGGCAGACCACGGGCCATCAGCGGCAACTTCACGGGCAAGTCGGTGGGCAGGCTCATCGAGGTTGTCCGGCGTTTGCACCGCCAGCGTGCCAGCGGGTGTCAGTTGGTGGACCAAGTGCGGGTAAAGCGTGGCGTGGTCAGGCAGCCATTGCAGCGACGCGTTGGCCAGGATCACATCGAAAGTCTGTGCGGGGTTCCAGGCGCCGATGTCCGCCAGTTCGAAGTTCAGCGCCGGTAGCCGTTGGCGTGCATCGACCAGCATGTCGTCGGAGCTGTCCATGCCGGTAACGTGCGCATGCGGGAAGCGCTCGGCCAGCACCTCGGTGGAATTGCCGGGACCGCAGCCCAGGTCGACAGCCGTACGCACCTCGGTATTCGGAATGGCCGCGACCAGGTCGCGGACGGGACGGGTGCGTTGCTGTTCAAACATCGTGTATTGCTTGGCAGACCAGGTCATCACGGCTTCCTTCTGTTTGAGGTTGGCCACAGCCTAAATCTTGTGAGCCATGAGAACAAATGCCAGGATTGGCACTCTCCCATACCTGAAAAGTATTCCTATGCTGGAGCTTCGCCAACTCAAGGCCTTCGTAGCCATCGCCGAAGAAGGTTATATCACCCGCGCTGCCGAACGCCTGGGCATGCAGCAGCCGCCGTTGACACGGATGCTGCAAAGCCTCGAAGCCGAGTTGGGCGTGGTGCTGATGGAGCGTTTGCCCCGAGGCGTGCGACCCACTACCGCCGGGCTCGCTTTACTGGACGAGGCCCGTGAACTACTCGCGCAGGCTGAAGGCATTGCGGACGTAGTGCGCCTTGCCGCACGGGGTGAGCGCGGACGGCTGGCGATCGGGTTCACTAGCTCGGCTGCACTGCATCCCTTTGTGCCGAGTGTGTTGCGGTTGTTTCGCGAAACCTATGTCGGCGTCACGGTGGTGTTGGAAGAAGCTGGCACCGGCGAACTGCTGGACGCGTTGGCGCATGAAAAACTGGACGCGGCGTTTATCCGCTCCCCCCTCAGCGGGACTCAATCGCTGCAGGACGACCCGATCCTGGTGGAGCCGATGTTGCTGGCGCTGCCCACTGATCATCCGCTGGCACTCAATGCGGGCTCTCCCCTGCCCTTGAAGGCATTGGCGAGCGAGTCCTTCGTGCTCTATCGCCGCCGCGTGGGGTTGGGCCTGTATGACGCGATTCTGGTGGCGTGCCGTGAAGCGGGGTTCAGCCCTCAGGTGGTCCAGGAAGCCCCGCGCATGACCGCGACACTCAGCCTGGTAGCGGCGGGACTGGGGGTGTCCATCGTGCCGGCGTCGATGCAACGGTTGCGCGGGGACGGCATCGTGTATCGGGAACTGACGGAGTGTCAGAGCCTGGTGGCACCACTGCATTTGGCGACGCGGATTGATGACGGATCCGCAGTGTTACGCCGGTTCAAAGAGATGGTGGTGACGGCGGCCGAGGCGGACGCCTGATCGCCGATTAAACGCTGCGCTATTTCATCCGTGTCAACGTGCTCATGTAGGGGTCGCCATTGAGGATGAAGTCCTCACTTAGAAATGCAAAGCCCCCGCAGTGCGGGGGCTTCAGGTCTAAACCTTACAAAAAGGTCTAAGGTGACCGCTAGAACGGGATATCGTCATCAAAGCTGTCGAAATCCGGAGCCGGTTGTGGAGCAGCCTGTTGTGGAGGCGGCGCCTGGCGCGACTGTTGCGGTGCCGACTGCTGCGGACGCGGAGCCTGCTGGCGTGGGGCCGGTGCGGACTGCTGGTAGTTATTGCCCCCGCCTTGTTGGTCGCCCTGCTGTGGACGGCCGCCCAGCAGTTGCATGGTGCCTTGCATGTCGACCACGATTTCAGTGGTGTAACGCTTGATGCCGTCTTTTTCCCACTCACGGGTTTGCAGCTTGCCTTCGATGTAGACCTGCGAACCTTTGCGCAGGTACTCACCAGCAATCTCTGCAACCTTGCCGAACATGGACACGCGGTGCCATTCGGTTTTTTCGACCTTCTGGCCAGTCTGCTTGTCGGTCCACTGTTCGCTGGTCGCCAGACTCAGGTTGGTCACGGCGTTACCGTTAGGCAAGTAGCGAACCTCGGGATCCTGGCCGCATGTACCGACCAATATGACTTTGTTAACCCCACGGGCCATAACGTTCTCCTAAGCTTGGCGCGCTGTCGGCACTGGGTTGACCAGTTGCTCAAGCGTCGCGCGATCCAATAATTCGGTGTCCAATTTGATGTAAATGGCTGCTTCTTCAGCAATCACGACTGCATCGGTTACCCCTACGACGGCCTTCAGGCGCTCTACCAGACCGCTTTCACGGATCGCCTCGGGCGATAGCGGCAAACGCAGACTTGTGACGTAGGGAGGTTCGCGCATGGTAACAGCAAAGGCTAGCCAAAGTGCAGCCAGCCCGGCGCATCCCAGGAAGACAACCGACAAACCGCCATGCTGGAACATCCAGCCACCCATGATGCCGCCCAGTGCAGAACCCAGGAACTGGCTGGTGGAATACACCCCCATGGCCGTCCCTTTGCCGCCGGCCGGTGAAACCTTACTGATCAGCGAAGGCAATGAAGCCTCCAGCAGGTTGAACGCGGTGAAAAACACCACCGTGCCGATTACCAGTGCCCGCAGGCTGTCGCCGAACTGCCAGAAGAATAGCTCAGTGAGCATCAACGTCGCGACGGCGCCCAAGAGAACTCGTTTCATTTTGCGTTTCTTCTCGCCATAGATGATGAACGGGATCATGGCGAAGAACGAAATCAACAGCGCGGTGAGGTAGACCCACCAGTGCTGTTCCTTGGGCAACCCGGCTTTTTCCACCAGCGCCAGGGGCAAGGCGACGAAGCTGCACATGAGCATGGCGTGTAATACGAAGATACCTAAATCCAGGCGCAGCAGGTCCGGATGCTTGAGTGTCGGCAATAAAGCCTTGCGCGCGACGCCCGACTCGCGGTGCTGCAACGTGCCGGTGGAGCGCGGCACCATAAAGGCTACGATCACGATACCGAACAGCGCCATGCCGCCGGTGGCCAGGAACAGCCCGTGCAGGCCGAACGCGCGCGTCAGCAAGGGGCCGACCACCATGGCCACGGCAAACGACAGGCCGATGGTCATGCCGATCATGGCCATGGCCTTGGTGCGGTGTTGCTCACGGGTCAGGTCTGACAGCAGCGCCATGACCGCGGCGGAAATCGCACCGGCACCTTGCAGGATGCGCCCGGCGATCACGCCCCATATCGAATCCGCTTGCGCCGCGAGCACACTGCCGAGAGCGAACACGATCAGACCCAGATAGATCACCGGACGGCGGCCGATGCGGTCAGAAATGATCCCGAACGGAATCTGAAAAATCGCCTGGGTCAGGCCATACGCGCCAATGGCCAGGCCGATCAATGCCGGGGTCGCGCCTGCGAGGTCCATCCCATAGGTCGCCAGCACTGGCAACACCATAAACATGCCCAGCATACGGAAGGCGAACACCAGGGCCAGACCGCTTGCCGCTCGGGTCTCGCCGCTACTCATGCGTTCGCTGTGGGGATCGTGCATGGAAAAACCTCGTGTGAACCGGCGGCGATTCTACCAGTCCCATCGATTGAGAGGGTATATGCGGCGCTTTGCCGCGCAGCTTTCATCTAAGGCTGCAAGCGGCCTTTTGACAGTGTATATTCATCCAGTCTTTAGCCGTATACTCCGGCATTATTTACGCCCGCCGTGCGAGGCCATCTTGGACAAGATCCTGATTCGTGGGGCTAGAACCCACAACCTGAAGAACATCGACCTGACCCTGCCACGGGACAAACTGATTGTCATCACCGGCTTGTCCGGGTCCGGCAAATCGTCGCTGGCGTTTGACACGCTGTATGCCGAAGGCCAGCGTCGCTATGTGGAATCGCTGTCGGCCTATGCCCGCCAGTTCCTGTCGATGATGGAAAAGCCCGACGTCGACACCATTGAAGGCCTGTCGCCGGCAATTTCCATCGAGCAAAAATCGACTTCCCATAACCCGCGCTCCACCGTGGGCACCATTACCGAAATCTACGACTACCTGCGTCTGCTGTACGCACGCGTGGGTATTCCGCGCTGCCCGGACCACGATATTCCCCTGGAAGCCCAGACCGTCAGCCAGATGGTCGACCTGGTGCTCGCCCAGCCGGAAGGCGCCAAGCTGATGCTGCTGGCACCAGTGATTCGTGAGCGCAAGGGCGAACACCTTTCCGTCTTCGAAGAACTGCGTGCGCAAGGCTTTGTGCGGGCGCGAATCAACGGCAAGCTCTACGAGCTGGACGAAGCGCCGAAGCTCGACAAGCAGAAGAAGCACTCGATTGATGTGGTAGTCGACCGCTTCAAGGTGCGGGCAGACCTGCAGCAGCGCCTTGCGGAATCCTTCGAAACCGCGTTGAAGCTGGCCGACGGCATTGCCTTGGTGGCCCCGATGGATGACGAGCAGGGCGAAGAGATCATCTTTTCCGCGCGCTTTGCTTGCCCGATCTGCGGGCATGCCATCAGTGAGCTGGAACCCAAGCTGTTCTCCTTCAACAACCCGGCCGGCGCGTGCCCGACCTGTGATGGCCTGGGGGTGAAGCAGTTCTTCGACATCAAGCGTCTGGTCAACGGTGACTTGACCCTGGCGGAGGGTGCGATACGCGGCTGGGACAGGCGTAACGTTTACTACTTCCAAATGTTGGGGTCGTTGGCGTCGCATTATAAATTCAGCCTGGAAGTGCCATTCAACCAACTGCCGGCGGACCAACAAAAGGTCATCCTCCACGGCAGTGGTTCGCAGAATGTCGACTTCAAGTACTTGAATGACCGTGGCGATATCGTCAAGCGCTCGCACCCGTTCGAAGGCATCGTGCCGAACCTTGAGCGTCGCTACCGCGAGACTGAATCGGCCAGCGTGCGCGAAGAGTTGGCAAAATTCCTGAGCACGCAGCCTTGCCCGGATTGCCGTGGCACTCGCCTGCGTCGAGAGGCGCGGCATGTGTGGGTGGGCGAGAAGACATTGCCTGCGGTGACCAACCTGCCGATCGGTGATGCCTGCGAGTACTTTGGTGTGCTCAAGTTGACCGGTCGCCGTGGCGAAATCGCCGACAAGATTCTCAAGGAAATTCGCGAGCGGTTGCAGTTTCTGGTCAACGTTGGCCTGGATTACCTGTCGCTGGACCGAAGTGCCGACACGTTGTCTGGTGGTGAAGCCCAGCGAATTCGCTTGGCCAGCCAGATTGGTGCCGGGCTCGTGGGGGTGCTGTACATCCTCGATGAACCGTCGATTGGCTTGCACCAACGCGACAACGATCGCCTGCTGGGCACGCTGAAACACCTTCGGGACATCGGCAACACGGTGATCGTGGTCGAGCACGATGAAGATGCGATTCGCCTGGCGGATTACGTGGTTGATATTGGCCCGGGCGCGGGTGTGCATGGCGGGCATATTGTCGCCGAAGGTACGCCTGCCGAAGTCATGGCCCATCCGGACTCGCTGACCGGCAAGTACTTGTCTGGCCGTGTGAAAATTGCCGTGCCGGCCAAACGTACACCGCGCAACAAGAAGCAGGCGCTGCACCTCAAGGGCGCGCGTGGCAACAACTTGCGCAATGTAGACCTGGAAATTCCGCTGGGCCTGCTGACCTGCGTGACCGGTGTTTCCGGCTCGGGCAAATCGACGCTGATCAACAACACGCTGTTCCCCTTGAGTGCCACTGCCTTAAACGGCGCGACGACTCTGGAAGCGGCTGCTCACGACAGCATCAAGGGTCTGGAGCTTCTGGACAAAGTCGTCGATATCGACCAGAGCCCAATTGGCCGCACGCCGCGTTCCAACCCGGCGACCTACACCGGGTTGTTTACACCCATTCGTGAGTTGTTTGCTGGCGTTCCGGAGTCCCGCTCACGGGGTTATGGGCCGGGCCGGTTCTCGTTCAACGTCAAGGGCGGTCGCTGTGAAGCGTGCCAGGGCGATGGCTTGATCAAGGTGGAGATGCACTTCCTGCCGGACATCTACGTGCCGTGCGATGTGTGCAAGAGCAAGCGCTATAACCGCGAGACCCTGGAGATCAAATACAAGGGCAAAAGCATCCACGAAACCCTGGAGATGACCATCGAGGAAGCACGGGTGTTCTTTGACGCGGTTCCGGCGTTGGCGCGCAAGCTGCAAACACTGATGGATGTAGGCCTGTCGTATATCAAGCTGGGGCAATCGGCGACCACGCTGTCCGGTGGTGAGGCGCAACGGGTGAAGCTGTCCCGCGAGTTGTCAAAGCGCGACACCGGCAAGACCCTGTACATCCTCGATGAGCCGACCACCGGCCTGCATTTTGCGGATATACAGCAACTGCTGGACGTGTTGCACCGCCTGCGCGATCACGGCAACACCGTGGTGGTGATCGAGCACAACCTGGATGTAATCAAGACCGCCGACTGGTTGGTTGACCTGGGGCCTGAAGGTGGTTCCAAGGGTGGTCAGATCATCGCGGTAGGCACACCGGAGCAAGTTTCCGAAATGCCGCAGTCGCACACGGGCTTCTACTTGAAGCCGTTGCTGGAGCGCGACCGGGCCTGAGTTTTTCGGGCCCAATGAAAAGCCCCTGTCACTTTGCGGTGACAGGGGCTTTTTTGTAGCCGGGAATCAGAACTGCGATTGCAGGTAATTCTCCAAGCCGACCAGCTTGATCAGGCCCAACTGCTTTTCAAGCCAATAGGTATGATCTTCTTCGGTGTCATTCAACTGCACCCGCAGGATTTCCCGGGTGACATAGTCATTATGCTGCTCACAGAGCTCGATGCCTTTGCAGAGCGCGGCACGGACCTTGTACTCGAGGCGCAAGTCGGCAGCGAGCATGTCAGGTACCGTGGTCCCCACATCCAGATCATCGGGACGCATACGTGGCGTGCCTTCGAGCATGAGGATACGGCGCATCAGTGCGTCGGCGTGCTGTGCCTCTTCTTCCATCTCGTGGTTGATACGCTCGTAGAGCTCGGTAAAGCCCCAGTCTTCGTACATGCGCGAATGGATGAAATATTGGTCACGAGCAGCCAGTTCGCCCGTCAGCAACGTGTTGAGGTAATCGATTACGTCGGGGTGACCTTGCATCGCCCTACATCTCCCTGCTTGAAAGTCTGTAGTTTGAACCATGATGACCCGGAGGTCACGGGATCAACGGCAGAAAAGTGAAGATTTTCAGAGAAAAGTGGCTGAAATAACGCAAAAACCGCCCAAATGAGGGCGGTTCTGCTTATCGTTTAGAGTTAGTTAAGCGATACACCCAGTGCCTTTGCGATTGCTTCTCCATAAGCAGGATCTGCTTTGTAGAAATGCTGCAATTGGCGCTGAACCACATCACTGGAAACGCCACCCATTGCACCGGCGATGTTGTTGGTGAGCAACGCTTTCTGCTCATCGTTCATCAGGCGGAACAGTGCACCTGCGTGGCTGTAGTAATCGGTGTCTTCCCGGTGATCATAACGGTCAGCAGCACCGCTCAATGCCAACGCAGGCTCCGCGTATTGTGGTGCTTGCTTCGGCGCATCTGCGTAGCTGTTCGGCTCGTAGTTGGGCCCCGCGCCACCGTTGCTGCCAAATGCCATCGAACCATCACGCTGGTAGCTGTTCACCTGGTTACGTGGGGCATTCACCGGCAGTTGCTGGTGATTGGTGCCGACGCGGTAACGGTGAGCATCTGCGTATGCGAACACACGACCTTGCAGCATACGGTCTGGCGACAGGCCTACACCCGGCACCATGTTGCTCGGGCCGAACGCAGCCTGCTCCACTTCAGCGAAGTAGTTCTGCGGATTGCGGTTGAGTTCGAGCTCGCCAACTTCGATTAACGGGAACTCCTTCTGCGACCAGGTCTTGGTCACGTCAAAGGGGTTCTCGTAGTGAGCATTAGCCTGGGCCTCGGTCATGATCTGGATGCAGACCCGCCATTTCGGGAAATCACCGCGCTCAATCGCGCCGAACAGATCGCGCTGGGCGTAATCCGGATCGGTACCGGCCAGGCGCGCGGCCTCAGCCGGCGCCAAGTTCTTGATGCCTTGCTTAGTCTTGTAGTGCCACTTCACCCAGTGGCGCTCGCCATTGGCGTTAATCAGGCTGTAGGTGTGACTGCCGAAGCCGTGCATGTGGCGATAGCCATCAGGGATGCCACGGTCCGAAAACAGAATGGTGACCTGGTGCAGTGCCTCCGGAGAGTGCGACCAGAAGTCCCACATCATCTGAGCGCTTTTGAGATTGCTTTGCGGCAGGCGCTTCTGGGTGTGGATGAAGTCCGGAAACTTTAAAGGATCGCGAATGAAGAACACTGGGGTGTTGTTCCCGACGATGTCCCAGTTGCCTTCTTCGGTGTAGAACTTCAAGGCGAAGCCGCGTGGGTCGCGTTCGGTATCAGCCGAACCACGCTCACCACCAACGGTGGAAAAGCGCAAGAAGGTCGGGGTTTGCTTGCCAACAGACTCAAACAACTTGGCGCTGGTGTATTGGGTAATGTCTTGAGTAACCGTGAAGGTACCAAAGGCACCCGAACCTTTCGCGTGCACGCGACGTTCCGGAATGTTTTCACGGTTGAAGTGCGCGAGCTTCTCGATCAGGTGGAAATCGTCGAGCAGCAATGGACCACGTGGACCGGCGGAACGGGAATTCTGATTGTCCGCAACGGGCGCGCCGCTGGCGGTAGTAAGGATTTTATTCTGGCTCATGCAATCTTCCTCAGGTCGGACTTGGAACTGCCGGCTAGTCGGCTTGGAGGGAGTATTGATCATCGACATGACGCCTACAAATTCATTAAATTGTCGGCATCGATAGAAAATAACTACCAACCTCCCCAGAGGCATATTGCCAAGCACAACCCGTGGACGCTTGTACAAATCACGCTTTTATTACGCGCACAAAAAACCGGGCACTAGGCCCGGTTCTTCGTTACAGCTTGTCGTCTTACTCGGCGCTTACAGCTTCGCCGGCAGTAGCACGATCAACCAACTCGACGTACGCCATTGGCGCGTTGTCGCCAGTGCGGAAGCCGCACTTGAGGATGCGCAGGTAGCCACCCTCACGGGTAGCGTAACGCTTGCCCAGGTCGTTGAAGAGCTTACCAACGATAGCTTTCGAACGAGTACGGTCGAAAACCAAACGGCGGTTAGCCAGGCTGTCTGTCTTAGCCAAAGTGATCAGCGGCTCAGCAACGCGACGCAGTTCTTTAGCTTTTGGCAGTGTAGTTTTGATCAGCTCGTGCTCGAACAGCGACACCGCCATGTTTTGAAACATGGCCTTGCGGTGCGAGCTGGTACGGCTCAGGTGACGACCACTTTTACGATGACGCATGGTTCATTCCTTACCAAACTCACGTTCGGTGATTACGACGATCAGGCAGTCGCCTTGTCGTCCTTCTTAAGACTTGCAGGCGGCCAGTTGTCGAGGCGCATGCCGAGGGACAGACCGCGGGAGGCCAGAACGTCCTTGATTTCAGTCAAGGATTTCTTGCCCAGGTTCGGAGTCTTCAACAGTTCTACTTCGGTGCGCTGAATCAGGTCACCGATGTAGTAAATGTTTTCCGCCTTAAGGCAGTTAGCCGAACGTACAGTCAGTTCCAGATCGTCAACCGGGCGAAGCAGGATCGGATCGATCTCGTCTTCCTGCTCGATTACCACTGGTTCGCTGTCACCTTTGAGGTCGACGAACGCAGCCAACTGCTGTTGCAGAATGGTTGCAGCGCGGCGGATAGCCTCTTCAGGATCCAGAGTACCATTGGTTTCCAGATCAATAACCAGCTTGTCCAGGTTAGTACGCTGCTCGACACGGGCGTTTTCCACCACGTATGCGATACGGCGAACCGGGCTGAACGAAGAGTCAAGCTGCAAGCGACCAATGCTGCGGCTTTCATCTTCATCGCTCTGACGCGAGTCGGCCGGTTCATAACCACGACCACGAGCTACAGTGAGCTTCATGTTCAGGGCGCCGTTAGACGCCAGGTTAGCGATTACGTGATCGGGATTAACGATCTCGACATCATGATCCAGCTGAATATCGGCAGCGGTAACCACCCCCGAACCCTTCTTCGACAAGGTCAGCGTAACTTCGTCACGGCCGTGCAGCTTGATAGCCAGACCTTTAAGGTTCAACAGGATTTCAATTACGTCTTCCTGTACACCTTCGATGGCGCTGTACTCGTGGAGCACACCGTCAATCTCGGCCTCGACTACTGCACAGCCGGGCATTGAGGACAACAGGATGCGGCGCAGCGCGTTGCCCAGGGTGTGGCCAAAACCACGCTCGAGAGGCTCGAGCGTGATCTTGGCGCGGGTTGGACTGACAACCTGCACATCAATGTGGCGGGGTGTCAGGAACTCATTTACCGAAATCTGCATGGATGCACCTATTTTCTAGCCCTTACTTGGAGTAGAGCTCGACAATCAGGCTTTCGTTGATGTCGGCGGACAGATCACTGCGAGCAGGAACGTTCTTGAAAACGCCCGACTTCTTCTCAGTGTCTACTTCTACCCATTCTACGCGGCCACGTTGGGCACACAGATCGAGAGCTTGGACAATGCGAAGTTGGTTTTTTGCTTTCTCGCGAATCGCGACCACGTCACCAGCACGAACCTGGTAGGACGGGACGTTAACGGTTTGGCCGTTTACGCTGACGGATTTGTGCGATACCAGCTGGCGGGATTCGGCGCGAGTCGAACCAAAGCCCATACGGTATACAACGTTGTCCAGACGGCATTCGAGCAGTTGCAGCAGGTTTTCACCGGTTGCACCTTTCTTGCCAGCAGCTTCTTTGTAGTAGCCGCTGAATTGACGCTCGAGAACGCCGTAGATACGACGGACCTTCTGCTTTTCACGCAGTTGGGTGCCGTAATCGGACTGGCGACCGCGGCGTTGGCCGTGGATACCAGGTGCTGCTTCAATGTTGCACTTCGATTCGATCGCGCGCACGCCGCTCTTCAAGAAGAGATCGGTGCCTTCACGACGAGCGAGTTTGCATTTTGGACCAATGTAACGAGCCATTCTTTACAATCTCCTGGATTACACGCGGCGCTTCTTCGGCGGACGGCACCCGTTGTGCGGGATTGGCGTCACGTCGGTGATGCTGGCGATCTTATAGCCACAGCCGTTCAAAGCACGGACAGCAGACTCACGACCTGGACCTGGACCTTTGACGTTAACGTCAAGGTTTTTCAGGCCGTATTCCAGCGCAGCTTGACCAGCACGTTCAGCAGCTACTTGAGCAGCGAACGGGGTGGACTTGCGGGAACCGCGGAAACCCGAACCACCGGAGGTAGCCCAAGAAAGCGCGTTACCTTGACGGTCGGTGATGGTCACGATTGTGTTGTTAAAAGAAGCATGGATGTGGGCAATGCCATCAACCACTGTCTTTTTAACTTTTTTACGAGGACGAGCAGCAGGTTTAGCCATGATAATTTTCCTGTCGATTCGCGTGGGCGATTACTTGCGGATCGGCTTACGCGGACCTTTACGGGTACGCGCGTTAGTCTTGGTACGCTGACCGCGTACTGGAAGACCACGACGATGACGCAGACCACGGTAGCAACCGAGGTCCATCAAACGCTTGATTTTCATGTTGATTTCGCGACGCAGGTCACCTTCAGTGGTGAACTTCGCCACTTCGCCACGCAACAGCTCAATCTGCTCGTCGCTCAGATCTTTGATCTTTGCGGCTGGGTTTACCCCAGTGTCTGCGCAAATTTTCTGCGCAGTAGTGCGACCAACACCATAGATGTAGGTCAGCGAGATAACAGTGTGCTTGTTATCTGGAATGTTAACGCCTGCAATACGGGCCATTCAGTGGGACTCCAATTGACAGCTACCTACGCCCCGGAAGCCAAGAAATAGGGCGCGAGATAATATCGCTGTAATAACAAATAATCAACCCGGCAGCGCACTAGCTGCCGGGCTTCAAGCGGATCACACTCAGCCTTGGCGCTGTTTGTGACGCGGTTCCGCGCTGCAAATTACTCGAACAACACCTTCGCGGCGAATAATCTTGCAGTTACGGCACAGCTTTTTCACCGATGCACGAACTTTCATCACCAACTCCTCGAACCTTATGGGGTACTCAGCGCAACATGCCGCTGCCGTAGCCCTTCAGGTTGGCTTTCTTCATCAGGGATTCGTACTGGTGCGAAACGAGGTGCGATTGTACTTGGGACATGAAGTCCATCACAACCACGACCACGATCAGCAACGAGGTCCCGCCAAGGTAGAACGGAACGTTTGCTGCAACCACCAGGAACTGGGGAAGCAAGCACACGGCCGTCATATATAGAGCACCGAACAGGGTCAAACGGGTCAGAACGCCATCAATGTAGCGTGCAGACTGCTCACCTGGACGGATGCCCGGAATAAAGGCACCGGACTTCTTCAGGTTTTCCGCTACGTCTTTCGGATTGAACATCAACGCCGTATAGAAGAAGCAGAAGAAAATAATCCCTGCACTAAACAGCAGAATATTCAACGGCTGACCAGGAGCGATCGACTGAGAGAGGTCCTGCAGCCAGCCCATATTTTCAGACTGACCAAACCAGGTACCCAACGAAGCCGGAAACAGCAAAATGCTGCTCGCGAAAATTGCCGGAATAACACCGGCCATATTCACTTTCAGCGGCAAGTGGCTGGTCTGCGCAGCAAAAACCTTACGGCCCTGCTGACGCTTGGCGTAGTGAACAGCAATACGACGCTGGCCACGCTCAATGAACACCACAAAACCGATAATCGCTACTGCCAGCAAACCGATGGCAACCAAAGCGAAAATGTTGATATCACCCTGACGTGCAGACTCGAAAGACTGCCCAATTGCTCTCGGAAGACCGGCGACGATACCTGCGAAAATCAACATCGAGATACCGTTACCAACACCACGCTCAGTAATCTGCTCACCCAGCCACATCATGAACATCGCACCAGCCACAAACGTGGATACCGCGACGAAATGGAAGCCAAAGTCACCAGTGAACGCAACACCCTGCCCGGCCAGGCCAACGGACATGCCGATAGCTTGAACCAAGGCGAGGATGACAGTGCCGTAGCGGGTGTACTGGCTAATCTTGCGACGGCCAGCTTCACCTTCCTTCTTCAACTGCTCCAGCTGCGGGCTGACGGCGGTCATCAGTTGCATGATGATCGATGCCGAAATATACGGCATGATCCCCAGTGCAAAGATGCTCATCCGTTCCAGCGCGCCGCCGGAAAACATGTTGAACAAGCTAAGAATGGTCCCCTCATTCTGTCGAAACAGGTCTGCGAGTCGGTCCGGGTTGATACCTGGAACCGGGATGTGTGCGCCTATTCGGTAGACGATAATCGCCAGGAACAGAAAACGCAGACGAGCCCAGAGTTCAGACATACCGCCTTTGCCGAGCGCTGAGAGAGCACCTTGCTTAGCCATTTATTCCTCGAACTTGCCGCCAGCTGCTTCGATAGCCGAACGCGCACCTTTGGTGGCGCCGATTCCCTTGCCGATAGTGACAGCGCGAGTCACTTCACCGGACAGCATGATTTTCACACGCTGTACGTTGACGTTGATCACGTTGGCATCTTTCAGGGTCTGCACAGTAACGATGTCGCCTTCCACTTTGGCCAGCTCGGACAAACGCACTTCTGCGCGGTCCATGGCTTTCAGGGATACGAAACCGAACTTAGGCAGGCGACGATGCAGCGGCTGTTGACCGCCTTCAAAGCCTGGAGCGATGGTGCCACCGGAGCGGGAGGTTTGACCTTTGTGGCCACGGCCACCAGTCTTACCCAAACCGCTACCGATACCACGGCCCGGACGATGCTTTTCGCGACGGGAACCCGGCGCTGGACTCAGATCATTGAGTTTCATCGATTAACCCTCTACACGCAGCATGTAGTAAGCCTTGTTGATCATCCCGCGATTCTCGGGAGTATCCTGGACTTCTACAGTGTGACCGATGCGACGCAGACCCAAACCTTTAACGCACAGTTTGTGGTTAGGGATGCGGCCGGTCATGCTTTTGATCAGCGTTACTTTAACGGTAGCCATGATCAGAAGATCTCCTTGACAGTCAGACCACGCTTCGCAGCGATGGACTCAGGAGATTGCATAGCTTTCAAACCTTTGAAAGTGGCGTGAACCACGTTTACCGGGTTAGTCGAGCCGTAGCACTTGGCCAGAACGTTCTGAACGCCAGCAACTTCGAGGACAGCACGCATAGCGCCGCCAGCGATGATACCGGTACCTTCAGAGGCAGGCTGCATGTACACCTTCGAAGCGCCATGAGCGGACTTCATTGCGTACTGCAGAGTGGTGCCGTTCAGATCAACTTGGATCATGTTGCGACGAGCAGCTTCCATTGCCTTCTGGATCGCGGCAGGCACTTCACGTGACTTGCCACGGCCGAAGCCAACACGCCCTTTACCATCACCAACCACGGTCAACGCGGTGAAAGTGAAGATACGGCCGCCTTTAACGGTTTTGGCTACGCGGTTAACTTGAACCAGCTTCTCAATGTAGCCTTCGTCGCGCTTTTGGTCGTTATTTGACATAACTTAGAACTCCAGCCCAGCTTCACGAGCAGCATCAGCCAGCGCTTTCACGCGACCGTGGTACTTGAAGCCAGAGCGGTCGAAAGCCACTTGCGAGACGCCAGCGGCCTTAGCACGCGTAGCGACCAGCTGGCCAACCTTAGTGGCCGCGTCGATGTTGCCAGTGGCACCATCACGCAGTTCTTTATCCAAAGTCGAGGCGCTTGCCAGGACCTGGTTGCCGTCGGCCGAGATGACCTGGGCGTAGATGTGCTGCGACGAGCGATACACGCAGAGACGCACGACTTCGAGTTCGTGCATTTTCAGGCGTGCTTTGCGAGCGCGACGCAGTCGAGTAACTTTTTTGTCGGTCATTTGCTATGCCCTACTTCTTCTTGGCTTCTTTACGACGGACGACTTCGTCCGCGTAGCGCACACCTTTGCCTTTGTACGGCTCTGGTGGACGGAAGTCGCGGATCTCAGCGGCCACCTGACCTACCAGCTGCTTATCGATGCCCTTGATCAGGATATCGGTTTGGCTAGGGGTCTCAGCGGTGATGCCTTCCGGCAGTTCGTAATCCACTGGGTGCGAGAAGCCAAGGGCCAGGTTCAAAACCGTGCCTTTTGCTTGCGCTTTGTAACCAACACCGACCAGCTGGAGCTTACGCTCGAAGCCTTGGCTTACGCCTTGGACCATGTTGTTTACCAACGCACGCGTGGTACCGGCCATTGCGCGAGTTTGTTGATCGCCATTGCGAGCAGCGAAACGCAGCTCACCAGCTTCTTCAACGATCTCAACGGACGAATGGATGTTCAGTTCAAGAGTACCCTTGGCACCCTTCACCGAAAGCTGTTGGCCTGCGAATTTTACTTCGACACCGGCTGGCAGCTTAACGGGGTTCTTAGCGACGCGTGACATGCTTATCCCCCCTTAGAACACAGTGCAAAGAACTTCGCCGCCGACACCGGCAGCGCGCGCAGCACGATCCGTCATCACACCTTTGTTGGTGGAGACGATAGACACACCCAGACCGCCACGAACTTTCGGCAGATCTTCGGCGGACTTGTACTGACGCAGGCCTGGACGGCTAACGCGCTTCACTTCCTCGATGACCGAACGGCCTTCGAAGTACTTCAGCTCGATGGACAGCAGTGGCTTGGTTTCGCTGCTGATCTGATAACCCGCAATGTAGCCTTCGTCTTTCAGGACTTTGGCAACAGCTACCTTCAACTTGGAAGATGGCATGCTTACGACGGACTTTTCAGCCATCTGGGCATTACGGATACGAGTTAGCATGTCCGCTAACGGGTCCTGCATACTCATGGGCTAGACGCTCCTAATACAAAAAAATTAGCCTTGCGGCTACATATGTCGCCGAGAATCTCCGAGCATAAAAAACACGGGCTCAGGCGAGCCGCGTATTTTAAACACACTCCAGAAATGAAACAAGCCCCAAAAGGGGCTTGTTCCAGATTCAAGGTCACCGGCGGTCAGTATCTTGCGATACCGACCACCTGGACGCTGAAAGTACTTACCAGCTGGCTTTAACCAGACCTGGTACGTCACCACGCATTGCCGCTTCACGCAGTTTGTTACGGCCGAGGCCGAACTTGCGGTAAACGCCGTGTGGACGACCGGTCAGGCGGCAGCGGTTACGCATGCGCGAAGCGCTTGCGTCACGTGGCTGCTTCTGCAGAGCAACTGTAGCTTCCCAACGCGCTTCTGGACTTGCGTTCAGATCAACGATGATTGCTTTCAGTGCTGCACGCTTCTTGGCGTACTTGGCAACCGTGAGCTGACGCTTCAGCTCGCGGTTTTTCATGCTCATCTTGGCCATGGTCCTACTCCAATCAGTTGCGGAACGGGAATTTGAAAGCACGCAACAGGGCGCGACCTTCATCATCGTTCTTGGCAGTGGTGGTCAGGGTGATGTCCAGACCGCGGAGAGCATCGATCTTGTCGTAGTCGATTTCCGGGAAGATGATCTGCTCTTTCACGCCCATGCTGTAGTTACCACGACCATCGAAGGACTTGGCATTCAGGCCGCGGAAGTCGCGAACCCGAGGCAGGGAGATCGACAGCAGACGATCCAGGAATTCGTACATACGCTCACGGCGCAGAGTCACTTTGACGCCGATCGGCCAACCTTCACGGACTTTAAAGCCAGCGATGGATTTCCGAGCGTAAGTCACAACGACTTTTTGACCGGTGATCTTTTCTAGGTCAGCAACGGCGTGTTCGATGACTTTTTTGTCGCCGACCGCTTCGCCCAGACCCATGTTCAGGGTAATTTTGGTAACGCGTGGAACTTCCATCACGTTCGAAAGCTTAAGTTCTTCCTTAAGTTTCGGTGCGATTTCTTTCCAGTAAATCTCTTTTAGTCGTGCCATGGTCTTCTACCTAGCAGTGTTCAAGCATCAACCGCTTTTTGGGTCGACTTGAAGACACGAATTTTCTTGCCATCTTCTACTTTGAAACCAACGCGGTCAGCCTTGTTGGTTTCGCCGTTGAAAATGGCGACGTTAGAAGCGTCCAGTGGAGCTTCTTTTTCGACGATACCGCCTTGTACGCCCGACATCGGGTTAGGCTTGGTATGACGCTTAACCAGGTTCAGACCACCGATAACCAGACGGTTATTAGCGAGAACCTTAAGCACCTTACCGCGCTTACCTTTGTCTTTGCCGGCGATCACGATGATCTCGTCGTCACGACGAATCTTTTGCATGTCGGATCTCCTTACAGCACTTCTGGGGCGAGCGAGACGATCTTCATGAACTTCTCAGTACGAAGTTCACGGGTCACTGGCCCAAAGATACGGGTGCCGATCGGCTCTTGCTTGTTGTTCAGAAGAACAGCAGCGTTGCCATCAAAGCGGATAATGGAGCCATCAGCACGACGTACGCCGTGACGAGTGCGGACTACAACAGCAGTCATCACTTGGCCTTTCTTCACCTTACCGCGAGGAATTGCTTCCTTCACGGTAACTTTGATGATGTCACCGATACCAGCGTAACGACGATGGGAGCCACCCAGCACCTTGATGCACATAACACGGCGAGCGCCGCTGTTATCGGCCACATCGAGCATGGATTGAGTCTGAATCATATAATTTCTCCGACCCCTAGTCCTTAGACTTCCACAGCGCGTTCGAGAACATCAACCAATGCCCAAGACTTGGTCTTGGCCAGCGGACGAGTTTCACGAATAGTGACTTTGTCGCCGATGTGGCACTGGTTGGTTTCGTCGTGCGCGTGCAGCTTAGTCGAACGCTTAACATATTTACCGTAGATCGGGTGCTTAACGCGACGCTCGATCAGTACGGTGATGGTTTTGTCCATCTTGTCGCTGACAACACGGCCAGTCAGCGTACGGACAGTCTTTTCGGCTTCAGCCATGATCACTTACCTGCCTGCTGGTTGAGCACAGTCTTCACGCGAGCGATGTCACGCTTAACTTGCGAGAGCAGATGAGACTGCCCCAACTGGCCAGTTGCTTTCTGCATACGCAGATTGAACTGGTCGCGCAGCAAGCCGAGCAATTGCTCGTTCAGCTGCTGTGCGGATTTTTCACGAAGTTCATTCGCTTTCATCACATCACCGTCCGTTTAACAAAGGCGGTGGCGAGCGGCAGCTTTGCAGCAGCCAGGGCAAAAGCCTCACGCGCCAGCTCTTCAGTAACACCCTCGATTTCATACAGGACTTTGCCTGGCTGAATCTGGGCAACCCAGTACTCCACGTTACCCTTACCTTTACCCATACGAACTTCGAGGGGCTTTTTGGAGATAGGCTTGTCCGGGAATACACGGATCCAGATCTTGCCGCCACGTTTAACGTGACGGGTCAGAGCACGACGCGCTGACTCGATCTGACGAGCGGTGAGACGACCACGAGCTACAGACTTCAGCGCGAACTCGCCGAAGCTGACTTTGCTACCGCGCTGAGCCAGACCACGGTTGTGGCCTGTCATCTGCTTGCGGAACTTCGTACGCTTAGGTTGCAACATTTGGCGTACCCCTTACTTAGCAGCTTTTTTACGAGGCGCTGGTGCTTGTGGTTTCAGTTCTTCTTGGCGACCACCAATTACTTCGCCTTTGAAGATCCAAACCTTTACACCGATCACACCGTAAGTGGTGTGAGCTTCGTAGTTGGCATAGTCGATATCGGCACGCAGGGTGTGCAGTGGCACACGACCTTCGCGATACCATTCAGTACGTGCGATTTCAGCACCGCCGAGACGACCGCTCACTTGGATTTTGATGCCTTTGGCACCAATGCGCATGGCGTTCTGTACAGCGCGCTTCATAGCGCGACGGAACATTACGCGACGCTCCAGCTGCTGAGCTACGCTCTGCGCAACCAGCATACCGTCGAGCTCCGGCTTGCGGATCTCTTCGATATTGATGTGCACAGGCACACCCATTTGCTTGGTCAGGTCCTGACGCAGTTTCTCAACATCTTCACCTTTCTTCCCGATAACGATACCTGGACGAGCGGTGTGGATGGTGATACGTGCAGTTTGCGCCGGACGATGGATATCGATACGGCTTACGGACGCGCTTTTTAGTTTGTCTTGGAGATACTCACGCACCTTCAGATCAGCGAACAAATAGTCCGCATAAGTCCGACCGTCTGCGTACCAGACGGAGGTGTGCTCCTTGACGATTCCCAGGCGAATGCCAATGGGATGTACTTTCTGACCCATCTCTTCGACTCCGTTACTTGTCAGCAACCTTGACAGTGATATGGCAAGACCGCTTGACGATGCGATCAGCACGGCCTTTGGCACGTGGCATGATGCGCTTCAGCGAACGCCCTTCGTTGACGAAAACGGTGCTGACCTTCAGGTCATCAACGTCTGCGCCTTCGTTATGCTCGGCGTTGGCTACGGCCGACTCCAGCACTTTCTTCATGATCTCGGCGGCTTTCTTACTGCTGAAAGCCAACAGGTTGAGCGCTTCGCCCACCTTCTTCCCGCGGATCTGGTCGGCGACCAAGCGGGCTTTCTGGGCGGAGATTCGAGCGCCCGACAACTTAGCGGCTACTTCCATTTCCTAACCCCTTAACGCTTGGCTTTCTTGTCTGCCACGTGCCCACGATAAGTGCGGGTACCGGCAAACTCGCCTAGTTTGTGGCCGACCATGTCTTCGTTCACGAGAACTGGGACGTGCAAGCGACCGTTGTGTACAGCGATGGTCAAACCGACCATTTGTGGCAGGATCATCGAACGACGCGACCAGGTCTTAACTGGTTTGCGATCGTTCTTTTCCGCCGCCACTTCGATCTTCTTCAGTAGGTGAAGATCAATAAAAGGACCTTTTTTCAGAGAACGTGGCACTGTCGTATCCCTCTATTTACTTGCGACGACGGACGATCATTTTGTCGGTACGCTTATTACCACGAGTCTTCGCGCCCTTAGTCGGGAAGCCCCATGGCGATACCGGATGACGACCACCAGAGGTACGACCTTCACCACCACCGTGTGGGTGGTCAACCGGGTTCATGGCAACACCACGAACGGTTGGGCGAACGCCACGCCAGCGTTTGGCACCAGCTTTACCCAGCGAACGAAGGCTGTGCTCGGAGTTCGAGACTTCACCCAAGGTCGCGCGGCATTCAGCCAGCACTTTACGCATCTCACCAGAACGCAGACGCAGGGTCACGTAGACACCTTCACGAGCGATCAGCTGAGCCGAAGCACCAGCGGAACGAGCGATTTGCGCGCCTTTACCTGGCTTCAATTCGATGCCGTGTACGGTGCTACCAACTGGAATGTTGCGCAGTTGCAGAGCGTTGCCCGGCTTGATCGGCGCCAAGGCACCTGCGATCAGCTGGTCGCCAGCGCTCACGCCTTTAGGGGCGATGATGTAGCGACGCTCGCCATCTGCGTACAGCAGCAGAGCGATGTGAGCAGTACGGTTTGGATCGTATTCAATACGCTCGACAGTGGCGGAGATGCCATCTTTGTCGTTGCGACGGAAATCGACCAGACGATAATGCTGCTTATGGCCACCACCGATGTGACGAGTGGTAATACGACCATTGTTGTTACGACCACCAGTCTTCGATTTTTTCTCGAGCAGCGGTGCGTGAGGAGCGCCTTTATGCAGCTCCTGGTTGACCACCTTGACCACAAAACGGCGGCCAGGGGAAGTCGGTTTGCATTTAACGATTGCCATGATGCACCCCTTCCTTACTCAGCACTGCTGCTGAAATCGAGATCTTGGCCTGGCTGAAGGGAGATAACTGCCTTCTTCCAGTCATTACGCTTGCCCAGACCGCGAGCAGTGCGCTTGCTCTTACCCAGAACATTCAGGGTAGTAACACGCTCTACTTTCACGCTGAACAGGCTTTCGACGGCCTTCTTGATTTCCAGCTTGGTTGCGTCAGTTGCAACCTTGAAAACGAACTGGCCTTTCTTGTCAGCCAGAACCGTAGCCTTTTCGGAAACGTGCGGGCCAAGCAGAACTTTAAATACGCGTTCCTGGTTCATCCCAGCAGCTCCTCGAATTTCTTCACGGCCGACACGGTGATCAACACCTTGTCGTATGCGATCAGACTAACTGGATCGGAACCTTGCACGTCACGTACATCAACGTGTGGCAGGTTGCGAGCAGCCAGGTACAGGTTCTGATCAACAGCTTCAGACACGATCAAAACGTCGGTCAGGCTCATGTCGTTCAGTTTGCCCAGCAGGTCTTTAGTTTTTGGACTTTCAACAGCGAAGTCCTGAACCACAACCAGACGATCGGTACGCACGAGTTCAGCAAGGATGGAGCGCAGTGCTGCGCGATACATCTTCTTGTTGAGCTTCTGCGAGTGATCCTGTGGACGAGCTGCGAAAGTGGTACCACCGCCACGCCAGATTGGGCTACGGATAGTACCGGCACGAGCACGGCCAGTACCTTTCTGACGCCAAGGGCGCTTACCGCCACCACGAACGTCGGAACGGGTCTTTTGCTGCTTGCTACCTTGACGGCCGCCGGCCATGTAGGCCACGACTGCTTGGTGAACGAGCGTCTCGTTGAATTCGCCGCCAAATGTCAGTTCGGAAACTTCGATCGCTTGAGCGTCATTTACATTTAATTGCATGTCAGCTTCCCCTTAACCGCGAGCCTTGGCCGCTGGACGTACAACCAGGTTGCCGCCAGTAGCGCCAGGAACAGCACCCTTGACCAACAACAGATTGCGTTCAGCGTCGACGCGCACTACTTCGAGGGACTGCACGGTCACGCGCTCAGCGCCCATATGACCGGACATTTTTTTGCCCTTGAATACACGACCAGGAGTCTGGCACTGGCCAATAGAGCCCGGGACGCGGTGGGAGACGGAGTTACCGTGAGTGTTGTCTTGGCCACGGAAATTCCAACGCTTGATCGTACCCTGGAAGCCTTTACCTTTGGACTGACCGGTTACATCAACCAGTTGACCAGCGGCGAAGATTTCAGCGTTGATCAGATCGCCAGCCTGGTAGTCGCCGTCTTCAAGACGGAACTCCATAACAGTGCGACCAGCTGCAACGTTTGCTTTAGCGAAGTGACCTGCTTGAGCAGCAGTCACACGCGAAGCACGACGCTCGCCGACAGTGACTTGCACTGCACGATAGCCATCGGTCTCTTCAGTTTTGAACTGGGTGACGCGATTCGGCTCGATCTCAATGACCGTAACCGGAATGGAGACACCTTCTTCGGTGAAAATACGGGTCATACCGCATTTACGACCGACTACACCAATAGTCATGTTGTAAACCTCATGAGTGTACGGGGCTTTCACCCGCTATGGCCGCCCATTTCAGAGCGTTACACGACTAAGACCCAAGTCTTAGCCGAGGCTGATCTGTACTTCCACACCGGCCGCCAGATCGAGCTTCATAAGTGCATCAACGGTTTTATCCGTTGGCTGGACGATGTCCAGTACGCGCTTATGAGTACGGATCTCGTACTGGTCACGCGCGTCTTTGTTGACGTGCGGGGAGACCAGAACGGTGAACCGCTCTTTACGGGTAGGCAGTGGAATTGGACCACGCACTTGAGCACCAGTACGTTTCGCGGTTTCCACGATTTCCTGGGTGGATTGGTCGATCAGGCGATGGTCAAAAGCCTTCAACCTGATACGGATTTGCTGATTTTGCATTGGATTTCAGACTCCGGCTGCTATTCCCAGCGAGCGCAATACGCCCGTTAAAAGGAGGCGCAATTCTATAGACGCCCCAGATGGGTGTCAACCCAATAAAAAAGGCCCCCGCTAAGCGGGGGCCTTCTCAAAACATCGAAGCTATCTCAGAAGAGATAATTACTCGATGATTTTAGCTACAACGCCAGCACCAACGGTACGGCCGCCTTCGCGAATAGCGAAACGCAGACCGTCTTCCATTGCGATAGTTTTGATCAGGGTAACAACCATTTTGATGTTGTCGCCCGGCATTACCATCTCAACGCCTTCCGGCAGTTCGCAGTTACCAGTCACGTCAGTAGTACGGAAGTAGAACTGTGGACGGTAGCCTTTGAAGAACGGAGTGTGACGACCGCCTTCTTCTTTGCTCAGCACGTACACTTCAGCTTCGAACTTGGTGTGCGGCTTAACCGAACCTGGCTTAACCAGAACCTGGCCACGCTCAACGTCGTCACGCTTGGTACCACGCAGCAGAACGCCGCAGTTCTCGCCAGCACGACCTTCGTCGAGCAGTTTACGGAACATTTCAACACCGGTGCAGGTGGTGACGGTAGTGTCACGCAGACCAACGATTTCCAGTGGATCTTGAACCTTAACGATACCGCGCTCGATACGACCAGTCACAACAGTACCGCGACCAGAGATCGAGAATACGTCTTCGATTGGCATCAGGAACGGCTTGTCGATAACACGGACTGGATCTGGGATGTAGCTGTCCAGAGTCTCAACCAGTTTACGAACGGACGTGGTGCCCATTTCGTTATCGTCTTTGCCTTCCAGAGCCATACGAGCAGAACCGATGATGATCGGAGTGTCGTCACCTGGGAAGTCGTAAGTGCTCAGCAGATCGCGCACTTCCATCTCAACCAGTTCCAGCAGCTCAGCGTCGTCTACCAGGTCAGCCTTGTTCAGGTAAACCACGATGTACGGAACGCCTACCTGGCGGGACAGCAGGATGTGCTCACGGGTCTGTGGCATCGGACCATCAGCGGCCGAGCAAACCAGGATAGCGCCGTCCATTTGAGCAGCACCGGTGATCATGTTCTTCACATAGTCAGCGTGACCTGGGCAGTCAACGTGAGCGTAGTGACGGATCAGCGAGTTGTATTCAACGTGCGCGGTGTTGATGGTGATACCACGAGCTTTCTCTTCTGGTGCGCTGTCGATTTTATCGAAATCAACGATTGCAGAACCGAAAACTTCGGAGCAAACGCGAGTCAGAGCAGCAGTCAGAGTGGTTTTACCGTGGTCAACGTGACCGATGGTGCCAACGTTGACGTGCGGTAGGGAACGATCAAATTTTTCTTTAGCCACGACAATTAACTCCTTGCCTAAAGGACTGAATCAGCCTTGTTTTTTGGATACAGTTTCAGCGATGTGCGCCGGAGCTGTGTTGTATTTTTTGAATTCCATAGAGTAGCTTGCGCGACCCTGAGACATGGAGCGAACGTCGGTCGCATAACCGAACATCTCACCCAACGGAACCTCGGCGCGAATCACTTTGCCGGAAACCGTGTCTTCCATACCCAAGATCATGCCGCGACGACGGTTAAGGTCGCCCATGACATCACCCATATAGTCTTCAGGTGTAACAACTTCTACCGCCATGATTGGCTCAAGCAACTCACCACCGCCCTTCTGGGCCAGTTGCTTGGTTGCCATGGAAGCAGCCACCTTAAACGCCATCTCGTTGGAGTCGACGTCGTGGTAAGAACCGTCAAAAACGGTTGCTTTCAGGCCGATCAGCGGATAGCCGGCAACAACACCGTTCTTCATCTGCTCTTCGATACCCTTCTGGATAGCAGGGATGTACTCCTTAGGAACAACACCACCTACTACTTCGTTCACGAATTGCAGACCTTCCTGACCTTCGTCAGCAGGAGCAAAACGGATCCAGCAGTGACCGAACTGACCACGACCGCCGGACTGACGAACGAACTTGCCTTCGATTTCACAGTTTTTCGTGATGCGCTCACGATAGGAAACCTGAGGCTTACCGATGTTGGCTTCGACGTTGAACTCACGGCGCATCCGGTCAACCAGGATGTCCAGGTGAAGCTCGCCCATGCCGGAGATGATCGTTTGACCAGTCTCTTCATCAGTCTTGACGCGGAAAGATGGATCTTCCTGAGCAAGCTTGCCCAGAGCGATACCCATTTTTTCCTGGTCATCCTTGGTCTTAGGCTCTACGGCTACCGAAATAACCGGCTCCGGGAAGTCCATGCGAACCAGGATGATTGGCTTGTCAGCGTTGCACAAGGTTTCACCGGTGGTGACGTCCTTCATGCCGATCAAGGCCGCGATGTCACCAGCGCGTACTTCCTTGATCTCTTCGCGGGCGTTTGCGTGCATTTGCACCATACGACCCACGCGCTCTTTCTTGCCTTTAACCGAGTTGATCACGCCGTCGCCGGAGTTCAGCACGCCCGAGTAAACGCGGACGAAGGTCAAGGTACCCACGAATGGGTCAGTGGCAATTTTAAATGCCAGAGCGGAGAACGGTTCTGCGTCGTCTGCATGACGCTCCAGCTCGATAGTCTCGTCATCCGGGTCAGTACCCTTGATGGCAGGAATATCAACTGGCGCTGGCAGGTAGTCGATCACAGCATCGAGAACCAGGGGAACACCCTTGTTCTTGAACGAGGAACCGCAAACAGCCAAGACGATCTCACCAGCGATAGTACGCTGACGCAGAGCGGCCTTGATTTCCACGTTGGTGAGTTCTTCACCTTCGAGGTACTTGTTCATCAGCTCTTCGTTGGCTTCGGCCGCAGCTTCAACCATGTTGTTGCGCCATTCGTCAGCCAGTTCCTGCAGTTCAGCAGGGATAGGCTTGCGAACAGGAACCATACCTTTGTCAGCGTCGTTCCAGTAAACAGCTTCCATGGTCAGCAGATCGATCTGGCCTTGGAAATTATCCTCGGAACCGATAGCCAACTGGATTGGCACCGGGGTGTGACCCAGACGCTGCTTGATCTGACCGATCACGCGCAGGAAGTTCGCACCAGCACGGTCCATCTTGTTTACGTAAACAAGACGTGGAACGCCGTATTTGTTGGCTTGACGCCATACGGTTTCCGACTGAGGCTCAACGCCCGAGGTACCGCAGAACACAACGACAGCGCCGTCGAGTACGCGCAGGGAACGCTCAACTTCAATGGTGAAGTCTACGTGGCCCGGGGTATCGATTACGTTGAAGCGGTGCTCATCTTTGTACTGCTTCTCGGAACCTTTCCAGAAGGCGGTAATAGCAGCAGAAGTAATGGTAATACCACGCTCCTGCTCCTGAACCATCCAGTCTGTGGTCGCGGCGCCGTCATGCACCTCGCCCATCTTGTGACTTTTGCCGGTGTAAAACAGTACGCGCTCGGTGGTGGTGGTTTTACCAGCATCCACGTGAGCAACGATACCGATGTTACGGTAACGGCTAATCGGAGTAGTACGAGCCATAAAGCCCTCGCAAAATTAGTGAAGCTAAGATTAGAAGCGGTAGTGCGAGAAAGCTTTGTTAGCTTCAGCCATACGGTGCACGTCTTCACGCTTCTTAACAGCAGCACCTTTACCTTCAGCAGCGTCCAACAGTTCGCCAGCCAAACGCAGGGCCATAGACTTCTCGCCGCGCTTACGGGCGAAGTCTACCAACCAGCGCATTGCCAGAGCGTTACGACGGGACGGACGAACTTCAACCGGAACCTGGTAAGTAGCACCGCCTACACGGCGCGACTTCACTTCGACCAGCGGAGCGATGGCGTCGAGAGCTTTCTCGAAGATTTCCAGGGGGTCGCTGTTCTTGCGTTCTTTAACCTTTTCCAGCGCGCCATAAACGATACGCTCGGCAACGGCTTTCTTGCCGCTTTCCATTACGTGGTTCATGAACTTGGCCAGAATTTGGCTTCCGTATTTTGGATCGTCAAGCACTTCGCGCTTGGCTGCTACGCGTCTTCTTGGCATGGATAAGCCCTCAAACGGTCTTCAGGTTCGCTCGGAATTAGCGCCCTTTCGGGACGGCTCCGACCTTACTCTTATCGACTCAGAAAATAAGATGATTCAATTTTACAAAAAGCCGCTACTACTTAGGCTTCTTGGTACCGTACTTCGAACGACCCTGGTTACGACCTTTAACGCCGGAAGTATCCAAGGAGCCGCGTACGGTGTGGTAACGAACACCTGGCAAGTCTTTTACACGACCGCCGCGGATCAGTACCACGCTGTGCTCTTGCAGGTTGTGACCTTCACCACCGATGTACGAGGAAACCTCGAAACCGTTGGTCAGGCGCACACGGCATACTTTACGCAGTGCCGAGTTAGGTTTTTTCGGCGTAGTGGTATACACGCGAGTGCATACGCCACGACGTTGCGGGCAGTTCTGCAGCGCAGGCACGTCGGATTTCTCGACGATACGCTTACGCGGCTGACGTACCAGCTGGTTGATAGTTGCCATCTACTAGCTCCACTGTTGTCTTGCGACGCTATTGTCTTGCAAGAAAAGCAAAATGGCAGGAACGAATTCCCGCCAAATTTAGGGGTACAAGAGTCTAAAGAGGATCTTGTCCCCAGTCAAGGCAAGGCCCCGACATCCCCGCTCATCGAACCGGGGCAAAACTGCCTCGATCCGACGAATGGGGGCTGCCAGGGCCCAGACTTATTTATCGCAGAACTCAGTTACCGCTAGAGTTCAGCGCTTCGGTCAGTGCAGCTTCCACTTCACTGGCGCTCACGCGCAGCGGCTTGTCAGCATCACGGCGGCGCTTGCGCTCGCTGTGGTAAGCCAAACCGGTACCAGCTGGGATCAAACGACCCACAACCACGTTTTCTTTCAGGCCGCGCAGGTAATCGCGCTTGCCGGTTACCGCTGCTTCGGTCAGTACGCGAGTGGTCTCCTGGAAGGAGGCCGCCGAGATGAACGACTCAGTGGACAACGACGCCTTGGTGATACCCAGCAGCACACGAGTGAACTTGGAAACGAATTTCTCGTCGCCAGCCAGACGCTCGTTCTCTACCAGTACGTGAGTCAATTCCATCTGGTCGCCCTTGATGAAACTGGAATCGCCGGATTCAGCGATTTCAACTTTACGCAGCATCTGACGCAGGATGGTCTCGATGTGCTTATCGTTGATCTTCACGCCTTGCAGGCGATAAACGTCCTGGATCTCGTTAACGATGTACTTGGCCAGCGCACTCACACCCAGCAGACGCAGGATGTCGTGTGGATCGCTTGGGCCGTCGGAGATAACTTCGCCGCGGTTTACCTGTTCGCCTTCGAAGACGTTCAGGTGACGCCACTTCGGAATCAGCTCTTCGTACGGATCGCTACCGTCGTTCGGGGTAATGACCAGACGGCGCTTGCCTTTGGTCTCTTTACCGAACGCGATGGTGCCGCTGACTTCAGCCAGAATCGACGCTTCTTTCGGACGACGCGCTTCGAACAAGTCGGCAACACGCGGCAGACCACCGGTGATGTCACGGGTCTTCGAAGTTTCTTGCGGGATACGCGCGATAACATCACCGATCGCGATCTTCGCACCATCCGCTACACCGACCAGGGCGTTGGCTGGCAGGAAGTACTGAGCGATTACGTCAGTGCCTGGCAGCAACAGATCCTTGCCGTTGTCATCGACCATCTTAACGGCAGGACGGATGTCTTTACCGGCAGCTGGACGATCTTTCGCGTCGAGTACTTCAATGTTGGTCATACCGGTCAATTCGTCAGTCTGACGCTTGATCGTGATGCCTTCTTCCATGCCCACGTAGGTCACGGTACCTTTCATTTCGGTAACGATTGGGTGAGTGTGCGGATCCCACTTGGCCACGATTGCGCCAGCGTCGACCTTGTCACCTTCTTTAACCGAAATCACAGCACCGTACGGCAGCTTGTAACGCTCACGCTCACGACCGTAGTCATCAGCGATTGCCAGCTCACCGGAACGGGACACAGCAACCAGGCAGCCATCCACTCGCTCAACGTGTTTCAGGTTGTGCAGACGGACAGTACCGCCATTCTTCACCTGAACGCTGTCAGCTGCGGAGGTCCGGCTTGCCGCACCACCGATGTGGAACGTACGCATGGTCAGCTGGGTACCCGGCTCACCGATGGACTGGGCAGCGATAACGCCGACCGCTTCACCGATATTCACCTGGTGACCACGAGCCAAGTCACGGCCGTAGCACTTGGCGCAGATGCCGTAGCGGGTTTCGCAGCTGATCGGCGAGCGAACGATCACTTCGTCGATGCTGTTGAGTTCGATGAACTCGACCCACTTTTCATCTACCAGGGTGCCAGCAGGAACGATAACTTCCTCGGTACCTGGCTTGAATACGTCACGGGCAATGACTCGGCCCAGTACGCGCTCACCCAACGGTTCTACAACGTCGCCGCCTTCGATGTGCGGAGTCATCAGCAGACCGTGTTCGGTACCGCAGTCAACTTCAGTCACAACCAAGTCTTGCGCAACGTCTACCAGACGACGAGTCAGGTAACCGGAGTTAGCGGTTTTCAACGCGGTATCCGCCAGACCTTTACGAGCACCGTGAGTCGAGATGAAGTACTGAAGTACGCTCAAACCTTCACGGAAGTTCGCAGTAATCGGCGTTTCGATGATGGAACCGTCCGGCTTGGCCATCAGGCCACGCATACCGGCGAGCTGACGGATCTGCGCAGCAGAACCCCGTGCGCCCGAGTCGGCCATCATGTACATCGAGTTGAACGACTCTTGATCGACCTCTACGCCATGACGGTCGATAACCTTCTCTTTCGAGAGGTTAGCCATCATCGCCTTCGACACTTCGTCGTTGGCCTTGGACCAAAGGTCGATCACTTTGTTGTACTTCTCGCCCTGTGTTACCAGGCCCGAGGCGTACTGGCTTTCGATCTCTTTCACTTCATCGGTTGCAGCCGCGATGATGCGAGCTTTTTCATCAGGGATAACGAAGTCGTTAACACCGATGGAAACGCCGGAGATGGTCGAATAAGCAAAACCGGTGTACATCAACTGGTCAGCGAAGATAACGGTCTCTTTCAAACCAACCACGCGGTAGCACTGGTTGATCAGCTTGGAGATCGCCTTTTTCTTCATCGGCAGGTTGACGACGTCGTACGACAGACCTTTTGGCACAACTTGATACAACAGCGCACGGCCGACAGTGGTGTCGACGATACGAGTGCCGCTCACGCTGCCACCGTCACGGTCATTGACGGTTTCGTTGATCCGCACTTTGACCTTGGCGTGCAGTGCGGCTTCGCCGGCACGGAACACACGGTCAACTTCTTGCAGGTCAGCGAACACACGACCTTCGCCTTTGGCGTTGATCGCTTCACGGGTCATGTAGTACAGACCCAATACAACGTCCTGCGACGGAACAATGATTGGCTCACCGTTGGCTGGCGACAGAATGTTGTTGGTCGACATCATCAACGCACGCGCTTCCAACTGGGCTTCCAGTGTCAGCGGTACGTGCACGGCCATTTGGTCGCCGTCGAAGTCGGCGTTGTACGCAGCACAGACCAGAGGGTGCAGCTGGATAGCCTTACCTTCGATCAGTACCGGTTCAAACGCCTGGATACCCAGACGGTGAAGGGTCGGTGCACGGTTGAGGAGAACCGGGTGTTCGCGAATCACTTCAGCGAGAACGTCCCAAACCTCTGGCAGTTCGCGCTCGACCATTTTCTTGGCCGCTTTGATGGTGGTCGCGAGACCGCGCATTTCCAGCTTGCCGAAGATGAATGGCTTGAACAGCTCAAGTGCCATCTTCTTAGGCAGACCGCACTGATGCAGACGCAGGGTCGGGCCTACGGTAATTACCGAACGACCGGAGTAGTCAACACGCTTACCGAGCAAGTTCTGACGGAAACGACCTTGCTTACCCTTGATCATGTCAGCCAGGGATTTCAGAGGACGCTTGTTCGAACCAGTGATAGCGCGGCCACGACGACCGTTGTCGAGCAAGGCATCGACAGCTTCTTGCAACATACGCTTTTCGTTGCGCACGATGATGTCCGGAGCGGACAGATCGAGCAGGCGCTTCAAGCGGTTGTTACGGTTGATCACGCGGCGGTACAGGTCGTTGAGGTCGGACGTCGCGAAACGACCACCGTCCAACGGTACCAGCGGACGCAGGTCTGGCGGCAGAACCGGCAGAACGGTCAGCACCATCCACTCTGGCAAGTTGCCGGAACCCTGGAAGGCTTCCATCAACTTCAGACGCTTGGACAGCTTCTTGATTTTGGTTTCGGAGTTGGTTTGCGGAATTTCTTCACGCAGACGGCCAATCTCGTGTTCCAGGTCGATAGCGTGCAGCAGCTCACGGACAGCTTCGGCACCCATGCGGGCATCGAAATCGTCGCCGAACTCTTCCAGCGCTTCGAAGTACTGTTCGTCGTTCAGCAGCTGACCTTTTTCAAGGGTGGTCATGCCTGGGTCGATAACGACGTAGCTCTCGAAGTAGAGAACGCGTTCGATATCACGCAGGGTCATGTCCATCAGCAAGCCGATACGGGACGGCAGCGATTTCAGGAACCAGATGTGGGCAACCGGCGAAGCCAGTTCGATGTGCGCCATGCGCTCACGACGAACCTTGGCCAGTGCGACTTCAACGCCGCACTTCTCGCAGATCACACCACGGTGCTTCAAGCGCTTGTACTTACCGCACAGACACTCGTAATCCTTAACCGGGCCAAAGATCTTGGCGCAGAACAGGCCGTCACGTTCAGGTTTGAACGTACGGTAGTTAATGGTTTCCGGCTTTTTAACTTCACCGAACGACCACGAACGGATCATCTCAGGCGATGCCAATCCAATACGGATGGCGTCGAACTCTTCGACTTGACCCTGGTTTTTCAGCAAATTCAGTAGGTCTTTCAAGGCCTTTCCTCCTGGCGGAGCAGAGAGCGGGCTAAACAGCCCCGCTCTCGATTCGCGTCACGTGTTATTCGGTTTCCAGATCGATATCGATGCCGAGGGAACGAATTTCTTTGATCAACACGTTGAAAGACTCGGGCATGCCCGGCTCCATACGGTGATCGCCGTCCACGATGTTTTTGTACATCTTGGTCCGACCGTTCACATCGTCCGACTTCACTGTGAGCATTTCTTGCAGAGTGTAAGCAGCACCGTATGCTTCCAGTGCCCAGACCTCCATCTCCCCGAAACGCTGACCACCGAACTGAGCCTTACCACCCAGCGGCTGCTGGGTAACCAGGCTGTACGAACCGGTAGAACGAGCGTGCATCTTGTCGTCTACCAAGTGGTTCAGCTTCAGCATGTACATGTAGCCAACAGTAACCGGGCGCTCAAACTTGTTGCCGGTACGGCCGTCGAACAGCTGCATCTGGCCGCTTTCTGGCAGGTCTGCCAGTTTAAGCATGGCCTTGATTTCGCTTTCCTTGGCACCGTCGAACACCGGGGTAGCCATTGGAACGCCGCCGCGCAGGTTCTTCGCCAGATCCAGGATTTCCTGGTCAGTGAAGGTGTCCAGCTCTTCGTTGCGACCGCCAATCTCGTTGTAGATCTCGTGCAGGAACTTCCGCAGGTCCGCGACCTTGCGCTGCTCTTCGATCATACGGTTGATCTTCTCGCCCAGACCTTTGGCCGCAAGGCCCAGGTGGGTTTCAAGGATCTGACCAACGTTCATACGCGAAGGTACGCCCAACGGGTTGAGGACGACGTCGACCGGGGTGCCATTGGCATCGTGCGGCATGTCTTCAACCGGCATGATCACGGAGACCACACCTTTGTTACCGTGACGACCGGCCATCTTGTCGCCCGGCTGGATGCGGCGACGGATTGCCAGGTAAACCTTGACGATTTTCAGCACGCCTGGAGCCAGGTCATCGCCCTGCTGCAGTTTGCGCTTCTTGTCTTCGAACTTGTCGTCCAGCAGACGGCGACGATCAACGATGTAAGCCTGGGCTTTCTCGAGCTGCTCGTTCAGAGCGTCTTCAGCCATGCGCAGTTTGAACCACTGGCCATGCTCGAGACCGTCGAGGATTTCGTCGGTGATGTCCTGACCTTTCTTCAGACCTGCGCCGCCTTCAGCCTTGTGGCCTACCAGGGCGGAACGCAGACGTTCGAAGGTCGCGCCTTCAACGATACGGAACTCTTCGTTCAGGTCCTTGCGGATCTCGTCGAGCTGGGTCTTCTCGATGGACAGTGCACGAGCATCACGCTCAACGCCATCACGGGTGAAGACCTGTACGTCGATCACGGTGCCCTTGGTACCGGTAGGTACGCGCAGGGAGGTGTCTTTAACGTCGCTGGCTTTTTCACCGAAGATGGCACGCAGCAGCTTCTCTTCCGGAGTCAGTTGGGTCTCGCCTTTCGGAGTGACCTTACCGACCAGGATGTCGCCTGCGCCTACTTCAGCACCTACATAAACGATACCGGCTTCGTCCAGCTTGTTCAGTGCAGCTTCACCCACGTTCGGGATGTCTGCAGTGATTTCCTCTGGCCCAAGCTTGGTGTCACGCGCCACACAGGTCAGTTCCTGAATGTGGATCGTGGTGAAGCGATCTTCCTGAACCACACGCTCGGACAGGCAGATGGAGTCTTCGAAGTTGTAACCGTTCCAGGCCATGAACGCGATGCGCATGTTCTGACCCAGTGCCAGCTCACCCATATCGGTGGAAGGACCGTCTGCCATGATGTCACTGCGCTGAACCCGATCACCCTTGCTCACCAGCGGACGCTGGTTGATGCAGGTGTTCTGGTTGGAGCGGGTGTACTTGGTCAGGTTGTAGATGTCTACGCCGGCTTCGCCAGTTTCAACTTCGTCATCGGCAACACGAACCACGATACGACTGGCATCAACGGAGTCGATCACGCCGCCACGACGAGCCACGACGCAAACGCCGGAGTCACGAGCTACGTTACGCTCCATGCCGGTACCTACCAGCGGCTTGTCAGCACGCAGGGTGGGTACAGCTTGACGCTGCATGTTGGAACCCATCAACGCACGGTTGGCGTCATCGTGTTCCAGGAACGGGATCAGCGACGCGGCAACCGAAACTACCTGCTTCGGCGATACGTCCATCAAGGTGACGTCTTCCGGCGCCTTGACGGTGAACTCGTTCAAGTGACGAACAGCGACCAGTTCGTCGATCAGCATTTTCTTGTCGTTCATCGTGGCCGAAGCCTGAGCGATCACGTGATCAGCTTCTTCGATGGCGGACAGGAACACGATCTCGTCGGTGACCAGTGCGTCTTTCACCACGCGGTACGGGCTCTCAAGGAAGCCGTACTGGTTGGTGCGCGCATAGGCAGCCAGGGAGTTGATCAGACCGATGTTCGGACCTTCCGGCGTTTCGATCGGGCAAACACGACCGTAGTGCGTCGGGTGTACGTCACGAACTTCAAAGCCAGCACGCTCACGGGTCAGACCGCCCGGGCCCAGTGCAGAGACACGGCGCTTGTGGGTGATCTCGGAAAGCGGGTTGTTCTGGTCCATAAACTGCGAGAGCTGGCTGGAACCGAAGAACTCTTTCACCGCCGCAGCCACTGGCTTGGCGTTGATCAGGTCTTGCGGCATCAAGCCTTCGCTTTCGGCCATCGACAGACGCTCTTTGACCGCACGCTCAACACGCACCAGGCCAACGCGGAACTGGTTCTCGGCCATTTCGCCTACGCAGCGAACACGACGGTTACCCAGGTGGTCGATGTCATCGACGATGCCTTTGCCGTTACGGATGTCGACCAGAGTCTTCAGGACCGCAACGATGTCTTCTTTGCACAACACGCCCGAACCTTCGATCTCGGTACGACCGATACGACGGTTGAACTTCATCCGGCCGACCGCAGACAGGTCATAGCGCTCAGGGCTGAAGAACAGGTTGTTGAACAGGGTCTCGGCAGCGTCTTTGGTTGGCGGCTCGCCAGGACGCATCATGCGATAGATCTCGACCAGCGCTTCCAATTGGTTGCTGGTGGAGTCGATCTTCAGGGTGTCGGAGATGAACGGACCGCAGTCGATGTCGTTGGTGTACAGGGTCTCGATGCGAACGACCTGAGCCTTGGCGATTTTGGCCAGGATCTCGGTGTTCAGCTCGGTGTTGCACTCAGCCAGGATTTCGCCTGTCGCCGGGTGAACGATGACCTTGGCGGTAGTGCGGCCCAGGACGTAGTCCAGCGGCACTTCCAACTCTTTGAGACCGGCTTTTTCGATCTGGTTGATGTGGCGCGCGGTAATACGGCGGCCGGCTTCAACAATGACCTTGCCCTTTTCATCCTGGATGTCCAGAACGGCAATTTCACCACGCAGACGCGATGCGATCAGCTCCAGCTTGAGGGTTTCATCCTTCAGGCTGAATACGTTGGTGGTGTAGAAGGCGTCCAGCACTTGCTCAGTGGTATAGCCAAGCGCGCGCAGCAGTACCGAAGCCGGCAGCTTACGACGACGGTCGATACGCACAAACACGCAGTCTTTCGGGTCGAACTCGAAGTCCAACCACGAACCACGGTACGGAATGATCCGCGCGGAGTACAGGAGCTTACCGGAGCTGTGCGTCTTGCCGCGGTCGTGGTCAAAGAACACGCCCGGGGAACGGTGCAGTTGGGAAACGATTACACGCTCGGTACCGTTGATAACGAAGGTACCGTTTTCAGTCATCAGTGGGATTTCGCCCATGTAGACTTCTTGCTCTTTGATGTCCTTGATCGCTTTGTTCGACGATTCTTTGTCGAAAATGATCAGGCGGACTTTTACCCGCAAAGGTACGGCGTACGTAACACCGCGCAACACGCATTCTTTGACATCAAATGCCGGTTCGCCCAGGCGATAACCGACGTACTCCAGCGCAGCATTGCCGGAGTAGCTGATGATCGGGAAAACGGATTTGAAGGCCGCATGCAGGCCCACGTCGCGGAACTGATCTTTGGTCGCTCCCGCCTGCAAGAATTCACGATACGAATCCAGCTGGATAGCCAGAAGGTACGGGACATCCATGACGTCCGGCAACTTGCTAAAGTCCTTGCGGATACGTTTTTTCTCAGTATATGAGTAAGCCATCAGCGTTCCCCAGCTTGGTCACCTGCTTGTTTGGCCCTCCCGACGGGAGCAGCCAGAAAATCTTGCAAACCCCATGGTTTGCACCACCGCATCGGGTGGCTACAGCGCGTTAATGGCGGCGACCGAGTCGACAGCCAAGAACGGAAAAAGGCCGGTGGCAAGAGCCACCAGCCATCAGCCTTCAGCTTGACGCGTGGGCTGGAGACGCAAGGTCGATGCTTACTTCAGCTCGACTTTAGCGCCTGCTTCTTCCAGAGTAGCTTTGGCTTTGTCAGCGGCGTCTTTCGACACTGCTTCCAGAACCTGGGCAGGAGCGCCGTCAACTACAGCCTTGGCTTCTTTCAGGCCCAGACCGGTCAGTTCACGTACTGCCTTGATCACGTTTACTTTCTTCTCGCCAGCTTCCAGCAGCATAACGTTGAATTCGGTTTGCTCTTCAGCAGCAACAGCAGCAACAGCTGGGCCAGCGGAAGCAGCGGCAGCGGAAACGCCGAATTTTTCTTCGAAAGCTTTGATCAGCTCAACAACCTGCAGAACCGACATTTCAGCTACGGCGTTGAGGATATCGTCTTGGGAGATAGACATTGCTGTATTTCCTGAATTGGGGGACGGCCTACGCGGCCATCGAAATAAACAAAAATACGCGAGAGAATTTGCTCAGCCTTAGGCTGCGACAGCTTCTTTTTGCTCGCGAACTGCGGCCAGAGTACGAGCCAACTTGCTGGTAGCGCCTTGAATCACGCTCATCAGCTGAGAAATAGCTTCGTTACGGGTCGGCAGTGTTGCCAGTACGTCGATTTGGTTAGCTGCGAGGAACTTGCCCTCGAACGCAGCTGCCTTGATCTCGAACTTGTCCTGACCCTTGGCGAACTCTTTGAACAAACGGGCAGCAGCGCCAGGATGTTCCTTGGAGAAAGCAATCAGGGTCGGGCCTGTGAACACGTCGTTGAGAACACTGTATTCAGTGTCAGCAACAGCGCGCTTGAGCAGGGTGTTACGTACAACACGTACGTATACGCCAGCTTCACGAGCCTCTTTACGGAGTCCGGTCATAGCGCTTACTGTCACACCACGGGCATCAGCCACGACAGCGGACAGAGCAGCTTTGGCAGCCTCGTTGACTTCAGCGACGATGGCCTTCTTGTCTTCGAGATTAATTGCCACGGGTTTAACTCCTGCTTGTTACCGTTTCATCTGGCCGGAGCCGGATGTCGTTTTGGTGTCTGATTCGGTAAGGAACCGGGAGCACCATCTGCGTAGGCTTGTGGTTTAAGACTTGCGTCGCCTACGGTCTTGGATAGCCCCCGCCAGGCAGGGACCCCAATTTTTTCAATTGGCGCAATCGCTCGCGCCAATCTGTGTCTTATACGTCCAACGAGCCTTGGTCGATGACCAGACCTGGGCCCATAGTGGTGCTCAGGGTAACGCGCTTGACGTAGATACCTTTCGAGGAAGCTGGCTTGATACGCTTCAGATCAGCGATCAGGGCTTCAACGTTTTCCTTCAGCTTGACGGCATCGAAGCCGACTTTGCCAACGGAGGTGTGAATGATGCCGTTTTTGTCGGTGCGATAACGAACCTGACCAGCCTTGGCGTTTTTAACCGCGGTAGCTACGTCTGGGGTTACGGTGCCGACTTTCGGGTTAGGCATCAGGCCACGTGGACCCAGGATCTGACCCAACTGACCTACAACGCGCATTGCATCCGGGGAAGCAATAACTACGTCGTAGTTCAGGTCGCCGCCTTTCATTTCGGCAGCGAGGTCGTCCATGCCAACGCGATCGGCGCCGGCGGCCAGAGCAGCTTCAGCTGCCGGGCCTTGGGTGAAGACAGCTACACGTACAGTCTTGCCAGTACCGTGTGGCAGCACAGTTGCGCTACGAACGACCTGGTCGGATTTACGTGGGTCAACACCCAGGTTTACAGCAACGTCAACGGACTCGCTGAACTTGACAGTCGACAGCTCGGTCAGCAGGGCAGCAGCGTCTACAAAGTTGTAGGCCTTGCCTGCTTCGATTTTGCCGGCGATAGCCTTTTGGCGCTTGGTCAGCTTAGCCATTACACACCCTCCACGTTAAGGCCCATGCTACGAGCAGAACCGGCGATGGTACGCACGGCTGCATCCATATCAGCTGCAGTCAGATCCGCGTTTTTGGTTTTCGCGATTTCTTCCAGCTGAGCACGAGTCACGGTGCCAACCTTAACGGTGTTCGGACGAGCGGAACCGCTAGTCAGACCAGCAGCTTTCTTCAACAAAACCGAAGCCGGGGTCGACTTGGTTTCGAAAGTGAAGCTACGGTCGCTGTATACAGTGATGATCACTGGAGTCGGCAGACCTGGCTCAATACCCTGAGTACGGGCGTTGAAGGCCTTGCAGAATTCCATGATGTTCACGCCGTGCTGACCCAGAGCTGGACCGACGGGTGGGCTAGGGTTGGCCTGAGCGGCCTTCACTTGCAGCTTGATGTAAGCGGTAATCTTCTTGGCCATGAGGCACTCCAATTACGGGTTCGAACGCCTCTAAAGGCTCCCCGGTTACTTGCGCGTTTATCCCAGTGACGACAAAACCCCACAGCCTAGGCTGTGGGGTTGGGATGCTTGCTCAGCTAGACCTTCTCGACCTGGCTGAACTCCAGCTCTACCGGAGTAGAACGACCGAAAATAAGCACTGCCACTTGGATCCGGCTCTTTTCGTAGTTAACTTCTTCGACAGTACCGTTGAAATCAGCAAACGGACCATCTGTGACACGAACAACCTCACCCGGCTCGAAAAGCGTCTTCGGCTTAGGCTTGTCGCTACCATCAGCAACACGACGCAGAATTGCTTCTGCTTCTTTATCGGTGATAGGAGCAGGCTTATCAGCGGTACCGCCGATGAAACCCATGACACGAGGAGTGTCCTTGACCAAGTGCCAAGTACCTTCATTCATGTCCATCTGTACCAGCACGTAGCCAGGGAAGAACTTGCGTTCGCTTTTGCGCTTCTGACCATTCCGCATTTCAACCACTTCTTCAGTGGGAACCAGAATTTCGCCGAAGCCATCTTCCATGCCTGCCAGCTTTACGCGCTCTAGCAAAGAGCGCATAACATGCTTCTCGTAACCCGAGTAAGCATGCACAACGTACCAACGCTTAGCCACGGGACACCCTTAGCCAACAATCAAGGAAACAAGCCAGCCGAGCAGGGAATCAAGCCCCCACAACAGCAACGCCATAACCAGAACAACAGCCACAACAATCAACGTAGTCTGCGTGGTTTCTTGGCGAGTCGGCCAAACGACTTTACGTATTTCGGTGCGAGCTTCCTTTACCAGGACCGCGAAAGACTTGCCTTTGGCAGTCTGCAGGCCTACAAAGGCAGCTACAGCAGCAAGGGCAAGCAAAGCGAGCACACGGTACAGGATCGGCGAAGCAGAATAGTACTGATTGCCAACAACGCCTACGACCACCAAGGCGACTACGGCGAGCCACTTGACCAGATCGAAACGAGAGCTTTGAGCTTCAGCCTTAGGAGTCATCTATGAAGATCCTGTGAAAAGAAAGCCAGATACACCACGTGAATCTGGCAGGTCAGGAGGGAATCGAACCCCCAACCTACGGTTTTGGAGACCGTCGCTCTGCCAATTGAGCTACTGACCTAAAACAAAATCAGGCCGACCATTATGCAGGCCTGAAAAAGACTTTACAACAACCAACCTCTAGAGACTTGAAATCACCTGGCAACACCAGGCACAACACCATCAAGCCGAGATTAACTGTTAAAACAAAGGCAGATATTTTCATATCTGCCTTGTTATATGGAGCTCTTGAGCGGATTTGAACCGCTGACCTCACCCTTACCAAGGGTGTGCTCTACCAACTGAGCTACAAGAGCAAAACACCGTGCACAACCTGCAAACTTGGAGCGGGTAGCGGGAATCGAACCCGCATCATCAGCTTGGAAGGCTGAGGTTCTACCACTAAACTATACCCGCGGAGCTTGCAGCTCACGCTAAAAATGGTGGAGGGGGAAGGATTCGAACCTTCGAAGTCGTAGACGTCAGATTTACAGTCTGATCCCTTTGGCCGCTCGGGAACCCCTCCTAAGCGAGCCGGCATTCTACATCACGCCGACCTTCTGTCAAGCATTTTCTCATTAAAAATATGAGGTTAGCTGCGTTGACCTTCGCTTCGCACTGCTGACCTAAAAGGTCTTCACTGCGAAGCGGGCGCCATTCTATGCAAACTATTCGAGAGTTGCAACGCCTTCGCACAACATTATTTTATGTTTTAACTCATTGAATTCCTTGGCAAGGTTTTCAAAGGGCAGGTCGTCAGCCAGGCGTCGGCTTTCAGGGGCAACGCGGAGCCAGTAGCCGGAAGCATCAGCAGTATTCAGCAATTGGACCTTGACCTTTATATCCAGGCTTGTGAGGCGCTGCTCAACGAGTTGCGCCTGGCGTTGATCCGCAAATCCGCCGATGTACAGGCACGTATTTTGTGCCTCAGGCGCTCTTGCTCGCTCCCTGCGCATTACGGTGTCAGAGGATTCACTCAATAGCCGAATATCCTGCTGCGCCCCCTTGTAGAGACTTAGAGGAGTGACATCTTTAGCGCGCAACGGTGCTTCTTGCTGATGCCAAACGTAGTAGAAGGCGTTGAGAACAAGTAAAAGCAAAAACAGCCAACGCATAATCACCTCAGGACAAAGGGCACGCCATCGCCAAACCGACAAAAACCAGATCAGGAACGAGCCGGGCCTGTGGCACCGCATCCGATACCAGATCAGCATCCCCGCCGGTCAGGAACACAGTGAAGTCATCACCCCAGTAGCTTCGCGCCAGTTCCAACTGAGTCAGGACAAACCCTCTCAACATCAACGTACAGCCGCGCTCTACCGCCTCCACAGTCGTACGACCTGGCGAGAGATACTCCAGCGCCCTTTCAGCAGCCGCGTCGTCGTAACGAATCTTGCGCGTGTGAGTCCGCAACTGACTGCGCATTAGAGGCATGCCGGGACATATAAAGCCGCCCAGATGCTCACCATCCGCCGTAATAAAATCTGCTGTTGCCGCGGTGCCAAAATCGAGCACCAGGCAAGCGCCGCGCGCCAGCTTGAATCCACCAAGCATCGCTAACCAGCGATCAAGACCCAGACGCTCGAAATCTTCGTAGCCGTTACGCACTCCGGCCATTTCTCGTGCGGGAGCAGCGCAGGAAACAGCAACGCCGAAAGTCTCATACAGAGCCGCGACTAGTTTGCTTGTTTCTTCCAAGGCACGAACGCTCACCAATCGGCAGCGTGTCAGCAATAATCCAGGAAGCGCGAGCAGGCTTTCAATCAATGCCAGATCCGAACCCACAACACCCTCCGCCGAGGTACTCGCCCTATCCGAATCAAGCACTCGCCATTTAATAAAGCTATTCCCACAGTCGAGCTCAAGAATCATCACGCAGCCTCAGGCTTAACTCACCACCACTGTATATTTTCTCAACACCATCAACGCTCAGGCGCAATGCTCCCTGACGATCTACACCCAATACAATCCCGTCAACCTGGTTAACGCCGGCAATGAGGGATACTGACCGCCCCTGCCATGCGTGATTTTGCTCCCACTCTTCTTGAAGCGCGACAAAACCGTGTGCCCTGTGTCGATCAAGGTAGTTTTGCAACTGCTGGCCCAATCGCGCCGCCAGAGCGTTGCGATCGATAGGAGAGCCCGTCTCGAGCTGCACCGAAGTCCATAGCTGATCGACCTCGTCAGCTCTCTGCATATTCACGTTTATACCTATTCCGAGAACAACGTGACAGATATCAGCAGGGTCTCCTACCAACTCCAGCAAAATCCCGGCAATCTTCTTCTGCCCTACCAAGACATCATTTGGCCACTTCAGTGCCGCCCCCTGCACACCTGACTCGCGCAAGGCCTGCATGACCGCCAGGCCCACCACCAGGCTTAGGCCCTCCAACTGCCGCAAACCAGCCTCGATGCGCAATACGAGGCTGTAATACACATTCTGTGCAAACGGGCTGACCCACTTTCGCCCCCTTCTGCCTCTTCCCGCCGTCTGCTGCTCCGCAAGCACCAAGAACGGAGCCGCGCATCCAGCATCAACAAGACGCAAGGCTTCGGCATTCGTGGAATCAAGGGAGTCAGAGATATGTACGGGCCACGTCAAGGAAGGCGCATTCCGCGCAATGTCCTCAGCACTCAAGAAAACCAGGGGCGACGCCAATTGATACCCCTTACCACGAACCTTATGGATGGGCAGATTCAATTCAGCCTCGAGGTGCTGGAGCTGCTTCCAGACCGCACTGCGACTAACGCCCAGGGCAGCGCCAAGTGCTTCTCCGGAGTGGAATCGGCCATCTTTCAGAAGCTTTAACAACGTCAGCATGCAGGTATCGCCTCACAATGAGGCACGCATGATAGCCATGCGCACGGTCATTGCATAGAAAGGCCGAGCGTTAGCACTGAAGGCCGCCGAGATGAGCTCTTTGCACTTTTCACCCGCCCAAAACAAAACCCCTGTTCGCGTTAGCAAACAGGGGTTCTGGAATTTAATCTTGACGATGACCTACTCTCACATGGGGAAACCCCACACTACCATCGGCGATGCATC
>NZ_JAHZMS010000012.1:0-102253 GCF_019456785.1 Pseudomonas sp. LAP_36
CTTGTCACTCACCGCTCTCACCTTCAGTTTAAGCCTGGTTCAAGACACAAGCGGGCTTGCTCGCGAAAGCGGAGGGTCAGTCGCCGAATATGTTGACTGATACATCGCTTTCGCGAGCAAGCCCGCTCCCACACTGGATCTGCACTAATCTGCTCAACCGCGCACTGAACAACAAGGACTTTACATGGACGTAATAATGGGCCTGCTGGCCGCCGTGCTCTGGGGTGGCACGGACTTTCTCGTGGGCCTCAACGCCAGAGCCGTGGGCGTTAAACGCGCGGTCTATTTTGGCCAAGCGCTCGGTTTCCTGATCATGACGCTGCTGCTGGTCATCTTCCCCACCTTCCTGTTCAAATCTCTCGATGCGCCGCTGAGCGTCTGGCTGCTGGGCATCGCTGCTGCATTGCTTACCGTCTCCGGCGCCCTTGCGCTGTCCAAGGCTTTTGCCCTGGGTAAAGCGGCCATCGTCGCGCCACTGGTGACGTCCTACGGCGTGGTCACCACATTGCTGTCCTGGGCCAGCGGTGAGCACATCAGCCTGATCCAGCTGGGCTGCATCGCCCTGTGCGTGATCGGCGTGATCCTCTCCAGCATCCACAAGGACAACGGTGTACCCCACAACAACCCACGCCTGTCCATTGCCTACGCCATGCTTGCCGCGTTGCTGTACGGCACCAGTTTCTGGCTGCAAGGCCGGTACACCTTACCGGCGCTGGGGCCGGTCTCGATGTTGTGGCTGGGTTACCTGGTAGGCCTGTGCGTGCTGGTGGTGATGGTGCTGAAGATCAAGGACGGCCTGAAAATCCCGCCGCTGAAAAACTGCGTGACCTTGACCGGGGCTAGCCTGATGAACCTCGGTGGGTTCTCGGCGTTTTCGTGGGGGGCGATGGCGGGGTCGGTTTCGGTGGTGACGGTGATCAGTACGTTGTCGGGCGGGATTGCGGCGATGCTTGGGTTTGTGTTTTTCAAGGAGCGGTTGTCGGCGGTGCAGGTGCTGGGGGTTGTGCTGGTACTGGTCGGCGCTGTGGTTCTGCACATCGCCGATTAAACTCTCGCACACAAAAAAGCCGCCTACGAGAGGCGGCTTTTTCACACCGATCGAATCTTACAACTTAGGACCCGCAGCCTTGATCGCATCGCTCACTTCAAACTTCTTGAAGTTCTCGATGAACAACGCAGCCAGCGCCTTCGCCGCGTCGTCATAAGCAGCCTTGTCAGCCCAGGTGTTACGTGGGTTCAACAGGCCAGTCTCAACGCCCGGTACGGCCAATGGCACGTCGAGGTTGATGGTGTCCAGGTGTTCGGTTTCAGCACCGATCAACGCGCCGCTCTGGATCGCTGCGATGACGCCGCGAGTAGTCGGGATGTTGAAGCGGTTGCCGACGCCGTAGCCGCCGCCGGTCCAGCCGGTGTTGACCAGGTAGACCTTGGAGCCGAAGCCACGGATGCGTTTGATCAGCAGCTCAGCATATTCGCCGGCCGGACGCGGGAAGAACGGCGCGCCGAAGCAGGTGGAGAAGGTCGACTTGATGCCGCTGCCGGAACCCATTTCGGTCGAGCCCACCAGTGCGGTGTAGCCGGACAGGAAGTGGTAAGCCGCTTGTTCTTCGCTGAGAATCGACACGGGCGGCAGCACGCCGGTCAGGTCGCAGGTCAGGAAGATCACCGCGTTTGGCTCGCCGCCCAGGTTCTTTTCGGAACGCTTGGCAACGTGCTCCAGCGGGTAAGCGGCGCGGCTGTTCTGGGTCAGGCTGACGTTGGTGTAGTCGGCGTGCCTGGCATCGTCGATAACCACGTTTTCCAGCACGGCGCCGTGCTTGATGGCTTTCCAGATGACCGGCTCGTTCTTCTCGGACAGGTCGATGCACTTGGCATAGCAACCGCCTTCGATGTTGAAGACCACACCTTCGCCCCAACCGTGTTCGTCGTCACCGATCAGGTAACGGCTTTCGTCGGCCGACAAGGTGGTTTTGCCGGTGCCCGACAGGCCGAAGAACAGGGTCACGTCGCCTGCTTCGCCAATGTTGGCGGCGCAGTGCATCGGCAGGACGTCGGAAGCCGGCAGCAGGAAGTTCTGTACCGAGAACATGGCTTTCTTCATTTCACCGGCGTAACGCATGCCGGCGATCAGCACTTTCTTCTGGGCGAAGTTGAGGATCACGCAACCGTCGGAGTTCGTGCCGTCACGCTCAGGCACGCATTCAAAGTTGGCCACGTTGAGCACTTGCCACTCTTCACGACCGGCCGGGTTGTACTGGGCCGGGTTGATGAACAGGCAGCGACCGAACAGGTTCTGCCAGGCAGTCTGGGTGGTCATCTTCACGGCCAGGTAGTGGTCTTCGGAAGCACCTACATGGACGTGGGAAACGAAATGCTCTTGCGCGTTGTTGAACGCCTCGACGCGAGCCCACAGGGCATCGAACTTGTCGGCCGGGAACTTGCGGTTGATTGGGCCCCAGGCAATGGCGTCCTGGGTGGAAGGCTCTTCAACGATGAAACGGTCGACCGGCGAACGACCGGTACGGTGACCCGTTTCTACGACCAGTGCGCCAGTATCGGCAAGCACGCCTTCACCGCGCTGCAGGGCTTCTTTAACCAGATCATCAACACTCAGATCGGTGTATACGGCGTTGTTGGCTTGCGTCATGAGGTTCCCCGTCGGCCTATGGCCGAGTGCTCCAAACGTTTTGTAGTAGAAAGTTGCGCACTACTACCGCGAAAAAAGTGGGCCGGATTATGCCAGAAAAGCCCAAAAAAAGTAGGGCCCTCCCGTCAGAACAGCGCTAAACCGGCAATTGTCAGGTGATTCACCTGTGCTTAAACGTTTTAGTGGCGGGTGTCGGAAGGGGTATCGATGCCTGCGCCGGCGAACAATTGGGCGACATCGGCCGCATCGAACAGGTAGCGCTGGTTGCAGAACTGGCAGTCGATCTCGATATTGCCGCCGTGCTCGACCACCAGATCCTGGGCATCTTCCAGGCCCAGGCTGACCAAGGCATTGGCTGAGCGCTCACGTGAGCAGCTGCAACGGAAGCGCAGGCCTTGTGCGTCAAACAAGCGCACGGCTTCTTCGTGGTACAGGCGATGCAGGATGGTTTCGTTGTCCAGGCCGAGCAGCTCTTCCGCCGTCAGCGTACCGGCAAGGGCGGTCAGCTTGCGCCAGCTATCGGTGCGCTCATCGTCGTCCTTGATGCGGTCAGCCGGCAATTGTTGCAACAACAGGCCGCGGGCACGCTTGCCGTCGGCGTTGAGCCAGAACTTGGTGCCGACTTGTTGGGACATCACGAAGTAGTTGGTGAAGCAGTCCGACAGCGTTTCGCCGTCGAGGTCGACGATGCCTTGGTAGCGTTGGCCTTCGGTCGGGTCGACGGTGATCGCCAGCACGCCGTTGGCCATCAGGTCGGACAAGGTGGCGTCCGGGGCAATCTGGTCGGCGTCGTAACGGGCCAGGCCACGGATTTCGCGTTCGCTGGAACACTCGATCATCAGCATCGGGACCGGACCTTCAGACCGCGCCTGCAAAATAAGCAGACCGTCGAATTTCATCGTGCCCACCAGCAACGAGGCGGCCGCCATCAGCTCGCCGAGCAGTTGCGCAACCGGCTCCGGATAGGGGTGCTTGGCAAGGACTTCGGCATAGCTGCGCTCCAGCGAGACCAGTTCGCCGCGGGCGTCGTTCTCGTCGAAGATGAAGCGTTGGGTGAAGTCGGTATCCGGTAGATCAGTCATAGGTCTGGGTATCTGAATTGATGACAAATTGATTACAAGGTTTATAGAATTAAACGCTTTAGCACCGTTTTGGTGCGGTTTTCTAGAGCCGTGGGGGACAGTTTATGAACAATCCGGGTTTGTTCCAAGCCAAGTGGAACCTCGGGGGATGGGCCTGGTGCAATCTACTCGCGATCGGGCTGCTGTGTTTTTGGCTGTGGCCCACGGGCCAGATGCTGTGTGTGGTTTTCGACGAGTGGCTGTTTCATCTGCTCAATGATCCGCTGGCGAGCAACTCCACATGGCTGCACGTGTGGGCCGTGACCAGTTTGCGACCGTTTGATGCAGTGGTCGGCGTAATTCTGCTGCTGCTGTTGATTCGCGGTGATTGGGTATTCAAGGCCGTGCAGGTGCGCCAGGCATTGTTAGGTTTTGTCGGAATTCTGCTGCTGTTGCTGTTTATCCGCATGCTGTTTTCCAAAATCGCGGCACACATGGGCTGGCAACACAGTAGCCCGTCGATGGTAATCAGCGGGGCGATCCAGATGAGCGACTACTTCCCGGGGCTGGAAAAGACGTGGGAACTGAAGGACCGTTCGAGCCAGAGTTTCCCGGGGGATCACGCGTCGGTGCTGTTGATCTGGGGGATGTTCATGACGGTGTTCGCCAAGCGCATCGGCCAGGTGCTGGTGATTTGGGGCCTGGCAATGTTGTTCATGATGCCGCGCCTGGTGGCGGGGGCACATTGGGGGCAGGACGACTACATCGGTGGTGTGTTGCTGGCACTGTTGGCGCTGGGGTGGGGGTATTACACACCGTTTGCGGCGAAGGTGTCGGGTGGGTTGTTGCGGGTGACAGCGCCCGTCTTCCGGCTGTTTCAACGCGTGCCACTGATTAGTCGGCTAAGCGTCATACGCTTGTAGTGAGCGGGCTTGCCCCGCGCTGGGTCGCGAAGCGGCCCTAAAACCTGTCAATGCGTTCTGATGGTGAATCCACGGTGGCTGTATTCGATTGGGGCCGCTTCGCAGCCCAGCGCGGGGCAAGCCCGCTCACTACAGAAACGCGCTCGGTCAGTCGTCATTGCCACTGCCGCGAAACTTGAACAAGTCGCGGCGCTGCTTCTTGCTCGGCTTGCCATCGGTGGTCATGCCGATACCGCCGGCCTTACGCATCGCCGCCGCATTTTCACGCTTGGCAATACTGGCTTCGGTCTCGGTATACAGCGCCTGCGCTTCAGGCGCCCCACGGCGCACGATTGAAAGCGCCTGGACCACGACCGTTTTTTCATCAAACCCGGTACGAATCTGAAATTCATCCCCGACGCGAGGTTCCTTGCCCGGCTTGCAGCGCTCGCCACGATGATGCACCTTGCCGCTCTCGATGGCAGCCTTCGCCAGGGCACGGGTTTTATAGAAGCGCGCAGCCCACAGCCACTTGTCCAGACGGACTTTTTCTTCCTCTTCCTGCTTTTGAGCCACTTGAATTCCTCGCTCTGAAAAATGTCGCAACTTTAACGTTGAAACCCTTCGACGCATAAACCTCAAGGCTCACCTAAGATACGCCAGGTAGCACCCTGTTTTCGCGAGGATACGCTGTGACCGACTTTCCCACTTCACTCACCTCGCCTGACCAGCGCTGCGTGGGCTGCCAGCAAAGCGAGCCCTTGGGCTTCGATTTTGCGTTTGCCTACCAGCCTATCGTAGACCTTCGGGACCATTCGATCTTCGCCCACGAAGCCCTGGTGCGCGGTACGCAAGGCGAAGGGGCGCAGTTTGTGCTGGACCAGGTCGACGAAAGCAACCGCTACCGTTTCGACCAACGCTGCCGAACCCAAGCGATCGCCGGGGCGGCGGCCCTGGGTATGCAAACCCATCTTTCCATCAATTTCATGCCCAACGCCGTGTACCGTCCGGAGCTGTGCATCCGCAGCACCCTGGAGGCGGCTCGCGCGAACAATTTCCCGCTGAACCAACTGATTTTCGAGACACTCGAAAGCGAGCACGTAGATAACAATCGCCATTTGACGGATATTCTGCGTGAATACCGCGAATTCGGCTTCAAGACCGCCATCGACGATTTCGGTGCGGGTTATTCAGGGCTGGGTTTGCTGGCCGATTTTCAACCTGACTTGATCAAACTCGACATGGCACTGATTCGCGATGTCGATCAGGATCGTGTCCGACAGATCATCGTCCGGGGGATTGTCACAATCTGTGAGCAGTTAGGGGTTACTGTCATCGCCGAAGGCATCGAAAGTGCTGGTGAGCGTGACTTCCTTTCCGACTGCGGAATATTTCTGATGCAAGGTTATTGGTTCGCCAAGCCTGCATTCAAAGCCCTGGCTGAGGTTTCACCCCAGGCCTGGGCGAATCGATCGGTTACCCATATTGAAGACATTTGACCATTTGACCGTTGTGGGTCTGCGTGAGTGGGTGGCACTTCCCGACCTGGGAGTGGCAGGCCTGCGCGCGAAGATCGACACCGGTGCCAGTACCTCCAGCCTGCACGCTACCGATATCGAGCCTTTTGAGCGCGACGGCGAGAAATGGGTGCGCTTTACCGCGCACCTGGGCAGCATTGTGCAACTGCGCCACCGCCGCTGCGAGGCGCCGCTGGTGACGATGAAAACCATCAAAAGCTCCAACGGCCACGCGCAGGTGCGCTACGTGATCAGCACCACCCTGGCGCTGGGTGATCGGGTATGGCGGGTGGAATTCACCCTCGCGTGCCGCAAGGCCATGCGTTATCGCCTGTTACTGGGTTCCAAGGCGCTGATTGACGGCCAATTGGTGGTCAGTCCAGGCGTCAAGTACGTTCAAGACAAGCCGGTGTTCCCGGTCTCTACTATTTCTGCCCCAGGTGCTGCATGAAGATTGCTGTGCTGTCGCGAAACCCGCGTCTGTATTCCACCCGTCGCCTGGTTGAGGCCGGCACTGAACGTGGCCACGAAATGGTGGTGATCGACACGTTGCGTGCCTACATGAACATTGCCAGCCATAAACCGCAGATCCATTACCGGGGTAAACCGCTGGAGGGGTTTGATGCAGTGATCCCTCGCATCGGAGCTTCGGTGACGTTTTATGGCTGCGCGGTATTGCGCCAGTTTGAAATGATGGGCGTATCGCCCCTCAACGAATCAGTCGCCATTGCCCGCTCTCGGGACAAGTTGCGCTCGCTGCAGCTGCTTTCACGCCGGGGCATCGGCCTGCCAGTGACCGGTTTTGCCCACTCCCCCGACGATATTCCCGACCTGATCGAGATGGTCAATGGCGCGCCGCTGGTGATCAAGGTACTGGAAGGCACCCAGGGCATAGGTGTGGTGCTGTGTGAAACCGCGACGGCGGCGGAATCCGTGATCGAGGCATTCATGGGTCTCAAGCAGAACATCATGGTGCAGGAATACATCAAGGAAGCCGGCGGCGCCGATATCCGCTGCTTCGTGGTGGGTGACAAGGTGATTGCGGCGATGAAGCGTCAGGCCAAGCCGGGGGAGTTCCGCTCCAACTTGCACCGCGGTGGTAGTGCCAGCCTGATCAAGATCACCCCCGAGGAACGCATGACCGCGCTGCGGGCGGCGAAGGTGATGGGTTTGAGCGTGGCGGGTGTGGACATCTTGCGCTCCAACCATGGGCCACTGGTGATGGAGGTGAATTCATCGCCGGGGCTGGAAGGGATCGAGACCACCACAGGCAAGGATGTGGCGGGGATCATCATTCAGCATTTGGAAAAGAGTGGCGGGGCGAATATGACTCGGACCAAGGGCAAGGGCTGACAAACCCCAACCCTCCACCTCCAGACTCTCACAACGACTGTGGGAGCTGGCTTGCCCGCGATAGCGGAGGCTCAGTCAACAATGACGTTGAATGCGCCGCCCTCATCGCAGGCAAGCCAGCTCCCACATTTGGATCGCTGCTGTTTGTTAGACCGCGTCTCTCGGCAACATCAGCCCGAGCGGCAAACGCACTCGCGCCTCTAACCCTCCCTCCTCGCGGTTACGCAACTCAACATTGCCGCCATGCATCGAGGCAATCCGCCGCACAATTGCCAACCCCAGACCAGTACCCTTACCACCTCGGGCACGGTCGCCGCGGGTGAAAGGGTTGAAGATCCCCTCCAGCTCGTCCGGGTCGATGCCCGCGCCCCGGTCCATGACGCTCAGCACCACATAGGGCGCAGCACTGTCGCCGGATACATACGCCGCCACTTCAACATCGGAACCGGCGTGATGCAAAGCGTTGCCGATCAGGTTGTTCAACAGGCGCTTCATCGAGACCCGCCGCAACGCAAAAGGCTGGATCGGCTCAAGGCGCATGCGCACCTGCTCACCGTTCTGGTTGTAGGGCGCGACCACCTCACGCACCAAGTCAGTCAGGTCGACCTCTTCCACCACCTCATCCCGGCCATCACGGATGAACGCGAGGAACTGGTCGAGAATAGCGTCCATGTCCTCAATGTCGCGGACCATGTCATCGGTGAGATCGCTATGGTTGCCCATCAACTCCAGAGACAAGCGCAGCCGCGTCAAGGGTGTGCGCAAGTCGTGGGAAACTCCCGCCAGCATCAACTCGCGTTCGCGCCCGGCCTGCTCGACGTCTTCCGCCATCTGGTTGAACGCGCCGTACACCTCGGTCATCTCGCTGGGCGTATCGCTGACCGGCAAGCGCACGCTGCGCCCTTGGCCCAATTGGCGGGCGGCAAACACCAGGCGTTTGAGTGGTTGGTTGAGCTGCCGGACAAAGATCCACGCCGACGCCGTTGAAAGCAGCCCGATCGCCAGGAACCAGCCCAGCACGTTCCAGATCTTCTGCCCACGCAGCGGATGCGGGTACAGCGGCACTTTCAGCCAATCCTCACCCAGGCTTGGCGCGCGCACCCACAACGCTGGCGATACATGCATACGCAGCCGCACCTCAGTGTCTTCACCGAGTTCAGACTGCATCTGGCGCTGGTAGATTTCACTGTAGGGCCAGTGTTGCTCACCCTCGGGCACCCCCGCGCCCGCCACACGGACCAGCGTGGCGGCCTTGGCGATTTTCTCGCGGTTCTCGGGGTCAGCCGCCCAATAGGCGCGCAGCGTCAAGGCAACACCGTGGCTGTATTGTCGATCCACCAGCACGTCCTCGTTCATCAACAGATAAACCAGCGTGAGTGCTTTAGAAAACAGAACGACGATCAGCACCAGCCAAAGGGTGCGAGAGAAAAAGCTTTGGGGGAACCACAGCGGGGTTTTCATAGAAGACAGCTAGATACCTTGCAGAAACGAGCAGCGCTCGCAGAATTGCAGACGCCGGGCCTCCCGTCGATTCTCATGGAATCAAACGCCGGGAGGCCCGCCCTGCAAATCATCGGTCAACTGGTTTTATTGCCATCCGGCACAAACACATAACCCACACCCCACACGGTCTGGATATACCGAGGCTTGGATGGGTCCGGCTCGATCATCCGGCGCAGACGGGAAATCTGCACGTCAATGGAGCGCTCCAGGGCGTCCCATTCCCGGCCACGGGCCAGGTTCATCAGTTTGTCACGGGTCAGCGGCTGGCGAGCGTTCATCACCAGGGCCTTGAGCACGGCGAATTCGCCAGTGGTCAGCATGTGCACTTCATCGCCACGCTTGAGCTCACGGGTCGCCAGCGACAGTTCGTAGTCGCCAAAGGTGACGCTTTCGTCTTCGCTGCCGGGTGCGCCCGGTACCGGGGCCGCCTGGCGACGCAACACGGCCTTTACCCGCGCCATCAGCTCATCGGGGTTGAACGGCTTGGCCAAATAGTCATCAGCGCCCAGCTCCAGGCCCTTGATGCGGCTAAGCTCATCGCCCTTGGCGGTGAGCATGATGATTGGAATCTGGTTGTTCGCGCCGCGCAGGCGTTTGCAGGCGGTGAGGCCATCTTCGCCGGGCAGCATCAGGTCGAGTACGACCAGGTTGAACACTTCACGCCCCAACAGGCGGTCCATCTGCTCAGTGTTCGGCACCGCGCGGGCGCGGTAGCCCTTGGAGTTGAAGAAACGCTCCAGCAGGCTGCTCAGCCCCGGATCGTCGTCAACGATGAGAATTTTTTCGCCTTCAGCAGTTTGTGCAGTGCTGCTCATTAGATGCTCCTCTTATCTCGGCGCGCATTATGGCCTAGCTGCCGTTATACGCACCGTGTGCATTGTTAGCAGATTTTTCCTCTACTGCCAGCGAACCCGCGCCCTACAACCGTTGGCGCAATCCCCCCCAAGGGCAGAACGCTGGTTATAATGCGGCGCCGTCGTGCAGGGCAACGTCAGATCGTTACCGTTTGATGCCGAGGCTTTTTTCACCGCTTGTCGTGATTTTTTCGATTTCGAGGGTCAATAGGCTGCCTCTTGACCCAGGCAGCGGCGCCAGTCGGGCCGCTCAACCAGCCTCCCAACGCCTTGTTTTCCGGGCTTGCGAGCTGCTTTTAAGAATTTCAGGTGGTTTTATGGACAGCATCAACAGCCGCATCGCCGAGGAACTCGGTGTACGCCCACAACAGGTCGAAGCGGCCGTCGCTCTACTGGATGAAGGCTCCACGGTGCCCTTCATCGCCCGTTACCGTAAAGAAGTGACCGGCAGCCTCGACGACATCCAACTGCGTCACCTGGAAGAGCGCCTGCGCTACCTGCGAGAACTCGACGAACGGCGCATCAGCATCCTCGCCAGCATCGAGGAACAAGGCAAGTTGACCCCACAACTCGAGCGCGACATCAAGCTCGCCGACACCAAGACCCGTCTCGAAGACCTGTACCTGCCCTACAAGCAAAAACGCCGCACCAAGGGCCAGATCGCCTTGGAAGCTGGCCTGGGCGAGCTGGCCGACGGGTTGTTCAACGACCCGTCGCTGACCCCGGAAACCGAAGCCGCACGCTTCATCGACGCCGAAAAAGGCGTCGCCGATGTCAAGGCCGCCCTCGAAGGCGCCAAGTACATCCTCATGGAGCGCTTCGCCGAAGACGCCAGCCTGCTGGAAAAACTGCGTACCTACCTTAAGCAGGAAGCCATCCTCAGTGCCCGCGTCATCGCCGGCAAGGAGGAAGAAGGCGCCAAGTTCCGCGATTACTTCGAACACGACGAACCGCTCAAGAGCATGCCGTCCCACCGCGCACTCGCTATTTTCCGTGGCCGCAACGAAGGCATTCTCAGCTCCGCGCTGAAGGTCGGCGACGAGTTGCCGGGCACCATGCACCCTTGCGAAGGCATGATCGGTCAACAATTCGGCATCCAGAATCAGAACCGTCCTGCGGACAAGTGGCTCGGTGAAGTGGTGCGCTGGACCTGGAAGGTCAAGCTCTACACCCACTTGGAAACCGACCTGCTGGGCGAACTGCGCGACGGCGCCGAAACCGAGGCGATCAACGTGTTCGCCCACAACCTGCACGACCTGCTGCTGGCTGCCCCGGCCGGGCCACGTGCCACTCTGGGCCTCGACCCAGGCCTGCGCACTGGTTGCAAAGTGGCCGTGGTCGATTCCACCGGCAAGCTGCTGGACCACGCGACTGTCTACCCGCATGTGCCGCACAACAAATGGGACCAGACCCTCGCGATCCTGGCCGCCTTGTGCGCCAAACACTCGGTCGACCTGATCGCTATCGGCAACGGCACCGCCAGCCGTGAGACCGACAAGCTGGCCGCCGAACTGATCAAGAAATACCCAGCCATGAAGATGACCAAAGTCATGGTCTCCGAGGCTGGTGCTTCGGTGTATTCGGCGTCGGAGTTGGCATCCAAGGAATTCCCGGACCTCGACGTGTCGATCCGTGGCGCGGTGTCGATTGCTCGTCGCCTGCAGGATCCACTGGCCGAACTGGTGAAAATCGACCCTAAATCCATCGGCGTGGGCCAGTACCAGCATGACGTGTCGCAGCTGAAACTGGCGCGCGGCCTGGATGCAGTGGTGGAAGACTGCGTAAACGCCGTGGGCGTAGACGTGAACACCGCTTCCGTCGCGTTGCTGGCACGTATTTCCGGCCTCAACGCCACGCTGGCGCAAAACATCGTGACTCACCGTGACGAAAACGGCGCGTTCAAAACCCGTGCAGCGCTGAAAAAAGTCGCACGCCTGGGTGAAAAAACCTTCGAACAGGCCGCCGGTTTCCTACGCGTGATGAACGGCGATAACCCGTTGGATTCTTCCGCGGTTCACCCGGAAGCCTACCCGCTGGTGCAACGCATCGCCGCCGAAACCGACCGCGACATCCGTTCGCTGATCGGTGACGCTGCATTCCTCAAGCGTCTGGATCCAAAGAAGTACACCGATGAAACCTTCGGTGTACCGACCATCACCGACATCCTGCAAGAGCTGGAAAAGCCGGGCCGCGACCCCCGCCCCGAGTTCAAGACCGCCGAGTTCCAGGACGGTGTCGAAGACCTCAAGGACCTGCAACTGGGCATGATCCTCGAAGGCGTCGTCACCAACGTGACCAACTTCGGCGCCTTTGTGGATATCGGCGTGCATCAGGACGGTTTGGTACATATCTCCGCGCTTTCGGAGAAATTCATCAAGGACCCGCGCGAAGCGGTGAAAGCCGGTGACGTGGTCAAGGTCAAGGTCATGGAAATCGACATCCCGCGCAAACGCGTCGGCCTGTCGATGCGCATGAGCGACACCCCCGGCGAGAAAATCGACGGTGCCCGTGGCGCACGCCCAGGCTCCGCACCGCGCCAGTCGCAAAACAGCGCGCCACGCAAGGAAACCGCCACCGCAGCGCCGAGCAACAACGCCATGGCCTCGCTGTTCGCCAACGCTAAACAGCTGAAGAAGCGTTGATGGAAATTCCGGCCGGCTTGACCCAGAGCGCGTTCAGCGAACTGATCGGCTGCCGTCTGCAACGCCTGGAGGAAGGCGTTGCCGAGGTGGCCCTGACCCTCGAGCCGCACCTGCGCAACCGCGCGGGCAAGCTCCATGGCGGGGCGATTTTCAGCCTGGTGGACATTACGATGGGGCTGGCCTGTTCCAGCTCACATGGTTTCGACCAGCAGAGCGCGACCATCGAGTGCAAAATCAACTATATCCGAGCGGTGGAAGGCGGTGACGTGCTGTGCACCAGCCGGGTGATTCATGCCGGGCGCCGCACGCTGGTGGTCGAGGCGGATGTGTACCAAGACGAAAGACTTGTCGCAAAAGCGCAGGGCACCTTCGCTGTCCTATAGCTCCCTACCCCCGATTTGAGTTAATTTCGGCGCTGCAATCACAGCGTCGGAATTTTCTTGCCGCGCTGTAGCCAAATTCATGGAGTGAAGTAGGCTTTTTCACAGCGGGTCAAATCGACTCTAAACCAGGCGATCACGCCAGTTTTAACTTCACCCTTGTAGACCGTCCTGCCCACCCCCATATTGGGGCGACTGACGCGTGAAGGAATCCAACTTGAGCGAACTTCTCAACCGCCGCCTGGCTTTGCTCGGCAAGCGCGAACACCTCTCCCTGCTAGAGCAGTGCTTGCACGGCATCGAGCGCGAATGCCTGCGCGTTACGGGTGAGGGCCGCCTGGCACAAACGCCGCACCCCGAAGCCCTGGGCGCCGCGTTGACCAACGAATTGATCACCACTGACTACTCGGAATCGCTGCTGGAGTTCATCACTCCCGCCCTGCCCAACCCGGCCGATACCCTGAGCAGCCTGGACAAGATCCACCGCTTTGCCTACACCAAGCTCGGCAGCGAATACCTGTGGAGCCCCTCGATGCCGTGCCCGTTGCCGGCCGAAGAAGACATTCCGATTGCCTACTACGGCACGTCCAATATCGGACAGCTCAAGTACGTGTACCGCAAGGGCCTGGCCCTGCGTTACGGCAAAACCATGCAATGCATCGCGGGCATCCACTACAACTTTTCCCTGCCGGAACAGCTGTGGCCGTTGCTCAAGGAAACTGAAGGATTTGTCGGTACTGACCGCGACTATCAGTCCAACGCCTATATCGCGCTGATCCGCAATTTCCGTCGCTACAGCTGGCTGCTGATGTACCTGTTCGGGGCCTCGCCAGCGCTGGACGCGGGCTTCCTGCGCGGTCGCTCGCACCAGTTGGAAGTGCTCGACGCTGACACCCTGTACCTGCCCTACGCCACCAGCCTGCGCATGAGCGACCTGGGTTACCAGAGCAACGCCCAGGCCGGCCTCACGCCGTGCTACAACGACCTGGCCAGCTACACCGACAGCCTGCGTGAAGCGGTGGCAACGCCCTACGCGCCGTACGTAGAAGTCGGCACGCACAAGGACGGTGAATGGGTACAGCTCAACACCAACATCCTGCAAATCGAAAACGAGTACTACTCCAACATCCGCCCCAAGCGTGTGACCTACACCGGCGAGCGGCCGATCCAGGCGCTGATGGCGCGTGGCATCCAGTACATCGAAGTGCGCTGCCTGGACATCAACCCATTCCTGCCGATGGGCATCGATCTGCCGGAATCGCGTTTCCTCGACGCTTTCCTGCTGTATTGCGCGCTGAACGACAGCCCGCTGTTCGCCAACAACGAATGTGGCAACGCAACCTCCAACTTCCTCAGCGTGGTCAAGGAAGGTCGCCGTCCGGGCCTGCAATTGCAACGTCAGGGGCAACCGGTGGACATGAAGGAATGGGCTGCCGAGCTGCTGGAGCAGATTGCACCGTTGGCCGCGTTGTTGGATGAGAGCCACGGCATCACCGAGCACAGCCAGGCGCTGGACGCTCAGTTGGCCAAGGTCAAGGACCCGTCCCTGACGCCGTCGGCCCAGGTGCTGGCGGCGATGGCCGAGCGTAAAGAGAGTTTTGCGCAGTTCTCCCTGCACCAGAGCCAGGTGCACGCTGAGCACTTTCGCAAGGAGCCGTTGCCGGCGGACGAGCAGGCGCGCTTTGAACAGCTGGCACGTACATCGCTGGCGCAACAGGCAGAGCTGGAGCAGAACGAAGTGGGCGACTTTGATGTGTTTGTCGGGTCGTACCAGGCGAGCATTCTGGCCATCAGCAACTAAATCCTTACGCGGTCCCCTGTGGGAGCTGGCTTTCCTGCGATAGCATCAACTCGGTCTATCTGGAATACCGAGTTGTCTGCATCGCAGGCAAGCCAGCTCCCACATTTGCGCCTCAGCCTGAAGACCGAGTCGCACTTTTCTGCTCATAAGCTAATTCGAAAACGTTATTTATTTTCGGATTCTTAGATCATTTAGTCTCCTCACACGCCGACCCTCGGCCGCCTGATTGAGGAGCTTCCCCTTGAAACTGTTAACCCCTCTGCGCTTCCTGGCCGCATTGTCCCTGGCCGGTGCCAGCCTGTTTGCCCAGGCGGCGGATGTGACCATCGCTTACCAGACCACCGTGGACCCGGCCAAAGTCGCCCAGGCCGACGGCGCGTACGAAAAAGCCACCAACGCCAAGATCGACTGGCGCAAATTCGACAATGGCGCCGACATCATCGCGGCCATCGCTTCCGGCGACGTACAGATTGGCTACCTCGGCTCAAGCCCGCTGACCGCTGCGATCACCCGCAAAGTACCGGTGGAAACCTTCCTTGTCGCGACCCAGATCGGCGGCGCCGAAGCCCTGGTGGCGCGCAACGGTTCCGGGATCAACAGCCCGCAGGACCTGATCGGTAAAAAGATCGCCGTGCCCTTCGTGTCCACGGGGCACTACAGCCTGCTCGCCGCGTTGAAACACTGGAACATCGACCCGTCCAAAGTGACCATCCTCAACCTCGCCCCACCGGCGATCATCGCCGCCTGGAAGCGCGGTGATATCGACGCTACCTACGTGTGGGACCCCGCCCTGGGCGTGGCCAAGGAAAACGGCAAGGTGCTGATCACCTCCGGCGAGCTGGCCAAGTTCGGCGCGCCGACCTTCGACGCGTGGATCGTGCGTAAGGACTTCGCCGAGAAGCACCCGGAAATCGTCACGGCGTTCGCCAAAGTCACTCTGGATGCCTACGCCGCCTACCGCAAAGACCCACAAGCCTGGATCGCCGATAAAACCAACGTCGACAAACTGGTGAAGCTCTCCGGCGCCAAGGCCAGCGACATCCCATTGCTGCTGCAAGGCAACGTCTACCCGCTGGCCGCTGACCAGGTGACCCTGCTGGGCGCACCGACCACCAAGGCCGTGACCGACACCGCTGCGTTCCTCAAGGAACAAGGCAAGGTCGAAGCGGTGCTGCCGGACTACGCACCTTTCGTCAGCGCCAAATTCATTACCCACTGATCAGGAGTTCACTGCGATGGCCTTGCTTCAGCTGGAGCGCATCAGCGCACAGTACCCAGGCGCCACAGAACCGGTACTGTCCGACATTTCACTCGACCTTGGGCCCCAGCAATTGCTGGTGGCGCTCGGCCCGTCCGGCAGTGGCAAGACTTCGCTGTTGAACCTGATCGCCGGCTTTGTCGAACCGTCTGCCGGGCGCATCACCCTGGACGGCGTGCCGGTCAAAGGCCCCAGCGCCGAGCGTGGCGTGGTGTTCCAGGACGACGCCCTGCTGCCCTGGCAGGACGTGCTGGCTAATGTGGGCTTCGGCCTTGAACTGGCCGGTGTACCTAAGGCGCAACGTGAAGTGCGCGCCCGGGAAATGCTCGCGTTGGTGGACTTGGCGGGTTTCGACAGCCGTCGCATCTGGCAGCTTTCCGGCGGCCAGAAGCAACGCGTTGGCCTGGCTCGCGCCCTGGCTGCCGACCCTCGCGTGTTGCTGATGGACGAACCCTTCGGCGCCCTCGATGCGTTTACCCGCGAACAGATGCAGGAGCTTTTGCTGCAAGTCTGGCGGCGTACAGCCAAGCCGGTGTTCCTGATTACCCACGACATCGAAGAAGCCGTGTTTCTTGCCACCGACCTGATTCTGCTGGCGCCCAACCCGGGCCAGATCGTCGAGCGTCTGCATTTGGATTTCGGCCAACGCTATGCAGCGGGTGAATCGGCACGGGCAATCAAGTCTGACCCGCGCTTTATCGAAACCCGCGAGCACGTGCTGGGCAAAGTGTTCTCCCAACGGCAGGTGTCCGCATGAGCAGCTACGAACTCCCCGCCACCGCCGCACAACCGGTGGCGCACGCGGTTATTCCGGCACGTCGCAGCTTGAGCACGCGCTGGATCAGCCTGCTGACCCTGGTCGCGTTGCTGGCCATCTGGTGGGCCGTGACCGCCACCGGCTTGATCGAACCACTGTTCCTGCCACCACCCTCCGCCGTGCTGCAAAAAGGCTGGCTGTTGGCAACCACGGGCTACATGGACTCCACGTTGTGGCAGCACCTGGGTGCGAGCCTCAGCCGCATCGGCCTGGGCCTGGGCTTTGCCATACTGACCGCCGTGCCGGTAGGGATTGCCATCGGCTCCAACCGAATTGCGCGGGGCATTCTGGACCCGCTGATCGAGTTCTACCGGCCGATCCCGCCCCTGGCTTATCTGCCGCTGATCGTGATCTGGTGCGGCATTGGCGAGCTGTCCAAAGTGCTGCTGATTTATCTGGCGATCTTTGCACCGATTGCCATCGCCACCGCCACCGGCGTGCGCACTGTTGACCCCGCCAAATTGCGGGCGGCGCAGTCGCTGGGCGCTACCCGTGCCCAGCTGATTCGGCACGTAATCCTGCCGAGTGCCCTGCCCGACATCCTTACCGGCGTGCGCATCGGCCTGGGTGTGGGCTGGTCCACTTTGGTCGCCGCCGAGCTGATCGCGGCCACCAGCGGCCTGGGCTTCATGGTGCAGTCGGCGGCGCAGTTCCTGGTCACTGACGTGGTGGTGCTGGGCATCCTGGTGATCGCCCTGATCGCCTTCGCCATGGAAATGGGCCTGCGTGCCCTGCAGCGAAAACTGGTGCCGTGGCATGGCCAGGCACATTGAGTGAGAACAGCATGAGCAGCCTGACCGTTACCCCACTAAGCACCGCCTTGGGCGCCCAGATCAATGGCGTCGATATCACCCAGCCGCTGACCCTCGAACAGCGTGACGCCATCGAACAGGCGTTGCTCACGCATTCGGTGCTGTTCTTTCGCGACCAGCCGATCACCCCACAGCAGCAAGCACGGTTCGCGGCGAATTTCGGTGATCTGCATATTCACCCGATCTACCCCAACGTGCCGGAACAGCCCGAAGTATTGATCCTGGACACCGCCGTCACCGACGTGCGCGACAATGCCGTTTGGCACACCGACGTGACCTTCCTGCCCACTCCGGCGTTGGGTGCGGTGCTGAGTGCCAAGCTGCTGCCGGCCTTTGGCGGCGATACGCTGTGGGCCAGTGGGATTGCGGCGTATGAAGCACTGTCCGAGCCGTTGAAACGATTGCTCGATGGACTCACCGCCACCCACGACTTCACTAAATCCTTCCCGCTGGAGCGCTTTGGCAACACCGCCGAAGACCTGGCGCGGTGGGAAGAAGCACGCAAGAAGAACCCACCGCTGTCACACCCGGTGGTGCGCACGCATCCGGTGAGTGGGCGTAAATCGTTGTTTGTGAGTGAGGGCTTCACCACCAGGATCAACAAGCTGGAACCGGCGGAAAGCGAGGCGATTCTGAAGCTGTTGTTCGCCCATGCCACCCGCCCGGAGTTCACCATCCGTTGGCGCTGGCAGGAGCACGACGTGGCGTTCTGGGATAACCGTGTGACCCAGCACTACGCAGTGGATGACTACCGGCCGCAGCGGCGGGTGATGCATCGAGCCACAATCTTGGGCGACGTACCGTTCTAGAGCCTGGCTAAGCTCAAATGTGGGAGCTTGGTGGACCTGCCAACAGATTCATCGACTGACACTCCGCCTTCGCGAGCAAGCCCGCTCCCACAAATTTACCCAGGTGTGTCCGGTTATTCAGCGGTGGATGGCTTTTCCCACAAGTTGATCCCGCCTTCCTGCGCAAACCGATCAATCTCCGCCAATTCCTCTGCACTGAAGCTCAAATTCTTCAACGCCCCGACGTTCTCGATAATCTGCTCCGGCCGGCTCGCACCGATCAACGCGCTGGTCACCCGTGGATCACGCAACGTCCAAGCCAACGCCAATTGCGCAAGGCTCTGACCACGACGCTGGGCGATTTCATTAAGCGCCCGCACATGAGCGATGTTTTCTTCGGACAGGTGCTTGGCCTGCAACGAACCACCGCCTGGGCGATTGACCCGCGCATCCGCCGGTACACCGTTGAGGTACTTGTCAGTCAGCAAACCCTGGGCCAGTGGTGTGAAGGCAATCACCCCGGCACCGAGCGCCTCGGTGGTGTCCAGCAGGTCTTTTTCGACCCAACGGTTGAGCAAGTTGTAGGCCGGCTGGTGGATGAGCAGCGGCACTTTCCACTCTTTGAGCAAGGCCGCCATTTCGCGGGTTTTTACCCCGGAGTAGGAGGAAATACCGATGTACAACGCCTTGCCTTGTTGCACGGCGGTGGCGAGGGCGCTGGCGGTTTCTTCCAATGGGGTGTCGGCGTCAAAACGGTGGGAGTAGAAGATATCCACGTAGTCGACGCCCAGGCGTTGCAGGCTCTGGTCGAGGCTGGCCAGCACGTATTTGCGCGAACCGCCGCCTTGGCCGTAGGGGCCAGGCCACATGTCCCAGCCGGCTTTGCTGGAAATGATCAGTTCATCACGGTAGTGCTTGAAGTCTTCGCGCAGCAAACGGCCGAAGTTGATCTCGGCGCTGCCGTAGGGCGGGCCGTAGTTGTTGGCCAGGTCGAAGTGGTTGATCCCCAGGTCGAACGCGGTGCGCAGCAGGGCGCGCTGGGTGTCGATCGGAGTGCTGTCGCCAAAGTTGTGCCACAGCCCCAGGGACAGTGCAGGCAGCACCAATCCACTGCGGCCTACGCGGCGGTACGGAATAGATTCATAGCGGTTTTCGGCAGCAATGTAAGTCATCGAATCCTCTCTTGGACGTAGGCAAATAAGGCCTGGGAATAACGATATTCCCAGGCCTTTTAACCAGCTGAATCGCTTAACTCTGCCCTTTCTTTTTACAGCAAAGTCTTGTGAGAGTGGTACGGTCCAATGACGTAAATGCGCGGTCCGTCGCCTCAGCGCACCAAATGCAGGAACTGCAGGTGCCGCTCGTACTGGTCGAGAATGTCGTTGATGATCTGCTCCTTGGTGTAGCCGACCAGATCGTAGTCCTGGCTACCCTCGCTCAAGTGCACTTCCGCCCGGTAGTAGCGACGGTTGTTGAGCTGCTTGGAACCCATTCCACCGCGTGCAAATGACGGCGTGAAATAGCCACGCATCTGCACCTGATAAACGAACGGATGTTCCTCGCCGTGGCCGATTTCCAGGCTGACGCTGTCGTTGGACGGATCGGGCTGGGTGACAACCCTGAGGCCTTTTTCGACGAACACCGCCGTCACCTCTTCAATCGCCGGGCGCACCGTGGTCTCAAGGAACCGGTACACCTCATCCCGTGACGGGAAATGCACGGCCTGACTCAAGCGCTGGCGCCAGCCGCCTGTGCCCTTGCGTGAACCCGACACCGGCGCCAGCGAATGCAGTTGAGCGATCTGCTTCTGCGATTCGAGGTAGAACGCCTTGTGCAGCCCCCACATCATCAGCAGCAGGATCATCGAGAACGGCAACGAGGTCAGCACCACCGCGGATTTAAGCGAGTCGATGCTGCCGGCAAACAGCAAGGCACTGGTGACCAGCCCGGTCATCGCGCCCCAGAACACCCGCAGCCATTTCGGCCCATCTTCGTCGGCGTTGCCGCCCTTGGACGACAGGGTTGAGAGCACCACGGTGCCGGAGTCGGCCGACGTGACGAAGAACACGAAGCTGATAAACACCGTGACCGCGATGACGGTTTTGCTCCACGGGTAGGTTTCCAGCAGCAGGTAGAGGCTCATCGACGGGTCATCGATGGCCGACTGACCGAGTGCGGTCAGCCCGTGGTTGAGCACCTGGTCGATGGCGCTGTTGCCGAAGATCGACATCCACGCCAGGGTGAAGCCCAGCGGGATCAGCAGCACGCCGAACACGAATTCGCGGATGGTCCGGCCACGGGAAATGCGTGCGATGAACAGGCCCACGAACGGCGACCATGCAATCCACCAGGCCCAGTAGAACACCGTCCAACCGCCCAGCCAGTCGCTGGGTTTGTCGTAGGCATACACGTCGAAACTCTTGGTCGGCAAGGCGCCCAAGTAGTCACCGATGTTCTGGATCAGGGTGTTGAGCAAATGCTGGGTGGGCCCGGCGAACAGTACGAACAGCAGCAGCGCACAGGCCAGCAGCATGTTGATGTCGGACATCACCCGCACGCCCTTGTCGACGCCGGAGACGGCGACCAGGATCGCGGCGCCCATCATCAGTGTGATCAGGCCGACCTGAATCCATTGGGTATGAGCAATGCCGAACAGGTAATCGAGACCGGAGTTGAGGTGCAACACCCCAAAGCCCATGTCAGCGCCGAGGCCGAACACCGTGGCGATAATGCCGAAGCCATCCACCGCGTAACCGATGGGGCCATTGATGCGCTTGCCGATCAGCGGGTACAGCGCCGAACGCAACGCCAGCGGCAAGTTATGCCGGTAGGCGAAATACGCCAAGGCCATACCCACAAAGGCGAACACGCCCCAGCCGTGCAGGCCCCAGTGCAGAAACAGCACCTGCATGGCCTGGCGCGCGGCATCGGCATTCATCGGCGCACCCTGAGGCGGTTGCACCAAGTGCGTCAGCGGCTCGGACACGCAGAAGAAAAACAGCGTGATGCTGATCCCGGCGGCGAAGAGCATGCCGGCCCAGGACAGGTAACTGAATTCGGGCTCGTCGTGGTCGGCACCGAGTTTTATCTTGCCGTAGCCCGATAGCGCGGTGACCACCACGAAGACCAGATACAGGGTCATCGCCAGCATGTAGTACCAGCCGACCGTATTGGCCGCCCAGTTTTGCGCCGCCAGCAGCCAGGCGCCGGCCTGTTGCGGAATAGCGATGACCGTGATGCCGAACAGCAGGATGAAGCTGGCGGCAAAGTAGAAGACCGGCGCATTCATGCGCACCAGGCCGCTTGCGGGGGTGGACGATGCACTCATGAACGATGCACCCCGACGATGAGGGATGTGGCTGTAAATAACGGACTCAGCAAAGGTAAGCCTCCTGTTGTGAGCGGGCAGCGAACCACCGGGTTTAACTTGAACGAGCATTCAAGTTAAACATGGATAGGCGGTCTGGGACTAATCGCAGGGCCGAGTGGTAGACAATTCCCACACTAGCTCAGGGAAAGGTATGACGGGCGGAGATGACAAAACGTTCAGCACATAACCCGAGGAAAGATCAGAAAACGCCAAGCAATATGTGCCGCTCTACGACCAGGTCTATAACGACCTGGCCGCGCGGCGCAACGAATGGTTGCGCGAGCAAACCCGCCTGTCACTGAGTCGGCTTGACGGCTGACGCGTTTACTTTTGCGTGCCGTCATCGTGCTGCAGGTTCGCCTGCGTCAGGTTCGCCCCCGCCGGCACACTGCGAGTCAACCACACGTTGCCGCCGATGGTTGAGCCTTTGCCAATGGTGATGCGTCCCAGGATGGTCGCCCCGGCGTAAATCACCACGTCGTCCTCGACAATCGGATGGCGTGGGTGGCCCTTCTGCAACTGCCCATCTTCATCGGCCGGGAAGCGCTTGGCGCCCAGGGTCACGGCCTGGTAGATGCGCACGCGCTCGCCGATGATCGCGGTTTCGCCGATCACCACACCGGTGCCGTGGTCAATAAAGAAACTCGGGCCGATCTGCGCGCCGGGGTGGATATCGATACCGGTGGCCGAGTGGGCAATTTCCGCGCTGATCCGCGCCAACAGCGGCAGGCCGGCGCGGTACAGGTGGTGGGCCAGGCGATGGTGAATCACCGCCAGGATCCCCGGATAGCACAGCAGCACTTCATCAACACTGCGCGCGGCCGGGTCGCCGTGATAGGCGGCGAGAACGTCGGTGTCCAACAGGCTGCGCAGGGACGGCAGGGCCAGGGCGAAATCCTGGATCAGGCGGATGGCGTGAGCATCGACAGTGCTGTCGTCCTGGGCGCCCTGGCGCGCAGCGTAGCGCAACTCCAGGCGCGCTTGACCAAGCAGAGCATTGAGTGCCACATCGAGGGTATGGCCGACGTAAAAATCTTCACTCTCTTCACGCAGGTCCACCGGCCCCAGGCGCATGGGGAAAAGCGCGCCACACAGTGCTTCGAGAATCTGCGCCACCGCCTCGCGTGACGGCAACTCACGGCCGCCATGCTCGCCACTCAAGCGCCCATTGCGCGTTCGCCACTGGTCCCGGGCGCCGCGCAGTTGGCTGACGATGGTCTGTAGTTGCCAATGACTGGAACGCTCACTCACGGTATTCACTCCTGACGAAATGGCCATCACTTTACGGTATGCGCCCGGGCCACTCTTAAGAACCAATGGTGTGATACTAAGAACTGTCCGGAATAAGCGATTGTCGGTTGCCCGATGAAAAGTGCCTGCCTATAGTCGCCCCATACTCATCAACCGTGCGTAGCCATGATCAAACAACAGCTCGACCGTTTTAACCGCCTGGAATTGCTGGGCGGCGCCACTGCCCTGGAAAAACTCGAGCGGCTGTCGGCCTGGCTGGGCAGGGATGTGTACGTCAAGCGCGACGACACCACGCCGCTGGCCATGGGCGGCAATAAGCTGCGCAAACTTGAATACCTGGCCGCCGATGCCATCGCCCAAGGCGCCGACACCCTGGTGACCGCCGGCGCTATCCAGTCCAATCACGTACGCCAGACCGCTGCGCTGGCCGCCAAGCTGGGCCTGGGCTGCGTTGCCTTGCTGGAAAACCCTACCGGTACCGACGACCCCAACTACCTGGGCAATGGCAACCGCCTGCTGCTTGACCTGTTCGACGCCAAAGTAGAGTTGGTGGAAAACCTCGACAACGTCGACGACCAGCTCAATGCCCTCGCCGACCGCCTGCGCAGCAGCGGCAAGAAGCCGTACCTGGTGCCTATCGGCGGCTCCAATGCCCTGGGCGCCCTGGGTTATGTACGCGCCGGGCTTGAGCTGGCCGCGCAGATCGAAGACAGCGGCATCGAATTTGCCGCCGTGGTGTTGGCCTCCGGCAGTGCGGGGACCCACAGCGGCCTCGCCCTGGCCTTGAGTGAAGTGCTGCCAGACCTGCCCGTAATTGGCGTCACCGTGTCGCGTACCGACGAAGCCCAGCGCCCGAAAGTGCAGGACTTGGCCGAACGTACCGCGCAGTTGCTGGGTGTGGATATCCCGCAAGCGTTCAAGGTGATCCTGTGGGACGAATACTTCGGGCCGCGCTATGGCGAACCGAACGCCGGCACCCTTTCTGCGGTCAAGCTATTGGCGAGTCAGGAAGGCCTGCTGCTGGACCCGGTCTACACTGGCAAGGCCATGGCCGGCTTGCTGGACGGTATCGGCCGTAACCGATTTGAAGACGGGCCGATTATTTTCCTGCATACCGGCGGGGCGCCGGCGTTGTTTGCCTATGACTCAGTGTTCAGCTGAATAAACGCTCCCACATTAGATCCTTGACATATTCCAAAAAAGAATATCAATTTAGATTTATATTATTTTCAAGTCTTAAAAACCAGCTTTATAGTCGCGCCGTAGTCGAAGACGCGCTACGCGCTTTAAGGCAGGATACGACTACCGCGTCACCTGCTTCGCTCAACATAAAAACACAGGGGCTCTTCATGACTATTTCTGTATTCCGTCGCACGTTGCTGGTCGGCACTTTGGGCCTGGCACTCGGGGCTGGCCTGATGGGCCAGGCAATTGCCGGCGAGCAGCTGAACAACATCAAGAAAGCCGGCGTCATCAACGTCGGTCTGGAAGGCACTTACCCACCCTTCAGCTTTGTCGGGGAAGACGGCAAGCTCGCGGGTTTTGAAGTGGAGTTTTCCGAAGCGCTGGCCAAGGAGCTGGGCGTGAAGGTCAAACTGCAGGCCACCAAGTGGGACGGCATCCTGGCCGCACTGGAATCCAAGCGACTGGACGCGGTGATCAACCAAGTCACCATTTCCGAAGAGCGCAAAAAGAAGTACGACTTTTCTGAGCCCTATACCGTTTCCGGGATTCAGGCGTTGGTACTGAAGAAGAACGAAGACAAACTCAATATCAAATCTGCTGCCGACCTGGCCGGTAAAAAGGTCGGGGTGGGCCTGGGCACCAATTACGAGGAGTGGGTGAAAGCCAACGTCAAGAACGCTGATATCCGCACCTACGAAGATGACCCAACCAAGTTCCAGGACCTGCGCATCGGCCGTATCGACGCCATCCTGATCGACCGCCTGGCGGCACTGGAATACGCCAAAAAAGCCCCGGACACCGCCGCTGCCGGTGACGCGTTTTCTCGTCAAGAAGCAGGCGTAGCCCTGCGTAAAGGCGAGCCTGAGTTGCTGGCTGCGGTCAACAAGGCCATCGAAAAACTGCGCGCAGACGGCACGTTGAAAAAACTCTCCGAGAAGTACTTCAACGCTGACGTCACCCAATAATGGAAGAAAAGTTTCAATTGATCCTGAATTCCACGCCCTTCTTGATGCAGGGCGTGTACTTCACCGTGATCTTGAGCCTGGGCGGTTTGTTTTTCGGCTTTGTGCTGGGCTTCGGCCTGGCCTTGATGCGTTTGTCGCGCTTCAAGACGCTGAGTTGGATCGCCCGCGTCTACGTGTCGTTCTTTCGCGGTACGCCGTTGCTGGTGCAGCTGTTCATGATGTATTACGGCTTGCCGCAAGTGGGTATCGAACTCGACCCGATTCCCGCCGCGTTGATCGGCCTCTCATTGAACATGGCAGCGTATATCTGTGAAACCTTGCGCGCCGCCATCAGCTCTATCGAGCGTGGCCAGTGGGAAGCCGCTGCCAGTATCGGCATGACCCGTGTGCAGACCCTGCGTCGGGCGATCCTGCCGCAGGCGATGCGTACTGCATTGCCCCCGCTGGGTAACAGCTTTACATCGCTGGTGAAGGACACCTCGCTGGCAGCGACCATCCAAGTGCCCGAGCTGCTGCGCCAGGCGCAGTTGGTGTCCGCGCGCACGTTCGAGATTTTCGCGATGTACCTGTCGGCCGCCCTGATCTACTGGGTGCTGGTCAGCATCCTGGCGTATTTCCAAAATCGTCTGGAAGCCCGGGTCAACCGGCATGACCTGGAGTCCTGAAGCATGATCGTGGTTGAAAAACTGACCAAACAATTCAACGGTCAGGTGGTGCTCAACGGCATCGACCTTGAGGTCAAGGAAGGCGAAGTCATCGCCATTATCGGCCCCAGCGGTTCCGGCAAGACCACCTTCCTGCGCTGCCTGAACTTCCTCGAACAGCCCACCAGTGGCCGCATCAAGGTAGGCGACATCGAAATCGACACCAGCAGGCCGATCAACCAGCAACAAAGCCTGGTGCGGCGCCTGCGCCAGCACGTGGGGTTTGTATTCCAGAGCTTCAACCTGTTCCCGCACCGCACTGCGCTGGAAAACGTCATCGAAGGCCCCACCGTGGTCAAGAAGATGCCACGCGAAGCCGCTGACACCCTGGGGCGCAAACTGCTGGCCAAGGTGGGCCTGGCAGGTAAGGAAGATGTCTACCCACGGCGCTTGTCCGGTGGCCAGCAACAGCGCGTGGCGATTGCGCGTGCACTGGCCATGGAGCCGGAGGTGATTCTGTTTGACGAACCCACCTCGGCGCTGGACCCGGAGCTGGTGGGCGAAGTGCTGGCGACCATTCGCAGCCTTGCCGAAGAAAACCGCACCATGGTCATCGTCACCCACGAGATGAGCTTTGCCCGTGACGTGGCCAACCGCGTGATCTTCTTCGACAAGGGCGTGATCGTTGAACAAGGCGAAGCCAAGACGCTGTTTGCCAACCCCAAGGAAGAACGCACCCGGCAGTTTTTGAGCAAGTTTCTGGCGCACTGAACCCCTGTGTGGGAGCTGGCTTGCCTGCGATGCAGACACCTCGGTAGAGCAGTCACACCTGGGTGATGCTATCGCAGGCAAGCCAGCTCCCACACAAGGGTGTTCCTACAGGAAGTCCTCATTCCAACCTGTAAAACATCCCCCCGTATCCGCCTGAATATCCCCGCCCCAGTCAGACCCTTCTGAATATCGCCAAACCCGCCGTTTAGCCTTTTGCCGCCATTGACGCCCCTTTGCCAACCCTCTTATCTAGCGTTCAGAGGATTGGATCCTATCCCAGCTGTTTTCTGAATCGTTCATTTCGGTCACCCCGCGCACCCGCGCCAAAGGTCCGGGACGATTGCTGCTGGCTGTATCAAGGAGATTATTTATGACGCCCCCCCTGCTCACTGCCCCGACACTGCCCCAGGCCATCGGCAATGGCATCAATGCCCTGGCCGCCACACACCTGCAGGTCGACATCGCGCCGTATCCCGGCATGGATGAAGGCGACCTGATCGAGCTGTTCTGGAACAACTGCTTTGCCGCTTCACGGCGGGTGACCGCGTGCAAGGTCGGCGCATTCACCCACCTGCGGGTGCCGGAAAGTTTCGTGCTGGATGGACCGGCTCAGGTCCATTACCAGGTCATGCAGATCGGCCATGGCCCTGCGCGCTCCGCCGAAACGCGGGTGCGCGTAAAGACCCACTACCCTGGCGGCCAACCCTCGCCCCTGTACCGCGACGAAAACCACAACCTCGCCCCCGTGGGCCTGCCCGAGACCATCCGCCGCTGCGGCGTCAACGCCAGCCAGGTACGGCGTGGTATTCCCCTGACCATCGAGCCGTACCTGAACATGACCACCGGCGATGCCATCACCCTGCGCTGGGGCGATGTGCGCCTGGATCTGCCGAAGATCCAGGCCAGGGAAATCGGCCAGGCGGTGCAGGTGTGGGTGCCTTCGACGGTGATTGTCGAAGCCGGCGACGACTGCCGGCTGGAGGTGACCTATTGCATTCTGGATCGCGTCGGCAACAACTCACGCTGGGCACCCGCCCGCACTTTACGCATTGCCGCCGAGGTGCCAACCCACCCGGCCGGGACTGCGCTGATCTATCGTCCCCGCCCTCTCGGGTCGCCCTGCGAACCTGGGTGACAGACCTTCTATGCATATTCCCAAAAGTTAGTTTATTTAAATATTTAACACGCTTAGGGTATATGCACCGGACCACCGGACATCTCTGATTTTTCTGTTTTTATTTCATTGAATGCGAGGTCGGTATGGTCAGAATTACCCCGGTGCGCAACGCCAGGGCATTACGTGCAGCCAAGGAGCGGCGCTGATGTCTAACTTGGCTCTAACAACTCCCCAGCGTGATCTGGATGTAGCCCCCCTGCTGTTGCCGGCCGCTGTGCTGCGCAACGATGCAGAGGCGTTGAACGCTGCCCGTGAGCTGGCTCAGGCTGCGCGCCTGCAAGCCGCCAAGCGCGACAGGCAACGCCAGTTGCCGTGGGCGCAGATTGAACAGTTCACCCGCAGTGGGCTGGGCAGTATTTCCATTCCCCGTGAATACGGCGGCCCGCAGGTGTCTTTTGTAACCCTGGCCGACGTGTTCGCGATCATCAGCGCGGCAGACCCGGCCCTCGGGCAGATCCCGCAGAACCATTTCGGCATCCTGCACCTGTTACAGGGTGCGGCCACCGAGCGCCAGAAAAAGCAGCTGTTCCAGAGCGTCCTCGACGGTTGGCGCATCGGCAATGGCGGCCCTGAACGCGGGACCAAGAACACCCTGGAGCTCAAGGCGCGCATCACCGCCAAGGGTGACGGTTACGTAATCAGCGGCCAGAAGTTCTATTCCACCGGCGCGCTGTTTGCGCATTGGGTTGCGGTAAAAGCCCTGAACGATGACGGCAAGCAGGTCATGGCGTTCGTGCGCCGTGGCACCGAAGGGCTGCGCATTGTTGATGACTGGTCGGGCTTCGGCCAACGCACTACCGCCAGTGGCACGGTGCTGCTGGACCAGGTGCCGGTGGACGCCGAACGGGTCGTGGAAAACTGGCGCATCGGCGAAACCCCGAACATCCAGGGCGCCGTTTCCCAACTGATTCAGGCCGCCATCGACGCCGGCATTGCGCGCGGCGCGCTTGAGGACACCATCGCCTTCGTTCGTGAACGCTCGCGTCCCTGGATCGATGCCAAGGTCGAACGCGCCAGTGATGACCTGTATGTGATCGCCGATATCGGCAAGCTCAAGATCGAACTGCACGCCGCCGAAGCCCTGCTGCGCAAGGCCGGTCAGGTGCTGGACCAGGTCAGCGCCGCGCCGATCACCGCTCAGTCAGCCGCGCGTGCGTCGATTGCCGTGGCCGAGGCGAAAGTGCTGACCACCGAAGTGTCGCTGCTGGTCAGCGAAAAGCTCTTCGAACTGGCCGGCAGCCGCGCCACCCTCGCCGAGTTCAACCTCGACCGTCACTGGCGCAACGCGCGGGTGCACACCCTGCACGACCCGGTGCGCTGGAAGTATCACGCGGTGGGCGCTTATCGACTGAACGGCACGTTGCCGGCTCGACATTCCTGGATCTGACTGACCAGACATCTGGAGAACATCATGACTTTCTCTAACCCCGTCGCGGTCATTACCAGCGACGAACACGCCCTTATTGTCGCCAGCGACCTGGCCGAAGACTTCCGCCGCGACAGCGCCCAGCGCGACCGCGAGCGCCGCCTGCCCTTGCCCGAGCTGGACGTGTTTTCGCGCTCCGGCCTGTGGGGCATCAGCGTGCCCAAGGAGTACGGCGGCGCAGGCGTGTCCAACGTCACCCTGGCCAAGGTCATTGCGCTGATCGCCCAGGCTGACGCCTCGCTGGGCCAGATCCCGCAGAACCATTTCTACGCACTGGAAGTGCTGCGCGTAAACGGCAGCCCGGCGCAGCAAAAACGCCTGTACGCCGAAGTCCTAGCCGGCCAACGCTTCGGCAACGCCCTGGCGGAACTGGGCACCAAGACCGCCCATGACCGCGTTACGTCCATCACCCGCGACGGCGATGGTTTTCGCATCAGTGGCCGCAAGTTCTATTCCACCGGCGCGATCTACGCCCAACGCATTCCCACCTCGGTGGTGGATGAACAGGGCGTGCAGCAACTCGCCTTTGTACCGCGCGACAGCGAAGGCCTGACGGTCATCGACGACTGGAGCGGCTTCGGCCAGCGCACCACCGGCAGCGGTTCGGTGGTGTTCGACAACGTGTGGGTCGCCGCGCATGACGTGATCCCGTTCCAAAGCGCCTTCGAACGCCCGACCACCGTTGGCCCGCTGGCGCAGATCCTCCATGCGGCCATCGACACCGGCATTGCCCGCGCCGCCTTTGAAGATGCGTTGCACTTCGTTCGCACCAAGACCCGTCCGTGGATCGATTCCGGCAGCGACAAGGCCACCGAAGACCCGCTGACCCTGAAAAGCTTCGGTCACCTGAGCATCCGCCTGCACGCCACCGAGGCGCTGTTGGAACGCGCAGGAGAATTTCTCGACCGCGCCCAGGCCGACAGCAACGCCGAGACCGTGGCTGCCGCCTCGATTGCCATCGCCGAAGTCCGCGCCTTGAGCACCGAAATCTCCCTGGCCGCCGGCAGCACGCTGTTTGAACTGACCGGCAGCCAGGCCACCCTGGCCGAGCACGGCCTTGACCGTCACTGGCGCAACGCTCGCGTGCACACCCTGCACGACCCGGTGCGCTGGAAGTACCACGCGGTGGGCAATTACTACCTCAACAATGAAAACCCGCCACTGCGGGGGACCATTTGATGGCGAAGAAAAAAATCCTGCTCAATGCCTTCAACATGAACTGCATCGGGCACATCAACCACGGCCTGTGGACCCACCCACGGGACACGTCCACCCAATACAAAACCATCGAGTACTGGACCGACCTGGCGCAAACCCTGGAGCGTGGGCTGTTCGACGGCCTGTTCATCGCCGATATCGTCGGTGTGTACGACGTGTACCAGCACTCGATTGATGTGCCGCTCAAGGAGTCGATCCAACTGCCGGTGAATGACCCGTTGCTGCTGGTCTCGGCCATGGCCGCCGTCACAAAAAACCTCGGCTTCGGCCTCACCGCCAATCTCACCTATGAGCCGCCGTATCTGTTTGCCCGGCGCATGTCCACGCTCGACCACCTGAGCCGTGGCAGGGTCGGTTGGAACATCGTCACCGGCTACCTCGACAGCGCCGCCAAGGCCATGGGGCTTACCGAGCAAGTCGAGCACGACCGCCGTTATGACCAGGCCGATGAATACCTGGAGGTGCTCTACAAACTCTGGGAAGGCAGTTGGGAAGACGACGCAGTGATCAACGATCCACAAGCGCGGGTGTATGCGCAGCCGGGCAAGGTGCACAAGGTCGAGCATCACGGTGAGTTCTATCAGGTGGAGGGTTATCACCTGTGCGAACCCTCGCCGCAACGTACGCCGGTGCTGTTTCAGGCGGGCAGTTCGGACCGGGGCTTGCTGTTCGCCGGGCGTCATGCCGAATGCGTGTTCATCAGCGGACAGAACAAGACCGCGACCAAGCTCCAGGTGGACAAGGTGCGCGCCAGCGCCGTGGAAGCCGGGCGCAACCCGGATGACATCAAGGTGTTCATGGGCCTCAACGTGATCGTTGGCGCCACTGAAGCGCTGGCCTGGGCCAAGCACGCCGAATACCTGAGCTACGCCAGCGCGGAGGCCGGCGTGGCGCATTTCTCGGCGTCCACCGCGATCGACTTCGCTCAGTACGAACTGGACGAGCCGATCCAATACGTGAAGAGCAACGCGATCCAATCGGCCACCAAGAACCTGCAGAACAACGACTGGACCCGGCGCAAATTGCTCGAGCAACACGCCCTGGGCGGGCGCTATATCACGTTGGTGGGATCGCCTGAGCAGGTTGCTGATGAGTTGGAGTCGTGGATCAGTGAGACCGGCCTGGATGGCTTCAACCTGACGCGCATTGTCACGCCGGAAAGTTACGTGGATTTCATTGATCTGGTGGTGCCGGAGTTGCAGCGCCGCGGCTCGTACAAGACTGCTTATGACACCGGAACGCTGCGCGAAAAGGTCTTCGGTGGCAGCGCCCGCTTACCCGAACAACACACCGGCTCGACCTACCGACACTGAACCAAAACTGTGGGAGCTGGCTTGCCTGCGATAGCGGTAGGTCAGCGAATACACATGTGGCTGAAAGACCGCCATCGCAGGCAAGCCAGCTCCCACAGTTGACCGAGTTGTTAATGAATACACCTTATGACTGGAAATCGACCATGAAAAAAACACTGCTCTCTCACCCAGTCAAAGCACTGGCCCTGGCCTTCGGTTTGTTCAGCTCTGCGGCGTTCGCCGCCGATGCGCCGTTGAAAATCGGCACCACCGCCGCCTTCGCCATTCCCCTGGAAGCCGCGGTAGCCGAAGCCGACAAACAAGGCCTGAAGGTCGAGCTGGTGGAGTTCACCGACTGGATCGCGCCCAACGTCAGCCTGGCCGCCGGTGATATCGACGTGAACTACTTCCAGCACATCCCATTCCTGGAAAACGCCAAGGCCGCCGCCGGTTTTGACCTGGTGCCGTACGCGCCGGGCATCATCAACAACGTCGGGCTGTATTCGAAAAAATATAAAAGCATCAACGACTTGCCCCAGGGCGCCAGCGTGGCGATTGCCAACGACCCGATCAACAGCGGTCGCGGCCTCCAATTGCTGGCCAAGGCTGGCCTGATCACCCTCAAGCCGGGCGTGGGCTACAAGGCCACCGAAGAAGACATTGTGACCAACCCGAAAAAGATCAAGATCCTGCAAGTCGAGGCCGTACAACTGGTGCGCGCTTATGACGATGCAGACCTGGTGCAGGGCTACCCGGCCTATATCCGCCTGTCCAAAACCTTCGATGCTGAGTCGGCGCTGCTGTTCGACGGCCTCGACCACCCGGAGTACGTGATCCAGTTCGTGATCCAGCCGAAAAGCAAAACCGACCCGCGGGTGATCAAGTTCGTCGATATCTACCAGCACTCGCCCGTGGTACGCGCTGCGTTGGATAAGTCCCTCGGCAAGCTCTACCAAGTCGGCTGGGAAGATAAAAAATGACCGCCGCCAATGCCCAATTGCGCGACCTGGGCTCAGCGCCCAGGGACGCCGAGCAGACAGAACTGCATCCGGACCTGAACCGCGCCCATGTGCGTTTTATCAACCTGGGCAAGACCTATGACGGCACCGTGCACGCCTTGCAAGGCATAGACCTGGCGATACAGCCCGGTGAAGTGTTCGGCATTATCGGCCGCAGCGGCGCCGGCAAGTCGTCGCTGATCCGCACCATCAACCGCCTGGAGCAGCCCAGCAGCGGACGGGTGCTGATCGATCAGGTGGACATTGGCGAATTTGACGAAGACCGCCTGGTGGCGCTGCGTCGGCGTATTGGCATGATCTTCCAGCACTTCAATTTGATGTCGGCCAAGACCGTGTGGCAAAACGTCGAATTACCACTGAAAGTGGCCGGAGTGCCCAAGCCCCAACGTGAGCAAAAGGTGCGCGAACTGCTGGAATTGGTGGGTTTGCAGGACAAGCACACGTCCTACCCGGCGCAGCTTTCCGGCGGGCAAAAACAGCGCGTGGGCATCGCTCGTTCGTTGGTACACGACCCAGAGATTTTGCTCTGCGACGAAGCCACCTCGGCCCTTGATCCAGAGACCACCCAGTCGATCCTCGGCCTGCTGCGTGAGATCAATCGGCGCCTGGGCCTGACCATCGTATTGATCACCCATGAGATGGCAGTGATCCGCGAAATCTGCGACCGCGTGGTGGTGTTGGAACACGGGCGCATCGTTGAACAGGGCCCGGTATGGCAAGTGTTTGGAAACCCGCAACATGACGTCAGCAAAACCCTGCTGGCACCGCTGCAACATGGGCTGCCGGACGAGTTGCAAAGCCGTTTGCAGGCCACACCGCAATCCACCGATGCCGCTGTGGTGCTGCGTTTGCAGTTTACCGGCAGCGATACCGACGAGCCGGACCTGGCCGCGTTGTTCAGCGCGCTCGGCGGGCGTGTACGCCTGCTGCAAGGCGGCGTGGAACGTATCCAGGGGCACGCCCTGGGGCAACTGCTGCTGGCGGTGAGTGGCTCGCCCCACGACGCCTGCGAGCTGCGTAAACGCGCCGGGAATTGGGCACAACAGGTGGAGGTGCTGGGCTATGTGGTTTGATCGTTTAGTACAGGGCGCCATCGACACCTTGTTGATGGTCGGCGTGTCGTCGCTGATCGCGTTGCTGGTGGGAATTCCACTGGCGGTGTTCCTGGTCACCAGCGACAAGGGCGGCATTTACCAAGCCCCGGCGCTGAACCGCGTGCTGGGGGCGTTCGTCAATCTGTTCCGCTCGATTCCGTTCTTGATCCTGATGGTGGCATTGATCCCGTTCACCCGATTGATCGTCGGCACCACCTACGGCGTGTGGGCGGCGGTCGTGCCATTGACCATCGCCGCCACGCCATTTTTTGCACGGATTGCCGAGGTGAGCCTGCGTGAGGTTGACCACGGCCTGATCGAAGCCGCGCAAGCCATGGGCTGCCGACGCTGGCACATCATCTGGCACGTGCTGCTGCCGGAAGCGTTGCCGGGAATTGTCGGCGGGTTCACCATCACCCTGGTGACCATGATCAACTCGTCCGCCATGGCCGGGGCGATTGGCGCGGGCGGTTTGGGTGACATCGCCTACCGCTACGGTTATCAGCGCTTCGATACGCAGATCATGCTGACGGTGATCGTGCTGCTGGTGATTCTGGTGGCGGTGATTCAGTTGGGTGGGGATCGGTTGGCGCGGGTGTTGAACAAGCGGTGAGGTATAGTCGGACCATCTCAGCGCCCGGTATTGCTCTCCATGACTCTCAAGCCCGACGACCTCGACCAGATCACCGCCACCACCCTTGGCCACTACAACACAGTGGCTGAGGATTTCCGCGAAGGCACCCGCGATCACGATGTGAGCCAGAACATCGACGCGCTGTTGCGGCATATCCAGGGCTCCGCGCCGTTTACCGTGCTGGATTTCGGCTGCGGGCCGGGGCGCGATTTGCAGACGTTTACGCGCATGGGGCATATCGCCGTGGGGCTTGATGGTTCGGAGCGGTTTGCGCAGATGGCGCGCGAAGACAGTGGCTGTGAAGTGTTGCAGCAGGATTTCCTCAAACTGGATCTGCCGGCCCGGCGCTTCGATGGAATCTTTGCCAATGCGGTGCTGTTTCACATTCCCAAGCAGGAATTACCGCGTGTGCTGGAGCAGCTTCACGGGTCGTTGAAATCAGGCGGAGTCTTGTTCAGCTCCAATCCACGCGGCGAAAACCGGGAAGGCTGGAACGGGCCACGGTATGGGTCTTATCACGACCTGGAGGCGTGGCAGTCACTGCTGACAGCGGCTGGGTTTGATGAGTTGGAGCATTACTACCGTCCCGCTGGGTTGCCTCGGGAGCAGCAACCGTGGCTGGCGAGTGTCTGGCGCAAACGCTGAAAGCAGCCTGGCAATGCATTCCGACTGTGGGAGCGGGCTTGCTCGCGAATGCGGGGTGTCAGTCAGTACATCTGTAACTGAGCTACCGCATTCGCGAGCAAGTCGAATCGTCGCACCGCCGCTCCCACATTTTTAACTGCGTTTTTCCTGGGTTTCCTGTTTGGGTTCGCGGATTTTGTACCAAGCCACATACAGCGCCGGCAGGAATAACAGCGTCAGCAACGTGGCGATGATAATCCCGCCAATCATCGCGTACGCCATCGGCCCCCAGAACACTTCCCGCGCAATCGGGATCATGCCCAGGCTCGCCGCCGCCGCCGTGAGCAGGATCGGCCGACGCCGGTGCTCGGTAGCTTCCACCACCGCATCCCACGGCGTATAACCGGCCACCTCGTATTCATGGATTTGCGTCACGAGGATCACCGAGTTGCGGATGATGATGCCGATCAGCGCCAAAATACCCAGGATTGCCACAAAGCCCATGGGCGTGCCGGTGGGAATCAGCGCCAGCACCACGCCGATCAGCCCCAGCGGCGCAACACTCGCCACCAGAAACATCTTCTGCACACTGTGCAGCTGGATCATCAGGAAGGTTGCCATGAGGAACAGCATCAATGGCACCACGCTGGCAATCGGGCCCTGGGCCTTGCCGCTTTCCTCCACGGTACCGCCGGTGGCGACCTTGTAGCCCACCGGCAAACCGGCGCTGAACTTGTCGATTTCCGGCTTGAGCTGCTTCACCAGATCCGTCGGCTGCATCTCATCGCGCACCGAGGCCTTGATGGTGATAGTCGGCTTGCGATCGCGGCGCCACACCAGCGGCTGCTCCAACTCATAGCGTACGGTGGCGAAGGCCAGCAGCGGAATCGAGGTGCCGTTGGGCGTGACGATCTGCAGGTTCTGCAAGGTTTCCGGCGTGCCGCGCTCGGCGTCTTCGGCGCGGCCGACCACGTTGATCAGGTAGATATCATCGTGTACTTGGGTCACCGAAGCGCCGCTGACCACGCTGTTCATCAACTGCGCCACGTCTTCCGACGACAGCCCCAGTTGCCGCGCCTTGTCCTGGGCAATGTCGATGCGCAGCACTTTGCCCGGCTCGTTCCAGTCGTAGATGATCTCGCCCAGGTGGGTGTTCTTATCCAACAACGTCGCCAGTTCGATGGCGTGTTTGCGCACCTGGTCGGTGTCTTTGCCCGACACGCGATACTGAATCGGGCGCCCCACCGGCGGGCCCATTTCCAGCGGCTGCACAAAGCTGCCGATGCCGACAAAGTCATCACGCAGGCGCTTTTGCAGACGCTGGATCAACTCGCCGCGCTCCTCCAGGCCCTTACTCACGATGACCAACTGCGCGTAGTAGGGGTTTTCCAGTTGCTGGTCGAGCGGCAGGTAGAACCGGATCGCGCCCTGGCCGATGTAGGTGCTCCAGCGCGAAATGTCCGGATCATCCTTGATGATCGCTTCCAGACGGTCGACGGCTTTACGGGTCTCGTTGATCGAGGCGTTCTGCGGCAGGTTGAGGTCGACGAGGATTTCCGGGCGGTCCGACGAGGGGAAGAACTGGTTCTGCACAAACTGCATGGAGAACACCGACGCCACAAACAGCGCCACGGTGATGCCGATCGCCCACCAGCGGTTACGCATGGCCCACAGCATGCCGCCATTGAAAGCGCGGCCAATTCGCCCCGGCTCGCCATCGTGCGGCTTCACGTTGGCGCTGAGAATATGCACGCCGATCACCGGCGCAAACAGCACCGCCACCACCCACGACACCAGCATCGCCACGGCAATGACCGCGAACAGGGTGAAGGTGTACTCGCCCGCCGAGCTGGCGTTAAGGCCAATCGGCACGAAGCCGGCGACCGTCACCAAAGTACCGGTGAGCATCGGAAACGCCGTCGAGGTGTAGGCGTAGGTCGCCGCCTGCTCCTTGGTTTCGCCTTTTTCCAGGCGCGTGATCATCATCTCGACGGTGATCATCGCGTCATCCACCAACAGGCCGAGGGCGATAATCAAGGCGCCCAGCGATACCCGCTGCATGGTGATGCCGCTGTACTCCATGAACACGAACACCAGCGCCAGCACCAACGGAATCGAGCACGCCACCACCAGCCCGGCGCGCATGCCCAGGCTGATAAAACTCACCACCAGCACGATAATCACCGCTTCGAACAGCGCACTGGTAAAGCCGCCGACGGCTTCTTCCACCACTTCCGCCTGGTCGGAGACCTTGTGCACGCCGACGCCCACCGGCAGGTCGGCGGTCAACTCGTCCATGCGTTCATGCAGGGCCTTGCCGAACGACTGGATATTGCCGCCCTTCTGCATCGCGATGGCCAAGCCTAACGCCGGCTTACCGTTGAAGCGGAACATCGGCCGCGCCGGGTCGACGTAGCCACGCGTGATCTCTGCGATATCTGCCAGGCGATAGAAGCGGTCATTGAGCCGCAGGTTGACGTTGGCCAGGTCTCTCTCCGAGGCAAATTGCCCCGACGTGCGCACGGAAATCCGCTCCGGCCCGGCCTCGATCACCCCGGCCGGGGTCACCGCATTTTGCGACTGCAGGCTCTGCACGACCTGGCGCTGATCAATCCCCAGGGCCGCCAGCTTGCGCGTGGAAAAATTCAGGTAAATCACTTCGTCCTGCTGGCCGATCATCTCGACCTTGCCCAACCCCGGCACCGAACGAATCTCAGCGCGCACCTGTTCCACGTAGTCGCGCAACTGGCGCATCGAAAGGCCGTCGCCGGTAAAGGCGTACACCGAGCCGAACACATCACCGAACTCATCGTTGAATGACGGCCCCTGCAAACCTTGAGGGAAGTTGCCGCGAATATCGTCGATCTTCTTACGGACCTGGTACCAGATGCCCGGGATGTCCTTGGCGCTGGTGGTGTCCTTGAGGAACACGAACACCGTGGACTCGCCCGGCCGCGTGTAACTTTTTACGTAGTCGAGGGAGTCCAGCTCTTCGAGTTTTTTCTCGATGCGGTCAGTGACCTGCTTGAGGGTTTCTTCCTGGGTCGCGCCCGGCCAGCGGGTTTGGATCACCATGGTCTTGATGGTGAACGAGGGGTCTTCCTCGCGGCCCAGGTTCATGTAGGAGAACACGCCCATCAGAAGCGCGACGAACATCAAGTACCAGACGAAAGACTGATGCTTGAGGGCCCAGTCGGATAAGTTGAAACTCCCTTTCATCGCGGGCTGTCCTCGTCGATTTTGACCTTCTGCCCAGGCTTCAGGCTGTTCACGCCAGCGGTGACAATGCGCTCGCCGGGTTTGACGCCGCCATTGAGCAAGGCGCTGTTGGCATCACGGCTGATCACGCTGATGTCGCGCGGTTGCACGGTCTGGCTTTGGGTGTCGAGCAGCCAGATGCGGGTCTTGCCGTCGACGTCCTGCAGGGCGCTCAGGGGCACTTCGATGCGCGGGGCGATGGCGGTGCTCAGAGTGACGCTGATCGCCGTGCCGAGGCGGAATGCCGGTGGTGTTTCGGCCAGCGTTAGCCGCGCGCGACGGGTGCGTGTGGCGCTTTGCGCCTGGGGCTCAATCTCGCGCACGATGGCTGTGGTGTTGACGCTCGGGTCGAGTTGCCCGGCGACCAGGAACACCACGTCATGCGGCAGGCGCTCGGCAAGGCCGGCAGGCAAATCAATCACCGCTTCCTTGATATCCGGACGGGCCAGGGTCACCACTTGCTGTCCAGCGCTGACCACCTGGCCGGCCTCGGCATTCCAGGCGGTGACGATGCCGGCATGGTCGGTGCGCAGTTCGGCGTAGTTGAGTTGGTCTTTGGCTTGATTGACTGAGGCTTGTGCCTGCTCGAGGGTGGCCTGGGTGGTTTTCAGGTCAGTCTGGGCAATATCCAACTGGGCCTGGGCGCCGACGCCACGGTTGAACAGCTCCTGCTGACGGCGGGCGTTGGCCTGGGCATTGATGAATTGCGCCTGTACGCGCGCCAGATCGCCCTGGGCGGAACGCAATTGGTTCTGTTGGTCAGTGGGATCGAGTACGGCGAGCAAGGCACCCTTCTCCACTTCGGCCCCCACATCCACGGCGCGCCGCGCAATACGCCCAGGCACGCGAAAGCCCAGGTTACTTTCGTAGCGGGCCTGGATGGTGCCGGCAAAACGACCGAGGTTTTCCTGATCTTCCGATGTTACTTCCATGGACAGCACCGGGCGCAGGGGCTCCGGCGGCGGCTCTTCCTTCGAACAGGCAACCAGCAACAGGCTGGCGGCGAGTACCCCCGTCAGGCGCTTCATGGCTGCGCTCCTTGCTGGGCGATCTCGACCAGCATGCCGGGGTGCAGCAATTGCCCACCGGCCACCACCACTTTTTCGCCGCCTTTGAGGCCATCGCCAATGATGACCTTGCCGGTGAGGTAACGCGCCACGGTAACTTTATGCAATTGCGCCTTGCCGTCGCCGTCGATCAACCAAACGGCGGGCTCGCTGAGATCTTTGGTCAGCGCGGCCCAGGGTAATTCGATACTGGCCTTGGCCGGACCATTGGCGGTAGCGCTCACCACCGAGCCCAGCTCCATGCCCTTGGGCAGGGCTTGCAGGGCGATTTTCACCTGCACGGTGCCGGTATTCGCGGCCACGGCTGGCGTGACCTCACGGACCTTGCCCACGGCCTTGATGCTCGGGTTATCCAACAGGCTGACGGTGATCGGCGCATCCGGCGGCGGCTCTACCAGCAGCGACTCGTACACGTTGAATACGGCATCACGCTCGCCATCGCGGGCCAGGCTGAAAATCGGCACAGTGGCCTGTACCACCTGGCCGACCTCGGCCTGACGCGCCGTAATCACACCCGGCGCTTCGGCGATCAGCGCGGTATAACCGAGTTGTTCGCGGGCATTGGCCAACTGGGCTTGGGCGGCCGCCAGTGCGCTTTGGCTGCTGCGCAGCGCGGCCTGGGCGGAATCGTATTCGCTGCGACTGGTGTAGCCCTTGGGCAGGAGCTTTTCCTGGCGGACAAAGGCGGCGGCGGTTTGCTTGACCCGCGCCTGCTCGGCCACGACCTGGGCCTGGGCGGAATCAACGTTGGTTTGCAAATCCTTCGGGTCGAGCTTGGCCAGCACTTGCTTGGCGGTTACGCGGTCACCCACATCCACCATGCGCTGGATAATCTTACCGCCGACGCGAAACGACAGATCGGTTTGCACCCTGGCCTGGATATCGCCGGTGAGCGTGACCGCCGCCGCAAAATCCGCCGACTGCACGGTCTGCACAAACACCCGTGAATGCGCCTTGGGTTCAGCCTTTTCCTCGCCACAGCCGCTCAGTAGCGTCAGTAAGCCAAGACCAAAAATACAGGTGGAAATGCGAGCGCCCATGCAGGCTCCTTTTGCGTGATGCCGACTTGCCAGTGTGTATGCGACTGTGAGCTTAGTTCAGGGTTCCACAGGTGGGCGCTTTCTGTAGTGAGCGGGCTTGCCCCGCGCTGGACTGCGAAGCGGTCCCCCGCCAGGTGCAGAAGTTCTTTCCGATAGAATGGGGTGATTCCTTTTGGGGCTGCTACGCACCCCAGCGCGCGCGGCAAGCCCGCTCACTACAGGTATGTGACCGATGCTCAAGACCCTCGCGGTGGCCAATTACCGCTCGATCAACACATTAGTGGTGCCCCTGGACCGGCTGAACCTGGTCACCGGGCCCAATGGCAGCGGCAAGTCCAACTTGTACCGCGCCCTGCGCCTGCTGGCGGAAACCGCCCAGGGCGGGGTGATCAATGCGCTGGCCCGTGAAGGCGGATTGGACTCCACCTTCTGGGCCGGGCCGGAGACCCTCAGCCGGCGCATGCGCAGCGGTGAGGTGCCGGTTGAGGCCACCGTGCGCCAGGGCGTCAAACGCTTGCGCCTGGGCTTTGCCGGGGACGACTTCAGCTACGCGATTTCCCTTGGGCTGCCGGAAAAGACTCTGTCGTACTTCTCCCTGGACCCGGAAGTAAAGAAGGAATGCATCTGGGCCGGCCACCTCTACCGTCCGGCGAGCCTGCTGGTGCAACGGTCCGGGCCCATGGTGCGCGCACGCGACGGTCGAAACTGGGATGTCCTCGCCCAGCACACGCCCAACTATCACAGCCTATTTGACCAGGTCGGCAGCCTGCGCGGCTCGCCGGAGGTGTTGCTGCTGCGGGAAAGCATCCGTGGCTGGCGCTTTTATGATCACTTTCGCAGCGATGTGGATGCACCGGTACGCCAGCCGCAATTGGGTACGCGCACACCGGTTTTGCACCACGATGGGCGCGATCTGGCGGCAGCGTTGCAGACGATCCGCGAGATCGGCGACCCCGAGGCTTTGCAGCGGGCGGTAAGCGATGCGTTCCCCGGCGCGCGCCTGAATATCGAGCCGCTGCAGGGCGGGCGTTTTGCGATTGAGTTTTATCAGGAAGGTTTGCTGCGGCCACTGTCGGCGGCAGAGTTATCCGACGGCACCTTGCGATACTTGCTACTGATCGCGGCGCTGCTGACGCCGAGGCCACCGACCATGATGGTGCTGAACGAGCCGGAGACCAGCCTGCACCCGGATTTGTTACCGGCGTTGGCGCGCTTGATTATCCAGGCTTCGCAGCATTGCCAGGTGTGGGTGGTGTCCCATGCCAGTCGGTTGATTGCGGCGTTGCAGCAGGATGAGGGGTGTAATTCGATTGTGCTGGAGAAGGTGTTGGGGGAGACACGGATCGTCGGGCAGGGGATTCTGGATGCGCCGGCTTGGCATTGGCCAGAATAGGCGTCGCCTGTACTGGCCTCATCGCGGGCAAGCCCGCTCCCACATTTTGATGTGTGAATACTTTCAAATGTGGGAGCGGGCTCGCCTGCGATAGCGGTAGGTCAGTCACTCAATAATGAACGGATCAACCCTGCCACTTCCCACCTTCCACAATCACACTCTCAGGCTTGGTGTCATCGCTCAGCTCTTTACGCACATATTGGTCGTACAGCTTGAGCAAAAACTTTTCCTCACCCAACTTCGCCAACTCGGCATTCACCCAGTCACGCAGTTCGACATTGCCCTTTTTCACCGCTGGCGCAATCGGCGCTTCATCACCGAGTTTCTCTTCCAGCACGCGGTAGCCCGGGTTCTGCTTGGCCCAGCTGAACAACACCAGGTTGTCTTGCGCATAGGCATCACCACGCCCCGCCGACAACGCTTGCAACGACTCGGAGTTCTTCTCGAACTTGAGCAGCTTCCAGTCCGGGTGGTTCTTGGTCAGCCAGATATCAGCCGTGGTACCGGTGGTGACGATGGTCGTACGGGTGGCCAGGTCATCCAGGCTTTTCACGGCGCTGTTGTTTGGCACCAGGGCCTGTACCGCGACTTTCAGGTTGGGGTTGGTGAAGTCCACCGCTTCCTTGCGCTCCGGGGTCACAGTCATGTTGGCAAGGATCAGATCGACCTTGTCGCTTTGCAGAAACGGAATACGGCTGGCCGGCTCGACCGCCACGAATTCGACTTTGTTTTCGTCGCCCAGCAGGTCCTTGGCGAATTGACGGCCAATGTCGGTATCGAACCCCACATAGCGACCGGCTTCGTTGACAAAACCGAACGGCGGCTTGTCGGTGAAGACGCCGACGATCAGCTTGTCGCGCGCCTTGATCTTGTCGATGTAGCTCACGGTGGCAGCCGGCTTTACAGGCTCTTCGGCCTTTTTATCGCACCCGGCCAGTAAGGCGACGGCAAACAGTGGCAGCAGTAACTTTTTCATATCAGCGCAAGTTCCTTAGGTTTTTTGGGCAGTGTTGACACAAAGGAGAACTTCTCCAGGAACTGCTGCGCGCGTGCGGTTTGCGGGTTCGTAAAGAATTCTTCGGGGGTGTTGTGTTCAAGGATGCGACCGGCCTCCATAAACACCACGCGGTCGGCGACGGCGCGGGCGAAGGCCATTTCGTGGGTGACGATCAGCAGGGTCATGCCATCGCGGGCCAGGCCCTGGATCACTTCCAGCACTTCCTTGACCATTTCCGGGTCGAGGGCGGCGGTGACTTCGTCAAACAGCATCACTTGGGGGTTCATGCACAACGAGCGGACGATGGCGATGCGTTGCTGCTGGCCGCCAGAGAGCTGGCGTGGGAAGGCGTCGCGCTTGTCGGCAAGGCCCACGCGGTCCAGCAGTTTTTCGGCCTGCTCGCGGGCTTCACGAGGGTCGCGTTTTTGCACCTTCAACGGGCCGAGCAGGATGTTGTCGAGCACGCTCATGTGCGGGAACAGGTGGTAACTCTGGAACACCATGCCAATGTCCTGGCGCACCTGGCGCCAGTCGGTTTTCTTGTCCAGTAGCTCATTGCCGGCAAAGCGCAGGCTACCGCTATGCGCGACTTCCAGACCATTAAGGCAACGCAGCAAGGTGCTTTTGCCGCAGCCACTGGGGCCGAGGATCACCACCACTTCGCCGCTTTGCACGCTCAGGTCGATGCCCTTGAGCACCTGCGCCTCGCCGAAGAATTTGTTGAAACCCTGAAACTCGATCAATGCGCTCATGCTTGGGCCCAGCGCCGTTCCAGCACCTTGGAGGCGGCCGACAACGGGTAGCAGATAAAGAAGAAAAACAGGAACAGCACGCCGTAGATCAGGACCGACTCATAGGTGCGCTCGATGATTTGCTGGCCGACCTTGATCACATCCACCACGCCGATCAGCACCGCCAGGGAACTGGTCTTGATGATGCGCGTGTAGACGTTGATGGTCGGTGGCGTCATGCGCTTTAGCGCCTGTGGCAGCAGCACGTAGCCGTAGAGCTGCGGATCAGACAGGCCTATCGACAACCCCGCCTCGCGCTGGCCGCGAGGCAACGAATGCAAGGCGCCACGCACCACTTCGCCGACTTCACTGGCGCCCCACAACGACAGCACCAGCACCGCGCACCAGAAACTCGGGATGCTCAGGCCAAAGAAAATCGGCAGACCGAAAAACAGCAGGTACAACCACACCAGCACCGGGATTGCGCGAAACAGCTCCAGATAAACCCGCAGCGCCGCGTTGATCAGCGTGTTATTCAAGGTGCGCAGCACGCCATACAACACGCCACCGACGGTGCTGAAGGCGATGCTCAAGAATGAAATCGACAGGGTTTGCGCAGCGCCCTTGCCCAGTTGCGGCAACGACACCCACAACAACTCAAGACCCGAACTGGCCATGTTGGAGCCTCCTTTCCAAGCGGCTGAGCAGCAGCGACAGCGGCAAGAACAGCAGTACGCAAATCAGCGTCAGCACGGCGAGCATCTCGTAAGTCTTGTAGTACAGCGCGATGTAGCTCTTGGTGGTGTAGAGAATCTCCGGCACCGCCACGGCCGAGACCACGGTGGTTTCCTTGAGCAGGAAGATGAAATTGGCGAACAGCGCCGGCAGGCTGAGAATGCCGGCCTGCGGCAGGATCACATGCCGCAGCAGTTGCCAATCGGACAGGCCGATGGACTTGCCCGACTCGATCTGCGCCAGCGGCACGGCTTCCACACCGGCGCGCAGCACTTCAGTGAGGTACGCGCCGCCAAGGAACGTCATGGTGATGATCGCCGCCCAGAACCCGGAAATATTGAAGCCCAGGGCCGGCAGCGCGAAGTACACGAAAAACAGTTGGATCAGCAGCGGCGTGTTGCGGGCCAGCTCCACGTACAGCGCCACCAGGCGCGACAGGTACGGCGTGCGAAACACCAGCAGCGCCGCGTTGATCAGCGCCACCAGCAGCGAGGTGGCAATGGCGATCAAGCCTACTTGCAGGGTCACCCCCACGGCTTTCAAAAACGCCGGCAGGGTGCTGAGGATAAAAGCGAAATCGAAGGTCATTTCCAGTCCATGACGCCGCAAGGGTAATGCAGCGAGCGCAATCCGATCCGACATGGGTAACGCCGGGTAGCGCGAACTTTAAAGGCATAAAAAGCAAAATTTAAATACCAAAATAGCATATTGATATCACCCAAAAAGATAACCGGCGGATTCGCGGGTTTGCCGGGTGACGGCTATGGTTGTGGGGTCTGAGATTCGAGGGATTGAACAATGAACGAAGGGAAACCGATTGATCCGCAGGAGTTGGTGAAATGGTTGATGGCGTTGCGCAGGGCAATCAATAGCCAGGCACTGTGACAAAAAAACAGCCTCACCACGGTGAGGCTGTTTTCACGCTTTCAACCTTGCGCCGATGGCCGCCGATCAGCGCCCCCCGCCATGGCTTTGGTGGCACTTTTCTGCTGCTCTTCCGTTTCAAAATTGACGTAGTTGTCCGGGAACTTGAAGTGCGAATCCACCAGGCTCCAGTACTCTTTGTTCTCTGGCTTCGCCATGTCCCATATACGTTCGGCGGAGGATGCGGCGTCGTTACGTATTTGGTCCGGTTGCCCTTTGGCTTCTTGTATCACCCGGTCGACATGCCCGCGTAATGCGTTGGGCCCGGTGGTTTCGATCGTGCTTTTGTTCGGGCGGCTGAAATAACGGTCGCCGGCGTACTCATTACCTTTCATCGAGCGATATTTATCCCCGATGTCATCAATCATGGTCGTCAGCATCGCGCTCTGGGGATGGCTGGCGAACAACGCGTTGGCAAAATAAGGTGTGGCGTTGCCACTCGCTTCACTCTTGCCTGCCGCCATGCCGACCAGCATCAGGTCCGGATGGGCATTCAACGCGCCATCGAGCGGGCGTACGCTTTCCAGATCGATGTCTGTGTAGGTGCCGCCATGTCGATTGACGATTTCATACCGGGCGACGTCAGAGGCTGCGGCATAACCGCCATTGCGCCCGATGATTTCATGTTGATAAACGTCCTGGTTTTTCAAACGTATATCAGCCGGATTGCTCAAATCACGTATCTGTACGTTTTTCAGGTCTGCGAATCGCCCTTGCAAAGCAGCTAGCGCCGTCGTATCACGGGGCGGGTTGCTGACATAGCGGTCCCAGGACTTAGTGGTCTGGTCGAGAATGGTGGCTTCTGCTTGATTAAACTTATCATCGGTACGCGAAGCATGACGCGCAAATGCACTTAGCACTTGCGAAGCATTTTCCGCAGTCACTTTCCCGCCCTCAGGCAGCAGAGAAGCCCTCAATGCTTTGTTACCTGGGGACGACAGTTCTTTATTAAGCTCTGAGATCACTTGTTTTTGCTCAATCTTATTACGCTGCTCGTTCCCCGGGCTGCTCATCACCGTTTTAAGTTGACTGAACAAACCACGAACAGGCCTTTCCGACTGATAGTTTGGATAGATACTTTCAGCTTTGGCCTGTGCAGTTTTATTAGTTGCATAAGTATCAAATTGAGTAGAGTCCACCCACAACATAATTTTATGGTTGGGGTTCATCTTGGCCCACTGGCGTAAGTAGGTGTTCTGGTTTGAGCCGGGCTTGGAGCCGACCCAGACCATGTGGATATTATTGGGCACCGGCTTGAACTGGTCTTTGGGGTATTGGGTTTCGAAGCTTGCAGCACTTTCCGGCGGGTGAGCTCCAACGGCAGGAGCGGCCATAAAGGTCGGCACATGATTGGGGGAAATGGAATTCAACATAATAACGGCTCCAAAAGCTTATATAACTCACTGGCGCCTCCATGCGATGACTCCTACAACCTGTGCAAGCTTGCTCTCACACATTCAATCGGGCAAAACTAAAACTGTAAGATAATTTATAAATACACTCAGAAATAATTATTCAAATTGATAAATGAACCAAACCATTTGCCAAGGCCAATAAAGCAGTTAACGCGCCTATATTTTCCAACCCTGTTTTTTTCAAAAAGACCGCATAAAAAAACGCCGACGCTGTAGTAGCCGTCGGCGTTGAAACCTTGAAGGGGGTTTTGGCTTACATCAGAACGCCGGCACTACCGCGCCGTTGTACTTCTTCTCGATGAAGGCTTTGACTTCCGGGCTGGTCAGGGCCTTGGACAGTTTCTGGATAGCGTCGCTGTCCTTGTTGTCCGGGCGTGCCACCAGGAAGTTCACGTAGGGCGACTTGGCGTCTTCAATGATCAGCGCGTCTTTCGCCGGGTTGAGGCCAGCTTCCAGGGCGTAGTTGGTGTTGATGACGTCGAGGTCAACCTGATCCAGTACACGTGGCAGCAGGGCCGATTCCAGCTCCTTGAATTTCAGGTGCTTGGGGTTGTCCTTGATGTCTTTCGGTGTGGACAGGGCATTGGTTGGGTCTTTCAGCGTGATCAGACCATTCTTTTGCAGCAGCAACAGGGCACGGCCGCTGTTGGAGCCTTCGTTCGGGATGGCAACGGTGGCGCCATCTTTGAGCTCAGAAATATTCTTGATTTTTTTCGAGTAACCGCCGATTGGCTCAACGTGTACGCCAATTACAGTGACCAGGTTGGTGCCCTTGCCCTTGTTGAAGTTTTCCAGGTACGGCAGGGTCTGGAAGTAGTTGGCATCCAGGCGTTTCTCGGCAACCTGCGTGTTGGGTTGCACGTAGTCGGTGAAGACTTTGATTTCCAGGTCCACGCCTTCTTTGGCCAGGGTTGGCTTGATCAGCTCGAGGATCTCGGCGTGCGGGATCGGGGTCGCCGCTACGACCAATTTCTCGTTGGCCTGGGCCAAGCTTGCAGTCAGGGCAGCCGCCAGTGCGGTAAACAACAGAACCTTTTTCATGCAGTGTCCTTATCGACATTCCGGGGCGTCTCTGACGACCGTTTTTATGAGGTGTGCCAGCGAAGTGCTATCGCGGCGTGGAATGGACAATACCTAGATTTTTTATTCCCGAACAATATCTTTTATTCACGTTGATATTCCATTTTATTCATACAGGAATTTGCGCAGGGTTTCCTGCTCGGCAGGGCTGGCGCTGTTGAAAATTCGCTGTACTCGCTCCAGGGGTGAGCCCGCCGCTGGCAGGTTCAAATGCTCGGGCAAAATCTCGTCGCCGCTGCTGACCAGCAATGCGAAGTGAATAACGTTTTCCAGCTCACGGGTGTTTCCCGGCCAGCTGTGATGTTCCAGCACACGCTGGGCTGCATCGCTGATCAGCGGCACCGGCAGGTCCAGGCGCTGACTGTAGATCCCGAGGAAGTACTCGGCCAGGGACAGGATATCGCCGACGCGCTCGCGCAGTGCCGGCAAGTCCAACCGGCCTTCGCTCAAGTAATGGAACAAGCGCTCATGGAACTTGCCGGCAGCCACGGCCTGGGCCAGGTCGATGCTGGTGGCGGCAACCAGGCGCACATCCACCGGGCTAGGCTGATGGGCACCGACGCGGGTAACTTCGTGGTTTTCCAGGGCGGCCAGCAGTTTCACCTGGATCGGCAGCGGCAAGTCGCCGATCTCATCCAGGTACAACGTGCCGCCATTCGCCGATCCAAACCAACCGGCCCGGCTGCTGGCCGCGCCACTGTGGGCACCAGCCGCATAGCCGAACAATTCGGCATCGGCGTAAGTCGGGCTGATGGCGCCGCAGTTGACCGAAACAAACAAGCCGGTGCGGTCGCTGCCACGGTGGATATGCCGCGCCAGCAGCTCTTTACCGCTACCGGTTTCGCCGCGGATCAACACAGGTAACGCGCGCGGCGCGAGGCTTTCCAGGTCTTCGCGCAATTGGCGCGAACGCGGATCAACAAACACCAACGCCTTGGCGCGGATGCTCAGCGGGCTTTTCTCGGCGTCGGGAAAGGTCAGCAAGGGCTGGCCGTAGGTTTCGTGCAGACTCATGGCAGGCTCCCGCCCCCAATCCACTCAGGGACGGGGCGTTGAAAAATGTTCAGGCAGTACGCCGGGCGTGGTGCTCAAGGCGGCTTTGCAGGCGATAGAGGTAAGCGAAACCCTGCTCCCAGCGCTGGTGGCCGGATTTCACATTGATATGCCCGGCACCGGACAAGATGCCGGCTTCGGCACCCCAGTTACGCGCGAGCTCCAAGGCGCGTGGAGCACTGACGGCACTGTCGTTATCGGAACTGACCACCTGGCTGGGAAACGGCAGCAGGTCGGTGGGGATCGGCGCAAAGTTGCGCAAGGCAGGCGAGCAGGCAGGACGTTCGACATCGGCGGGGGCCACCAGCAAGGCGCCGCGCACTTGCCGCAGAAACTGCACGGGGGCCGTGGCCGCCCAATGCGCTACGGTGATGCAGCCCAGGCTATGCGCGATCAGGATCACCGGCGTGCTGTCGGCGGCGATGGCTTCGGCCAGCGCGGCCACCCAATCTTCGCGACGCGGGGTGAGCCAATCGGCCTGCTCCACCCGTGCACTGTTGGGCAGGTTGTTCTGCCAGTGACTTTGCCAATGATCTTCTGGCGATCCTTGCCAGCCCGGCACGATCAGATAACGAATCGATTCGCTGTGCATGGGTGTGCCCTCCTGCAGCGTTTAACGTTGCTGAACAGTATAGGGACGGGGATTATATTCGTTAAGGAATAAGAAGCTATTTATTAATAACCAAAAACTCAACCCCACAGAAGATCAAAATGTGGGAGCGGGCTTGCTCGCGAATGCGGTGGGTCAGTCGATACATGTACCGGCTGATCCACCGCATTCGCGAGCAAGCCCGCACACAGTGGTTCAGTGTCGTGGCAGGAATCGCGCGCAAAAAAAAGGCCGCACCCTGCCAAGGAGACGGCCCAAAAACTGTCGAGATGTTTGAAATTAGCGCGCTGTAATCACCGACAGCGTGGTAATCCCCGCGCGCTCGATAGACGCCATGGCGCGTGCCACTTCGCCGTAATTCACGCCATCGTCAGCCTGCAATTGCACCCGCACATCGGGGTCCTTGGCCTTGGCCGCCTGCAAGTTGAATTCCAGCAGGTTCGGCTGGATTTCATCCTTGTTGATAAACAGTTTTCTGTGTTCGCAGTTGCCCCAACGGCGCGCGGTGCGGCCGGCCAAGGTCGACCAACTCACCAACCGGGGCCTGGCGCCATGGCGCCTTCCTACGGTTTGAAACAAAAAACCGACAGGCCTGCGTGGAAGGCCGTCCTAGGCTGAATCATCGGGCCTAGACGCTTATCTCTTAAAGTAACCTTTAAATTTATACCTAGATCAAAACCGAATAAACGAAACATCGAAAAACCTGAAAGCCACGGCCTGCGAGGGCTGGCTTTGACACGTGACTGTTCCAATGCTTTTCAGGCATACAAAATATTCATGAAAGGCATCATTTAGCAGGCGTTGCGAGCGCAGTTGATCCGTTGCGGGGCATGGAACTCGACGCGTGGCCCCTGTCACTGAACGACACCAAGCTAACCAAAAGGTGTATTGACATGTTCATCCATCAGATCTCCTCCTCTTCAATACCTCAATTCAACGGCACTGCCGCGGTCACCCAACTTGCTGCACCGTCGCAGACAAATGCGTTTGTTGACCCCGCCAGTCGGTCCGTGGAGGGAAGCCGTACACGCGAACTGGCATTGCAACAAACCGTGGCGGCCAGGGACCTGCTCTATCATCCCGGTCAAACGTTACGCACCTAGATAGGGTTAGCGGCGGGCCGAGCGCACGAAATGATCAGTTACTTGGGTATTCTGCAAGGCCCATTGGGGGGGCATCTTTTTGGAGCTGAAGGGCTCATGCCTGGCGAAAAGCCGCAGGCCTTGCTCAATACCCTGCAACGGTTGGTCAACGACATACCGGCGGGCAGTCACAGCGCGACGGCTAAAGATCGGTCGGTACTGATAGCACTCATGGGTGATATCGGAGCGATTCTGAGCGATACAACGACCGGCATCGAGCGTACGAAAGAGCAGAATCAGCAACTGCGCAAATGGATTCCTCGCCTACTGGGACTTGCGCATCCGGCGGCGGAATCCATGGCCGCCACTACCGAACTGGGGGGCTCGGGCACCATCGGCCCGACTAAAAAACAGGAACGAATCAAACCGCCAAATGAGCAACCTCCACGCACAGGCATTCACAACCTGGGGAGACAAGCGGATGACCTGCTGGGTATTGCGCAATCACAGCGGTTGCTTCCTAGCCGATGGGACGTGGCGCAGCTGAAAACCGAACGGGTGAACACCACCGACGAACCGTTGGTGGCACACATGTCTGGCACACAGGCGGAAACCCTGGCCGTCTGGGACATGCTTCGCGGTGAGCAAAAGCCCTTCACTCAAGTGATGGACACGTTCAGAGAACAATCAAGCAACACGAACGATCCCATGGCTTACTTACCACCCAGAGAACGGGACGCTCGCTACGCACGCGCGGCTGGCACCGCCGCGTTTTTGATCAGCAACGGGTACCACAGTGCCGTTGAAGTGCTGGGGGGAACGCTGGCCTATACGGGCCAGGATGGGCAATCCGCGGTGGGCTCACGACAAGACATCGCCCACCTCTGCGGACAAGGTGCAGCAACGGCGCTTGTGTGCGAGCTGCTCAACTCACAGAGCAGCTCTCGCTATTAAGCGCGAGTGCCACAGTGAATAGAACCCACTGACCTATGCCATTTGCCCGGCGCACAACTTCAAGATTTGCTGCTGCAATGCATGCCCTGCTGCTCCCAGGCCTGTACGGGCGTAAAGCGCCAAACGTACGCCTTGTACCGCGGGCAAACCGCTGTCAGCACCTAACACCCTATGGCCGGACTGCACCACGCGCAGGGGCAACAGGCTGATTCCCAACCCCGCCGCTACCGCTGAACACACACTGGCCAGGCTGGCGCTGGAATACCCGATGCGCCAACGCCAGCCGCCCACTTCAAGGTGTTGCAGCATTTCATTGCGGTACAGGCCGCCCACTGGGAATGCCACCAACGGCAAGGGATCGCGGCCCAGAGACGGCGTGCTGAGGCTATCCACCCAGCACAAAGGCTCTGGCCATGAGGCCAGGCAGTCGTCGCTGTCACCGATCTGCTTGACCAGCAACACATCGAATTCACCGCTGCGGTACTGGCGCTGCAACTCGGGGCCGAGGCCGCTGGTGACTTCCAGGCGCACCCGCGGATAGGCCAGCACAAAGGCCGAGAGCAATGGCATCAGGCGTTCGGCGGCAAAGTCTTCCGGTACACCGAGGCGTAGCACACCGTCGCTCTGCTGGCTGATCAACACGTCGGCGGCTTCTTCATGCAACGCGAGGATGCGCCGCGCATAGGCCAGCAGGCGCTCGCCCTCGGCCGTCGCCACCACACGGCGTTGGTCGCGATCCAGCAGCTGGCACGCCACCGCGTCTTCCAGGCGGCGGATCTGCTGGCTGACGGTGGACTGAGTCAAGTGCAGGCGCTCGGCCGCCCGGGTGAAATTGCCACAATCCACTACGGCGACAAAGCTGCGCAATAACACGGGGTCGAACATGGCAGTCACCATTCCATTTGCCACTGGTTGGCATGGTTGTATTTAATTTCAGAATACCCGTGGCGCTGCCCATACTCACCCCTCATTTTTAACCCTTCGGAAGCCTGCTGCATGACGTTCAACCCTTCATCTGCCGGCAAATTCGCCGGCTGGGGACTGTTGGTAGTCCTGGGTCTCAATCTGCGGCCCATCCTCAGCTCCATCAGCCCGCTGCTCGGTGAGATTCGCCTGGCCACCGGCTTGAGTTTCCAGAGCAGTGCCCTGCTCACCAGCCTGCCCGTGGTGTGCATGGGCCTGGTGGCGCTGGTGGGTGTACGCGTTGAAGCGCAGCTCGGTGAACGGCGTGGCATCGCCCTCGGCCTGGTGATGATCCTGCTGGCGTGCCTGGCCCGCTGGCTGATGGGCCAAGGTTCTACGCTGCTGGTGACCGCGTTGCTGGGCGGTGCCGGTGTCGCGCTGATCCAGGCGTTGGTGCCGGCGATGATCAAGCGCGAGTTTCATCACCGTGTGCCAGTGGCGATGGGCGTGTATTCCGCATCGTTGATGGCCGGCGGTGGGCTGGCGGCGCTGCTCAGCCCGGTGGCCGCCACGCATTTCCAGCAATGGCAGGCGGGGCTCGGTATATGGCTGTTGCCCGCATTCGCGGCCTTGTTGCTGTGGATCCGGCTGCCACTGGGAGCGGCAAAAAGCGCGAAAGTCATCCCCGCCTTCAAGGGCCTGCGCAATCGCCGCGCCTGGCTGCTGGCGTTGTATTTCGGCTTGGTGAACTGCGGCTACATGAGCCTGGTCGCGTGGCTGCCGGCCTATTATCAGCAACTGGGCTGGGGCGTGCTGCCGAGTGGTTCGCTGCTGGCGTTCATGACCATCTTCCAGGTAATCGCCGCGCTGTTGATGCCGGTGCTGGCACAACGCGGGATCGATCGTCGGCCGCTGCTGTGGATCAGCCTGCTGGCCCAGACCATTGGTTATCTCGGCCTGTTGATGGCGCCGTTGCAGTTCCCCCATCTGTGGGTGGCGCTGTGTGGTTTCGGCCTGGGCGCGTGTTTCGCCCTAAGTCTGCTACTGACGCTCGACCATCACCGCGACCCGCGCCAAGCCGGGCAACTGGCGGCGTTCGTGCAAGGCGTGGGCTTTTTGATCAATGCGATTTCGCCATGGTTGACCGGCTGGTTGCGCGAACTCACCGGCAGCTTTGCCAGCGCCTGGGTCGTGCTGACAATGACGGCAGTGGCGATGCTGGTGGTGACCCGCGTGTTCAGCCCCGCCACCTATCGAACGGCACCCGCTCTATAGATGTACCTTTAAGATCCAGACAAAACAAAAACGCTTCATTGACGGAATAAGGCGTCCCCTTAAAATTCCGGTTCTCCTACAGGATGCCGGACCCACCATGGACCTTCGCCAACTGCCCGCGGGCGCCGAAGAAGCGTTCGTCGACGCTTTCGCCAGTGGCCAATTGCAGAGGCTGCACTGGCGCAACCTGCCCCGTGCCCTGGACAGCCTGAACAACCATAGCGGGTGATCAGCCGCGCTGGGGCTCGCTTGTCGCCTGCGGCGAAGGCGCTGATCGAAACCCTGCAGGCGGTGGAAATCCAAGCCGATTGGCCCGCGCAAACGTCCCGAAATCATTGAAGCGCACACCCATTTGCGCCATGACCTTGTGCGCCACCTTCGCGGTCATCTGACGGATGTAAAACGGCTCTTTCACCACAAAATGGTGGATGCCGTGGGTGCTGCCGAAGTTGAAGCAGAACGCCTGCAACGGCCACATCCACCAAGGGTTCAATACCTGGGTTTGCTGGATCACATTGCCCAGTTCCACATCACCGTAATAGTGCATGTTGGAGCTGACAAAGTGCAGGCAAAAGGTACGCAGTACGTTGGGGCCAATGATCACCACGGCGGCGATGTCGATCACCTGCATCGTCTGCAACGTGCCGGCAGACCACTCGATGGGCGCACCCAACAGGCTGGCAATGCCATTGGCGGCATGGAAACCCAGGAACACATACCACGCGCCCCAATGCAGCAGCGCCAGCGGTGCGTATACCAGCAGCGAGCGCTTGAGGATCGACAGTTTGTGCTTCCAGGTCTTGGCCCGCAGCATGCGAATAAACGCCGACATGACGTTATCGCCGACCATCAGCAACCGCGCAAAACCCCAAGGCTCGCCGTTGGTGATGGCGCGTTCTTCCATATCGGTCTCAGTGCCGGAGACCTTGTGATGGTTGAGGTGCAAGTGGCGGCGTATCCACGGGTTGATCGTGCTCGGGCGCGCCAGCCACACCAGGCCCATCATCAGGTTGTGGGGCAGGCGCTGCTTGCGAAAATACATGCTGTGGATCAGGTCGTGTTCCAGCTCATGGGTCAATGAAGCGAGGAAGGCGTTGAGCAGCAGGCACACCCACCAGGCCATATACCCGGTGATGTAGAGCGCTGCCGAACCAATCATGCCGACCAGCGCAAACGCCAGAATGCCCGCGCCCAATGCGTCTTGATGCAGCAACCAGGGGTGCTGCCGGCGCAAGCGCACGCCTTCGGCCAGCACCACGTCACGGATATGCGCCGAGCGCTGTTGTGCGTTCATCTGCTGGGGGCTTGCAGAAGTACCGTCCATGATCACATCCTCTGGTTATCGATGCGTTCATCCTGCCCCACGCGATCTGGCAGGACGCTAGCCCTGGACGCCAACCTGTTGACCGCAAGCGCCAATCGTCATGACCGAACCCACTTCCCTCGCCAGCTGGACCCGCGCCCTGCGCAAGCAGCTCGACGCCTTGGGCCTGGACAGCGCCGCGCTGTGCACGCAGGCCGGGCTCGACCCGCAGCAGATGGACGATCCCAATGCGCGTTATCCGCTGTCGGCCACGACGCGGTTATGGGAATTGGCAGTGCACGCCAGCGGTGATCCGGCGATTGGCTTGCGGGTGTCGCGGTTTGTCAGCCCCACCACCTTTCATGCGCTGGGGTATGCGCTGGTGGCCAGCGGCAGCCTGCGGGAGGTGTTCGAGCGCATCGTGCGTTATCACCAGGTGGTCAGTGATGCGCTGACGCTGGCGCTTAGCGGGGACGGCGAGCGCTACCGCTTTCGCCTGCTGCAACCCCCGGGCAGCCCGGCGCCGGCATTCGAAGCCATCGATGCGTTTGCGGCGATCTATGTGCGCACCTGCCGCAATCGCCTGGGCCGTGAGTACGCACCGCTGGCGGTGCACCTGCGACGGCCAGAGCCTGCCGATCCCAATCCGTGGCACACCGTGTTTCGTGCGCCCGTGTTCTTCGGTGCCGAAGAAGACTGCCTGGAGTTTGCCGCCCACGATTTCGACAGCCACTTGGACGACGCCAACCCCGAACTGGCCGAGCACAACGAAACCGTGCTCAAGCGCACCCTCGCCCAACTGCAGCCACTGACCTGGGAGCGTAAGGTGCGTGCGGCTATTGAAGCGCAATTGCCGGACGGCGAGCCAAGTGCTGAGCGCATTGCCCAGGCCCTGCACCTGAGCTTGCGCAGTTTGCAGCGGCACCTGGCGGACGAAGGGTGTCGGTTTGATGCGTTGCTCAATGAATGCCGGGAGAATTTGGCGTTGCTGCATCTACGGGATCCGCAGTGCCCATTGGCAGAGATCAGCCACTTGTTGGGGTTTGCGGATACCAGCAGCTTTAACCGGGCGTTCAAGCGCTGGACGGGGATGACGCCGGGGCAGTTTCGGGATGGGTTGCGGTAGGGAAATGTAGGGTGGTCATGAGGGCCCCATCGCGGGCAAGCCCGGCTCCCACAGGGGGAATGCATTCCAAATGTGGGAGCTGGCTTGCCTGCGATGGCGGTGGCCCAGGCACTGAAGATGCCGGATCAGTCAGCGCCCACGATCCCGCCGCAACAGCTTCTTCACCCGCGCCACCAACGCCTTGGCCTCAAACGGCTTGAGCAAGTAATCATCCTCATGCAGTTCCAACCCACGCAGGCGGTCTTCGATCCCTTCCGGGGTCGTCAAGAACAACACCGGCGTCTCACCCTTCTTGCGTATCGCCTGCTGCAACTTCCAGGCATTCAAACCCGGCAACATCACATCCAGGATCACCAAGTCATATTCAGTGCTTTCCACAAACCGCTGAGCCGCCATGCCATTGGCTGCGACTTCCACTGCGAAGCCGGCCTCACTCAAGCCCTGGGCCATGAGTTGCGCTAATTTCGGCTGGTCTTCCACTAACAACACCTGCATGCCTACCTCTTGGTTCATTACAAACCTGTAATCGAATTGTTCGGCTTTTGACCGAGATCGCTGGCTAAGGTAGCGGCCTGCTTTTTGGAGCCGTTCCCATGTACCGCAATGCCTTGTTCTTGAGCTTCGCCATCAGCGCCAGCGTCCTGGCGGCACCCACGCTGCCGCGCCACGCCGACCTCGATTTGCACACCGCACGCCAACTGGCAGACGCCGGCCTGGCGCAATGCACGGCGGCACTTACCGTACTCGACCGGGGCGGCAATCTATTGCTGAGCCTGCGGGCCGACGGCGTAGGTCCGCACAACAGCATCGCCAGCCAACGCAAAGCGTACACGGCGTTGTCGACAAAAACCCCTACCCGGCTGTTTGCCGAACGCGCGCGCAACAACCCCGAGGCCGCCAACCTTAACAGCTTGCCCGAATTGCTGTTGCTCGGGGGCGGCATCCCGCTGTTTGCCGACGCTGAACTGGTGGGCGCGCTGGGCATTGCCGGTGCCGGCGGTGCCGAGCAGGACGAAGCGTGCGCGGTAAAGGCAGCCAATCAACTTGGCCTGACAATCACCCCTTGAGGAAACCTCGATGAAAACCCTGACCAAGACCCTCGCCGCCCTCAGCCTTAGCGGCCTGAGCGGCCTGAGCGGCCTGGCCCTGGCGGCCGGCAACCCCCTGAGCGTGCACGTCCTGAACCTGGAAAACGGCCTGCCGTCTGCCGGTGTCAGCGTCACCCTGGAGCAGCACGTAGGCGATCACTGGCAATCGCTGTCCGAAGGTGTCACCAACCAGCAGGGACGCATCGCCGAACTGTTCCCGGCCAACCAAGCCATGAAACCGGGCGAGTATCGCGTGGTATTCAAGACCGGCGACTACTACAAGAAAGCCCATCGCGAGACGTTCTTCCCGGAAGTCCCGGTGATATTCGAGGTCAAGCAGGCCGACCAGCACTACCACATCCCGCTGCTGCTGAGCCCTTACGGCTTTTCGACGTATCGCGGTTCCTAGCCGGCCCCCGCGGCCTGCCGCAAGCGCGGCAAGTCGAGCACTTCAATCGCGCCGTAACTCAGCTTGATGATCGCCTGCTGCTCTAACGCCTTGAGCAAACTGTTGGTGGTCTGGCGCGACAGGCTCAGCATCGCGGCCAAATCTTCCTGGGGCAGGTGCAAGACGCGACGGGAGTGCTCTATCTCGCCGTACCCGCCGGCAATCATCAGCAGTCGGTGGGCGATACGCGTCGACGCCGGCATCAGGCTCATCTGTTCGATATTGATCAGCGACAGGCGCAACTTCTGGCTCATCAACAACGCCACGTCACGCCAATACGCCGGGTTTTGGTCAAGAATCTCGAGCATCGCCGATTGCGGCACCTGCAACAGCGTGCACGGCCCAACCGACAAGGCGTCGTGGGTACGCGGCAAACCGTCGAACAGGCAGATCTCGCCGAACCAGAACGGTGTTTCAACCAGGCTCAACACCGCTTCCTTGCCCTGCGCATTGACCGCACTGACACGCATGGCCCCCTCCAATACCGCATACACCCCACAGGGCGGATCACCGCGCCTGAACAGGTATTGCCCCGCCGTCAGCTGACGCAGCCGAGCCGCCGCCAGCAAACTATCCTGTAGCTGTACAGGCAGGTGGCTGAACCACTGACCGGTGGCCAATCGGGCATGCCATGTTGCCGCAATCATGAGAACTCCAGAGATTGTCGCCCAGTTGACAGTCAGTCACTGGCTGACGGGAGATGATCAAACATCCTACAGGAGGAATAACAATGAAAAGCCTCGTCGACCACCTCAGTCAATACGCTGCCTACCACCGCGACCCGCGCAATATCGCCAGCCACTTTGTCGGCATTCCACTGATTGTTGTCGCGGTGGCCGTGCTGCTGTCACGCCCGGAATGGGCGATAGGCGGGGTGTGGATTTCACCGGCGGTGATCGTCGCACTGCTGTCGGCGGGGTTTTACCTGCGCTTGGAACTGGCGCTGGGTGTGTTGATGACGCTGCTGATGGGCTTGTCGGTGTGGGCCGGGCATGTGCTGGCGGCACAGAGCACGATGGTGTGGCTCAGCGGCGGCATTGGGATGTTTGTGGTGGGCTGGGTGATTCAGTTCGTCGGGCATTACTACGAAGGCAAGAAGCCGGCGTTTGTGGATGATGTGTCGGGGCTGATCGTGGGGCCGTTGTTTGTGGTGGCGGAGTTGGCGTTTTTGCTGGGGTTGCGGCAGGGGCTCAAGCAGCAGATAGAGCAGCGCTCGGGGCCGGTGGCCGTCAGAGAAAAACGCGCCACGGTCTGAAGCCGAGAGAGGTCTAAATGTGGGAGCGGGCTTGCTCGCGAATCCGGTCTGTCAGCTGATGAATGCATTGACTGACACTCCGCATTCGCGAGCAAGCCCGCTCCCACATTGGGTTTTGCACCGGCTTTAGGCTTTTTGCCAGACCTTGGGTTTGAAGAACAGCGTCTCACCCCGCGCCAGCCCGGTCAGGCTGTCGTGGTCTTTCACCACTTCGGCCTCGATCAGTTCGCTCTGGCCTTCGACCTTCAGGGTGACCCGCGTGGTGGCGCCCAATGGACGAATGTCGCGCACTTCAGCCGCATGATGATCTTCCAACTCATGCCGCGACAGCGACACTTCGTGAGGGCGGAACAGCACGTGCTGGTCTTCACCCAGGTGCAGGCGGTTCGAGTCCCCTAGGAAGTGATAGACGAAATCGCTGGCCGGGTTTTCGTAGACTTCACCCGGTGAACCGATCTGCTCGATCACGCCCTTGTTCATCACCACGATGCGGTCGGCGACTTCCATGGCCTCTTCCTGGTCGTGGGTCACAAACACCGAGGTCAAGTTGATGTCTTCGTGCAGGCGCGCCAGCCAGCGGCGCAGCTCTTTACGCACTTTGGCGTCGAGGGCGCCGAAGGGTTCGTCGAGCAACAGCACTTTGGGTTCTACCGCCAGGGCGCGGGCCAGGGCGATACGCTGGCGTTGGCCGCCGGAGAGCTGTTCCGGGTAGCGATCCGATAGCCAATCCAGCTGCACCATGTTCAGCAGTTCATGCACCTTGACCGCGATCTGGCTTTCATTCGGGCGCTGGTTCTTTGGCTTCATGCGCAGGCCGAACGCCACGTTGTCGAACACCGTCATGTGGCGGAACAGCGCATAGTGCTGGAACACAAAGCCGACGTTGCGATCGCGTACGTCGTGACCGGACACGTCTTCACCGTGGAACACGATGCTGCCGTCATCCGGGGTTTCGAGCCCTGCGATGATGCGCAGCAAGGTGGTCTTGCCGCAGCCGGACGGGCCAAGCAACGCCACCAGCTCGCCACTCTGGATGTCCAGATTGATGCTGTTCAGGGCCTTGAAGGCGTTGAAATTCTTGCTGACATTACGGACTTCGATCGACATGACTTATTCCTCACCGGCGCTGTTGCGCAGGCGGTTGATACGGTTCTCGCTCCACTGCTTGAGCAGCAGGATGAAGAGCGCCAGGATCAGCAACAGGCTGGCCACCGCAAACGCGGCGACATGGTTGTATTCGTTGTAGAGGATCTCGACATGCAGCGGCAGGGTGTTGGTCACGCCGCGAATGTGGCCGGACACCACCGACACCGCGCCGAACTCACCCATGGCCCGTGCGGTACACAGCACCACGCCGTAGATCAGGCCCCATTTGATATTCGGCACGGTCACGTGCCAGAACATCTGCCAGCCATTGGCGCCCAGCAGGCGCGCGGCCTCTTCTTCCTGGGTGCCCTGTTCCTGCATCAGCGGGATCAATTCACGGGCCACGAAGGGCACGGTGACGAAGATGGTCGCCAGCACGATGCCGGGCAAGGCGAACACGATCTGGATGTCATGCTCTTGCAGCCACGGACCAAAGAAGCCCTGCGCGCCGAACATCAGCACATAGACCAGACCCGCGATCACCGGCGACACCGAGAACGGCAGGTCGATCAGCGTGACCAGGATGCTCTTGCCACGGAACGAGTATTTGCTCACGCACCACGCGGCGCTGACGCCGAACACCAGGTTGAGCGGCACCGAAATCGCCACGGCGATCACCGTGAGCTTCAGTGCCGACAGTGCGTCGGGCTCAAGGATCGCGGTGAAAAACGCACCGAGGCCGTTCTTCAAGCCCTGGGTCACCACGATCAACAGCGGCAACAGCAGGAACAACACGAACACCAGCCAGCCAAGGCCGATCAGGATACGTCGCGACGTTGCACTGCCACGGCGGGCCGCATTGGCCGAGGACGCGGCGGAAATAGACGATTGGGACATGTTCCGCGCCTCCTTATGGACGTTCGATGCGCCGCTGCAACAAGTTGATCAGCAGCAGCAGTACAAAGGAAACCACCAGCATCAGCACGCCGATGGACGTGGCGCCGCGGTAGTCGTATTGGTCGAGCTTGACCATGATCAGCAGCGGCAGGATCTCGGTTTTCATCGGCATGTTGCCGGCGATGAAAATCACCGAACCGTACTCACCGACGCCACGCGCGAACGCCAGGGCGAAACCGGTCAACCAGGCCGGCAGCAACGCCGGCACCAGGATGTGGCGGAACACCTGCAACGGCTTGGCGCCCAGGCAGGCGGCGGCCTCTTCGACTTCCCGGGGGATATCGGCCAGTACTGGCTGCACCGTGCGCACCACGAACGGCAACGTGACGAAGGTCAGCGCCAGGGTGATGCCCAAGGGGGTGTAGGCGATCTTGAAGCCCAAGTCAGCCGCGAACTGCCCAACGAAGCCGTTCGGCGTGTACAACGCGGTCAACGCGATACCGGCTACAGCGGTGGGCAAGGCGAACGGCAGGTCGATCATCGCATCGATGATCTTGCGGCCCGGGAAGGTGTAGCGCACCAGCACCCAGGCCAGCAGCGTGCCGATCACGCCATTGATCAGCGCCGCGTAGAGCGCGGTACTGAAGCTCAGCTGCAACGCCGCCAGCACGCGCGGTGCGGAGATGATGGCCCAGAACTGATCCCAGGTGAGTTGTGCGGCGTGTACAAACATCGCCGCGAGGGGGATGAGTACGATCAGGCTGAGGTACACCACGGTGTAGCCCAGCGTCAGCCCGAAGCCGGGTATGACGGGGGAGATACGACGCGACATAAGAGTCCTTGGTTAAAGGGGTAAATGCCACTGTAGGAGCGCGCTTTCTGTGGGAGCTGGCTTGCCTGCGATAGCCCCACCGCGATGTGACTGACACACCGCGGTGAGGCTATCGCGGGCAAGCCCGGCTCCCACACAAGCCAGCTCCCACAGAAAAGCGAGGCTCCTACAGGTATTTTGGTTTACTGCGCCGTGTAGATCTGGTCGAACACGCCACCGTCGTTAAAGAATTTCGGTTGGGCAGTTTTCCAGCCGCCGAAGTCTTTGTCGATAGTCACCAGGTCCAGTTTCGGGAACTGCTGGGCGTATTTCGCGGCCACTTTTGCATCGCGTGGGCGGTAGAAGTTCTTGGCCGCAATCTCCTGGCCAGCCGGGCTGTACAGGTGTTTCAGGTATTCAGTGGCGATTTCGGTGTTGCCTTTTTTCTCGGCGTTCTTGTCGACCACGGCCACTGGCGGCTCCGCGAGAATCGACAGCGAAGGCACGACGATATCGAACTTGTCAGCGCCGCCGTCTTCTTTCAGGGCCAGGAACGCCTCGTTTTCCCAGGCCAGCAACACGTCACCCTGACCGTTGTTGACGAAGGTGATGGTCGAACCACGCGCGCCGGTGTCCAGCACAGGCACGTGTTTGAACAGCTCTTTCACGTACTCCTGGGCCTTGGCTTCGCTGCCGCCGGTTTTGAGGCCGTAGGCCCAGGCGGCGAGGAAGTTCCAGCGTGCGCCGCCGGAGGTTTTCGGGTTTGGGGTGATCACGGACACATCTTTCTTGATCAGGTCGCCCCAATCCTTGATGCCTTTAGGGTTGCCCTTGCGCACCAGGAACACGATGGTCGAGGTGTACGGGGTGCTGGCGTCCGGCAGGCGGGTCTGCCAGTTTTCCGGGAGGGTCTTGCCCAGTTTTGCGATTTCGTCGATGTCACCGGCCAGGGCCAGGGTCACTACGTCGGCGCGCAGGCCGTCGATCACGGCGCGGCCTTGTTTGCCCGAACCACCGTGGGATTGCTGGATCTTGACGTTGTCGCCGGGGTGGGACTGTTTCCAGAAACTGGTGAACTCAGCGTTGTAGTCCTGGTACAGCTCACGGGTAGGGTCGTACGAGACGTTGAGCAACTCGTAGTCCTTGGCAACCGCGGAACCTGCAAACACGGCGCTGGCCAGGGCGGCCAGGGCGTAACGGCGAATCGACGACATAGAAGCTCCTGAAATTCTGGGGTGTTGGCTTTTTCTTATAATTGCGGGTCTATCGCCGTTCTTGCTTAGCTCGGTTTGTTACCCGGGTTCTGCAGACGGAATTTTTCTTTGCGTTCGATCTGTACCACTTGCGCGTTGTGCACCGTGATTTCCACCGCGCCAAACCGCAGATCGCGCAGGGCGCTCTGGATCTCACGCAAAATGGCTGCTTCGTCCTGGCCGTCGACGCTACGTAGAGATGCGCTCATGGTCTCGCTCCTGAAATGAATAGTGCCTCGCAGTGGCGGCACTGCTTGCGGCGTGAGGGCGATAGTAGATAAGCGCGGATATTCTTAAAAATACTATTTAAGAATGTTTATATAACCAGAAAGAATTTTCTGGTGGGGCGTGGGGTTGCGCGCGGTTTATGTGCCCGAGCGCCAAAATAAAGCCTTGAGCAGATTCAAATGTGGGAGCTGGCTCCCACATTTTTAAAGCATTTCAATTTCGGATGGCGGGTGCTCTCGACCAATCAATCTCCTGCGCCGGCATCGGCCTGCCAAACCAATACCCCTGCCCCAGATCGCATTCCTGTTCCAACAAAAACCGCGCCTGCTCCACCTGCTCGATCCCTTCGGCCTGCACCTGCATGCCCATGCTTTTCGCCAGCGCAATCACCACCCGCACAATCGCGGCATCGTCCTCATCCCACGGCAACCCAGCAACAAACCCTTGGTCGATCTTGAGTTTCTGCACAGGCAGGCGCTTGAGCCGTAGAAGCGACGAGTAACCGGTCCCAAAATCATCGATGGCCAGGCGCAAGCCCAGTTCGCGCAGGCGGTGCAGTTGCTCCAGGGCGACTTCGGGGTCGTCCATCACCGCGCTCTCGGTCACTTCAAGTTCAAGGAAGCCGGGGTCGAGGCCCGTGTCGTGCAGCACTTGGGCGACCTGCTCGTACAATTCGCGCCGCGCAAACAAACGGCTGGACACGTTGACGGCCATAAAGCTCAACGGCACCCCATCGGCCAGCCATTGGCACATCTGCCGGCAAGCCTGATCCATGACCCAAGCGTCGATATCGGCAATCAACCCCGTGCGCTCGGCAATCGGGATAAATTCTCCCGGCGGCACCAGGCCACGCTCCGGGTGCTGCCAGCGCACCAGCGCTTCGACGCCAATCAGGCGACTGCCGTGCAGCTCATGCACCGGTTGGTAATAAACGCGCAGCTCTTGCAGCTCAAGGGCACGGCGCAGCTCGTTGGCAATTTCCACGCGGTTCTGCGCATGGGCGGTGAGTTCTTCGGTGTACAACGCGTAGCCTTCACGGCCGGCGCTCTTGGCCTTGAACAGTGCGGAGTCCGCATTGCGCAGCAACTGTTCAGCACTCAGGGCGTCGCTGGGAAAGAGGCTGATACCGATACTGGCGCTGATAAACAGCTGGTGGCTGTCGAAGCTGAACGGTTGTTTCATCGCCTCCAGCATGCGCTCCGCCAAGCCGGCAGCCTGAGCCACCTGTGGACAACTTTCCGCGAGCACGGCGAACTCATCGCCCCCCAGGCGGGCCAGGGTCACACCGGGCCCGAACAGCGCCTTGAGGCGTTCGCCCACCAGCTTGAGCAACTGGTCTCCCACATTATGTCCCAAGCTGTCGTTGATGATTTTGAAGTGGTCCAGGTCCAGCAACAGCAGGGCGCAACCGCGCTTGTGGACTTGCGCCGAGGCCAGCGCCTGCTCGGCGCGGTCGGTGAACAGCAAGCGGTTGGGCAGGTCGGTCAGGGGGTCGTGGTGCGCGAGGTGGGCCAGTTCGTGCTCGGAGTCCTTGATGGCACTGATATCGGAGAACACTGCGACGTAATGGCTGACGTGGCCCTGGTCATCGTGAATCACACGAATGGTTTGCCACTGTGGATAAATTTCACCGCTCTTGCGCCGGTTCCAGATTTCTCCGCTCCATTCGCCGGTGCTCTGCAGGCTCTGGAACATCTGCCGATAGAAATTCGACGAGTGGCGACCGGACTTGAACAGGCTGGGAAGCTGGCCCATGACGTCCTCGCCTTGATAACCGGTAATCGCCATAAAGGCGCGATTGACGTGGACGATCAGCCCATGGGCGTCGGTGACCAGCACGCCTTCACGGGTACAATCGAACACGGCGGCCGCCTGGCGCAGGCGCTCGCGGTTTTCCTTCAGGGGTTGTTGCAACTGGTGGGCACGGGCAAACCGGGCGTACATCAGGTAAATCACCAAGGCGCTGAGGGCCACCCACACATAGCCACGCACTTGCAACCAGTGGTTCAGCTCGCTGGGGTCATCGAGAAACTCGATCAATACCTGCCGAGTAAGGCCTATCCACAGAATGGAAACCAGCAGGTATACCAGCCCCGCACGCAGGGCACCTCGGCATGAAAACAGCATATGCTCAGTAATCCTTACCCAAAAAAACAGAATCGTCCTACAAAGGCTGGGGATTATAGAATAAGAAACATCCAGTCACTCCTATCTGAAAGAGCGGCTGGTTTTCTGTGTAGGCTTAGTGATAATGCGTGAGCTGTTCTTTTCTTTATCTGAGGGCCATACAGCCTATGTGGTACAACGGTTTTCTTGACTTGTCAGCCTGGCAACTGGTTGCAGTCACCCTGTTGATGACCCACGTGACCATCGTTGGGGTCACGGTCTATCTGCATCGCTATTCAGCCCATCGCTCCCTGGAGCTCAATGCCGGCCTGAAACACTTCTTCCGCTTCTGGCTGTGGCTCACCACGGCGCAGAACACCCGCGAGTGGACAGCCATCCACCGCAAGCACCACGCCAAGTGCGAAACCGTCGATGACCCGCACAGCCCGGTCATCAAGGGTTTGTCCACCGTTATGCGCAAAGGCGCCGAGCTGTACCGCGCCGAGGCCGAAAACCCTGAGACCCTGCGCATCTACGGCAAGAACTGCCCGGACGACTGGATCGAACGCAAGGTCTACACCCCCTACCCATTGTTGGGCGTGGCGATCATGGGCGTGATCGACCTGCTGTTGTTTGGCACGATCGGTATCACCATCTGGGCGATCCAGATGATGTGGATCCCGTTCTGGGCCGCCGGCGTGATCAACGGCCTGGGCCATGCCGTGGGCTATCGCAATTTCGAATGCCGTGACGCGGCGACCAACCTGGTGCCGTGGGGCATCATCGTCGGTGGTGAAGAGCTGCATAACAACCACCACACCTACCCCAATTCCGCCAAGTTGTCGGTGAAGAAGTGGGAATTCGACATGGGCTGGGCCTGGATCAAAGTGTTCAGTTTCCTGCGCCTGGCGAAGGTGCAACGCGTTGCGCCCATCGCCCACCGCGTCGAAGGCAAGGGCCACCTGGACATGGACACCGCCATGGCGATCCTCAACAACCGTTTCCAGATCATGGCCCAGTACCGCAAGTTGGTGATCGCCCCGCTCGTCAAGCAGGAGCTGGAAAAAGTCGATCACTCGGTTCGCCACCAATTCCACCGCGCCAAGCGCCTGCTGTCGCGAGAAACCAGCTTGCTGGATGATCGCCACCACCTGCGTATCCAGAGCATGCTGGAACACAGCCAGGCACTTAAAGTGATCTACGAAAAGCGCCTGGCACTGCAGCAGATCTGGCTGAAGACCAGTTCAAATGGCCACGATATGCTGGCAGCCATCAAGGAATGGGTGCATGAAGCCGAGGCCAGCGGCATCCAGTCCCTGCGGGATTTCGCCCACCAATTGAAGACCTATTCGCTGCGTCCTGCGGCGGTCTGACCGCACGGTGGGAGGGCTTGCCCTCCCACCCATCGGCTTTTTGGCGTCATTTCTCGGTCACCGGCAATCGGTCCTGTTGACGGAACTTCACTGCAATTCGCCTCTCTCAATGAACACTTCGCCATCATGGTGGCCCCTTGTAGTGACCGCTGTTTCAATGTGCGGCGCGCCCAGAGAGAGTTGTGCCGATGGTTCACGAAAAACCCTACTTGTCCGATCCGCCCACCGCTGAACATCCGCGTCCGGCGGCGGCGGCGACCCTGTTGGCACTGGTGCACGCCCAGGGTGAAGTCGAGCGGCTGAGTGAGCGCGAGCAGTTGCTCAGCTCAATGCTGGTGAGCGTGAACGCCGTGCTGTGGGCCATCGACTGGGAAACGCGCCGCGTACTGTATGTGAGCCCGGCCTATGAGCGGGTGTTCGGGCGCTCCGCCGGCCTGCTGCTGGCCGACCATCGGGAGTGGCGCAACAGCATTCACCCCGAAGACCTCGACTACGCCGAACACAGCCTGGCCCGCGTGCTGGAACAAGGCGCCGTGGAAGAACGCGAGTACCGCATCATCACCGCCGACGGGCAAATCCGCTGGTTGAGCGACAAGTGTTACATCAACCAGCAGATCGAACCTGGTGAACCCTTGATCGTGGTAGGCATAGCCGAAGACATCACCGAAAAGAAACAGATGGCGCTGGAGCTGCACCGTCTCGCCACCACCGACGTGCTGACTCAAAGCAGCAACCGTCGGCACTTCTTCGAATGCGCCAATCAAGCCTTCGACAGTGCCTGCGCGCAAGGCGCGCCGCTGGCGTTCCTGCTGCTGGACATCGATGACTTCAAGGACGTCAACGACACCTACGGGCATCTGGAGGGCGACCAGGTACTGCGGCGCATCGCTGAGAGCGGTCGAGGGGTGTTGCGCCGTGGCGATCTGTTCGGACGCATTGGTGGTGAAGAGTTCGCCGCCGTGCTGCCGGGCTGTGCGCCGGAGATGGCGCTGCAAGTGGCTGAACGCCTGGGCAAGGAGATTCAAGCGCTGAGTTTCAGCTATGAAGGCCAGGCGTTCAAGGTGACCATCAGCCAGGGCCTGGCCAGCCTCACCGAACAGGATTCCACCCTGGACAGCCTGTTTGCCCGCGCCGATGCCGCCATGTACGAGGCCAAGCGCCTGGGCAAGAACCGCGTAATCGCGGGCTGAGCGCCCCCAAGAGCACAAAAAACCCGCCGAGGCGGGCTTCTTGTATCGATCAGGCCAACGTCCGCTTACAGCTCGCTGAAGCACTCTTCAATGATCGCCAGGCCTTTGTCCAACTGCTCGTCCGGCGAGGTCAGCGGGACCAGCACGCGCAACACGTTGCCATAGGTGCCGCAAGACAGCAGGATCAGGCCCTTGTCACGCGCCTTGGCTACCACGGAAGCAACGGCAGCGGCGTTTGGCTTGTGGCTATCGCCACCTTCAAACAGCTCGACCGCGATCATCGCGCCCAAGGCCCGCACTTCACCGATCACCGGGTACTTGGCCTGGATGGTCTTGAGGCCCGTGACCAAGCGCTCGCCAACCGCTTTGCAGCGGTCCAGCAGGTGCTCTTCTTCAAACACTTCCATCACCGCCAGCGCAGCCGCGCACGCGATCGGGCTACCGGCATAAGTACCGCCCAGGCCGCCTGGCGCGATGGCGTCCATGTACTCGGCCTTGCCGCACACACCCGCCAGCGGGAAGCCGCCGGCGATGGATTTGGCGAAGGTGGTCAGGTCGGCAGCAACGCCCATCTGTTCCATGGCGAAGAACGTACCGGTACGACCGGCGCCGGTCTGCACTTCGTCGGCGATCAACAGGATGCCGTGCTTGTCGCACAGTTCGCGCAGGCGCTTCATGAAGGATTTTGGCGCGACGTAGAAACCGCCTTCGCCCTGCACCGGCTCGATGATGATGGCAGCGATATCACGCGGCTCGGCATCGTTCTTGAAAATGCGTTCGATACTGGCGATCGAATCGTCGTCGCTCACACCGTGCAGTTCATTCGGGAACAGCGCACGGAACACGCCGCCAGGCATCAGGCCCATGCCGGCCGAGTAAGGCACGACTTTACCGGTGAGGCCCAGGGTCATCATGGTGCGACCGTGGTAAGCGCCGGTGAAAGCAATCACGCCAGCACGGCCAGTGGCGGCACGGGCGATTTTCACGGCGTTTTCGACAGCTTCCGAACCGGTGGTGACCAGCAGGGTTTTCTTGGCGAAATCACCTGGGACCTTGGCGTTGATTTTTTCGCACAGTTCCACGTAAGGCTCGTAGGCCAGCACCTGGAAGCAAGTGTGCGTCAGCTTGTTCAGTTGCGCGGTCACGGCGGCGATGATTTTCGGGTGCACGTGGCCGGTGTTCAGTACGGCGATGCCGCCGGCGAAGTCGATGAACTCGCGACCTTCAACGTCGGTCACGGTGGCATTCTTCGCGGATTCGGCGAAGATCGGGTGAATCTGGCCAACACCGCGGGGTACAGCGGCTTCGCGGCGTTTCATCAGGGATGCGTTGGTCTTGCTCATAAAGTCCTCATTCGCCACTCATCGGGTGGCGTGGTCCAAGGAATACGTGGCGGGGAGGCAACTACGGCAGCATGCGATGATCGACTGCCACAGCTTTCCCGACCACTACGAAGTACGGTGTGAAACACGCAAAGGGTCAGCGCTCTCGTGCCCTTTGCGTTTACTGCAATCTCTTGCCGGTTAGATGCCCAGGCAGAGGTATTTGATTTCCAGGTAATCCTCGATCCCGTACTTGGAACCTTCACGGCCCAGGCCCGAAGCCTTGATGCCGCCGAACGGCGCCACTTCGTTGGAGATCAACCCAGTGTTGACGCCGACCATGCCATATTCCAGGGCTTCAGCCACACGGAACACACGGCCCAGGTCACGGGCATAGAAGTAGGAAGCCAGGCCGAACTCGGTGTCGTTGGACATCGCGATCACTTCGGCTTCGTCTTTGAAACGGAACAGCGGCGCCAGTGGGCCGAAGGTTTCTTCCTTCGCGACCGCAGCGTTTTTCGGCACATTGGTAAGGATAGTCGGCTCGAAGAAGTTGCCTTCCATGACCTTGCCGCCAGCCATCAATGTCGCGCCTTTGCTCAAGGCATCCGCAATGTGTTCCTGAACCTTGGCCACGGCCTTTTCGTCGATCAGCGGACCGGTGGTCGTGCCTTCTTCCAGACCGTTGCCGATCTTCAACTTGGCCACGGCCACTTTGAGTTTTTCCGCGAACGCGTCGTACACCGAATCCTGAATGTACAGGCGGTTGGCACAAACGCAGGTCTGGCCGTTGTTGCGGTACTTGGAGATGATCGCGCCTTCGACGGCCTTATCCAGGTCCGCATCGTCGAATACGATGAACGGCGCGTTGCCGCCCAATTCCAGGGAGACTTTCTTGATGTCCTTGGCGCATTCGGCCATCAACTGGCGACCGATTTCGGTCGAGCCGGTGAAGGACAATTTACGCACGATCGGGTTGCTGGTCAGCTCGCTGCCGATGTCACCCGCACTGCCCGACACCACGCTGAAAACACCCTTTGGGATACCGGCACGCTGCGCCAGCTCAGCCAGGGCGAATGCGGAAAACGGGGTTTGCGACGCCGGCTTGAGGACCATTGTGCAACCGGCGGCCAGCGCCGGGCCGGCTTTGCGGGTGATCATCGCGGCCGGGAAGTTCCACGGAGTGATGGCGGCGGTCACGCCGATCGGCTGCTTGATAACGATCAGGCGCTTATCGGGCTGGTGGCCAGGAATCACGTCACCGTAGACGCGCTTGGCTTCTTCGGCGAACCACTCGATAAACGAGGCGGCGTAGACGATTTCGCCCTTGGCTTCGGCCAGTGGCTTGCCTTGCTCCAGGGTCATCAAGCGGGCCAGGTCGTCCTGGTTCTCGATGATCAGTTCGAACCAGCGACGCAGCTTGTTCGCGCGGTCCTTGGCGGTGAGAGCACGCCAGGCCGGCAGCGCCTTGTCGGCGGCTTCGATGGCGCGGCGGGTTTCAGCGGCGCCCATCTTTGGCACGGTACCGAGAATCTCGCCCGTGGCAGGGTTGTTGACCTTGATGGTTTGACCGTTGTCCGCATCGACCCAAGCGCCATCGATAAAGGCTTGCTGGCGGAACAACTGGGTATCTTTAAGCTGCATGTCGGCTTTCCTTAACAGCACCGCGCGCACGCGGAGCGAATTAGAGTTGTTGAAAGGCGCCTTGTGGGCTGCCGTCAGGGAAATCAGCCCCAGCGCGCGGAAGAAGTGAAAGAGCGCACGGGAGACAGAGCGTTTGAAATCTCAAACGAATCCTAGGATCAATGGGGGTGCAGGGCAATAGGATGTTCGAAAAAAAGAACGAAAACGGCGCATTTGCCGGATTTATCTGATCAGCGTAGTTCCCCGCCCTGATCAGCGGTGCCCGGCCTAAGGCCTCTGTACGGCTAATTCCTACACGTGAACGCACAAAGACCAGCATGGACGCCCAAGGTCGACATGGGTATGATGTCGCCCGCACAAGCATCCGTAGCTCAGCTGGATAGAGTACTGCCCTCCGAAGGCAGGGGTCGTGGGTTCGAATCCCGCCGGGTGCACCATCTTCTTTCCCTTGTATTACAAGGGGATAGCGCTCCTGACAGAAACCTGTCCTAGTCCTGAAAGTCGTTTTTGCCACAAATTTGCCACACTCAAAAGTGGCGGGAATGGTCGAAATGGCAACAATCAGGAATCGCGGCGAGTATCAGTGGGAAGCGCAAATCCGCCGTAAGGGCTACCCAGCCCAGCGCAAAACCTTCGAAACCAAATCCGATGCCCAGGCCTGGGCACGCATGATCGAAAGCGAAATCGACCGGGGGATTTTTGTCTCTCGCGTCGAGGCTGAACGCACTGCCTTTCATCAACTTATTGATCGCTACATCTCCGAGATCGCTCCGAAGCACAAAGGCGCCTATTCGGAGATCAAACGCCTGGAAGCGCTCAAGCGGCACCCGTTGGCGACACGCATCGTCGCCACCCTCACCTCCTCCGATTTTGCCCGCTACCGTGATGAGCGCCTGAAAATCCGCAAGGGCAACACGGTTAAGCGCGAACTCGCATTGTTTCAGTGTGTGATCGAGGTTGCTCGCCGCGAGTGGGGAATTCATCTTGCCGAGAACCCAGTCAGGATGGTCAGCCGTCCCAGCTACAACGACGAACGGTCGCGACGGCTCGACCCAATTGAAGAGCAATACATCCTCAGTGCCCTAGAGCTTCGTGAGCGCCGTGCTGATGGCACGTATGCCGACGCCTCGCACAATCCTTGGATAGGGCCCATCGTTCAACTGGCGATTGAGACAGCTATGCGGCGTGGCGAAATTTTTGAGCTGCGCTGGAAGCATGTAAATCTGGATCGTAGAACCGCCCATCTTCCCGCGACCAAGAACGGTCTGCCCAGAACCGTCCCCCTTTCACCGAAGGCTATTCAGTTACTGAAGGATTTGCCGCGCTCGCTGTGCGGACGAGTCTTCCCCACCACCGCTGATGCGCTCAAGAAAGCCTTTGTGAGAGGCATGGAGCGAGCCAGGCTGAAATACTTGGGAGATTGCGAAGTGGCGCAGGTAATTCCTCAGGAAGACTTCCTGATCAATCTGCGCTTCCACGACCTGCGACACGAAGCGACCTGTCGGCTTGCGACCAAGCTGCCGAATTTGATCGAGCTTGCTAGCGTGACGGGGCATCGGGAGGTGAACATGCTGAAGCGTTATTACAACATCACAGCTGAGGAGCTAGCGGCCAAGCTAGCATGATTAATCGAACTCAAAACCCAGTTCGATAGCATCTCCTTTAAACTTACTATCTGATGCCGCGCGCTTCACCGCCGCGGCAAGCCTCTCACCTTCCTGGGACCTAAAAGCCTCGTCAAAAGCGCGATGCAAATCTTCCTGCGTAAGGGTAATAGCTATTTTTTGTCTTCTAGTTTTCTCTGCTATCGCCCGCACTGCAAGCTGGGCCGCCTCTCTGTAAAATGACTGCAAAGTTAGAAACTCGAAGATGTGTGCTCGAAGCCAACCTTCGTTGAAAGCCCACAGAAGCATTCTCTGATAGGTCGACCACGCCATTTGTGTCTGACCGCTGATGTAACGCCGTACTGTTCTCCCATCAGCGTCGTTGAAGCCATAAATCTGCCAATCAGTCAGCTTCTGCTCAAGCCCCACCTTCGTCAGGCCCGACGCACGAAGTACCGCCCTGAAAAAATAATCGATCTGATCCACTGACGCCCGAACCAAGAAGCTCTTACGGCCCGACTGCCGATGCCTGTCCAATTCAGCGGCTATAAGATCCAAGGCATCGTCTTGTGGGAGGTCGGGTAGAAGTAGCTGACGCTGGGGCCTCGGTATCATCAAACGAATGCCCCCTTTACCAAAAAGCTGTCCTAGTGACTGCGAGCTTGATTAGCGAAAACTGGAGTCATTCCAGAGTAATCGAGCGGAACCAAGATGACAGTAGATTACGAAACAATCCTGAAAATCCAGAAACTTGGAGATGACGTTCTCATTGGTGTCGCGGAGGTAGCAGCGCTAACCGGGTTCAGCTTGCTGACAGTACGCCAGCGAAAACTGCCAGGGCTTGAGCCCGTTCCTGGTCTCTCTCGCTTGAGATGGAGGCTGGGTGACTTGAGGCAGTGGATGCGTCATGGGGCGGTGGCCCCATCTACACGAGGTTCGCCTCCACCCCAAGTAACCGATCGGCGCACTGTCGGACGCCCGACCAAAAAGGCTCAGGTGGAGGGGCGAAAATGAGCAATCTTGAGATATCGGTTGATACCAGTAATCGATCAGGCCCAGAGGATCAACTGAAGTCTAATACCCATTGGTTCCACATTTTCCAGGCCATGGTGGATCACGAGCTCGCAAAGCTTGGGCCAGATGCCTTTGCAGTCTACTGCGTCATCAAATCCCACTGTGATCTCAGAACAGGTTTATCAATTCCCTCAGTCCAGACCATCGCGAGGAAAGCGGGAATCAGTGAGCGTCAGGTAATGCGTAAGATCAAATCGCTTGAGGACCAAGGCTATATCTGCAAGTCACGCTCTCGAAAGTACAACCAGTATCACCTGACGGAAAAAATTGTGATTAGCGACTCCCAGGGCAGGCATCGTGGTCACGCGCAATGGGAGTATCGACCCACACAGATCAAAAGCGCAGTGGAAGAGCTAAAGCGCATGCTGCTCAGCAAGGAAACTCAAGGCCACAGCATTCATATCGAACACCTACAAATCATCGAGAACCAGACCAATATAGGCTTCCAAATCAACCAAGCCGATCTGGACCATTTGGCTGAGAGTAATCCAGATATCTACAACAAGTTGCTATCCATCCGAAGCGCAATACATGAGCGCAACCGAATGAAAGAGTGAGTTATACACAGGACTGACAGTCACCTGACGGGGTGGCATGCAAGGCATCGTTTTGGCTGACTGTGTGGCACGTAAAACACGGTTTGAGGTGACACAGGGTCACCCATACAAGAAGAGAAAAAACCATAAGGCACGGCACGCCGGGAAACGAGATGTCGGTAGCTCGTGCTCGTACCATCGGCATGCGACCTCGCTGTCAAAAACTCAGCCCCACCAGTTGACGGTTATGCCTAAGCGTAACAAATGCCCAGCTAGAGAATTGCCAACTGGAAGGAGCGAAGCAATGATATTCAGCCCACCGGTAACACTGTATCAATTGGCCAACCGGTGTAGGACAGTTGCAACAGGCCTGCGTAAAGGATCAGAGACACGCGAAGAACCTCAAAAAAGGACAACTGACGAGTACCTGAGCCTGGCCGCGACCTTGATAAGACGGTCGTTCAAGGCCCCCGGCGGATTGTCCGAGGCACTACAAGCAACGGAGTCTCGTAGCACCTTCTACAAGCGGCTAGCGGCGGTTCAATACGCCCTACTCCAACATCATGAAATGCTGATGACCCGTCTGGCTGAGACAGCTGTTACGACCCAATCCGAGCTTTTGATGCACCAATTGACATTGCATTTGAGGCAATTGGAGCAGTTACGCGAATCACGGGAAAATGGCTTCATCTGTCCGAGGCGCAAACGCAGCAGTAAACGCCAGGCTCTCCGGGGATTACCATCCTATTGGCGACATGACCTATATCAGCGTGCCAACCATGGCAAATATGCCTTACCAATACTAGTAGCCGCTTTGACAGGCTGCCGCCCTGCGGAGTTAGCTCACGGAATAGCCGTATGCAGAGAGGCTGATCCAATGACCGGTGAAGAATTTATTGCGTTTTGTATTAGGGGTGCCAAGGTAAAAGCCGGGCAAGGACAGCCGGAGCGCATCATTAAATATAGCGTGGACGATCCTCACCCCCTCATCCGAGAAATATGCAATTTCGCATACTCCAGCGAAGAGGTGCCTATGCAAGAAGTCAAAATTGACAGTGCAGTAAATTTTACCGTTGAGGTACGACGCCTAGCCAAATACCTATGGCCAAATCACAAGCAGCCCATCACTGCGTACTGTTTTCGGCATCAGTGGGCGGCTGATATGAAGGCTTTCAGCGATGGAGATAGCGTTAGCCGTGGGTTAGGTCATGTGTCAGCTAAGACTCGGCGTACTTATGGGACAGCCGCCCAAGGCAGCGCAGATGGCTTAACACCTTTGGAGGTTGTAGCGACGAACCCGGTTCGACAATTTGCGGCGGATCCTCGGGCTCAGTCAGCCCCTATGTCAATTGAACTATGGTGAGGTACATAGAGGAGGATAGTAATACGAGCGACGAGGCTAAATACCATTTTCGATGCGGCGTTCCACCTCGCTAACAAATCGTGATGCGCGTCCCTGGGTGTAGACCATATGGATCTCGACTTCAGCACGTGTAAGCCCTACGTAAAAAACGCGGCGTGCCTCGGCGACTTCCTGATCAGTGCTGCCGTCACGGGGTAGCCTTCCGACGTCGGCCCCAAACATGAATACTACGGGAAACTCTCGGCCCTTTGCGCTATGGAGAGAAGAAAGATTCAAGCTATCTCTGCCCTCACTTTGACCAGCTAAGCTCGCGAGACACATGTCATGACTGTCCCCTTCAGGCGAGAGCCGCTTGATGAAATCAGCCAATATAGTCAACTCATCAGCCAGATCTGAGCATTCTGCGCCGAGGGGATCTAGAAGTCGGTCGCGGAAATCAGTCAGCCATTCCAGTAGCGGCAGCGCACCCTCTCGCGAGGCCCATAGCTTCGTGATCAATCCCCGATGGAACTCAGCTGCTTGGGTGTCAGATTGAATTGCATTGGAGAACAAACGTTTCCCTTCACTGGTCAACCGTGAAAAAAGTGGGGATCCGGTCTGCCACCCTCCGCAACACCATATGGCGCATTGCTCCAGCCAGTGCATTAATCTACTGGAGCGCGAATACAGAGCGTTGGTATCAGTACGAATGAATGGCAAGCCAGCTTGCTGGATCGCGGGAACCAACGTGTCGCCCAACCATGCAGCTGGGTACAAGATCGCGACATCTCCAAGCCGAAGGTCCGGATGGCGAACAAGAGCCTGAGGCAAGAGCTCATTGATAAGTACAGATGCCTGCCCCTCATATCGCCCTCGCAAGGGATGAAAAAACACCTCACCAGCAGGCGCGCCCGCCACTGCGTCATAGTCTCGCGCTTCGTCGAGTAACGCCCCAGACGCTGCCACAATTCGAGTCGCACAACGGTAATTCAAGCGCAGTCGTACCGTCTCCACGCCAGGACGTTCCGAGAGTAGTCGTAATAGATCCGGTCGAGCACCGTTGAAGCTATAAATAGATTGATCAGGATCACCTACCGCGAATAATCGCATCCCAGTGGAGAAGCACAAGCCAAGGACCATTCGGTGTAAAGCGCTGCCTAAGTCCTGGTACTCATCAACAATGAGGACCGGAAATTTTGCCAACAGGGCGCTCCGAAGCCACTCGTTCTCACGAAGCGCCCTCAGAGCCAGCAGGGGCATGTCCTCATAGTCGATTAAACTCATACGCCGGAGCCGCCCTTCATAGAGTTCGGCCAAGCGCGCAAGCTCAGGGTTAACGTCCAGCCACTCCGGTCGACTTCGATCCAAAATCGACCGTCTATAGCTGTTCATTCGTGCCTCCCACTCCCTCAATGGCTCTAGATTTTCGCCCATGTCGCCGAGAGCAGCGAGCAATGCCTGGCCCCGCTCGCTTTTGGTCGCGACACGGAAGTTATCTGGTAAACCGAGTCTGGCGACCCGAGCGTACGGAAGGATTATTTGAGTAAGGGAGAAGGAGTGGACCGTTCCGATGAATATTCGGCGGCTTGGCTCAACGCCAAGATCACTCAACCGGCTTTCTAATTCCCGAGCGCACTCGTTATTAAATGTGATGCAGGCAACTCCACGGGGCTCTGCAATATCTTCTGCAAGTAATCGCGCCATCTTGATGGTGAGGGTTTTTGTCTTGCCACTGCCAGGCCCTGCGAGGACGACGCAATGCCCAAGAGACTGGTAAGCCGCCCACTGACCTGCATTTGCACGCAGGCTTTGCGCAGCGATAAGGTATGAAGTTTTATCTGACACTTCGCACCACGAACTCAATGGCTGACTGTATATAACGAGGGGGCTCTAGGCCTGCAACACGAGAGGCTAGCCGCTGGGCGAACCTGCCTTTGCCTACCGTTTCTATGAGCTTGAGGTAGTTGCCGATATCGAGTGTATCTGGGTCATCCTCCCAGCCATCTACCCAGGCAGTTCGCTCCTCACTTAAATTTTCATCGCGCAATGTGGCGAGAATAGGAGCTATGAAATCACCTTCCTCAAAGAGGTCGACTTCCAACGTGTCCACATTCGTGAACACTCCGTACCCATCACACTGGGTTTCAAAATCGCCGAAGCTCAAAGCCCTGAGTGCAGCAATAATCCTTATAGGCTCTCGACCGCTCCGTATACGCAAGATGGTTCGAACCAACTCCAATGCACGATTGAACCCAAGTGGCTGAGCGGCCGCACGCGGATCCCAGTCCGTCATCACTGAGAATGGTATTTCCAGAGCAGTCAAAAACTTCACATAGGGTTGAAAGTTAGTGCCCGACACAGAGCAGATCGTGATGCCAAGATGATCAAGGTCGTAGCCAAGCGACTTCGCGAAAACGGGTAGCAAGAATTTCTCTGCATCGCCTTCTACGAGAATAATTCCCCGCGCAAACAGCATTTCCGCGCGTGTCACATCCAGATATCGGGCCAGGTCTTTTTCGTCTTTGTCAGTCAGCCTCAATTCAGCCGAGGATCGTCCTACCGTCCCTTCATGACGGGTTTCACGCAGCAGCATGAGCGATCGCAAGGGGGCGACGCTCGCAATGTGGGGGGAATGTGTCGTCAGAAGGATTGATAGCCGCTCATCTCCTGCGCCGCCAAACTCTTCGAATAGGTGTCGATAAACGGATCGTTGAAGGTGGGGATGAAGATGAGCTTCGGGCTCCTCAATACCAAGGAGCGTGTGATCTCGTCGGTTTTCATTCATTAACTGCTGCAATTCGAGCGTTTTCAGACTCAGAAACACGACGTTTGCGGAGCCGAGGCTCGCCTCGCTGATCGTTCGCAAACCACCATCGATCAACAGTTTCACGTTGCGATAAAGGCGAGTGATGTCGATGGTACTGAAGCCTAAGCGGGGCTCAATATCCTGATTGGGCCCACTCATGGATGCGTACATAGCTCCGAGATTTTCTTCCAGCGTTCTCACGGGGTCGAACTGCGTAAGATCGTTGGTCGCTGCCCTGATCGCTTCCTGAACCTCACCGAGTTCGTCGCGACTGACCTCCGAAAAAGCTCGCTCAATGAGCGGGCGCAGCGGTGAACGCCGCCACATTGCCAGATCACCCTCCGCGTCTCGTAGTGCGGGCAGTGTATCCATGGTGATGCGGCGACGAAGGTCATGACCGAAGCGCTTTCTTTCAGCCTCGCCGCCAAAGCAGATGAACTCGTAATCCTCATCCGAGGCAGGGAACCGGCCAAGGTTTGGGATGGGCCGCAACTCGTAGGTGAGTCGAACCGTGTCAGGGTCATCATCCAGACGATAGTCTGTCAGCATCGCGAGCAGATCCATATCCTCTTCAAATGCTTGAATTTCAACGAGAATAGTGATCTTTTCATCGTCCAATGGCTCGCCTAAGCCATCCCAGAAGTCACCCTGTCCCAACTGGCGCGCACTATCCGGAAGACTAGGATCGAAGAGCAACCTCAGGGCATAGAGAAGGTTGCTTTTCCCCACACGGTTCTCGCCTACAACAACGATGTTACCGCTGAGTGGAACATCGAGATCTTTGAAATTTCGGAAGTTGCGTATCGCGACGCGTGTGAGTTGCATTTCCACATCCTTGATGGTGATGCCGTTGCAAAATTGGAGGATGCTGTCGAAACCTCGCCCTTGGAATATGCAAGCAGATTAATTTCGCTTACCTGCGAGCCCGGATCGACAAAGCATTAGTGACACAGCTAAGCGCAGAGTGACCTGTCTAAATTCGTTCCGCGTTCCAGCCGCTTTTGCAATGTGAGATAGGTCATCTAAAGCGGCCCTAATTTATTTCTGCTCGTTGGCGTGGCTTCAATGTGCCACTGTGCTAAAAATACGTCTATAGCCATGCTGCTAATGGACACGCCAGGAGCTAGCACCGGTAGCAAAAACAGGGAAGTTTCAATGCACCCCATCCTCCTCTGTTTATCCGATCTCCAATCCGTCCGTCTCAGCGGCTCGGCTCTGTAAGCTTATGGGCGCACAACAGGGTCGTTTCTTCAGAAAATCTTAGAAACATCTCTGGATTACTCCTTCGATGCAGCCGTCAACATCCTTGGCAACAATAAGATATGTACGCCTAAAATTGAGACTTACATCAAGGCATAAAAGTATTCCTCAGTTACCTAAAGATCTTCAGAACAGAGTATCCGAGTTACAGAAGAAGCGTAAAACATTGTTTATGAAGCAAAAATGAAAGGTTTGGAGACGAGAAGAAATAGCAAATAGCTTCGAAATCGCTCGAGAGATGCTGGTGAGCTTAGCCAGGGCGGCAACCTCTATGGTGATAGAGGTTGATGACCCGGCAGGTTTGCTGTGAGTCATGCACGCCGCTTGAGATGGTTGCACAGGGATGTAATCATTCCTGAACAAATTGGGCTTTGAACAGTTTGGGTTAATATCTTCGTTAGCGCATTTACATCCTGACGTTAAGGGCTATTACGTCCGCTTAAATATATGCTGACAACATCGCCCTTAATGCTGGAGTTTGTAAGAAGGTTATATCTCTATGCTTTGTATCTATTCCAGAGTTATGGACAAGACCCCGCATCCGCATATCGAAACAAAGCTGAGATAAGCCAAAACAACCTACATAGTCCCGCTACCATCTGACCAGAATATTCACACACTCGTGCCATAATCTATAACACTATTTAGCCATGGAGCGACAGTACTACTTCCACATTTCAGACACCATGATTACACACTGTAGACTTGATTTACCTTGGACGCAGCCCCTTGATTTCCTGTCCCCATCAAAACTCGCACATTCTTTGTGCTGGCTCAGCCAAGCACAAAGAATGTGGCCGCTGAGACTCATTTCGATAGAAATGAGTCTCAGCGGCCCTGGGGACAACTTATGATTCCAGTGCGTCCAACCTGTGGTGACCTGGAACCCATTGCAGCCATGTGCCGGATGCCGCCCTGAGCGGTGTTGGCTACAGTCTCTGAAGCTTTAGTGGATACCTCGAAACGGCCAATGTCAAACATCACTCCAAGATAGTTCCTATGCTGATCGAACTTATGAGCCCTTTTCGATAGCGCAGCGGTGTACCGATTATTTCGATGCTGGCGAGGGAATTTACGATACTAAGTAATGATGCGATTCCAGTCGATGGAATGCATATAAATCCGCGTATCTGTCCTTCACTTGCAGACATCGATCCTATGCCACTAGGCCGACTCGCTGATTGCCTCAACTCATAATCAGACATCAGATCCAGAGTAACTTCCGGATATTTGAAGTGCTCAGGCATGCACACCCTACCCTTGAGGGTAAGGGTAGAAAACTCATCAAAATATCCGGCCTTCTTCCATTCATCCTGAGATGGAACCAGGCTGAACGACCACCCAAACTCCCAGCCTGTGATCTGAATTTGGTAGAACGTGTAAAGGGTTTCGCTTTTGGGACGACCACGGCGCTTCGAGCGCGTGGATCGAGATGGGGTTGTCATGGCTACTCTCCTTGGCTGACTAGAGGAGACTAGCGCTGAAAACGCTCGCTCACATTGCCGTCGGAGGGTCCAGCAATGACCCTGGTGAGACTGCTAATGCCTCTGCAAGCTTGTATATGTTCAACAACGCGATATTGCGCTGACCACGCTCCACGCCTCCTAGATAGCTGCGTGCTAAGCCGCTCTCCAGCGCAAGCCGCTCCTGAGACCAACCTTTCGCCTTTCTGACCTCAATTAGCCTTAAGCCAAAAACGGTACGTGGGTCAATCGTCATTATTCTCTCCCCTAAAGGAAAGGATGCTATGAGTACGCCCACTATCGGACCACGCCCTATAGGTACACGCTCTATAAGTGACAATTTGAAATTGATCGTCTAGGATGTCTCCTATAAGTGACATTGGAGGTAACTATGAAAAGCGCTTTGAGGGGAGTCTGGATCAGTTTTGCTAGTGCTATCGCCATCCCTGCAGCCGGTCTATCAGGACTCGCGACGATAGGATCATTGTTGGGCATGCTGCTTTCGAGCGAAAACCATACAGCCGACGTATTTCGATTTTTCCTGATAGCTCTTTCAATTCTTTGCCTCGCTATATGGCACCTGGTGCATCAGCAGAAACGGGCAAAATTGCTCGTCGCCTCTGTTAACCTACAAGAAGGCTTAAACCTCGACGGTACGCAGCTGCTAGGCTACCCAAGCCCGTCATTTATGGTCTTTGATCACGTCAATAAGAAACTCGCTCAATGTCAAAGCGTCACCGGCGACTATCAGGTCAGAGAATTCTCTTGGGTGATGAAGTGGCATTGCGAGTGGCGAGAAGCCGAGTCGATGGAAATGGGCGGCAGTGCTCGCATGGTCAATGCAACAGGTATGAGCGTTCCGACCTTCGAGCGCACGAGTCGCTTCAAAGACTTCGCCCTGGTTCTGGTGGTCGCTGATGCAACCCAGCCAACCCTACGCTTTCCAATGAGCCAGCGTTCAGCACAAGACTGGTGTACCCGCTGCAACGTACTTTTCAATTGCTAAAACATGGGCATCGAGCCAAAAAAGAATCACTATGAAAACGCTATTGCTCGCTGCGATGCCTCTCGTACTGATGGATAGCAAAGCGCCCTCGCCTAGGATTGATCAATGGCTCGCAGCAGAGCCACTGTTGCATTCAGCGCTGGAATGCTCAAGTGGACTCGATATGAGCGATGAAAAACTGAGAGGTTTTCCCCAATAAGCAAAAGGTACCTGGGAGATTAAGCCCGCTCACGACTTCTCCATAATGGGACGGCCTATCTCGATGATCAAATTATCCGTAGGCGCGACGGATGAGCAGCGCTCCAGCTACACCGCGGTGATCAGCAGCAGGTTGAGCAGGTAGTTAGCCTTCTGCAGCAACAGGGACCGCGAGCAGGCCGGATATCGACTGCTGAGTCCGGCCCACGCGGATCTATTGCATTAACTTGTACAATTTCGACTGAGTAAGCCGAGGAAAAACTCATGTACATCTGGAAATTTGATCATGAGCGACAAGTGTTCGACCGTGTGAAGCCGATCATGATGCAACAAGACCGCGCCGCTTATTACGTCATCCGTGATGAACATGGCGACCTGATAGTGCGTGATCGTCGGGGTAGAGAATGTCCTGCACATTTCGATTTTGTTGAGGTGATCGGTATAAGGTTCGATAGAGAGCAGTTTGACCCGGAGAAGGTTGACGGTCGTCGTACCAGCACGGAGCCACCCATCAGGTCTTTGTTGTCACTTTCCCCGCAGGATATAGCTAGCTTGCGCGAAGAGATGCGGCGGGACGGTCAGTGGATGCGTGATAAATTGCGTCTTAGAAATAGCCACCTTTGATTTGTCACCATTAAAGGCTCGACATCAGGGATGGTTGAGATATTCCACCTATTACGCTTCATAAATTAGTTATTCAAGGCAGTAACCAGATTCGGCATAGTCGACTGCGGCCCTAAGCAATAGGTAGTAATCGCCCTGGAGATGGCGGAACAGACTGAGGTTTGACTATGCATAGCGACGTTCGAAGTCAGGCTGTCGCTAATCGCCTATGTTCGGAAATCCGTGGTAGGCATAAAATCGCCAGCGGGACTGGCTTCGGTTGTAGATCCCAGCACTGAGAAATGGCGAGCATATCGGAGTCGCGCCCAATGCATCTAAAAGCCACAGCTATCGCACTTCATGTCGCAGATAATTGAGCACCTGCGAAAGACTCGCTCGACACCGCAAAGCGTTACCCTACGGCGCGAGCGAATCGTGGTATGACTCAGGAATAAAGCGACAAGTCAGCTTGGAGCGGAGAAGCGCTATAGGTCAGAAGCAGCCCTTCATGGCAGGCAGCTATGGCCAATTCTGTTGAAATAGTCGGTTTGTCCAAATGCTCGGAAACTGATGGGTAAAAACACTTATTTTGCGTGCTGCTACGTGAAATCCGAGTCGTGAACTTTCTGCCCAAAACACAGATTTCAATCTCGGGCGCGAACTTTTCTGCCGTGAAAACCGAAGTCGGCTTTTTCAACAGAATGGGCCAGAAGCGGCCTTTCGTGAACATACAAATGAGAGCGGGCTGACACGATACATACTGCTAAAATCAAGAATATCTAAGCGCTAGGATTACTCGAACAATGCAGCAAAAATAATTCTCAATTCACCTGAGTACGCCTGCTTTCACGAAGCAGGACATGCAGAGGTGGCTCTCCGAGTCGGTGCCCGTGTTTTAGAGATGGAGTTGTTCAGAGAGCAGCCTCGCAGTTACGGTTGCACTCAGATCAAAAAAACTGAAGATCGACATATCGAGCAGCGTCGGCTGATCGCATTGGGTGGTTTTGCGGCCGAATTCCTTCTTTATAGTACTGGTCGGCTTGTGAACGAAGATGGCACGTCACCGACAGAGTCGGAGTTCATACAATATGCCTATAGAAATGTGGCACTGGATTTCGTCGCGTTTTGGGGAACTGATAACCCCACGTGTCTGAATAAAAGTCAAAAGGAATTGGATTTTGAGTTTATGAACTATGCTGTTGGTCAGGCAAAGCACTATATGAAAGCGGACGCTGTCGAGCGAATTGCAGATGCACTGCTCGCTACTGAAAAGCTAACAGAAGCTGAAGTAACCGCAGCGGCACGTTGAAACCATAAAAAATCGCGAGGACTGAAAGTATTGCTCCCTGCCGGAGTTAAGCTGCCACCACCGAGTCCTTCGAGTTTCCGGGTGTTGCGAGGCAGCAAATAGCGTATAATTAATCACAACGTACCGAGCTCAGACATTATTCTCACGACCGAATTAAAGCGCCTGTTATGTCATTCGTTTTATATGGCATTGCAATCGACTCTGACTCAAAAACCTCATAAATTAATAAAAAGTTAACGAAAATGGCCATACATCCTATTGACGGTCTTGCCCTTTACTTTAAAAAAAGTGGCTTCCATCCTGAAAAAGCGGGCAGCTCCTATTATCCAATGGTGTCATTGATAAATTCGCGTAGCGAAATATTGGCCGCGATAAAATTTAGATATTCGAATACGGCTTGGCACGTCGATAATGTAGTTGCACTTAGCGGCTATGGCCCAACCATTTATCAGCTGCTGATGCAACTCGCCGGCCAAAATGGGCTAGCGCCTTGTTATAAGCACGGACTAAACTCCAAAGAATTTATTGTCGATAAAAGCAAAAAAATATGGAATAAATTTCATGAATCACCGTCGGTTAGAGTAGTTAAAATTGAGGAGAAATACTCTGAGGCCTACCTGAATTATAAATTCATTTTAAAGGAGGATTCTTTTGACTTGGCGAAAGCGTACAGGCTTCTCAACCGTATAATTATTAAAAGCTACCTAGGGCAACTAGATCGCTGGGAGCGCCTGAAATTATGTGTATCGCAAAAAATTGATGATAAAAAACTGGATGAATTCGAGAAGATCTATATAAAGCGACTTGAATCGGCCATAGTTGATTTCCTAGAGCCGAGTGTTAAAGCACATGCGAAAGCATGAGCGGCTGTTGACGGCTGTCCGGGAGCTCCCTGCTGCTTACACAGTGTGTGTTGCATCGACCGATTTAATCAACATCCCATTGTGGGAATTGGCAACCGCCACTATGAAGAGCTGACCTACGCCAAGTTCCCATCCATATTCTTAGGATGATTTAGTACGGCGGCCGATCTGGAAACCGGAGGCGCGGATAGATGCGCCGATCCCTAGCGCACTCGAATACCTGATAAAACGCTGACAAGAGCTCCCGCTCTGACGGGCAATGGCGAGTCATTACCTCTAGCTGGGAATAATCGAATACTAAAGCAGGAATTCGATATTTATCCATAAAATCCAAGATCTGAGAGCCGTACTCGTAATAGCAATTATTGAAAAGCTCCTTGACGATGACAACACCCACTAATGGCTTGGCGCTTAGGTCAATATCGAGCTCCTCTCCAGTGACCAATTTGAGTTTCGGATTGCCCTCCCGACGGATCGTAGAGAGGGCTCCACGCATTTGAGAGAGCCCATCTGTGAGCTGACTGGTTGCCTTTCGACGTTTCCGTTCCAATTTTGTGCCAAGATTCGCCGCCGTATTTGGGCTGTCCTTTGCTTGCAGAAGTACAGTGACCTCATCCCCAAGTATCAGCACGTCTACCAACTCTTCACCGTCGGTAACCTTTAATGGTCCATGAATGATGCGTTCAGCGGCGTAAGCTCGCTGAAGCAGATAGATAATGTCCACCTCTTGCAGCGTTCCAGGCTCCGGTCGCTCAAGCTGGGTGGTTGAGAAACCAAGCGAACCTTGAAATCCTTGTCGCGTCATGTCGGTGATCAAATAATTGCTAGGGAACAAGTCTTCCCCCAGGATCACCGAGGTTGCTTGCTTGTCGTCCTCTACGGTACTCGTAGTGAACCAAGTATCTCCTTGATCCAGCATTTCGCCAAAGTACTCCTCCCCTAACAAAGGACTCACCGCAAGCTGAGTTCGAAACTGGCCGAGTTCTGCATAGGCCTTGCAACTTAGTAATTCACGGTTGTGCTCATCAAAAAAACAGATCTTGAATTTGTCGGGAAGGACCTTGAGAGCTTCAGTGAGAGCGTCAGCAATCACGAGAGGCGTAGTGATCAAAAGCGGGCTTACGGGGTCGTCGAAGAACGCAGACAGAAGCGTCAGTCCGCTTTGACCGTCGACTTCGCAAGGCGCTAGATAGACTTTGAATTCCCGGTTTTCTCGGGCAGTGAGAATGATCTCTTTGCCCGTCTTGATCACCAAAATCGGTTCGTCCAGATACCCGACTATCCAAAGCCCTCTTGCCAACGTGGCGACGTGGGTCAGTGCATCGGGGCTCATAATTGAAAGATACATCGATCCATCCCCAAATTGGGCGCTTAACGAGTATGACGGTTCGTTCCTATTGGAGCCGGTCGCGTCGGCGGAAGTAACATATTTTCCGAGAGCGAGCATATTTATCTCGAAGACCATAACGTATCCGAGGCGACTGGTGATTAAAGCTCGGTCTGCCAAATTCTGCTTATGGCCAGGTGCTTTATGTCGCCACCGGCAGCTATTGGCCGACTGCTGCCCTTCGTCGTAATAAAAAGTGTAGGGGTGCAATTACGCGCAATATAGAATTTCAAGTATTTTATAACCACCTCATTATAAAATAGCGATAACTATCGTAGCGTCTGCAAAATTATGACTTTATTAATATTAGAACGGCGACTGCGTAGGAAAAATTAGCCCGTGAAAAGCTACGCGTATTTGACAGTTTAAGATTCCTTTTCCTCGCAGTGTTCAGGTGTGCATTTCCCATAGGACGTTGCCTCTAGGGCGACTATTTCACCGCATGACTCACATGAGTATATGAGGTCATCGTCGCCGCATTTTAGGCATTTTCCCTTCAGCGATCTATCTGACTGATACTTAATATTAAGCTTGTCATATATTATAGAATTTCTTGATTTACAGCGAGCGCAATCAGTAAATCCAACATGAGAAAAATATTGATTGCACGAGAAGCAATGCTCATTCCCATAATCGCTTGCCGCGAGAGACTCATTGCCACATTCGAAACACTTATACACATCTTTCGAAAAGTTCTTAGCGCGCTCACGCATTTCAGTGGCATAAGGCGGGAATTTAATTAGCTTAGCAAAATCACTTTTATTTAAGCAAGATGCAATTGCAGTCGACGGCCTTGCTTCTTCCTTGGAAAGTATTGGTATAACTAGATAAACTAAAAAATATACTAGATCGTACTTTAGTTCATACAGCTCATCTTGGTTAAAATCATAGTTAAGGTGGACAAGTTTGTTACGCTTTCTCTGAAAACCTTCCACAGTTCCAGAGTCTTCTTCTCGAAGATAAAGGTTTTTATCTGATGCATATTTCGCCAGTTCGTTAAACGTCTTGGTGCTAAGTTTGTTGTTTTTGAACTTTGATAAAAGCTTTTCCTCAGTCAGCTTTTCATCTTGGACTTTTACTACCGCGCGAATACCCTCCCGCTCAACTAAGTAGGCGAGAAGGGCTAATTCGAAGGACATTTGTATGAATACGCAGGCAACTACTGCGACTTCTTGAGAAAGTCCATCGTCATTTGAGTCGTCGTGAGAAATCAGCTCCTTAACAGCGTTTCTAAGAAAAATACGTGAGTTCTGTCTGATTTTATCCGCGATTTCTTTATTCATTGCCGTTCCTGTTTTTTTGCTGGCATTATAGTTTTCCTTAAAATAGGCATGACAGGCTCACTCGATATCATGTAAGAATCGCACATCCCTGCATCTAAATGAGGGAGCAACACCTCGGGCGAATTGTCGATCAAGCTGCATCTTAGCGCAGGGAAGACTGTCTGAAGGCACTTGGTGCCGACCCATATACTAGCCCTGCTGCTACATTATAAATTTCCACCTACACCTTTGAATTTTTCAACAAAAGCGGCGATCTTTTGGAAGGCATCTTGCTTCTTCTGGAGATATTTCGGATTAAGCGGACTCATTTTTGGCAAGATGGCATTAAGCTCAGTTCCATTATCGCTAGCAAATTCCCGTTTTAGCGAAGTGGCGATGTAGCGTTTAGCTGCCCCTTCATTCAGTTCCTCATCGCTGATCAGCTCTTGCGCTTCGCGCCGCTGTTCTGATTGGGCGAAAGAGTAAAAAGCGTCGATCACACTAGCCTTGTCACCAATCTGATCCAGCTCGGTCTGGTTAATGAAGTCCACCACCAGGCTTTCTTTAGCGCGATTGCCCAGGCTTGCGCGAATCACCCGGCGCATCTCCTCGACCAGTGCCGCCTTGCCCTTGATCTTCTTGTTCTTCTCGAAGATCAGCTCGAGGATGTAATCCAAGTTGATTTCCTGGGACTTGAGCAGGTCGACCTCGAACACCACATCGTCCCAGTCAATGGTGGACTTGCCTACTTCGTTACCCGCTTTCTCTCGCCGCAGCCAATCACGGATGTCATTGTAGGTGGAGCGATAATCCTGGACCTTGCGCTCGACAGGCAGGCGGATGGTCTGTAGCTCGGCTAGCTTCTCGTCATCCAGGTGGTGCTCAAGCTTAAATGCTTCCACGGCCTGAGTATCGCTGATATCGACCGTCTGCAGCGCCTTGAGCGCGGCAAACTCGTCGTAGTTCTGCAGCACGTTTTCCACGCGCAGGTAATCGCCGAACAACTTGGCGAAGGCTTTCTTCTCCGATTCCTTGATGATATTCGCCGGGTCGGGAAAACGCTGCTCCAGCTCCGTCACGACATCCATGAAGCCACGCCGCGCCTCACCGGTCATCGTGTCGGTGAAGCCCTCCATGTACTCCTGATAACTTTTTTCCAGCACCACGTTGCGCGTATTCTTGTCGCCGAACAGCGTGATGGCGTCGACCGTGGCCTGCTCCAGATCGCGGAAGGTGACGATATTACCGAAAGTCTTGGTGGCATCGAAGATGCGGTTGGTGCGTGAATAGGCCTGGATCAGGCCGTGATAGCGCAGGTTTTTGTCGACGAAAAGCGTGTTGAGCGTTGGCGCATCGAAGCCGGTCAGGAACATGCCTACCACGATCAGCAGTTCGATGTCCTGATCCTTCACGCGCTTTGCCAGGTCGCGGTAGTAGTTCTGGAAGCCCTTGCTGTCCACACCGAAACTGCTTTTGAACAACGCGTTATAGTCAGCAATCGCCGCGCTCAGGAACTCTTTAGCGGTGCTATCCATCGCCAACACTTCGAAGCTCTCATCGACAATGTCGCCAATGGCGTCCTGTTCTTCATTGGGGGCGAAGGAGAAGATGGTGGCGATGCGCAGCGGCTTGTCGCTGCCTTCCTGCAGCTTCTGCAGCGTCTCGTAGTACGCCTTGGCGGCATCAATGCTGCTCACCGCGAACATGGCATTGAAGCCCTTGTTTGCTCCCTGCAAACGATGGGTTTTCTGGCGAAAATGCGTGAGCAGGTACTGCGAGATTTCACGGATACGCGTGGGGTGGAGCAAAGCATGCCGGTTCTCCGCAGCGCTGAGCTTCTTCTCGTCCTGCTCGGCTTCCAGAGCTTTGAACTGTGGACGGACATCGTTGTAGTCCACCTTGAACTTGAGCACCTTCTCGTCACGGATGGCATCGGTGATCACATAGGAATGCAGCTCGCGGCCAAACACGCTGGCGGTTGTATCAGCGCCCAGCGCATTTTTTGGGAAGATCGGCGTGCCGGTGAAGCCGAACTGATAGAAGCGCTTGAACTTCTTCTTCAGATTTTTCTGCGCCTCGCCAAACTGGCTGCGGTGGCACTCATCGAATATGAACACCACCTGCTGGAGGTACACCGGCAGGTCGCCTTCGGTCTTCATCAGGTTGTTGAGCTTCTGGATGGTGGTGACGATGATCTTGTTATCGTCCTTGTCCAGGTTGTGCTTGAGGCCTGCGGTGCTCTCCGAGCCATTGACGCTGTCGGGTGAAAACCGCTGGTACTCTTTCATGGTCTGGTAATCCAGATCCTTGCGATCCACCACGAAGAATACCTTGTCGATGAATTCCAGCTCGGTGGCCAGGCGCGCAGCCTTGAAGCTGGTCAGCGTCTTGCCCGAGCCGGTAGTGTGCCAGATATAACCGCCGCCCTCGGTGCTGTTCCAGCGCTTGGCCTGCCTGGCACTGCGAATCTTCCACAGGATGCGCTCGGTGGCGGCAATCTGGTACGGGCGCATCACCAGCAGGGTGTTACTGACGTCGAATACCGAATAGGTGAGTAGTACATCGAGCAGGGTACGCTTCTGGAAGAAGGTCGCGGTGAAGTCCTCCAGATCCTTGATCGGGGTGTTGTCGGCCTGCGCCCAGTTCATGGTGAAGTCGAAACTGTGCTTGTTGCGCCGCGTGGTGTTGGCGAAGTAGCGCGTATCGGTGCCATTGGAGATCACGAACAGCTGCAGATACCTGAACAACGAATGCAGGGTGTTGAAGCTTTCCTTGCTATAGCGGTGCACCTGATTGAAGGCTTCGCGGATCGCCACGCCACGCTTTTTCAACTCCACCTGCACCAGCGGCAGGCCATTGACCAGAATAGTCACGTCGTAACGGTTGGCGTGGCTGCCCGCCTGCTCGAACTGCTTGATAACCTGCATCTTGTTGCGGGCCAGATTCTTCTTGTCCAGCAGGTAGATATTCTGGATGCGCCCGTCATCGAACACGAAGTCGTGTACATGGTCGTCGTGAACCTTGCGGGTTTTGTCGAGGATGCTGTCGCTGGGCTTGTCCAGCCAGCTTTCCACGAAGCGCGCCCACTCGGCGTCGGAAAATTCGACGCCGTTCAGCGCCTGCAACTGCGTGCGCACATTGGCCAGCAGCGCCGGCATCGTCTTCAGCCCGGTGGAATGCTCATAGCCCTGATTGACCAGATCCTGTATGAACTCGCGCTCCAGATCGCCTTCGCTCTGGTAGCTCTCGGCAACTTTCCATTCTCTGGCATACCTGTCGAGCACGATGAAGGTATTGGACTCGGCGATGGTCTTGTAATCAGTCATTGCTTGGGGTCTCCCCATGTCCCTGTGCGAGTTCGCTTTCAATTTCCTCCACTGTGGGCAATTGCGACTGCACGGCCAGTGGAATGTCCTTGGTGATGAATGAGCTAACGCCCATGGGTTTGTGGATATCACGCAACGCGTACTTTACATCCAGGTTGTCCTTGTCTTTGCACAGGATCAGGCCAATGGTCGGCTGATAGTCTGCGACACGCAACTGGTCGTCCACGGCGGACAGGTAGAAATTGAGCTTTCCGATGTACCCGGCTTGAACCCACCGGCCTTCTGCGAGCTTTGAATGTGCTGCTTGATGGTAATCAGCGCCTGTCGGTAATCGCAGGTGTGGGTGGTTCGCTCATGCGCTGTTCCTCTCCAACGTCACGACAACAGATCTCGTCACGCTATCAGGCGCCCGGCGCCTCTTCCTGTTGCCAATAGCCGTAGTTGGCCACCAGATGATCCAGCAGGAATTTGACCGTCTGCTTCTCCTGCAGGGTTGGCTCGGTGACACTCTCGTTGGACAGCGTGCTGTGGCTGGTGAATTGAATAATGCGGTTCAGGTAGGCCAGCTTGTCGTCAGGCAAAAGTCCTGACCACTGCGGGTACCCCAGAAAACTGGCGGTTTTCTCATAGAGATTGCGCAGCAGGGTGAAGTGATAGCGTTGCACCAGGTCAGAGGCAATCGCTTGCTCAAGGACCTGCCGCAGATGGAGGTGATAAGAAAAGCTCTTGTTAGAATCGCCATATTTGACGCTCAGATCAAAGGTGCCGTCTTCAAGACGATCCAGCAAATAGCAGCCCTCTTTCTTGCCACCTTTCTTGAGGTCAAGCTCATTGTGCAGCACGTTGTAGAAAAGCGGGCTGTGGGTGGTGATGACGAACTTCAAATCGGCAGGACTGGCCTTGATCAGCCCTGACAGATTGACCGCCAATTCGATGAGATGGTTTTCATCCAGCGAACTCACCGGATCATCAATGAATACATATTCCAACTGATCGAACTCCCGCGTTTCGCGGTCTTCCGGCTCTGGCACATTGCGCGTGCTAATGACCTGATCAATTAGCGTATAAAAGATGCTCCAGATGAAATTGCTCTCTTCGCCCTTGGAGATCTTGAGGTTTCCGGAGATTTCGTCATTCCCCCGTTCAAGCGAAAAAGTGACCTCCGAAAAGTCCTCACTGAAATGCGGGGTCAGCTTGTCACTAGTGTAGTGCTGGAAATAGCGGACGATGTTGCCGTCCTGTCCCAGATCCCGAAGTATCGCGAGCAGCCAGTCCGTGAATGAGTTGGGCTGGATCCGTAGTCTGGGCTGCGCATCCAGCGCCAAGTCGTTATCCCAATAGAATAAGTCTTCGGTAAAGGCGTTGAAGTATAGGATTTTGCTGCGCGACAACGCTGGTGGATCAGCCGCCTCTTCGCCCTCCCCCTTGGGTGAGACCAACTGTTTGAACTCGCGCGACAGGCGCGTCTTGCCCGTGCCGTTGAAGGCATAGATCAGTTGCACCTTCCTGTTGGCGTCTTTCAGTTGCCGGGCGATCTCGGTCAGCGTCTTGCTCATATTAAGCCGCCACCTCTTCCGGTTTGGGGAAGCCCAGCAGCAGGTCGCGATAGTACTCGTATTGTTTCTGGCGCAGTTCGATCTCGCGGGGCAAGCCACCACTGATGGAGTTGGTGAGGGTGTCAAACTTGTCCAGAATAGCGACGATGCGAGCCTGTTCCGCAAGCGATCTTTCATAGTCTTCGGGGTATGGAACAGGGATCCGTACTTCTTTTTTAATACCCTCGATGAGTATGCGTTTAACCTTCCCGCTAGACACATGCTTCGTCTTCTGGGAATTGAATGAAGCTGTTTGCATCGCGTAGGAGATGTACTTTGGATTCATTGAGTGGCGAAAAGCATAGCTATCGTCGTGAATGGCCACAGTCTGGGTTCCTAGCCATGCAACAGCCTTGCCTACATCTTCCACAGTTTCGCCAACACCGGCCATGACAACATCACCCGGCTCCGCATAGCGTAGCGAACCAGCCATGTCATCTCGAACCGTTGAAAATGCTTGGTCCGCCCACACACCATATCGGGTATAAATTTCACCGTAGTGGATGACGGGGATGCCTTCTTCGACGTAATCAGCCTTGGTAAATCGCCTCCCGCGAATGAACTCGCCAATATCTCCCAGCGCCTTCCATTCCACCTTTTCGCCTTCAAAACTCAACAAATGGTCGCGGTAGTAGTTGTATTGTTTTTTGCGGGCAGCAAGCTCGGCAGTAAGCTCGGCGGTAAGCTCGGTGAAGATGTCCAGTATGCGGACAATTTCGGACTGCATTTCTAGCGATTTTTTGGGATTGTCTGGGCAGGGAATGGGAATCCGTATTTTTGCCATGTCAGTGGCAGATACGTCGATTACTTTTGCTCCCTTTGCGTATTTTCTTTTTTCACCAGCAAACTCGCTCGTCTGGGTGAAATAGGCGAAGTACTTCCCCAGCAAGCAACTGCCTGGCCTCAGGATGGTTGCGTGACCGCCCGTTACAGCCTGTTGCCCTCCAAGGTAAACAAGAGCCTTCCCCACATCCTTAAGGTTTTCGCTTGTATTGGTAATTACCACATCTCCCTGATTGACCTTTCTTAGTTGCCTAGCTAAATCAGGTGATACAAACGATTTTGTTTTTGACGTGGACAAACCGTAATAAGTGTAGATCTGGCCATAGTGAATAGCTGGCACACCTGTTTCGGTAAAATCCTTTTTTTGCAATCCGCTGCCCCGAACTAACTCACCGAGTTCACTAAGCGCCTTCCACTCCACTGCCACCCCATTCAACAGGCTGTCCATGAAACTAATGTTGCTCATGACTCAACCTCCTCACCTTCGATCTCTGCGACGATTGCATCAATCTCAGTATGAAGCTGGGCAATACGGGCCACTGTCTTTTTCAGCTCTACATTGAGCTGGGCAATGTTCACCACTTCGCGAGTGTCCCTGACTTCCACATAACTACTAACCGACAGGCTGTAACCGTTGGCGGCCACCTTTTCTAACGGCACTGACTGCGCGAAGTGATCGACATTCTCTTTGCTATCGAAAACCTGCATGATCCGCTCGATATGCGTGTCTTCCAGCAGGTTGTTGTTGGTACCTTTCTTGAACAGCGCGCTGGCGTCGATGAACTGGGTAGTGGTGTCCAGCTTGTGCTTGGACAGCACCAGAATATTCACGGCGATGGTGGTACCGAAGAACAGGTTAGGCGCTAGCGAGATCACCGTCTCCACATAATTGTTGTCCACCAGGTATTGGCGGATCTTCTGTTCGGCTCCACTGCGGTAAAAGATGCCGGGGAAGCAGACGATGGCGGCGCGGCCCTTGGCGGAGAGGTAACTCAGCGCGTGCAACACAAAGGCGAAGTCCGCCTTGGATTTTGGCGCGAGCACACCGGCGGGAGCAAAGCGGTCGTCGTTGATCAGCGTGGGGTCATCACTACCGATCCATCTCACCGAATAGGGCGGGTTGGACACGATAGCATCAAAGGGCTTGTCATCTGCAAAGTGCGGATTACGCAGCGTGTCGCCCAACTGGATGTTGAACTTGTCGTAGTTGATGTTGTGCAGAAACATATTCATCCGCGCCAGGTTGTAGGTGGTGTGATTCACCTCCTGGCCAAAGAACCCATCCTCGATGAAATGGGCGTCGAAATGCTTTTTCGCCTGCAGCAACAGCGAGCCGGAACCGCACGCCGGGTCGTAGATTTTGTTGACGCTGGTCTGCTTGTGCATCGCCAACTGGGCAATCAGCTTGGACACATGCTGCGGGGTAAAGAATTCGCCGCCGGATTTGCCAGCATTGGCCGCGTAATTGGAGATGAGGAACTCGTAGGCGTCGCCGAACAAGTCGATGTGACTGGCATCGAAGCTGCCGAACTCGAGCTTGCTCACACCCTTGAGTACATCCGCCAAACGCTTGTTCTTGTCGGCAACGGTATTGCCCAGGCGGTTGCTAGTAGTGTCGAAGTCAGCGAACAGGCCTTTGATGTCCTGCTCGGAGGCGTAACCATTGGCGGAACTCTCGATGGCGGCAAAAATGCGTGCCAAATCGGTGTTCAGACTATCGTTGGTGCTGGCCTTGGCGGCGACGTTACTAAACAACTGGCCGGGCGCAATGAAATAGCCCTTGGTCTTGATTGCGTCGTCCTTGGCGGCGGCAATCAGCGGGTTGTCATCTTCCATGGCAGCATAATCGACCGAGCCATCACCACCGGTGATGTAGTCAACGAAGTTCTCGCTGATGAAGCGATAGAACAAGGTGCCGAGCACGTATTGCTTAAAATCCCAGCCGTCGACTGCGCCACGCACGTCGTTGGCGATGGCCCAGATTTGACGTTGCAGGGCGGCACGTTGTTGGGCACTGGTCATACGGTTTTCCTAGTTCAAAGAGCCTGGCTCAGATTGGAGTACGCGCCAGAAGAAATTATGTGTATAGCGTCAAGCAGGCCAATACAGCCGCTTCAACGGAACGACTCGTTTGGTCTCGGCGTCGGTGGCGTCGTAGTGTTCGATCAATGCGCGGACCACATGGTCCAGTGTCCACATCGTCAGCGGTATGGAGGCGCGGTCGGCCTCGTATTGAGCGTCCTTGGTGAAACCGCCAGTACTGACGTACAACCCGCGATCATCCTTGTGGCGGCCACCAAGAAAGCTGCGTACTTCTTGGCTGCCCATCTGCCCCTTACGGTGCTTGACCTCCACCACGATCCGCGGATGCTCGAAACCAAAGCCGTCGGGCGAGGCAACGATGTCCTTGCCACGGTCTGAACCAGGTGGAGAGACTTGGGTCTTGTAGCCCATGGCGCGCAGGATGCCAGCGACCAGTTGCTGCATGTCGTCCCAGTCCAGTTCATTAACCCGGTCCTTGATACGTTCCAGCGCCTGCGATTCAATATCGGCGAGTGGATCGGCGATGACTTCCTCGGCCTCATCTTCCACTGCTGGCGCCGATTTACCCTTCAGCGCGGCCAGCACTTCGGCTGCAGCGTTGGACGGCACCTCGAACAGGGTCAGGGTCGAACCCAGGCTGTTTTTGGTGCTAGTGCCCAAGTTGTCGCGCGGCAAGTCCCGCTCTTGCCATTGCACCTTGCGCACCAGCGGCATGCCTTGCTCGCCCCACTCGGGATGGTGCTCGGCCGGGCCGGTGACCTTGCCGATTGAGTACAGTCGATTAGCGGGCGAATAGGTTACGACCCAATCGCCATCCTGTATGTCATTGACGAACCGCCAGACTTGAGATGCGCCCGAGATAACCGTCCCTTGTTTTGCCTGGGGTTCGATGGACTGGTACAGAGCGATCAACTGTTTACGTCCGACTCCAGGCTTGGCATGTGCGGCCAGTTGATTCCAGCCCACGGCTGCAACGCCGCGCTCCCGAAAAGCCTCGTAAAGGCTGCCTCCTTCGCCGCGTACCATCCACATCCTAGCCATCGTGCTCCCTTTCATGTTCATGCCCATCAATCCAACACTACCAAGTACTCGATCGCCAGTACGGTCGGTTGGACATCCCGGACATTGCGCTGCAACGAGACCAGACCGTAATCCGCCATCAGACGCAAGGTACGTGACAGATTCGGGACCTTGCGGCCGCTGAGCTCAGCCAGCTCTGTTAATGACTTCGGATGCTTCTCATGGATTAAGCGCAGCAAACGTCGGTTGTCGTCTGAGAGCACAGCAGCAAGCGACGCCAACGAACTGAACCAAATCTGCGGCGTCTCGCTCCCCGATCGATGAGGATCCGCGCCATCTGGTCGATGAATACCAACGATGCACCGCTTCATGTTCAGTCCCGAGATGTGTTTATAGTCGAATATATCAGTATGTGATAATCATCGTCGACTTCAAGTCTCACACCTACTCCTGCTACCGAATGACAGTAGCAACCTCCAAATGCCACAAATTTGCCACACTCACCCCACTAACCGGGGCGAAAACCCGCTAACTCCAGCTAACACAACCCTTTGATTTCCCAGCTAATCCGCGCTAACGTATTGATTCTAAATGTCGACTTTTAGGACTCCGAAGGCAGGGGTCGTGGGTTCGAATCCCGCCGGGCACCAGATATGAAATGAAAAAGCCTCAGGTCGAGAGACCTGGGGCTTTTTTGTGGGTAACTGAATAGAAAAACCATCGAACCCCACGAATGGAAACAAACCGACACTCAACCAGATATCGCATTCCCATGACAGCGAGAACTTGACTACAATCTCGCTAACCCTGATATCAAAACACCATCACGGAAGATCCCTCATGCCTATAAATCCTTCTGTCGGCCAGCCTTCGTCAACCCCCAAACCACCCCCCATTAAGCTAAGTAAATCTGGAAAATTTTATCGGCTATCCAAACTCATCGCTCAAAATAAGATTAATCAGTGTGTAGCGAAAATAAAAATAAGCCTTGAAGCACAAACCCCTCCAAAAAGCGACTTCAAATCCTCAGAAGAAGAATGGTCGGGTGTATTCACCCATACGATTAAAGAATTTGACGTCAGCGCAAAGACAAACATACTCATCAAAACACTAATGAGAAGAAGTCTTGCATATCCAGACCTATCCGAAATCAGAGTGGCGGTACTACTAATTAGTCAACTGAAGGTAGCGAATAAAAACACAGGGGAAGAAAGCATATATCTATACATACAACGCGAGTTAACTGAAGACCCTCTTGAATGTGGGATTACCGCTGACCCCATAGACACGCCGGCATTTTTAGCTCAATTCTTAGAGACTCAAAATAATGAAACCCCACGCATTGAGCAATTAACAATGCAAATGATGGCTTCGTCGCGCGGGGAAATTCGTAGGAAAAGAATTGATGCTTATAATGTAGGCACAACAACTTCAAGCCTAGGCCTCCACCGAACGATAGCGGGGCCGATGATTCTTGCCGCTCCCCCTTCAAGCGGAAGCCGGACAGTATCCGTTTCGCCGCATAGGCAAAGCGTCAGATCAGGCTCATCACGTATGGCATTTTCAGATGTAATGCAGTGGGCATGTGAACGAAGTGCCGGTTTCGCGCGAACTCGAAACACAGTGATCATACCATCTGATTTTCTTTCCCAAATGGCTCAACCCCTCTTGGACCTTCATAAAAAAACGCCCTCAAGCGTTTGGATTGAAAAAAACGATCTTGCCGAACTAATTAAAAACTACAACAACTTAAACGGGACAACGTGGTCACAGCCAAAATCCACAAAACCTAGACATATCATTCCCGACATTGAGGAACTATTAGAGTACTTCAGCGAACCCATTGAACTGAGCCCCCAGGCTTACAAAACAAACGGGGATAAAATCCCTAGCGGTAGCAATGAAGAAATTGTGATATTCAAATCTGTCACACCGGTATTCCCCTTCTCAGATGCACTATTGGAGCTCAGAGTAACAAGCAAAACATGTAAAATAAAGCTACCAACTTTCACTGGCTTTCTACACTTAGGCGAAGCAGGCGAGCAACCAAAATCTGTTATGGACCTGCTCAACAAACATAAATCTTTCAGAGTAGTCTTTGACAAAGGACAGGCACTTTATTGCTCAGAGGGCGCCTATGCCAGCGCGAATACGACGCTAGCCGTCGCGCAATTAATCCACATATTCAAACCTATTAAAGCACTTGAATCGATCACTTCTGAGAAAGGCGAAGTGCTACCTACGGCGACACACTTCGAGACAACAAGTTCTTTCCACATAATTGAAACAGACCACGATATAACTGATAAAGATTCAATTTTAATATGTGATGACGATACACGAGAGTGGTGCGATTACATTGAGATTTCTGAAAACCCCACTCGAATTCGTTGGCTGCATGCGAAGGTGCAGCAGCTAGAAAAGGATAAAACAGCACGAATAAGTGCAACAAAAAGCAGCCCACATTCAGGGGCGCCTTCACTCCTCCCTAAAAAACTATTACCGATGAGTTCCAATGACACCTCCAGCGCTTCAAAACTTCAAGAAGTCGTCGGCCAAGCACTCAAAAACCTATCCAGGCTCCGAGTGACAAAGCAAGACCATGAATTCGCGCCTCGTAGGGATAAATGGTTAACCCAATATTGCGTACTACCTACGAAGGGAGAGATAAACCGGCTACGCCGCCCCGTCAATTTAAACGCCGATAAGCTGGACGATATATTTGATGATGCCGCGTCTAACCCAACCGCCTTGTATGAAGTTGGAATTGTCATCCCAAACTACTCATTGCGCTATTTAGAAGACGAAATGAAAAAGATATTGATCGGAAAAGCATCCCAACATGTTCTGCAAGCTTTTTGGCTGCTAAGTGGCTATATGCATGCATGCCTTGAGGTGGGAGCCCAGCCAATTGTATTTGTACGACCATGACTGCATAGCTGATCGCGCTCACAATGCGTTGCGTGAGGCCTCCGGTTCGCACTGACGCGACATCCGGAGGCTCACGGGCGATATTCTATTTAGGCGCCTGCAACGCCTCCAATCGTGCAGGCAAATCCTCCTGTGGAAATCGCTTGTACAAATCCAGCAACTTCTCATCCGCCGCTCTACTTTCCCCAGCCTCACGCAACCTCACAATCTCCCGCAACCCCTCCTCCAACGAAGGCAACGCCACCGGTGCGCGCTTGCTGAGCTTGGCGCTCGACTCATCCGCCATCGAGCCTATGACTTGCGCACGCTCTGCCTGAGGCGCGACGGCCATTCGGGCCATCGGTGCGGGCGCGGACATCGCGGGCGGGGCCGGGCGTGGAGCTTCCTCATGAAGGGCGGAGAAGGTTGCCGTGGACATTTCAGGTTGCGGCACGGGGGAGCGCGTCACTACGCCGATCATGAGCGCTAAACCGGCCACGGTGGCAAACGCCATCTGCCAGCGCGGACGTTGGCAGGCTTGCAGCCAACGCTGCCACAGGCTCGGCTGCGGCGCCGGGGCTTCGTGGCGGGCGGTGGTGAGGATGAAGGCGTCGAGGGACGCTGGCGGTTCGCCGGTGCTGTGTTGACGCAGGTGCTGGATGAGCACGTCGTCAGGATCCGGGGTGTGTCGGGAGTCGGTCATGCGGGTATCTCCTCGGCCAGCAGGCGGCGCAGTTTCTGCTGGGCGTAACGCAGGCGGCTTTTTACGGTTTCCAGCGGGGCGCCGGTGAGGGCGGCGATTTGCGGCACTTCGAGGTCGCCGTGCAGGCGCAGCAGGAAGACTTCGCGCTGGTCTTCGGGCAGGGCTTGCAGCGCGGCGTCGAGCCGCGCCTGGTCGCGGCTCAGGCTCAATTGCTGTTCGGGGCCGGCGCTGTCGTCGGGCTGCGCGTGCAGTTGCTCGTCGTAGCTGTCGTGCAGCGGGTTGTGGATGCCGTGCTTGCGCCAATGGTCGATGAGCCGGTTGCGGGCTATCTGGAACAGCCATGTGCGAAAACTCGCCCGGCCTTGTGGCTGGGTGGCGCTGCGGATCAGGCTGAGCCAGGTCTCCTGGTAGATTTCCTCGGCCAGTTCGGTCTTGTTGCTCAGGGACACGAGGAAGCGGTACAGGCCCTGGCGATGCCGCGCATACAGCGCTTCGAACGCGGCAGCGTCACCGGTTCGGTAGCGGGCCAGCAGCGATTCGTCGCTGGGTGAAGCATCTGATACGGCCATGTAAGTGGCGAACTCCTTTCTGAAAGTCAAAGCCGATCTAAGTGTGGGAGCTGGCTTGCCTGCGATGGCATCAACTCGGTGTAACTGATGGACCGAGTCGCTTGCATCGCAGGCAAGCCAGCTCCCACATTGGGTCGTCGTTGCATGCGCGATCAGTGTTTGAGGCCCTGCGCCAGCTCTACCAGCTGCACAAACTCGCTGCGCAGCCCGAACGGGTCATCGCCTCGGGCCGAGCGGGCCAGCGCGGCGGTGTCTTGCAGGCTCATGCTGCCAGTGTAGCGGCCATCGCCCTTGAGCTGTTGGGCGAACGCGGCCACGGCCGCCGCGAAGCGCAGGTCGTCGCTGGCCTTGGTGGATTCGTTGCTGACAGGACGTTCGATCAACTGGCTTTCACCGCCCGCAGCGGGCTTGTAGCGCACACGCAACATCGCCAGCTCACCGGACTTACCCTCGCCTGCAGGCGCAGCGGCGTAGCGTAACGGCTCCAACCAACCCTTCTCGCCCTTCGGCACAATCTCGTACAACGCGGTTACCGTGTGCCCTGCACCGATTTCACCGGCGTCGACCTTGTCGTTGTTGAAATCCTCACGCTTCAGGGCACGGTTTTCATAGCCAAGCAGGCGATATTCGCTGACACGCGCGGGGTTGAACTCCACCTGCAATTTCACATCCCGCGCGACCACGGCCAGGGTCGAGCTGAGTTGGTCGACCAACACCTTGCGGGCTTCGCGCAGGTTGTCGATGTAGGCGTAGTTACCGTCGCCCGCGTCGGCCAGTTGCTCCATCAGGTGTTCGTTGTAGTTATCCACGCCAAAACCCAGGGTGGTCAGGGACACGCCAGTTTTGCGCTGCTCGACGGCCATTTGCTTAAGGCTGTCGAAGTCACTGATGCCCACGTTGAAGTCACCGTCGGTGGCCAGCAGGATGCGGTTGATGCCCTTGTCGATAAAGCCTTCGCGGGCCATCTGGTAGGCCAGTTCGATGCCGGATGCGCCGGCTGTGGAGCCACCCGCAGTCAGTTGGTCGATTGCATTGCGGATCTTCACCTTGTCGCGACCCGAGGTGGGCTTGAGCACCACGCGGGATTCACCGGCATAGACCACCAGCGAAACACGGTCCTGTTCACGCAACTGATCCACCAGCAATTTCAGGGTGCTTTTTACCAGCGGCAAGCCTTCGCGGCGGTCCATGGAGCCGGACACGTCCACCAGGAACACCAGGTTAGCCGGCGCCAGTTGCGCTACCGCACGGTCGGAGGCCTTGATGCCGATACGCAGCAATTGAGTGCGCGGGTTCCAGGGGGTGGCGGCCACTTCGGTGGTCACGCCAAAGGGCGAGCCATCGGTGGGCAGCGCATAACTGTAGGGGAAGTAATTGACCATTTCCTCCAGTCGCACAGCGCCTTCGGGCGGCAGGCTGCCTTGGTTTAGGAAACGCCTTACGTTGGCGTAGCTGCCGGTGTCGACGTCAGCGCTGAAGGTGGACACGGGCGTTTCAGCCACGCGATGCACCGGGTTGTCCGGCAGGTTTTCGTACTGTTCGCGGGGCTCGCTGCGGTACTCCATCACAGCCGACTCCTGCATACGCATGGGTGCAGGCATCGCCATGCGCTTGACCATCGCGCCCTGGGCCGGCGCGTTTTGCAGCTCAGCGACGGGTGCGGGCTCGACAGGCGTCGACACATCACTGGATGTAGACAGCCCACAACCGGCGAGCGCCACCAGCAAGGTAACGGCAAAGCCCTGGGCAGCAGGACGCAGGAAGAGCAGAGGACGGGACATGGGCTGAACCTCGTGAATGAATGATCCGTTCACAAGGTCAGACGCAAGGTGTGGGGGGTTCGGGTTAAATCTCGAATCACGGCTCAATCATTGTGGGAGCAACTGTCTTGATGGTTTTCATCAAGCCATTTTTTCCAGAGGCGGCAACGCTCCCACGG
>NZ_JAHZMS010000013.1:0-93041 GCF_019456785.1 Pseudomonas sp. LAP_36
GCTGCGTCAGCGGTGTGTCAGACAGCCCGCAAACGCAGCCTCGCCGGGGCTCGACAGCTGCTACGCAATTTCACTTTGAAGATGTGTAGATACTTATGCTCATCGCAGCGGTGCGGCGACCCGACAAGCCAGCTCCCACAGTTTGATTTGTGAACACAGTCAAAAGTGGGAGCTGGCTTGCCTGCGATAGCTATCTCACAGGCAACTCAATTCTTTCAGACTCACCCGGCACCGTCGGCCAATCCCCAGCCGCCCAGCGCTGCCGCGCCTGCTCGATTCTTAAGGGATCACTCGCCACAAAATTCCAATTGATCCGCCGTGGCCCATCCAGCGCTGCGCCGCCAATCAGGACCAGGTGACAATCGGTATCGGCAGACAACGTCATCTCCCGTTCGACCGGCAACACCACCAGGCTATGCACCTCCAACGGCTCACCCTCCAACTGCACCTCACCCTCCAGCACATACACCGCGCGTTCCTCATGCTCATCAGGAATCAGCAGCGTCGTGGCCGTTTGCATGCGCACCTCGGCATACAGCGTGGGCGATAGCACCGGCACCGGCGACTTGAGGCAGAACCCATCACCCGCAATCAGGCGGATCTGCACGCCGAGGTTGTCACTCACCGGCAAGCTCGCTGCCGGGTGATGGCTGTAATGCCCCGGCCCCGTTTCGTGGTCCATTGGTGATGCCAGCCACACTTGCAGCCCATGCAGGCTGAAACCGCTGGCCTTGAGCGCCTCTGGCGTGCGCTCGACGTGGGCAATCGCACTGCCGGCAGTCATCCAACTGACATCGCCGGCCTGCACCACTTGGTCCGACCCCAGGCTGTCCTTGTGCTGCAGTGCACCGTCGAACAGATAAGTGAGGGTCGACAGCCCGATATGCGGGTGCTGGCGGATGTTCATGCCATCGCCGGGCGCGTAGCGGGTGAGCAGCATATGGTCGAAAAACACAAAAGGCCCAACGCTGCGGCATTCTCGCGATGGCAAAGGGCGCAGGATGGGTTGGCCTTCGACATCTTCGGGGCGAGGGCGGATCACGGTGAGGGTGGTCATGGTGCATCCCAGTCTGAGCGGGTTGGATGCTTCTGAGCATAACCCGCTCGGTAGGATGTTGCCGCTATTGGCTGAAGGCGCCTTCCGACAATTGGGTCTCGATGCTGACCTCGGCGGTAGTCATCAACTTGTGCACCGGGCAGCGATCAGCCACGCGATGCAATTCATCGCGTTGTTCGTCGGTGAGTACGCCCTTTAGCGTCAGCTTGACGTTGAGCGTGTATTTGCCCTTTTGCTCTTCGGTGGCGTCGTGGGTGACTTCCACGGTCACACCGGTCAACGGGATGTCTTTTTTCTGGGCATAAAGCCTGACGGTCAAGGCTTTGCACGACGCCAGTGCCGCGTCGAAGTAGTCATGGGGGGAGGGCGCCGAATCGTCGCCGCCCAGGCTTTTGGGCAGGTCAGTAAACAACTCATGGTTGTTGATATTGACGCTATGGCGAAAGTTGTCCTGATTCAGGGTATTCACGGTAACAGGCATGGCAAACCTCACAGGGTGGCAGGATGAAGGTCATGCAGTTATAGAGCATGCTGGCACTTCGGTGTTCCGCGTTTTTTGCTGGATGAACCCCGGCAGGGCGCGCAAGGTCTACCCGTATCAGCCCTAATCGAGGTTTTACCGTGCCCTGGACTCGCCTGACCCTTGCCCTGTTGCTCGCCGCCAGTAGCCTTGCTGCGCAGGCCCGTGACTATGCCTACAGCGACGCGCACCTGCATTACGTGGATTTTTTCCAGGAAACGGCGGGTATGGACCAGCTGCTCAAGGCGATGGCCGACAACCGCATTGAGCATGTGATGATTTCCGGCATACCGGTCGCGAAGAAATGGCACGAAGACGAGCCCAAACGCCCACGCTATTACGCCGGTGATGACGCCGATGCCTATTGGTACAGTGCCACTGACGTGATCGTCGCCGCTGCGGTCAATAAACTGGCCCCTGAGCAGCGCCAGTACTTTCATCCATTCCTGTCGGGCTTTAACCCTAACGACAAAAACTCCGCGGCCCATATCCAGCGCATGCTCGACCTGAACCCGGGGCTGTGGCAGGGTATCGGTGAGGTGTTCACCCGTCACGACGACCTCACCGCCCTGACATCAGGCGACACCCCACGCGCCAATAACGAAGCCATGACCCGCATCTACCACTTGGCCGCTGAAAACGACCTGCCGGTGATGCTGCACTCCAATATCACCTCCAAGCGCGAGCGTAACCCGCTGTATCTCGCCGAGGTCGAGGAGTCGCTGCGCAACCATCCACACACCCGCTTTATCTGGGCCCATGCCGGCACCAGCAAGGAAATCCACCGGCATCAGGTGCAGATGGACTTCTTACTGCCCACGTTGAGTCGCCTGCTTGAGGCTTACCCCAACCTGTATATCGACCTGTCCTGGAGCATGCTCACGCCTTACTTGCTCGATGAAGCGGGCAAGCCCCGCCCAGAGTGGGTAAAGCTGGTGGAGCGCTTCCCGGAGCGCTTCATGCTGGGTTCTGACGTGGTAGGGCGCTTCAACAAGCTGGGTAAGGAAATGCGCCGCTTTGATCCGTTCCTCGATGCGCTGCCTGCGCAGGTGGCCCACAAAGTGGCGCGGGATAACTTCCTGGCCATCCTGCCTAAGCCGTCGAGGTATTGATTTCACCCAATAAAAAGCCCCGAACCAGTCGGGGCTTTTTATTCGATCAAGCTACAGGCCTTACTTACCCTGCCAGCGTTTCAGCACCAAGGTAGCGTTAGTGCCACCAAAGCCAAAGCTGTTGCTCATCACGGTATCGATCTTGGCGTTTTCAACGGTCTTGGTCAGGATCGGCATATCAGCCACAACCGGGTCAATCTCGTCGATGTTGGCCGAGCCGGCCATGAAGTTGCCTTCCATCATCAGCAGGCAGTAGATCGCTTCGTGAACGCCAGCGGCGCCCAGGGAGTGACCGGACAGGCTCTTGGTAGAGCTGATGGCCGGGGCCTTGTCGCCGAAAACCGCACGCACGCCTTCCATTTCCTTGGCGTCGCCGACCGGAGTCGACGTGCCGTGGGTGTTCAGGTAGTCGATTGGGGTGTCAACGGTAGACATCGCCATCTGCATGCAACGGATGGCGCCTTCACCGCTTGGCGCAACCATGTCGTAGCCGTCGGACGTCGCGCCGTAGCCAACGATTTCCGCGTAGATCTTGGCACCACGGGCCAGAGCGTGTTCCAGCTCTTCGACCACTACCATGCCGCCGCCGCCGGCAATGACGAAACCGTCACGCTTGGCGTCGTAGGCGCGGGAGGCCTTTTCCGGGGTTTCGTTGTACTGGGTGGACAGTGCGCCCATGGCGTCGAACAGGAACGATTGGCTCCAATGCTCTTCTTCACCGCCGCCGGCGAACACGATGTCCTGCTTGCCCAGCTGGATCTGCTCAACGGCAGTCCCGATGCAGTGAGCACTGGTGGCGCAGGCCGAGGAGATCGAGTAGTTCACGCCCTTGATAGCAAACGGCGTGGCCAGGCAGGCCGAAACGGTGCTGCCCATGGTCCGCGTAACACGGTACGGGCCAACGCGCTTCACGCCTTTTTCGCGCAGGATGTCCAGCGCTTCCATCTGGTTGAGGGTCGATGCGCCGCCGGAGCCGGCGATCAGGCCGGTGCGTACGTTGGATACCTGGTCTTCGCTCAAGCCGGAGTCGGCGATCGCGTCTTTCATCGCCAGGTAGGCGTAGGCGGCAGCGTGGCCGACGAAGCGATAGATCTTGCGATCGATCAGTTCTTCGAGGGGCAGGTCGATGGAGCCGGAAACCTGGCTACGCAGACCCATTTCGGCATATTCCGGGTTGAAGCGGATGCCAGGGCGACTTGCACGCAGGTTAGCGGTGACGGTCTCTTTGTCATTGCCCAGGCAAGAAACGATGCCCAGACCAGTGATAACGACGCGGCGCATGCGGATAACCCTTAAAAGTTGTCAGTGGAAGTGAATACGCCGACTCGAAGACCTTCGGCAGTATAGATCTCGCGACCGTCGACAGTCACCGAACCGTCAGCGATAGCCAGGTTCAGCTTGCCCTTGAGGACGCGCTTGATTTGAATGTTGTAGGTGACTTTCTTGGCGGTCGGCAAGACCTGGCCAAAGAATTTCACTTCGCCCGAACCCAGGGCGCGACCGCGACCCGGCAGGCCTTGCCAGCCCAGGTAGAAGCCAACCAGTTGCCACATGGCGTCAAGGCCCAGGCAGCCTGGCATCACCGGGTCACCTTCGAAATGGCAGGCGAAGAACCACAGGTCCGGGGTGATATCCAGCTCGGCGACCAATTCACCTTTGCCGTACTTGCCACCTTCTTCGCTGATATGGGTGATGCGATCCACCATCAGCATGTTCGGGGCGGGCAGTTGCGCGTTACCTGGGCCGAACAGCTCACCGCGACTGCAGCGCAGCAGGTCTTCCCGAGTAAAGGCGTTTTGTTTGGTCATGCGAGCTCCTCAATAATCCCATGCGGCAGGGTAGGGCAAATCTTCCCGAACCGAATAAAGCGTTCATGCCTCATGTCGGCAGCCTACACATAGACTATTGCGTTGTAGTGAAAGTCACAGCGGCAAGGCACTCAATGTACACTTGTTCACTGAAATTTTAAACCGGGCCTGTTTATGGGTCCGTTCGGGTGCCTAAGACTGCCGCACTTTCGCCTTTCACGCCAGTCGCAGTTGGCTGATGGCGCGGCGCTATTGCACCCAACGTTGCAGGATTTGCTGCAAATCCGTGCGTTTGAACGGCTTGGCCAGGTAATCGTTCATTCCGGCTGCAAGACAGGCTTCACGGTCACCCTGCAAGGCGTTGGCAGTCAGGGCGATGATCGGCAGGTCAGCGCACCCCGGCAATTGGCGAATCTGTCGGGTGGCTTCGTAGCCATCGATCAGCGGTAGTCGGCAATCCATCAGGATCGCCGTGAAAATCAGGCTTTCGGCGCTACGGATCGCCTCGGCGCCGTCGGTGGCAATGCTCACTGCGAAGCCCAGGCTGCGCAGCATGGCTTCGACCACGGTGCGGTTGACTGGGTTGTCTTCCACCAGCAGCACATGGCGGCCATCGCCGGCGCTGCCTTTGCCGTCGGCGTCGGTAGCGATGGCCGGCAAGCTCTGCTGATCAATGGCCAGGGGAATTTCCAGGGTGAACACCGAGCCACGGCCTTCTTCGCTCTGTGCGCGTAGGGTGCCGCCCATGCGTTCAGCCAGGGTACGGGCGATGGGCAGTCCCAGGCCGGTGCCGCCGTAACGTCTTGAAATGGAACTGTCGGCTTGCTGGAATGCATCGAACATCAATTCCAGGCGCTCGGTGGAAATCCCGATGCCACTGTCACGCACGGTACAGGTGAACCACACCAGTTCATGGTCGAGGGCCTGCCACTGGGGTTCAACGCTGACCGCGCCGTGCTCGGTGAACTTCAGTGCGTTGCCGATCAGGTTCACCAGAATTTGGCGGATCCGCGTCGGGTCGCCCTGCACCCGCAAGGCGTCCATCCCTTGCGGGATCGACAGCTGCAGCGCCAACCCACGCTGCTGCGCGCTGTGCTGGAAGGCCTGGGCGCAGCTGTTGATCAGCTCCGCGAGGTTGAACGGAATGTGCTCCAACTCCAGCGCGGCGCGTTCGATCCGCGAGAAGTCGAGGATGTCATTGATGACCTTGAGCAAATGCTCGGTGGACTCGGAAGCCAGCGCCGCGTACTCGGTCTGCTCCTCGGTCATCTCGGTGGTTTCCAGTAACTGCAACATGCCCAGCACACCGTTCATGGGCGTGCGCAGCTCATGACTCATCATCGCCAGGAAATCCGACTTGGCATTGTTGGCGCGCTCGGCTTCTTCGCGGGTCTGGATCAACTGGGCCATGGCCTGCTGTTGTTCGCGACTGGCCTGGTTGAGCCCTTCGGCGAGGTTATTGATATGCCGCGACAGGTCGCCGAGCTCTGAGTCATCCACGATCGGCAGCGGCGTCTTGTAGTCACCTTGCTGGATGGCCTTCACCGCATTGCCCATGGCGCTGATTGGCTGTGACAGGCTGGCGGCCAGGCGCCGTGCGAGCAGGAAGGTGAACAACAGGGCGAACAGCGCCAGGATGCCGGCCTTGAACAGGATCTCCTGCTGGCGCTGACTGAACGCGTCGTTGGACATGCCGACGATCACCCGGCCCAGGTAGTCCGCACGCGGTGCCTTGGGTTCGTTGAGGTTGTCCTGGAAAAAGTCATTGCCCAACTGGATGTGTTGCAGGCGAATCGGCGCCTGGAACACTTTTACCGACAGCGAACGGTCGTGTTTCTCTGAAGGTTGCTCGACGTACACCAGAATGTTCTCGCTGCTGTCCTGGATCTCCAGGAAGCGCACATGGGGCGTGGCCAGCGTGGCGCGCAACAGGCTATCAAGCACATCATTGTTGCCGGAAATCACCCCGTATTCGGTGGCGGGCGCCAGTTGGTTAGCGATCAATTGGCCGGTGTGGTCCAGTTCCTGGCGCAGGTCCTGGATACGCACGAAGGTAAAGAAGCTGATCAACAGCAACGTCAGCAACAGTGCCGGGCCCAGGGTGATGAGCTGGGTACGGGTGTTGATATCCCAACGGCGACGCAAGGTCATGGGCGTTTTTCTCCTTCGGCCAATCGCGTGGCAACGCTGGCTTCGTCCACCTGTTCGATCCCCAGTGAGCGCGCGACTTGCGGGTTGCCCACGACTTTGAAGTGTTCCGGATACAGCGAACTCGGCCAATTGGCTGGCGGATGGTCGAGCAGGCGGTCGAGCACGCGCAGCCAGTCGTCCTGGTCGCTGTAGGTGCTGGCCAGGCTGCCGGCCCGCACAAAGCCCGCATTCGGGCCCACCAACGGCAATTGCTGGGCATAGCTGCTCAGCAACAGGTTCTTCGCGGTTTTCGGGTTGTACAGCTGCGGGTCGTCGAGGCCAAGCAACACGTCACTGTTTCTGAACAGGGTTTGCAACGGTCGACTGTCATTAATGTTGTCCCAGAGCTGCGGCACGATTTCCAGGCCCAGGGGCGTGGCGTGCTGGCGCAGTTCGGGCAGGAGAAATTCACTTTCGGCGCCATAGAGCACGCCGATGCGCCGTGCTTGGGGAAGGATGCCGGTGATCAGGCGCAATTGGCGCTCCAGCGGCGGGTCGCTCCACAACAGGCTGATGCGTGGGTGCTGCGTTGTGCCCAGGCGCTGGTGGGCCTGCAGCCGACTAATGCGCAGCACCAGCGTCGGCGGGCCCTGGGGGTCTTGCAGGCGCCAGTCGAGGCCGGGCAGGTCGAGCAGGATCAGGCGTGTGTTGGCCGGCAGGTGGCTGGGAGCCGGTAGATCCTTGAGGGCGGTGAAAGTGACTTGGTCTTCGGGGCGTTGTTGGGCCAGCGCCTGGGCAAAGGCCTGCACGCCCGCGCCGTCTTCGGCGGCGGTCAGCAGGATCTCGGCGCTCCAGGCAGGAGCGGCAAACAGCAGGCAACCGAGCAGCGCAGCGCGTCGCCAGAGCGTATTGATAAAAGAACGGGTCATCCGTGACGAGTCGCCCATCTCAGAACTCTAACTCCGCGCTGAAGTAGAGCACGTGGCGACTGTCGTAATTGTTATCGGCCCAGGTGGTGGGCTGGTTATCGAGGCGTTGTTGCAACATGCCGGCCAGCTCCACGTTGGCTTTGCCCAGGGCAATGCGCTTGGCCACCCGCAGGTCGGCCCGTTCGAAGCGGTAGCCGTTGAGTGCGTCGTCGCCATAGTAGAACAGCGCGCTCGACCAGCCGCGACCCCATTCACGCAACCAGCCGGCGGATCCACTGTTACGCGCGGTTTGTGCTTTATCACGCGGGTTACTGCTGGTGGCATCGACGTAAGCATAGGTCAGCCGCAGGCGGTCGGCGTTGCTCACGCGCCAGTCGAACTGGGATTCAGCGCCGGTAAACCGTGAGCTGTTGGCGTTGCTGGCAATGTATTGGTTATTGCGCAGCGGCGAGCTGATCATGTTGGTGATCTCGTCGTAGAACAGTTTCACGTCCATGTTCAGCCCGATGTCGGCAAAAAAGCCGTTGTACCCTAGTTCCCTCGATTTCATCATCTCTTTATCGAGGTTGCCCGGGCCCCGGGTCTTTACGAAGTATTGCCCGGTGGTCTGCCCATAGGCCGGGGAGCCGAGGTTGGTGACGCGATAGCTCCAGTTGACATTGTTCTCGAACATGTCCGGCGAGCGGATCGCTTCTGAATACACCGCGCGCAGGCCGTGGCGGGGGTTGATCAGGTAGTTGACGGCCACCCGTGGCGTCAGCGAGTTGCCGCTCAGGTGCGTGTCTTCGTACATCGCGCCGCCTTGCAGCAGCCAATGCTCGCTGGCGCGCCATTCCAACTGGCCGAACAGACGCCAGGTGGTGTCGTCCAGAGTGCCGTTGAAATAGGTGTCGGAGTCGGCGCGGTCGTAGCGGTAGTTCATGCCGCTGACCAAGCGCAGGCTGTCGGACAGGCTGAGGGTGTCCTGAATCTCCAGGTCGTAGCGGCTTTCGCGGGTGCTTTGGTCGATGTCACCGCACACGCTCTGGTTGGCGCCGTTACGCCATTGGTCCAGCACCTGGTCGGCCAGGGCTTGCTCGGCGGGGCTGCCCGGTGGCGCACTGCCTTGGCTGTAAGTGTCCATGTGCCGGGCCAGCTGTTCGGCATAATTGGGGTTCAGCTGCCATAACTGGGTCAGCTCCGGGCTGAACGAGACCTTGGCATCACAGGCTTTCCAGATTTGCCGGCGATCCCACTGTTGGGCCGAGCCCTGGATATACAGGCTGTGGTCAGGATTGAAATCAAAATTCCAACGCAGGGAACCCGCGTAGTCCTTGGCTGTGACGTCAGAATTGTTACCGCCTTCGGTAATCCCGGCAAACACTGGAGTGTAGGTATAGGGTCGTTGGTTGGTGCCTTCCTTTGCATCCAACTGCACGTCGATGCTCTGTTGGGTGTTCAGCGTCTGGCTGATTGCCAGGCTGAAGCGGTTGAGGCGGCGGCCGTCACGGCGGTCGGCACCGGCAGCGTCGCTGTCGAAGCCGTCGTCCTGCTGCCCGGAGAGGGACAGGCGCAAGTCGCCGGTTTCCCATCCTGCGCCCTGGCTGGCATAGAAGTCGTTGATGCCACGTGCGCCACGCACCACCTTGACCCGCGAGCCATGAGTGTTGGCTGGCGAGCGCGTGAGGATGTTGACCACCGCCATCAAGGCATTGGCGCCGTAGCTGACGGTGTTGGGGCCACGGAACACTTCGATGCGCTCTATATCTTCCATGGCGACCGGAATGTCGCTCCAGTCCACGGTGGCCAAGCCCGCGCGATACACCGAGCGGCCGTCTATCAGCACCTGCATGCGCCGCGCATCGCTGGCACTGGTGCCATGGTAGTTCACCGCCGCCTGGTTGCCGGTGGTGTAGCCGACCATCATCCCTGGTACCAGCCGCAGCAGTTCACTGATATCCCGCGCGCCACTGGCCTTGATCAGCTCGCTGTCGATCACGGTCATGCTGCCAGGCACGGCGGCGGCCGATTGCTTGAGACGCGTGGCGGTCAGCACTTGGGGCAGGGGCTGGCTGTCGAGGAACAGGTCATCGGCCATGACCGGCGCGCTGCACAGCAGCATCAGCCACAAAGGTAGACGAGGAGGAGGGCCCAAATACACGGCACGGCCTTGATAATTGCGGATAGCCGCCCATGTTAACTGAGGTGGGGCCTTTTGCCAGTCGTCGGACTTGTAATTACTTCATGCAAACCTGCCATTTTCCGACAAACGCACGAATTGATACGGGGGCTGGCCGCAAGCGGGTCGGCCCGTATAATGCGCCATCGCCACTGGTATGGATTAACGGATTGCATATGACTGAACAGCGCCCTATCGCGGTCCTGGGAGGCGGAAGTTTTGGTACCGCCGTGGCAAATTTGCTGGCCGAAAACGGTCACGCTGTGCGCCAGTGGATGCGCGATCCCGAACAGGCCGAGGCCATTCGAGTTAACCGGGAAAATCCGCGTTACCTCAAAGGCATCAAGATTCATCCGGCGGTCGAGCCTGTCACCGACCTGCTGGAAACCCTCACAGCCTGCGAGCTGTGCTTTGTCGCGTTGCCGTCCAGCGCACTGCGTTCGGTGTTGGCGCCCCACGCCGAACGCCTAGCGGGCAAGCTGCTGGTCAGCCTGACTAAAGGCATTGAGGCGCAGACCTTCAAGCTGATGAGCGAAATCCTTGAAGAAATCGCTCCTCAGGCGCGCATTGGCGTGCTGTCCGGGCCGAACCTGGCGCGGGAAGTGGCCGAGCACGCGCTGACCGCCACCGTGGTCGCCAGTGAAGACGAAGCACTCTGCGAGCGCGTCCAGGCCGTGCTGCATGGCCGGACCTTCCGCGTCTATGCCAGCAACGACCGCTTTGGCGTCGAACTGGGCGGTGCGCTGAAAAACGTCTATGCGATCATCGCCGGCATGGCCGTGGCGCTGGGCATGGGCGAAAACACCAAGAGCATGCTGATCACCCGCGCCTTGGCCGAGATGACCCGTTTTGCCGTGAACCAGGGCGCCAACCCGATGACCTTCCTGGGGCTGGCGGGTGTGGGCGACTTGATCGTCACCTGCTCCTCGCCGAAAAGCCGCAACTACCAGGTGGGTTTCGCCCTCGGCCAGGGCTTGAGCCTGGAAGACGCGGTCACGCGCCTGGGTGAAGTGGCCGAAGGCGTCAACACCCTCAAGGTGCTCAAGGCCAAGGCCCAGGAGGCCGGCGTGTATATGCCGCTGGTCGCCGGGCTGCACGCGATCCTGTTTGAAGGGCGCACCTTGGACCAGGTCATCGAGCTGCTGATGCGCGCCGAACCGAAAACCGATGTCGACTTTATTTCCACCAGTGGTTTCAACTGAGGAACGCGTCATGAACGATCCAAAAGCAGCGCCCACGTACGAATCCATTGGCCTGCGCATCCTGTGGATGCTGGTGTTTGCCCTGGTGTGGCAAGTGGCGCAGTTCCTGCTCGGCGCGCTGGTGGTGGTGCAGTTGATCTACCGCTTGATCTATGGCGCACCGAACCTGGGCCTGATGAACTTCGGCGACAGCCTCAGCCAGTTCCTGGCGCAGATCGGCCGTTTCGGCAGCTTCCACTCCGAACAGAAACCATGGCCGTTCGCCGACTGGCCGACCCCGCGCGCACCCGAAGGCGAAGCCGCCCACAGCGTGCCGCCAGCGCCGCACCCGGTGCGTGATGAGGAGCCAAAGCTGTGAAGTTGTGGATTTTGCGTCACGGCGAAGCAGAAGCCCATGCCCCCTCCGACGCCCAGCGCAACCTCACCGAACACGGGCGCGCTGAAGTGTTGCGCAGTGCCGCGCACCTGATCGGCCAACCCCTCAGTGCCATCATCGCCAGCCCTTATGTGCGGGCACAGCAGACCGCGCACCTGGTGCGTGAGGCCTTGGGGTTCGAGCCGGATATTCGCACGGTGCCGTGGCTCACGCCGGAGGGCAATCCTGGGCAGGTGCTGGAAAAGCTCGACACCGATGACAACGTGCTGCTGGTCAGCCACCAGCCGTTGGTGGGCAGCCTGATCAGCTTTCTGCAGCATGGTCACCCGCGTCAGCCGCAGCCGATGCACACCGCCAGCCTGGCGGAACTGGAGGGGGATTTCCCGCTGGCGGGGTTGATGAGCCTGGTAGGCGTGAAACACCCGTAGGCGATATCGCTGCTTTGTGTGTGCTATATATTCAACCAAGCAAGTGCTTGGTTGGCTATCGTCGGACCACAAAGGAGCGCGTCCCATGCCCGTCGCTTTTCGTTTGCCGTTGCAGGTCTTCTTTGAACGTGAAGCGCGCCACCCGCGCCAGACCTTTCTGGTCCAGCCCACTGGCGGCAGCGAGGTGCAAAGCCTCACGTGGGGCGATGTCGGTCACCAGGCCCGTTGCGCCGCGCACTGGCTGCGTGCTCGCGAGTTGCCCCAGGGCTCGCACATTGCCCTGATCTCGAAAAACTGCGCGCACTGGATCATTGCCGACTTGGCGATCTGGATGGCCGGGCACGTCTCTGTGCCGCTGTACCCCAACCTCACCGCCGACTCCGTTGCCCATGTGCTCAGCCATTCCGAGGCGGCACTGGTGTTTATCGGCAAACTCGACGATTGGCCCGCCATGGCACCCGGTGTGCGGGCGGGTGTGCCGACCATCAGCCTGCCACTGTGCCCGTCGGGCGCGTTCGATTTCAGTTGGGCCGACCTGCAAGCGTGCCCGCCGATTCACGATGCCCCCCAGCCTGCAGCTCCGGACCTGGCCACCATCATCTATACCTCCGGCACCACCGGCCTCCCCAAAGGCGTGATGCACAGCTTTGGCGCCTTGGGGTTTGCCGCCACCCGCGGCACCGAGTTATTTGGGCTGGGGGAGGGCGACCGGCTGTTGTCCTACCTGCCGTTGTGCCATGTGGCGGAGCGGATGTTTGTGGAGATGGCGTCGATTTACACCGGGCAAACGGTGTATTTCGCAGAAAGCCTGGATACTTTTCTGACCGATCTGCGTAGGGCACGTCCGACCGCACTGTTTGGCGTGCCGCGGATCTGGACCAAATTTCAGATGGGCGTCTACGCCAAGATCCCGCAAAAGCGCCTCGACACCTTGCTGCGCCTGCCCTTTATCGGCAAACGCGTAGGTCACAAGGTACTTGCCGGCCTGGGCCTGGACGCGTTGCGCATCGCACTGTCCGGCGCGGCGCCCGTGCCTGAGGCGCTGCTGCGCTGGTACCAACGCCTGGGCCTGGATGTGCTCGAGGTGTATGGCATGACCGAGAGCTGCGGCTACTCCCATGTGTGCCGTCCCGGCCAACAGATCCTCGGCTGGATCGGCCTGCCGTGCCCCGGTGTTGAAGTGCGCATCGACCCCTCGGGCGAAGTGCAGGTGCGCAGCGGTGCGACCATGCTCGGTTACTTCAAGGACCCGCAGAAAACCTGCGAGACCCTCACCGCTGATGGTTTCCTGCGTACTGGCGACAAAGGCGAGCAGGATGCCGATGGCCGCCTGCGCCTGACCGGGCGGCTCAAGGAAATCTTCAAAACCAGCAAAGGCAAATACGTGGCCCCGGCGCCAATCGAAAACCGCCTGGCCGAACATCCGCGTATCGAGCAGGTGTGTGTGGTGGGCGATGGCCTGAGCGCGCCTATTGGTTTGTGCGTGTTGTCGGCGCTGGAACAGGACCCGCAAGCGCTGCGCAGCAGTCTTGAACGCTGGCTGGAACAGGTCAACGGAGCGCTGGATAAACATGAGCGTCTGCGCCAACTGGTGGTGGTGAAAGACAACTGGGCAGTGGAAAACGGCTTTTTAACCCCGACCTTGAAGATTAAGCGCAACGTGATCGAGTCGACTTACGGCGCTCAGTTTCAGGTTTGGAGCGAGCGCACCGAGACGGTTCTGTGGCAGGATTAGGGCCATCATAAAACCAAAAAGGACCCTCCCATGAGCCTGTGGCGCACCCAACCGGATATCGAACAACTCAATGCCATGCAGAAAAACACCATCGGTGAGCTGCTGGATATTCGCTTCGACAGCGTGGACGACGAGTCCCTGACCGCCAGCATGGTGGTCGATCATCGCACCCATCAACCCTACGGCTTGCTGCACGGTGGTGCGTCGGTGGTGTTGGCAGAAACCGTCGGCTCGACGGCCGCCTACCTGTGTATTGATCCCGCCAAGTTCTATTGCGTCGGCCTTGAGGTCAACGCCAACCACCTGCGCGGTGTGCGCAGCGGGCGGGTGACGGCGGTGGCCAGGGCGATCCATATCGGCCGCACCACCCAGGTGTGGGACATTCGCCTGACCAGCGACGATGGCAAGGCCAGCTGCATCTCGCGCCTGACCATGGCCGTGGTGCCACTGGGCGAGAACCCGCCGGCGCGATAGGCGTGGCGTGAGTGTCATCATTCCTGGCGGTTACAGTCATTGCCGTGCCGGCCGGGCATGGTGACAATCAATCTCTGTTTTTGTAGATGGAACCGGTATGTCGCAGCACGTGTTTTTTGCTCACGCCAATGGCTTTCCCTCGGCCACCTACGGCAAGTTGTTTGCCGCGCTGGCCCCGGAATACGCAGTGGCTCACTTGCCGCAGCACGGCCACGACCCCAGGTTTCCGGTGGACGATAACTGGCAGAACCTGGTGGATGAGTTGATCCACCACTTGGAGCAGCAACCGGAACCGGTGTGGGGCGTGGGCCATTCCCTCGGCGGCGTGTTGCACCTGCACGCCGCCATGCGGTGCCCGCAGTTGTATCGTGGGGTGGTGATGCTCGACTCCCCGGTGCTGACTCGTGCGGACCGTTGGGTGATTCGTGCGGCCAAGCGCTTGGGTTTTATTGATCGCTTGACCCCGGCCGGACGCACCTTGGGCCGTCGCGAGGAATTTACCGATCTGGAGGCTGCGCGCAGTTACTTCGCCGGCAAGACCTTGTTCCGTGGCTTTGACCCGGAATGCTTCGACGCTTACCTGCAACATGGCCTGTATCAGGTGGGTGATCGCCTGCGCCTGCGCTTCGACCCGGCCACTGAAATCAGCATCTACCGTGGCGTGCCCCACACCAGCCCAGGCCAGGTGCGCCAATTGAAGGTGCCGCTGGCGGTGGTGCGCGGCCGGCAAAGCCGGGTGGTGATGCGTCACCACGCCAGCGGCGTCGGGCGCCTGCCCATGGGCGAAATGCTCACCATGCCCGGCGGCCATATGTTCCCCCTTGAACGCCCGCAGGACACCGCGACCTTGATCAAGAACCTGTTTTCCCGCTGGGAAGCCCGTGAGCGAAGTTGCGCATGAATACGCCGGTCGAAGAAGTCCGCCTGAGCCTGCCGCATATCGAACTGGCGGCCCATCTGTTTGGCCCCGAAGACGGTTTGCCGGTGATCGCCCTGCATGGCTGGCTGGACAACGCCAACAGCTTTGCGCGGTTGGCACCGAAACTTCAGGGGTTGCGCATCGTTGCGCTGGACATGGCCGGGCATGGGCATTCGGCGCATCGTCCTGCAGGCGCCGGTTATGCCTTGTGGGATTACGTCTACGATGTGCTGCAAGTCGCCGAGCAACTCGGGTGGAAACGTTTTGCATTACTTGGTCACTCTCTCGGCGCTATTGTGTCCCTGGTGCTCGCCGGTGCCTTACCGGAGCGCGTAACGCACCTGGGATTGATCGACGGCGTGATCCCGCCGACCGCCAGCGGTGACAACGCTGCCGAGCGGCTGGGCATGGCGTTGCAAGCGCAATTGAACCTGCAGGACAAGCGCAAGCCGGTCTATAACACCCTGGATCGTGCCGTCGAAGCGCGTATGAAAGGCGTGGTCGCGGTCAGTCGCGAAGCCGCAGAACTGCTGGCCCAGCGCGGTTTGATGCCGGTGCCGGGTGGTTACACCTGGCGTACCGATAGCCGTCTGACCCTGGCTTCGCCGATGCGCCTGACCGACGAACAAGCCATGGCCTTCGTGCGGCGCGTAAGTTGCCCTACGCAGTTGGTGGTCGCTGCCGACGGCATGCTGGCGAAACATCCCGAATTGCTTTCTCAGCTACCCTTTACCGTGACCACCCTGCCCGGTGGCCATCATTTGCACCTGAATGATGAGTCTGGGGCGCTCCTTGTTGCAGACTGTTTCAATCGGTTCTTCCGCGCGCCTTGACTTGGAGCGGTCAACTGCCGAGGCTGGGCGGATTGAAAGGGAGTCAACCATGAACAACTTCAACATCGCTATGACCAACGATGGCCAGGGCTCGTTGATCTTATGAGCGTGCGTAACGGATGTATCCGTGTCCTGGGCTTAAGCCTGCTTAGCCCATTGGTATTCGCCGCCGACCTACCGGGTAGCCAGGACCTGCCCGCCGTAGCCCGCCAGGTCGACGCGCAAATCGTCGATTACCGGCCCGCCGAAGAAAAAGAACGCATCTACCCCATGGGCGCGATCCGCAAGATCAGCGGCCAGCTGCGCTATGAAGGCCAGGCCATCGCGCGCGGCCAAGCCACCGCCATCACCTATGAGTTGCCCGCCGAACACAGCGCCAGCGCCGCGTTTACCGCGACGCGTGAAGCGTTGCAGGAAAAAGGCGCGCAGTTGTTGTTCTGGTGCAAGGCCCGCGATTGTGGTGAAAGCAGCCTGTGGGCCAATGAGATTTTCGGCAACGCCAAGCTGGTCGGCGCCGACAGCCAGCAGGAATACCTGTTGCTGCGCCTGGCCGAGCCACAGGCCAACTCCCTGGTCGCGCTCTATGGCATCACCCGGGGCAATCGCCGCGCCTATCTGCATGTGGAGCAATTGGACGCCAGCGCGCCATTGGGCGATCTGTTGCCTACCTCGGCGACCCTGTTGCGCGAGCTGAAAAGCACCGGTGAGCTGGGCTTCCCCGCGCTCGCCGGCGCACCCGACGCCACCTGGCTGACCTTGATTTCCCGTGGGTTGAACCTCGACACCACGTTGCGCGTCAGTTTGACCGGGCCGAGCGCCGAAGCCTGGCGCCAGGGCCTGATCGACAACGGCGTGCGCGCTGCGCGCCTGGAAAGCGGCACGGGTGACGCCAAAGGCCTGCATGTGCATCTGATACGCTAGGCGTGACCAGGCGAACGGACCCGCGCCGTTCGCCTAAGCTGTCTTCCTAAGTCTTCTTCTAGAGATACCCCATGCTCAATAACGATCGCCTGCTGGTGCAAATCCTGCTGCTGGTGCTGTTTGGTGCCAGTCTATGGGTGATGGCACCGTTCTGGTCGGCGCTGTTCTGGGGCGCAGTGCTGGCGTTTGCCAGTTGGCCACTGATGGTCCTGCTCACGCGTTGGCTCGGCGGCCGGGAGTCTCTGGCGGCCGCCATCCTGACGCTAGGCTGGATGTTGCTGGTGGCAGTGCCGCTGGTGTGGCTGGGCTTCAACCTCGCGGACCATGTGCGCGACGCGGTGGCGTTGATCAAGGATATCCAGGTTGACGGCTTGCCGGCGGCGCCTACCTGGCTCGGTTCGATTCCCTTTGTCGGCGAGCGGCTGGTGGCAACCTGGGACAGCATCGACCAACAAGGCGCGGCCTTGATGGTCAGCATCAAGCCGTACCTGGGGCAGGTTGGCAATTGGTTGCTGGCGCGCAGTGCGCAGATCGGCGGCGGCATTCTTGAACTGACGTTGAGCCTGGTGTTCGTGTTCTTTTTCTATCGAGACGGGCCGCGCTTGGCGATGTTCGTCCACCGTTTATTGGAACGCTTGATCGGCGAACGCGCGGGCTACTACATCGAACTGGTGGCTGGCACCGTACAACGGGTAGTCAACGGCGTGATTGGCACCGCCGCCGCCCAGGCGGTGCTGGCACTGATCGGCTTCCTGATCGCCGGCGTACCGGGCGCGCTGGTGCTGGGCGTCGTCACCTTCCTGCTCAGCCTGATCCCCATGGGCCCGCCGCTGGTGTGGATCCCTGCCACGGCCTGGCTGGCCTGGAAAGGTGATTACACCTACGCGGTGTTCCTCGGTGTATGGGGCACGTTCATCATCAGCGGCGTGGACAACGTGCTCAAGCCCTACCTCATCAGTCGGGGCGGCAATCTGCCGCTGGTCATTGTGTTGCTCGGCGTGTTCGGTGGTTTGATTGCCTTTGGTTTTATCGGCCTGTTTATCGGCCCGACCTTGCTGGCGGTGGCCTACAGCCTGTTGACGGATTGGAGTGCGACCCAGGCTCAGGGGCGTCGGGAAGATAAGCCGCTGTAACGGTTGTATGAGGGCTAATGTGGGAGCGGTGCTGGGCCTCAGGCCCTGGGCAACCACATCACGGCCGTCAGTCCACCACCAGGGGTTTCCTCCAGGTTCAGGCGACCGCCGAGGCGTTCCGCCGCTTCCTTGGAAATCGTCATGCCCAGGCCGACGCCGCCGGAGTTGCGGTTGCGTGAGCCTTCCAGCCGGTAGAACGGCTCGAACACCGCTTCACGCTTGTCGGCGGCGATGCCCGGGCCATGATCGATGACGCGGATGACCAGTGCCTCGTGACTGTCCGTCAGCTCGATGCGTGCCGAGCCGGCATAACGCAAGGCGTTGTCGATCAGGTTGTTCAGGCATGAACGCAAGGCCATCGGCTGCACTTGCAACGGCGCGCAGGTGCCGGCGAATTGCACATCCGAACCCTGGTCCTGGGCGTTTTCGCTCATCGACTCCACCAGCGCTTGCACGTCCAGCCAATGCCGGGTTTCGCTGGTGCGTTGTTCGTGCAGGTAGCTCAGGGTGGCGTCGAGCATGCCGATCATGTCGTCCAGGTCCTGGCGCATCTGGCCCTGCAGCCGCGTATCTTCGATCTGTTCCAGGCGCAGCTTGAGGCGTGACAGCGGGGTACGCAGGTCATGGGAGACCGCACCGAGCATGCGCGCGCGTTGGCTGACCTGTTCGCGGATGCGTTTTTGCATCAGGTTGAAGGTCGATGCCGCCTGCCGCGCTTCCAGCGGCCCGGACTCTTCCAACGGCGGGCTGTCGAGGTCCAGGCTTAAACGCTCGGCCGCCTCGCTGAGGCGTTGAATCGGTCTGCTCAACAGCTTGGCCCCGTACCAGGCGGCGATAATCAGTGAGACAAATTGAAACGTCAGGGGCACCACCGGGCCGCCAAACCAGGGGCGGTGGTGCTCTTTGCCCTCCGGTACCATTGTTCCGTCCGGTTGCTCGATAAACCGCTCAGGCGGTGGCGGCGGCGGTTGGCCGTAATGGTGGAACCAGAAGAACGCCAGCGCGTGGGCCAGCACAATCGCTACCAGCAACACGCCAAACAGCCGACCAAACAGCGTATTGAAGGGGGCACGCATCAGCCAATATCCCGCGCGTCGAACAGGTAGCCTTCGCCACGCACGGTCTTGATCAACTGCGGTGCCTTGGGATCATCCCCGAGTTTCTGCCGCAGTCGCGACACCAGCAAGTCGATGCTGCGATCAAAGGCTTCAATTGAGCGGCCACGGGCTGCATCCAACAACTGCTCGCGGCTCAGCACGCGGCGCGGGCGTTCGATAAACACCCACAGCAAGCGGAATTCCGCGTTGGACAGCGGCACCACCAAACCATCGTCGGCCACCAGCTGGCGCAGCACACTGTTCAGGCGCCAGTTGTCGAAGCGGATATTCGCGCGCTGTTCAGTACGGTCATCACGCACGCGGCGCAGGATGGTCTGGATGCGCGCCACCAGTTCGCGCGGCTCGAACGGCTTGGACATGTAGTCATCGGCGCCCAGTTCCAGGCCGATAATGCGGTCGGTGGGTTCGCAGCGGGCGGTGAGCATCAGGATCGGGATGTCCGATTCCGCGCGCAGCCAGCGGCACAGCGAAAGGCCGTCCTCGCCTGGCAGCATCAGGTCGAGCACCACCACGTCAAAGGTTTCGGCTTGCATGGCTTGGCGCATCGTGGTGCCGTCGGTGACGCCGGTGGCGAGAATGCCGAAGCGGGCCAGGTAGTCGATCAGCAGTTCGCGAATCGGCACATCGTCGTCAACGATCAGCGCACGGGTGTTCCAGCGCTTGTCATCGGCGATCACCGCGGCTTTTTGCTCGTCGTTCATAAAGACGGAAGGGGTATGCATAATGCGATCATCTGCCTGGTCGTTGCGGTCAGCATAGGCGCCCAGCCCCATGGCTGGAAGTGCTGGTCGGTGGGTCGTGCAGGCGAGGCTAGCCGTAGGGCGTGTTGTGGGCATGTCGTGAATGTATCAGCTTTGAAATAATCTCCAGAAATGCCCGCCTGACGGCGCTTGGTCAGTATTTACCGATCATCGGATCCCGCAACGGCGCTGCTTGCGCTACAATCCGCGCCGATTTCGACTTGCCTGAGAGCCCATTCCAATGTCCGTCTGCCAGACTCCTATCATCGTCGCCCTGGATTACCCCACTCGTGACGCCGCACTGAAGCTGGCTGACCAGTTGGATCCCAAGCTTTGCCGCGTCAAAGTCGGCAAGGAACTGTTCACCAGTTGCGCCGCGGAAATCGTCGGCACCCTGCGTGACAAAGGCTTCGAGGTGTTCCTCGACCTGAAATTCCACGACATCCCGAACACCACCGCCATGGCGGTCAAGGCTGCCGCCGAAATGGGCGTGTGGATGGTCAACGTGCATTGCTCCGGCGGCCTGCGCATGATGGCCGCCTGCCGTGAAGTGCTGGAACAGCGCAGCGGCCCCAAACCGCTGCTGATCGGCGTGACCGTGCTCACCAGCATGGAGCGTGAAGACTTGGCCGGTATTGGCCTGGACATCGAGCCCCAGGAGCAAGTCCTGCGCCTGGCCGCCCTGGCGCAGAAAGCCGGCCTCGATGGCCTGGTGTGTTCGGCGCTGGAAGCGCAGGCGCTGAAAACCGCGCACCCATCGCTGCAACTGGTGACGCCGGGCATTCGGCCGGCGGGCAGCGCCCAGGATGACCAGCGCCGTATCCTGACCCCGCGTCAGGCACTGGATGCGGGTTCGGATTACTTGGTAATTGGCCGCCCGATCAGCCAGGCGGCGGATCCGGCGCAGGCGCTGGCGGCCGTGGTAGCCGAAATCGCCTGATCGATCACAGAGCAAAATGTGGGAGCTGGCTTGCCTGCGATGCTGACAACTCGGTCTTTTAGTAATACCGAGGTGATGCTATCGCAGGCAAGCCAGCTCCCACATTGAGCAGTGCTTACAGTGGTATTCGGGGTGTGTCAGTTGACCTTGAGTACCAGTTTGCCAAAGTTCTCCCCGTTGAACAGCTTCATCAACGTCTCCGGGAACGTCTCCAGCCCCTCTACGATATCTTCCTTGCTCTTGAGCTTGCCCTGCGCCATCCAGCCGGCCATTTCCTGTCCGGCCGCGGCAAAGTTCGCCGCGTGATCCATCACCACAAAACCTTCCATTCGCGCGCGATTGACCAGCAATGACAGGTAGTTGGCCGGGCCCTTCACGGCTTCCTTGTTGTTGTATTGGCTGATGGCACCGCAAATCACCACGCGCGCCTTCAGTGCCAGGCGGCTGAGGACGGCGTCGAGAATATCGCCGCCGACGTTATCGAAATACACATCCACGCCCTTGGGGCATTCGCGCTTGAGCGCGGCGGGCACGTCTTCGCTTTTGTAATCGATGGCGGCGTCGAAGCCCAGTTCATTCACCAGGAACGTGCACTTGTCTGCACCGCCGGCAATGCCCACCACGCGGCAGCCTTTGAGCTTGGCGATCTGCCCGGCAATGCTGCCCACGGCGCCGGCCGCGCCGGAGATCACTACGGTTTCGCCTGCCTTGGGGGCGCCGGTGTCCAGCAACGCGAAATAGGCCGTCATGCCGGTCATGCCCAGGGCAGACAGGTAGCGCGGCAAAGGTGCGAGTTTTGGATCAACCTTGTAGAAACCACGCGGCTCGCCCAGGAAGTAATCCTGCACACCCAAGGCACCGTTGACGTAGTCCCCGACCGAAAATTTCGGGTTGTTGGACGCAATCACTTTCCCCACACCCAGCGCACGCATCACTTCACCGATGCCGACCGGCGGAATGTAGGACTTGCCTTCATTCATCCAGCCGCGCATGGCCGGGTCGAGGGACAGGTATTCGTTGCGCACCAGCACTTGCCCATCCTGGGGTGTGCCCACCGGCACTTCCTGGTAGGTGAAGGTTTCCCGGGTAGCCGCGCCGACCGGGCGCTTGGCGAGCAGGAATTGGCGGTTGGTCTGGGCGGTCATGGCAGGGACTCTTCTGGAAATGAAGCTGAAGTCATAGACCCTGAACGGCCAGGGAGCAAGGTTCACCCAATGCGCGAATGCTTGTCGATAGGCATTGCTGATAGTCAGCCTAGGTCTGTTATCACTGCGATCCATGCAGCCTTAACCGGCCTTTTGATAGTGCTGACGCGTCCGGCGTGGCGTTGGCTAGACTCGGCCCACGGTTAGATTCCCCATAAAACACTCTGCAGGACATCCTCCATGAGCATGACGTTTTCCGGTCAAGTCGCCTTGGTAACCGGTGCCGCCGCCGGTATTGGCCGCGCCACCGCCCTCGCATTCGCCGCCGAAGGCTTGAAGGTCGTGGTTGCCGACCTGGATGCAGCGGGTGGCGAGGGCACCGTCGCCCTGATCCATCAAGCGGGTGGCGAAGCGCTGTTTGTACGCTGCAACGTCACGCTGGAGGCCGATGTGCAGCAATTGATGGCCCAGACCATCACCGCCTATGGCCGCCTGGACTACGCCTTCAATAACGCCGGGATCGAGATCGAGAAAGGCAAGCTGGCCGACGGCAGCCTGGATGAGTTCGACGCGATCATGGGCGTCAACGTCAAAGGTGTGTGGCTGTGCATGAAGTACCAGTTGCCGCTGCTGCTGGCCCAAGGCGGCGGGGCAATCGTCAACACGGCGTCGGTCGCGGGTTTGGGCGCGGCGCCCAAGATGAGCATTTACGCCGCTTCCAAGCATGCGGTGATCGGCCTGACCAAATCGGCGGCCATCGAGTATGCGAAGAAGAAAATCCGCGTCAATGCGGTCTGCCCGGCGGTGATCGATACCGATATGTTCCGGCGTGCCTATGAAGCCGACCCACGCAAAGCCGAATTTGCCGCCGCCATGCATCCGGTCGGGCGCATTGGCAAGGTCGAGGAGATCGCCAGCGCGGTGCTCTACCTCTGCAGTGATGGCGCGGCCTTTACCACTGGCCAGGCCTTGGCGGTGGACGGGGGTGCTACGGCTATCTAGGACCTCACGTCGCCCGCTATTCGAAAAGGTTTGGGAGGGCTGTGGGGCGTTTCCATAGCTGGCAATGGGCCCTGTCAGAATGTGTATCAGTAGGTAAATAACTTAATAAAATCAATACTTTAATAAGATTTGGCGACGGGTTGCGAGGGGCTTCTGTGCTTAACTGTTCTGGGTTGAATAACAAACAGTTGAAGTGAGTGGCGCATGGATTTAGGGATCGATCGACAAGCCCTTGTACCGGTGGTGCAGCAAATCATCAGCGCAGTGGCGCAGTGGATTCGCAACAGTGGGGCGAGCCCCGGTACACGCTTGCCGTCCATTCGACAGGTGGCCCTCGATAACCTGCTCAGCCAGTCCAGCGTGATCGAGGCGTTCGAGCGGATGGTCGCCCAGGGCTTGCTGGTGTCGAAGCAAGGCTCGGGGTTCGTGGTCGCGCAGCCGTCCGGCTTGCATGAGGGCCAATGGTACGAAGGCGCAGAGCGGGAATGGGGGCCGTTCGTCGATAACCCAATGGGTGAGCTGAAACTGGGCTGCGGCTGGTTGCCGGATGCCTGGCGCGAAAGCGATGACATCAGCTATGCGATTCGGGAAGTCACCCGTACCGACACCGCCGGCTTGTTCAACTACAGTACCCCATTGGGGTTGCTGGCGCTGCGCGAGCAACTGCTTAAGCGACTGACCCAGATCCACATTGCCACCCACCTTGACCGCATTCTCACCACGGCAGGCGCCAGCCATGCACAGGACTTGCTGATACGCACGCTGCTCAAGGCTGGCGATTGCGTGGTGGTCGAAACGCCGGGGTACGGCAACCTCTATCGGCAGCTGGCGTTCCACGGCGTGCAACTGCTGCAAGTGCCGCGCACCCAAGGAGGCCCGGACCTTGCGGCGCTGGAAGCATTGCTGCAGCGGCATCGGCCCAAGTGCCTGTTCATCAACAGCCTGTATCACAACCCCACCGGCACCAGCCTGAACCGCACAGTGGCTGAACGTTTGCTGGAACTGGCGCACCGCGAGAACTTCCTGATCATTGAAGAGGATGTGTTCGGCGACCTGCAACCCGCCAGTTGCACGCGGCTTTCAGCGTTGCCCCATGGTGACCGGGTGATCTACGTCGCAAGCTTTTCCAAGACCCTGAGCAGTGCCCTGCGCGTGGGTTTTCTCAGTGCCAGCACGGTGATCATCGCGCAACTGGCGAGCCTCAAGACCATGACCGGGTTTGGCACCTCGCGATTTGCCGAGGCGGTGGTGGCCACGCTGCTGGCTAATGGCACCTATCGCAAGTGGGTGCAGCGCCTGCGCAAGCGACTGCGTGCGCAAATGGCCGCTACGTTGCAGGTACTGGAGGACGAGGAGTGGGAGGTGTTCGCCAAACCCGCTGGCGGTATGTTCCTGTGGGCACGGCCAGGAGTGGGGGATCGGTCACGGGTGCAGGGGTGTGCCCGGCGGCTCGGCGTCTTGTTGTCGCCGGGGGCGCTGTTCAGTCCAACCGGCGAACCCAGTGACTGGCTGCGCATCAATGTGGCCTATGCGGCCGATCAACGAGCCTTGGCGTTGTTCCGCGCCATGGGGCCTGCCAAATCGACCTCAACCATCCTGAAAACGACGAGCGTGTAGCTTTTTGCCATTATTGTGGCGCCAACGACTTGTGTTCAATGCCTTGTGGTTGCGAATCTCGCCTGAGTTAACCGGGCTTGATGGCATCTGCCATTGCAAGAGGATTCAAGTGCAATGATTTCGGCCGTGCAACGACATTTCGCCAACCTCGGTATGGCAAAGAAACTGGGCTTGGGCTTCACGCTGGTATTGCTGCTGACCGCGTTGGTCGCGGCCATCGGCGTGTGGTCCCTGCAATCCGTTGGGCAGCGTTTTGAGGGCCTCAAGGCCATGTCTTCGCTCAACAGCGGCCTGCTCAAGGTGCGCCTGATCGAGCAGGACTACGCGTTGCATGCCGACCCCAAGGCCGTCGATGCCCTGCATGAGAGTGTCGATACCCTGGCAGCGCTCGCGGCCAGCCTCAAGGCTCAATCGCCCGCCAACGTGCCGGTGATGACCGATGTCGAGCAAGCATTGGCGGAATACCGCAAGGCATTCGATGAGTTTGTCGAATTGACCCAGACCAAGGACCTGGCCTTGGAAATGGCCAGTTGGTCGGTGTCCAGCGTGGCGAACAACCTGGACGTCTTGCAGGCCGGGCTGGCAGATGACGGTGCCTATGGCCTGAAGGAAAGCCAGGGCAAGGAGGGCGCTGAGTTTATCGAGCAGGCGGGACAGGTCAGCCAAGTCTCACGCTTGATGTTGCAAGCCATGAACGAAGCCCATGTGCGTCTGGATCAGAGCCGCAAAGTGAGCGAGGAAGACACCGAGCAGGGCAAGATCGAGCAGGCGGACCAGGCCCTGGTGCAGGTCGAGCAACTGAAGACCTCGGTCAAGGATTCGGGCTACCAGACCGTGCTCAACGAAGTCTCCGGGCATATCGCCGGGTTCAGTGAAAAGCTCGGCGAATACACCGGCCTGCTGGCGCAGGAGAAAGTGGTCTACAAACAGTTGCATGATCGGGCGGAGCAAGTGGTCAGCCGGGTTAACCAGGCTTACAGCGCCGAAGATCAGTCGATGCAGGCGCAGTTAAAGAAAAGCGCAGGGCTGATCATCGGTTCTTCGGCCCTGGCACTGCTGGTAGGGTTGATTGCGGCGTGGGTGATAACCCGATTGATCGTTGCACCGCTGCGCAGTGTGATCGCCGTGGCCCAGCAGATTGCCGCCGGCGACTTGAGCGGGCGCATGGAAGTCAGTCGTCGCGATGAAATCGGCCAGTTGATGCAGGCGATGCAGCAGATGGGCAGTGGCTTGAGCCAAATGGTCAGTGGCCTGCAAGCCGGTATCGAACAACTGGCCAGCTCGGCGCATTCATTGTCCAGCGTCACCGAGCAGACCAATATCGAAGTCAGCAGCCAAAAAGAAGAAACCGAACAGGTTGCCACGGCGATGAACCAGATGACCGCCACCGTGCACGACGTGGCGCGCAATGCCGAAGAGGCTGCGCAAGCCGCGCAGACGGCGGACGACAAAGTCGACAGTGGCCAACGGGTGGTGCGCCAAAGCCTGCAGCGCATTGAATTACTAGCCACCTCCAGCACCAGTGCCAGCACCAGCATCGAGAGCCTGAGCGCGGAGATCCAGCATATCGGCACCGTGTTGAGCGTCATCAAAAGCGTGGCTGAACAGACCAACCTGCTGGCCCTTAACGCCGCCATCGAAGCCGCCCGCGCGGGCGAACAGGGGCGGGGTTTTGCGGTGGTCGCCGATGAGGTGCGCGCGTTGGCCAAGCGCACCCAGCAATCCACGGAAGAAATCGAGCGGTTGGTCAGTACCTTACGCAGTGCGGCGCAGTCGTCCGTGCAGCAGATCCAGCAAAGCGGCGAGCTGGTGAAGCTGGCAGTGAGCGATGCGCTGGAAACCGAAAGCGCCCTGGGCAGCATCGCAGTGGCGGTGTCGTTGATCCAGCAGATGAACCAGCAGATTGCCGCTGCGGCCGAGGAGCAAAGCTCGGTGGCCGAAGAGATCAACCGCAGCGTTACCAGTATCCGTGCCAGTGCGGATCAGTCGGCGCTGAGCATGCAGGGCAACGCTGCGTCGAGTATTCAACTGGCGCAGTTGGGGGCGGAGCTCAAGGGCATGGTGGGGCATTTCCGCCTGTGATCGCAGCGTGTGGGCTGCGATCACAGGGGAGGGCGGTCAGGCGTGGTTGGCCAGGAAGGTCAGCAGCGCTTCGTTGACGAAGTCCGGATTTTCCCTCGCACTGATATGGCCGGCCTGCGGAATCAGGATCAGGCTGCAGCCGATCAGGCCGGCCATCTCCTCGGACTCGGCGGGAGGGCGCGGTTTGTCCTGTTCGCCACACATTACCAAGGTAGTATCGGCATCCAGGCGTGGCAGCTGCGCCAGCACATCCTCGCGACTGAAGATCAACCGGCCCAGGGGCACGATGCTGCGCAGCAGGCGCTCTTTGGAGTAACCCTGCAATTGCTTGCGGAAATCCTGGTACAGCGCTGATTCACGATCGATGCCTGGGCGGAAGAAGATCGGCGCAATCACATCCAGCAAAGGTTCAGGGATGGCGCCGGCGTCTTCGATCATCTTGAACAGCGAGAAATAGTACTGGCGCGTGGCCTCGGGCTCGGCGCCGAGGTAGGTGTCCATCAGCACCAGGCTGTTGACCCGCTCGGGTGCGAGCAACGCCAGCCGCGCCCCCCACATGCCACCGACCGAGAGACCCACCAGGTTGATGTGTGCGATGTCCAACTGGTCCAGCAGGGCCAGGGCCTGGCGTGCGAGGTCGTCGAGGGAATGGGTTTGCGCCGGCAGCGGGCCGGACTCGCCATGGCCCCACAGCTCGGGCACGATCACGCGGTACTGTTGCGACAGGGCTTCGACCTGCGGCGACCACATGTCGCGGTCCCACAGGTAGCTTGAGCCGAGCAGGACGACGGGGCCGGAGCCCTGGTCGACGTAGTGCAGCGGTTGTCCATCAATGACGGCGACAGGCATAGCAGGCCTCTGACTTCACGGTGTGAGGGGCACTTTTTTACGCTAGTCGAGGGGCGGGGGATAGATGCAAAGTGATGGCATGTGGCGAACAGGGTTCGCCACATGGAGAGGGGCCAATCAGTCGTAGATGGCTTTTTTCTTCCATTCCGCGTCGGCGTCGACCACTTTGAGGCCTTCGGTCAATTCGTTGACCTCGTCTTCGGCAGGCTTGCTGTTGGTCAGTACCGTGGAGTTGGCACGGACCAGTTGGGCTTCCAGTTGTTGCAGCTGCGCGCTGTAGATCACCGGCTCCGGTTGTTTGCGTAGGTACTGCACGCCACGTTCGAATGCCAGGCGCGCCTGGCCCGGCTGGCTTTGCTGCAAGGCATGCTGGCCGAGGTTGTTGAAGAACTCGATATGCAGCAACACCAGGATATGGCGGATTTCCTTGATCCAGTGCTTGGCCTCGTTGGTCGACAGGAAGCCGTCCTGGGCCGCGCGGGTGACCTGGCCGTGCAGGGCTTCAAGCAGGAAACGCACGTCCTTGGCCTTGGCTTCGGTCTGGATCGGCGCGGGCGGGTTGTTCACCGGGATCGATTCACCCTGGGCCACCAGCGTATTCAGCTCGGCAATGCGGGCCTTGATCGGTGTGCTGGTCTTGTTGAGGTTCAACAGCCGCTGGTTAACGTTGAGCTCCAGTCGGGTCAGCAACAGTTTGAGCGCCGGGGTCATCAACTGGCCGGGAAAGGTCTCGGTGATCTCACCGCAACGGCGTAGCCGATCATTGAGTTCGATTTCGGTACGTTTCTTTTCCAGCTTGTTGTTTTCCACCACGTGGTTCATATAGCCAATGGCAATCAGGATGGCGATAACGGCTATTACCAACAGGGTGATCATGAGTGGTGTCACCGGTGTGACCTCTTTATAGGGTTTACAGTGGAGTGTAGTGACTGGGCGTTGCGGCGGATAGAACTGATCGACCAGTTGCCCAGGTAGTTTGCTTCTATATAGATAGGCGTTCCCTGCATGGATGCACATTGCCATCATTTGCCGGAGTGAACTATAGCGTCTTGTCGGGCGCCAGAATATAGGCGTCAAAGCCCGAACGGGCATAACGCCCGCACAATCCCGGAAAGCAGGGGGAAGTCATTGATTTAAATAAATTTATCCTTGGGGGTTGACGACCTTTCAATCCATCCATAGAATGCGCGCCACTTACAGCGTAAAGCACACAGCGAAACGCGGTAGGGAGTGAATGTTGTACGTGTGTCCCCTTCGTCTAGTGGCCTAGGACACCGCCCTTTCACGGCGGTAACAGGGGTTCGAGTCCCCTAGGGGACGCCAATATGCGGGAATAGCTCAGTTGGTAGAGCACGACCTTGCCAAGGTCGGGGTCGCGAGTTCGAGTCTCGTTTCCCGCTCCAAATTTATGCAGTGTTGCTCTCGGGCGACACTGAGTGAAACCAGGGCATGATCTTCGGATTTAATCTCTGGGCACTGAAATACACACCATGTGTTTCAGTAGCGTGTCCCCTTCGTCTAGTGGCCTAGGACACCGCCCTTTCACGGCGGTAACAGGGGTTCGAGTCCCCTAGGGGACGCCAATATGCGGGAATAGCTCAGTTGGTAGAGCACGACCTTGCCAAGGTCGGGGTCGCGAGTTCGAGTCTCGTTTCCCGCTCCATATTCAATGAAAACGCCGATCAGAGATGATCGGCGTTTTTGTTTGCGCGCTCGAAAAGGCAGGCGTGATATCGCGTAAGGTTTGCGATTTATCGCTTTGCTCGAATCAAGGGCTCGCCATTGCGGCGAGCCCTGGTAACGTCAGAGCTTCGGCAACTGCCCGATACGCCCCATCATTTCCGTGACGATCTGCAAGTCCAGCAAGAACTGGTCGACCGTCTTGAACTCATTGTCGGTGTGCCCGGTGTATTTCACTTCCGGGCGTGCCAGGCCGAATTGCACGCCGTTGGGCAGCTCGTGCACGGACGTTGCGCCGGCCGAGGTACCGAACTTGTGCGCCATGCCGAGGTTTTCGCTGGCCACTGCCAGGAGGGCTTTCACCCATTCACCTTCCGGGTTGCGGAACATCGGTTCGGCCACTGAGTAGGTGAAGTCCACCTTGACCTTGGTTTTCTTGTCCCAGGCGCTTAATTTATCGGCGATTTCTGCCTTGAGTTTCTCCGGGGATTTGCCCTTTGGCACACGCAGGTTCACCGCCAGTTTGAAGGCTTTGTCATCCAGGCCGACAAAGGTCAGCGAGGTGGTCAGCGGCCCCATGAATTCGTCAGAGAAGCCCACGCCCAGCTTGCCGCCGAGGTAGTCCAGGCCCCAGTTGTCAGACGCATAACGTGCGGCATCGGTAATGTGGTTGTGCTTGAGGGCGATTTTGCCGTCGATGCTGTGGATCAGCTCCAGCATGCGCGATACCGGGTTGATGCCGGACTCCGGCTCGGACGAGTGAGCCGAAACACCAGTGACCGTCAGCTTGACGTCTTTACCGTCGACCTTGGCGGCGACCTCGAAATCACCGCCGTTACGCTTGGCATATTCAGTGCCGGCCTTTTGCAGGCTGGCGGCCAATTCAGCAGGTTTGTCGCTGACAAACGTTGCAACCGAGGCCGACGGGATCTGGTTAGTCGCCATGCCGCCGGTCATCGAGATAATTTCCGCGCCTTTGCCTTCACCCTTGCGACGCGGGAACGTCGCCATCACCGTGCCGTAGCCTTTTTCGGCAATCACCACCGGGTAGCCGCCATCCAGCGCGAGGTTGTATTGCGGCGTCGGGTTCTTTTCAAAGTAATACGGAATTGCGTCGCCGGAGGTTTCTTCGGTGGTGTCCACCAGCAGCTTGAAGTTACGCGCCAGCGGCAGCTTCTCTTCCTTGATGACCTTCATGGCATACATGGCTACCACAATGCCGTTTTTGTCATCCTCGGTGCCACGGCCGTACATGCGGGCGCCGATCCGTGTGACTTTGAATGGGTCAAGTTTGGTGCCGTCTTTCAGCACCCAGTTTTCCGGCGTTACCGGTACCACATCGGCGTGGGCATGAATGCCGACCACTTCATCGCCGCTGCCTTCCAGGGAAATTTCGTACACACGATTATCGATATTGCGGAAATTCAGGTTGAAGGCCTTGGCCAGGTCCTGGATCTTGCCGGCGATCTTGATAAATTCCGGGTTTTTATACTGCGGTACACCGTCCACATTGAACGTCGGAATTTCCACCAGCTCTCGCAGGGTTTCGAGCGCAGCCTTGCCGTATTTCACTCGGGTATAAATGCCCAGCAGGCGGTGGATTTCGTTTTGCTGCTCGGCGCTCAGGGTTTTGTTATCCAGGAACGCGCTGATTGCCGGCCCCACATCGCCGGTTTTGCCCAACTCCCCCTTGGCCAGAGTAGCGAGGAAACCACGAAAGTCAGTGACTGAGGTTTCGCTGAAATTTTTCAGAATCACCGTGCTTTGAGCGGGGGTGATGTTGGCAAAGGCGGGGGCGCAGATGGCCGAAAGGCTCGCTGCAACCAGGGTGGCGGCAACCAGGTGCTTGAGTGGAAAGTGCATTGTTAGAAGCATTCCTTTGCAGGTAGTGAGTAGGAGGTTTCTGATCGATCTGTCAGAAACATTTCCACACACTACCATCACCCCGCTTGAGAGTGGGAGCGCCAATCCCATGAAGTGTCTGCCAAATGGGTGGGGAGATCACACCGCTATGACTTCGCCGATGCTATAGCGCACCGACAGCGCGCCCTTTTTCTCCGATAGCGCCAGGATGCGGATCTGGCCCAATTCACTCAATGTTTGCACGTGTGTGCCGCCACAGGCATAGGCGGGCAATTCACCGAAGCCGACTTCGCGGGTGCCATCGTCCAGGGTTGTATGGCGAGAATAGTCGGCGCTGATCCATCGATTGACCTGCTTTTGAATCAGCTCGGCCTCCATGGCTTGTGCGGCTTCGCCACGGATAAAAGTAATCTTGCCTTCGCCGGGCCAGTGGTGGGCCTTGATGGGCATCCATCCCAGGGTTTCGCCGGCATTGCCAATCAAGTGCCCTGCCGAATGCAGGCGCGTATGCAGGGCCCGACGTTGCTCGTTGACCCGAGCGGTGATCGGGCCGGGCGGCAGGGGGTGATCGACGTAATGCACCACGCGGTCGGCGTCCTGGCTGACTCGCAGTACGTTGCTCTCACCGAGCCAGCCAGTGTCGCAGGGCTGCCCGCCACCTTGGGGATGGAAAATCGTCGACTGCAAGGTGACTGCAAAGTGATCCTCATGCGGGGTGCAACTCAGCACTTCAAGCTCGGCAGTCAGGTGATCGTGGGTGAAAAACAGGCGCTCGGTCATTATCTACATCCGCATCGGGGTTCTACCGACAGTATAAATAGTGCGCAACTGGGTGATAATCTGCCCAATCTTCAATGGACCTGTGCACCATGAGCATCAATCTACCTTTGCCGCTGCTGGGCGAAATGGCGATTTTCGTCAAAGTGGTGGAGGCCGGCAGCTTCTCCGAAGCCGCCCGGCAAATGGGCGCTTCACCCTCCTCGGTGAGCCGCAGCATCTCGCGCCTGGAGAAAGCCCTGGCGACTCGGTTGCTGCAACGCACCACACGCAAATTGCGCTTGAGCGAGGGTGGCGAAGAGGTGTTCAAGCGCTGCCAGGAAATGGTCAGCGCGGCGCGTTCGGTGATGGAAATCAGCGGGCAGTTCACCCATGAAGCCGAAGGGCTGGTGCGGGTCAGCGTGCCCAAGGCGGTGGGGCGGTTTGTGGTGCACCCGCACATGCCGGAGTTCCTGCGGCGTTATCCCAAGGTCGATGTGCAGTTGATCCTCGAGGACCGGCCGGTGGACCTGATTGATGACAATGTCGACCTGAGTATTCGCATCACCGACAGCCCGCCGCCGGGGTTGGTGGGTCGGCAGTTACTGCCTATCGAGCATTTGTTGTGCGCGACGCCGCAGTACTTGGCCGAGCACGGTACGCCGGCCCATCCTCATGATTTGCTGGAGCACAGTTGCATCTACCTGGGGGAAACGCCGGGGGATTCTCGCTGGAAGTTCCGCCAGGCCGGCAAGGCCGTGACGGTTGCCGTGCGCGGGCGCTATGCGGCGAACCATACGGGTGTGCGCTTGGATGCGGTGTTGCAGCATGTAGGGATTGGCAGCTTGCCGTATTTCACGGCGCGCCATGCCTTGGAAGAAGGGCGGTTGGTGCAGGTGTTGGCGGGGTGGGACTTTATTGCGTCCTACCATGGCGAGGCATGGTTGCTGCATTCACCCACGCGGTATCTGCCACCGAAGTTGCGGGTGTTTATTGATTATCTGGTGGAGTGTATGGCGAAGGAGCCGACACTGCGCCGACGGTAGATGTGGGAGCTGGCTTGCCTGCGATGCAGGCAACTCAGTCTGCAGTTAAACCGAGGTGATGCCATCGCAGGCAAGCCAGCTCCCACAGGAATCAGTGCTTGCTCTGGTCTTGCGGCATGGCTAGCAGCTGTTTTTCCCGGTTCCAGTCGAACGGTTCGTCGTTTTGTTCGGCTTCGAAGCGACGTTCTTCCAGGGCCTGGTACAGGTCCAGTTCTTCGTCGGGCATAAAGTGCAGGCAGTCACCGCCAAAGAACCACAGCAGGTCGCGCGGCACCAAGTGGGCAATTTGTGGGTAGCGCAGGATGACTTGGCTCATCAGGTCCTGGCCCAGGTATTGGCTTTCAATCGGATCGATCGGCAGCAGGGCGCGCAATTCGTCAAAACGCTCCAGAAACAGCGTATGGCTTTCCTCGGGCACCTGCTCGGCTTCGCCGACGGCAACCAGGATGCTGCGCAAGTGGTCGAGCAAGACGAGATGATCGGCAACGATGTTGGACACGAGATAAGTCCTCTAAAGCAAAAACGGGCGCGAGAGTATATGCCTCGGTGCCCTGCCTCACAAATACGATTCATTTTGACGAGTGGCTGTTGTTGTCAGGCAACGCAGCGTGGCGACAACAGACCCCGTCAAAATGGATCAGTATTTGTGAGGCAGGGCACTTTGCCCGTAGTTATATGACCGCTGGGGTCAGCGGACTTTACCCTCAGCCTGGGTCAGCTCTTCCTTGCTGAAATCATCCACGTCGATGACCTTGCGCCGTGCCGCTTCGGCATCACGCAACGTTTGCGCCTCAGCCGGTTGCAGTACCCCGGCGTGCAGCGCGGCGTCGATGGCATGTTCCCCGGCAGCCGGTTTGACCTGGCCGCTTTTCAACGCGGTGTGCAGTTTTTTCTGCAGCGGGTGGCTCGCGCCGAGCAGGTCGTAGGCATGTTGCAGGGCACCCACTGGGTCTTCCGCCGATTGCGGGCGGTAGCAGCCGGCGAGCAGTTCTTCCAGGGTTGGGTCGCCTTTGGCACGGCCGATTACCGCAGCCACTTCGGCATCCAGTGCATCGGACGGACCGGTATGGCGACGCCCGAACGGGAACACGATCACCCGCAGCAGGCAGCCCAGGACCTTGTTCGGGAAGTTGCTCAGCAGTTCATCCAACGCCCGCTCCGACTCGCCGAGGCTCTCTTCCATGGCCCAGGTGAACAGCGGTTGCAGATGATCCGGTGAATCCAGGTCGTGATAACGCTTGAGTGCGGCCGAAGCCAGGTACATATGGCTCAGCACATCACCCAGGCGTGCCGACAGGCGTTCGCGGCGCTTCAGCTCGCCACCCAGCAGCATCATGCTCAGGTCGGCCAGCAGCGCGAACGCGGCAGCCTGACGGTTCAATGCGCGGAAATACCCCTGGCTCAAACGGTTGCCCGGCGCTTTCTCGAAACGACCTACGCCCAGGTTCAGCACCAGAGTGCTGGCGGCGTTGCTCACGGCGAAACCGATATGTTGCATCAGCAGGCCGTCGAATTCCTTCAGCGCCTGGTCATGGTCTTCGCGACCGGCCAGGGCCATTTCCTTGAGCACGAACGGATGGCAACGGATGGCGCCCTGGCCGAAGATCATCAGGTTGCGCGAGAGGATATTCGCGCCTTCCACGGTGATGAAGATCGGCGCACCTTGCCAGCTGCGGCCCAGGTAATTGTTCGGGCCCATGATGATGCCCTTGCCACCGTGCACGTCCATGGCGTGGCCGATGCACTCGCGGCCACGTTCGGTGAGGTGGTATTTGAGGATCGCCGACAGTACCGAAGGTTTCTCCCCAAGGTCCACGGCATTGGCGGTCAGCATGCGCGCGCTGTCCATCAGCCAGGCGTTGCCGCCGATACGGGCCAGGGCTTCCTGGATACCTTCGAAGGCCGACAGTGGCACGTTGAACTGTTCGCGCACCTGCGCATATTGGCCGGTCACCAGGCTGGTGAACTTGGCGGCGCCGGTCCCTACGGCGGGCAGGGAAATCGAACGGCCTACCGACAGGCAGTTCATCAGCATCATCCAGCCCTTGCCAAGCATTTCCTGGCCACCGATGAGGTACTCCAAGGGAATGAACACATCCTTGCCGGAGTTGGGGCCGTTCATGAAGGCGGCGCCGAGGGGGAGGTGGCGGCGGCCGATTTCCACGCCGGGGGTGTCGGTCGGGATCAGCGCCAGGCTGATGCCCAGGTCTTCTTCTTCACCCAGCAGGTGGTCCGGGTCATGGGCCTTGAAGGCCAGGCCCAGCAGGGTCGCGACCGGGCCAAGGGTGATGTAGCGTTTTTCCCAGTTCAAGCGCAGGCCGAGGGTTTCCTTGCCTTCCCATTCACCTTTGCAGATCACGCCAGTGTCGGGCATGGCGCCAGCGTCGGAACCCGCCAGCGGGCCGGTCAACGCAAAGCAAGGGATGTCATCGCCACGGGCCAGGCGCGGCAGGTAATGGTTGCGTTGTTCGTCGGTGCCGTAGTGCAGCAGCAGTTCGGCCGGGCCGAGGGAGTTGGGCACCATCACGGTAGACGCGAGGTCACCGCTGCGGGTGGCAAGTTTCATCGCGACCTGGGAGTGGGCATACGCCGAGAAACCCTTGCCGCCATATTCCTTGGGAATGATCAGCGCGAAAAAGCCGTGGGTCTTGATGTGTTCCCAGGCAGCCGGCGGCAGGTCCATGGCCTGGCCGATTTCCCAATCGCTGACCATGGCGCAGAGTTCTTCGGTCGGGCCGTCGATAAAGGCCTGTTCTTCTTCGGTCAGTTGGACCTTGGGATAGGCCAGCAACTTGTCCCAGTCAGGGCGACCACTGAACAGCTCGCCGTCCCACCAAACGGTGCCAGCGTCGATGGCGTCGCGCTCGGTTTCGGACATCGGCGGCAGGACTTTCTGGAACCAGCTGAACAGCGGCTTGGTGAAGTATTGGCGGCGCAGATCGGGTAGCAACAGCGGCGCGGCCACAACCGCGATCAACACCCAGAAGATCAGCAGCAGCCAACCCGGCGCGTGGCTCCAGGCGCCCATCGCCAGCAAGTAGACGGCGACCACGCCCAAGGCGGGCAGGGGGGCGACGCGGCGGTGTGCGAGGTAGGCAATGCCGACCACCAGCACCAGTATCCACAACAACAGCATATTCAATCCTCCGTGAAACCAGGGGCGAAACCACCAGGGAGCTTAGTCGGCATCCGAGCAAGCGGGGTGATCAGGGTGTAACGAGATTTGGCCGATTCGTCGTCAACTCCACGGCAGGCCTGTGGTTAGACTCCAGGCTTCCTTTGGAGATAACACTCATGGATACCTACCTGAGTCCCAGCCGCTTCATCGATAGTGACCACCCTGCGGTGGTGGAGTTCGCCGAAAAACATCGCGGAACCCGTGCGAACTTAAGTGACCAGGCAGTCAGCCTTTACTACGCCGTGCGTGAGGCGATTCGCTACAACCCCTACACCTTCAGTCGCGATCCAGACACATTAAGTGCCAGCTTCGCCCTGTCCACCGGCGAAAGCTACTGCGTGCCCAAGGCCACGTTGCTCGCGGCCTGTGCCCGCCACTGCGGCATCCCGGCGCGCATCGGCCTGGCGGACGTGCGCAATCACTTGTCGACCCCGCGCCTGCTCGCCTTGCTCAAGAGTGACGTGTTTGCCATGCACGGTTATACCGAGCTTTACCTGAATGATCGCTGGGTCAAAGCCACGCCCGCGTTCAACAGGCAACTGTGCGATGTGTTCGACGTGCCGCCGCTGGATTTCGACGGTATCAACGACAGCGTTTTCCACGCTTTCAACCGCCAGGGCCAGCGTTCGATGGAGTACGTGATCGACCATGGGCAATTTACTGACGTGCCCGAGGCGTTTTTCTTCGCCCATATCCAGCAGTGTTACCCGCACCTGTTTGCCGAGGATATGCCGCCCCTGCTTGGCGATATGCACAGCGATTTAAGCCGCGCCTGAACCGGCGTATGCTGCTGCGTTCATCCAGCCATGTTCATCAACAATAAAGGCGCGGTCATGCTGAAGATCTGGGGTCGTAAAAATTCATCAAACGTCAGGAAAGCACTGTGGTGCGCCGAGGAGCTCGGCCTGGACTATGAGGCAATTGATGCTGGCGGGGCGTTTGGTGTGGTCGACACACCGCAATACCGAGCGTTGAACCCTAACGGTCGGGTGCCGATGATCGAAGACGGCGACTTTGTGCTGTGGGAATCCAACACCATCGTGCGTTACCTCTGCGCCAAGCAGGCGTCCAGATGGTACCCGAGTGACCTGATAACCCGCGCCAACGCGGAGAAGTGGATGGACTGGACCACTTCCACGTTCGCCGAACCGTTCAAGATCGTGTTCTGGGGCGTGCTGCGCACCCCGGCCGAAAAACAGAATTGGGACAGCATCCACGCCGGGCGCCAAACCTGTATCGATGTGCTCAAGACCGTTGACGAGGCGCTCGCCACACAGCCGTATCTGTCGGGCAATGAGGTCGGCATGGGCGATATCCCCTTGGGCAGCTTCATCTACGCCTGGTTTGAAATGCCCATCGAACGGCCCGCAATGCCCCATCTAGAGGCCTGGTACCAGCGCCTGCAGCAGCGACCGGCCTACCGCAAGGCGGTCATGACCGCGTTGACTTAATACTGACTATTAATACAGGTGACTGTACTTGTGCCGCGCGGGCAAGCACCATGCCCGCCATGCATCGCAGGTTGAACTACCTGCGCTGCGCCCTCATCTATTCTTTCTATTCCCTTCTTTGGTGCGTATCCCGATATGAGTTCCGCTCTGTCCATCCGGCAGCTAACCAAAACCTACGGCAACGGTTTCCAGGCCCTGAGTGGTATCGATCTGGACGTTGCCGAAGGTGACTTCTTCGCCTTGCTCGGCCCCAACGGCGCCGGCAAATCCACCACCATCGGCATCCTCTCGACCCTGGTCAACAAGACCAGCGGCTCGGTAAATATCTTCGGCCACGACCTGGACAAATCCCCGGCGGCGCTCAAGCGTTCCATCGGCGTGGTGCCCCAGGAGTTCAACTTCAACCAGTTTGAAAAGACCTTCGATATTGTCGTGACCCAGGCAGGCTACTACGGCATTCCGGCGAAAATCGCCAAGGAACGCGCCGAGCAATACCTGACCCAACTGGGCCTGTGGGACAAGCGCGATGTGCCTTCGCGCTCGCTGTCCGGCGGCATGAAGCGCCGCTTGATGATCGCCCGTGCGCTGGTGCATGAGCCGCGCCTTCTCATCCTTGATGAGCCCACTGCTGGCGTGGATATCGAGCTACGCCGTTCGATGTGGACATTCCTCACCGAGCTGAACGAGAAAGGCATCACTATCATCCTCACCACCCACTACCTGGAGGAGGCTGAGCAGCTGTGCCGCAACATCGGCATCATCGACCATGGCACCATCGTCGAGAACACCAGCATGCGTAACCTGCTGGGCCAGTTGCATGTGGAAACCTTTTTGCTCGACCTGAAAAATAACCTGTCGGTGGCGCCGCAGCTGATGGGCTACCCAAGTCGTCTGCTGGACAGCCATACCCTGGAAGTGCAGGTGGATAAAGCCATGGGCATCACCGCGCTGTTTACGCAGTTGGCGACCCAGAACATCGAAGTGCTGAGCCTGCGCAATAAAACCAATCGCCTTGAGGAGTTGTTCGTGTCCCTGGTGGAGAAAAATCTGGCGAAGGTGGCGGTATGAGTTCCGAACTGCAACCCAACCTCGTCGCGCTGCAAACCATCGTCTATCGCGAAGTGAAGCGCTTTACCCGGATCTGGCCGCAGACCCTGCTGCCGCCGGCGATCACCATGGTTCTGTACTTCGTGATCTTCGGTAATCTGATCGGCCGGCAGATCGGTGACATGGGTGGTTTCACCTACATGGAATACATCGTGCCGGGTCTGATCATGATGTCGGTGATCACCAACTCCTACGGCAACGTGGTCTCCAGTTTCTTCGGCAGCAAGTTCCAGCGCTCAATTGAAGAATTGATGGTGTCGCCGGTGTCGCCACACACCATCCTGATCGGCTACACCGCCGGTGGTGTGCTGCGCGGCCTGATGGTCGGCGTGATCGTGACCTTATTGTCGCTGTTCTTCACCCACCTGCAAGTGCATCACCTCGGGGTCACCATTCTGGTGGTGGTACTGACGGCGACGATCTTCTCGCTGCTGGGTTTCATCAACGCCGTGTTTGCACGCAACTTCGATGATATTTCGATCATTCCGACCTTCGTGCTGACGCCGCTGACCTACCTCGGTGGCGTGTTCTACTCGATCACCTTGCTGCCGCCGTTCTGGCAGACCGTGTCGCTGGCCAACCCGGTGCTGCACATGGTCAACGCCTTCCGCTACGGTATTTTAGGTGTGTCGGATATCAAGATCAGCGTGGCGATTACGTTCATGTTGGTGGCGACCGTGGTGCTGTATATCGGTTGCGCGAAGCTGCTGGTGAGTGGGCGCGGGATGCGCACGTAACACAGGATTAATGTGGGAGCTGGCAAGCCAGCTCCCACATTTTTGATCGGCGTATAGGGCTTTGATTATTGCAATGCCAATTCGATCAGCTCATGCAGCTCTTCAACCTGCAACGGTGCGCTGGCAAACAGAATCCTGAACACCGTCGGCGCCGCCAGAAGGTTGATCAGCCGGTCTACGCAGGGTGGCGTGTTGTCGGGGTAGCGATCCACAATCGTCTGCAACTGCCCGCCAATCAGGGTCACGCAATAGCCCGGCGTCTGGCTGCACTGCACATCACGCATCATGTTCCGCCCAGGCTCCGAACTCATCTCATCCAGATACTGCTCGGCCCAGGCCTGCAAATCGCCGCGCAGGCTGCCGGTATTCGCCGGCTCGCTGTCCGGGCGCATCCGCGCCAACGCCACATCCGCCAGCAACACAGAAAGATCGCCCCAACGCCGGTAGATGGTCGACGGCGTCACCCCCGCACGCGCAGCGATCATCGGCACGGTGACGCTGGAGCGCTCGTGGGCTTCCAGCAATTCGCGCACAGCGCTATGCACTGATTCTTGTACCCGGGCACTACGGCCCCCCGGGCGGAGGCCTTCTTTTATCGCCATGTGTAAAACCTTAACACAAAGAATTTGCTTTAAGCCCAGTCTGGTAGCACACTCCATAAAAGCAAAATATTAGCTTTAGCGGAGTGTGCGCATGTCTAGCCCTATTTCTCAGCGTTCCAGCCTGGTGTTCCTTGCGGTCACCTTGCTGACGTTTCTTGCCGCCTCCAGTGCGCCGACGCCGTTGTATCACCTGTATCAGGAGGGCCTGCATTTTTCCGCAGGCATGCTCACGCTGATCTTCGGTGTCTATGCGCTGAGTCTCCTGGCGGCGCTGCTGACTGTCGGCTCACTGTCGGATCACCTGGGACGCAAGCCGGTGATCTTCGCCGCATTGATCCTGAACATGCTGGCGATGCTGCTGTTTATCAATGAAGGCAGCGTGGCCTGGTTGATCGCCGCACGTACGCTGCAGGGCTTTGCTACGGGCATGGCCACTGCCGTGCTGGGCGCGGCACTGCTCGACACGGATCGCCAGCAAGGGCCACTGGTCAACAGCGTGGCGCCGCTGCTGGGCATGGCGTGCGGTGCGATGGGCAGCAGTCTGCTGGTGGAATTCGCGCCGCTGCCGACCCAGTTGATCTACTGCACGCTGTTGGTGCTGATGCTGTTGCAGGCCGTGTACGTATGGCGCCTGCCGGAAACTGTCAGCCGTATTCCCGGTGCACTGGCTTCGCTGCGTCCGACTTTGCATGTACCGCCGCAAGCGCGCCGGGCCTTGTGGTTGTCGCTGCCGGTGGATGTGGCGGTGTGGGCGATGGGCGGATTCTACCTGTCCCTGGCGCCGTCACTGGTACGGGCCGCCACCGGTTCGACCTCCAACCTGATCGGCGGCGGCCTGGTGGCGGTGTTGACCTTGAGCGGCGCATTGATGATCTTCACACTGCGCAATCGCCACGCCGACAAAGTGCTGCGCCTGGGGGCCGGCTTGCTGGCAGTCGGTGTGGCGCTGATCCTCACGGCCGTGCACAGCGCCAGCCTGCCGTTGTTTTTTATCGCCACGCTGATCGCCGGCAGTGGTTTTGGCGCGGGCTTCCTCGGTGCCCTGCGCAGTGTGGTGCCGCTGGCTTTGCCCCATGAGCGCGCGGGCTTGATGTCGGCGTTTTATGTGCTGAGTTACCTGGCGTTCTGTCTGCCGTCTTTGCTGGCGGGCAACCTGATTCGCAGCTTTGGTTTGATCTCCACCACCGACGGCTACGGTGCGGTACTCATCCTGCTGTCCCTCGGCGCACTGGTCGGCCTGCTGTTGCAGGATTCGGCGCGCGCCAAGGCGACGACAGGCGGCTGATAGGTAATAATCGCCTCTCGTATCGCCCGACCGAGATTCAAGCATGAAGATCATCCGCAGCAAGGACTTCACCGGCAGCCGCGCCTGGGAGGCGTTGGATATCGCCAATATGAACGGCATCACCACGCGCCTGCACTGGACTGACCAGCCGTATCGCTGGCACATCAATGATGGCGAGGAAGTGTTCGTGGTGCTGGATGGCCGGGTGCAGATGCACTACCGCGACAACGGCTTCGAACAGGTGGCGGAGTTGGGCGTAGGGGATATCTTCTATGCCAGTGTCGGCACCGAGCATGTCGCCCATCCCCAAGGCCCGGCGCGCATTCTGGTGATCGAATGCGAAGGCAGCGTTTAGACTATATCTGCAAAGTAGATAACAGTTAGAGATATTACCCGTTATATAGATATTCGATCAGGTTCTACCATGGCCTTAACCTCATGCGAGGAAGAGGATTGCCATCATGACCTGCTCGAATACCATCAGTTACAAACCTTTCAGTCACCTGACCCGTCCGCGGGAAGTGATTCGCCAGTTCACCCCTAACTGGTTTGCCGCCACCATGGGCACCGGCGTGCTGGCGCTGGCGTTGGCGCAGTTGCCGGTCAACCTGCCAGGTTTGCACGCCATCGCCGAAGCGCTGTGGTTGTTCACGGTCGGCCTGTTCGTGTTGTTCAGCGTGTTGTACGCAGCCCGCTGGGTGATGTTTTTCCACGAGGCGCGGCGGATTTTTGGGCACTCTACGGTGTCGATGTTCTTCGGCACTATCCCCATGGGGCTCGCGACCATTCTCAATGGCTTGCTGCTGTTCGGCCTGCCGCGTTGGGGCAGCGAAGTGATCCCGCTGGCTGAAGCGCTGTGGTGGCTGGATGTCGCGATGGCCTTGGCCTGCGGCGTGCTTATCCCGTTCATGATGTTCACCCGCCAGGAACACAGCATCGACCAGATGACCGCCGTTTGGCTGCTGCCCGTGGTTGCCGCCGAAGTCGCCGCCGCCAGCGGTGGCCTGCTGGCACCGCACCTGGCGGACGCCCATTCGCAACTGGTGATGCTGGTGACCAGCTACGTGCTGTGGGCGTTTTCCCTGCCGGTGGCGTTCAGCATCCTGACCATCCTGATGCTGCGCATGGCCCTGCATAAACTGCCCCACGCCAATATGGCCGCGTCGAGCTGGCTGGCGCTAGGCCCCATCGGCACTGGTGCGTTGGGCATGTTGTTGCTGGGGGGAGATGCGCCGGCGATCTTCGCGGCCAATGGCTTGCCGGGTGTCGGTGAAATGGCTGACGGCCTCGGGCTGGTAGCGGGCATTACACTGTGGGGCTTTGGCCTTTGGTGGATGCTGATCGCCGTACTGATTACCCTGCTTTACCTGCGCGCCGGTATCCCGTTCAACCTGGGGTGGTGGGGCTTCACTTTCCCCTTGGGGGTGTACGCCTTGGCCACACTGAAGTTGGCGGGCCTGCTGCACCTGGGTTTCTTCAGTGTATTCGGCTGTCTGTTGGTGGTGGCGTTGGCGCTGATGTGGCTGATTGTCGCTAAACGCACGGTGCAGGGCGCCTATAAAGGTGAGCTTTTTGTTTCGCCATGCATTGCAGGACTAGCGAATAAGTAAGCCGGATTAGGTAAAGTCGTGGCCTGAATGCTTTTACAAAAAAACAGGCCACGCAGGAACACGGACGATGAGCCACCCCTCGCAATTCACCTTGCTGCGCACACGGCGTTTCCTGCCGTTTTTCATCACCCAGTTGCTGGGTGCGTTCAACGACAACATCTTCAAGCAATCGCTGATCCTGGCCATTCTCTACAAGCTCACCATCGACGGTGACCGGTCCATCTGGGTCAACCTCTGTGCCTTGCTGTTCATCCTGCCGTTCTTCCTGTTTTCGGCGCTGGCCGGGCAGTTTGGCGAGAAGTTCAACAAGGACGCATTGATCCGCGCAATCAAGATCGGCGAGATTGTGATCATGGCTGTGGGCGCGACGGGCTTCCTGACCAACCACCTGGAACTGATGCTGCTGGCACTGTTTGCGATGGGCACCCACTCGGCGCTGTTCGGCCCGGTGAAGTACTCGATCATGCCCCAGGCGCTGCACGACGATGAGCTGGTCGGCGGCAACGGCCTGGTGGAAATGGGCACGTTCCTGGCGATCCTGGCCGGTACCATTGGCGCCGGGATCATGATGTCGTCCACCTATTACGCGCCGGTGGTCGCCGTGGCGATCGTCGGTGTGGCGGTATTGGGTTACTTGGCCAGCCGCAGTATTCCGAGGGCGGCGGCGTCGACCCCGGGGTTGCGCCTGAACTGGAACATTTTCAGTGAATCCTGGGCCACCTTGCGCCTGGGCCTGGGGCAGACGCCGGCCGTTTCGCGCTCAATCGTGGGTAACTCGTGGTTCTGGTTTGTTGGCGCGATCTACCTGACGCAGATCCCGGCGTACGCCAAGGAATGGCTGTACGGCGACGAAACCGTGGTCACGCTGATCCTCACGGTGTTCTCTGTGGGTATCGCCCTCGGCTCGATGCTTTGCGAAAAACTCTCCGGGCGTAAGGTGGAAATCGGCCTGGTGCCGTTCGGCTCATTCGGCCTGACCGTGTTCGGCCTGTTGCTGTGGTGGCACTCCGGCGGTTTCCCGCAGAACGTGCAGGCCAACGATTGGCTCGCCGTGCTCAGTTACGGCCAAGCCTGGTGGGTGTTGTTCGATATCCTCGGCCTGGGCGTGTTCGGCGGCTTCTATATCGTGCCGCTGTACGCGTTGATCCAGTCGCGCACCGCCGAGAACGAGCGTGCGCGGGTCATCGCTGCCAACAACATTCTTAACGCACTGTTCATGGTGGTCTCGGCGATTGTGTCGATCCTGCTGCTGAGCGTGGCCAAGCTGTCAATTCCCGAATTGTTCCTGGTGGTGTCGCTGCTCAACATCGCGGTCAACACCTACATCTTCAAGATCGTCCCCGAGTTCACCATGCGTTTCATGATCTGGCTGCTCAGCCATTCCATGTACCGCGTGGAGCATCGCAACCTGGAAGCGATCCCGGACGAAGGCGCGGCGCTGCTGGTGTGCAACCACGTTTCATTTGTCGATGCGCTGCTGATCGGCGGCGCGGTGCGTCGGCCGATTCGCTTTGTCATGTACTACAAGATCTACCGTTTGCCGGTGCTGAACTTTATCTTCCGCACGGCCGGGGCGATTCCCATTGCGGGGCGTCACGAAGACATCCAAATCTATGAAAAGGCTTTCACACGGATTGCGCAGTATCTGAAGGAAGGGGAGTTGGTGTGCATCTTCCCGGAGGGCAAGTTGACCGCCGATGGCGAGATGAACGAGTTTCGCGGTGGTGTGACGCGCATCCTGGAGGAGACGCAGGTGCCGGTGATTCCGATGGCGTTGCAGGGGTTGTGGGGGAGTTTTTTCAGCCGCGATCCGAACAAAGGGTTGTTTCATCGGATCTGGTCGCGGGTGGTGTTGGTGGCGGGTGAGCCGGTGACGGTAGAGGCCGCGACGCCTGCGCAGTTGCAGGAACGGGTGGGGGTGTTGCGGGGGAGTGTCAGGTAGTTTCGGGCTGGATTAATGGCCTATTCGCAGGCAAGCCAGCTCCCACATTGGACCGCATTGTTCAAGCGAACGCGGTCTGGTGTGGGAGCGGCGGTTCGACAGCGGTAATGGATCAGGTGCTGATCTTGAGCCCAATAAGCCCGCAAATGATCAACGCCACACTGGCCAACCGGAACAGCGCCATGGATTCCCCAAACAGGATAATCCCGGCGATCACGGTGCCCACGGCACCGACTCCGGTCCAGATGGCATAGGCCGTGCCCAGCGGCAGCTCCTTCATCGCCAGCCCCAGCAGGCCAAGGCTTACGGCCATGGCGGCAATCGTCAGGGCCGTGGGCAGCGGCTTGCTGAAACCGTCGGTGTACTTCAGGCCGACGGCCCAGCCCACTTCAAACAGACCCGCAAAAAACAGAATGATCCAGGACATGATGACCTCCTAACGCTAGGTGGGGTCGTCCCCGGATTAGGCGCTTGAAAGCGTCGCGGGGTCGTCCCCGCGAAGCTCGTAAGAGTGCCCAAAAGTGATCGACTGATCAAGTTTGCGGGGTGTTCTCCAGGGCGCGACGGTCTTCCTTCTCGCTCATGCGGCGGAAGTAAGTCGAGAGCAACGCCCCGGAAATATTGTGCCAGACGCTGAACAACGCACTCGGCACCGCCGCCAAGGGCGAGAAGTGCGCGCTGGCCAATGCGGCACCCAGCCCGGAGTTCTGCATGCCCACTTCCAGCGCCAGCGACTTGCGCTGCGCCAATGGCAACTTGAACACGCGGCCGGTGAAGTAGCCCAGCAAGTAACCGAAGCTGTTGTGCAGCATCACCACGGCCATGATCAACAGGCCCGACTCGGCAATCTTCGCCTGGCTGGCGGCAACCACCGCCGCGACGATGATCACGATGCTCACCACCGACACCAGTGGCAACACATCCACCGCGTGGCGCACCCGATCACCGAGCACGCGTTGCGCCAGTACGCCGAGCACGATCGGCAGCAGCACAACTTGCAGGATCGACCAGAACAACTCCATGAACGATACCGGCAGCCAGGCCGACGCCAGCAGCCAGATCAACGCCGGCGTAAGCAGCGGGGCGAGGAGGGTGGTGACGGCGGCGATGGCCACCGACAGCGCCAAGTCGCCGCGGGCCAGCCAGGTCATCACGTTGGAGGAGGTGCCGCTTGGGCAGCAACCGACCAGGATCACGCCAACGGCAATTTCCGGCGGCAGGTGGAAGGCCTGGCACAGCAACCAGGCCACGCCCGGCATGATGACAAAGTGTGCGACCACGCCCAATGCCACGCGCCACGGATGGCGGGCGACTTCGGCGAAGTCATCAATCTTGAGGGTCAACCCCATGCCGAACATCACCAGGCCCAGCAACGGGACGATGGCGCTTTTCAGGCCGATGAACCAGCCGGGTTCGAGGAAGGCGACGACGGCGAAAATCAACACCCAATAGGCGAAGGTATTGCCGACGAAGCGGCTCAAGGCGGCGAGTGCGCGCATGGGGATGTCCTTGTTATTAGAGTGCTGGAGGTGGCAACTCGATCAGATGTGGGAGCTGGCTTGCCTGCGATAGCATCAACTCGATTTAACTGAAGACCGAGGTGCCTGCATCGCGGGCAAGCCCGGCTCCCACACTGACCGTGCCCACATAAGATCTAATGAGCTTTTAGATGCCCTGTGGGGTCTCTTCACCGCCGAGTGCTTCGACCAGCGCGGGTATGAAGTCACCAAACGTCAGCATCATCAGGGTAAAACTCGCATCCAGTTGGCCCAGGGCTTCTTCACCGCCGTCCTGTTCCGCCTGGTCTTGCAGCAGGTCTTCGAACTTCAGGCGCTTGACGGTCATCTTGTCGTCGAGCATGAAGGACAGTTTGTCCTGCCAGGCCAGCGACAGTTGGGTCACGACTTTGCCGGTGGTCAGGTGCAGTTGGATCTCTTCGCCGGTCAGGTCCTGGCGCTTGCAGCGCACAATGCCGCCGTCTTCGTGGGTGTCGCGCAGTTCGCACTCGTCGAGCACGAAGAAGTCATCTGCCGGCTTTTGGGTGGTGACCCAGTCGGTCATGATCGCGGTCGGTGCTGTTTTCACGGTGAGTGGGCGAACCGGCAGGGTGCCGATCACTTCACGCAGTGTGGACAACAAGTCTTCGGCGCGCTTGGGGCTGGCCGAGTTGACCAGGATCAGGCCCTGTTTTGGCGCGATGGCGGCGAACGTCGACGAACGCCGAATAAAGGCACGCGGCAGGAAGGCCTGGATGATTTCATCCTTGATCTGGTCGCGTTCCTTTTTGTAGACCTTGCGCATTTGCTCGGCCTCGATCTCTTCGACTTTCTCCTTGAGTGCATCCCGCACCACGCTGCCCGGCAGGATGCGTTCTTCCTTGCGCGCGGCGATCAGCAGGAAATCACCGCTGACGTGAACCAGGGGAGCCTCTTCACCTTTACCAAAAGGCGCGACGAAACCGTAAGTGGTCAACTCCTGGCTGGCACAAGGGCGCGCCAGTTTGGTGGCCATGGCCGCTTCCAACGCCTCGGCATCAACAGGCAGATCTTGGGTCAGGCGATAGATAAGCAGGTTCTTGAACCACATGGGGCGAGTCTCTCCTTTATACAAAGGGGGGCATTATTCTCTTGATAACGTCCCAGGCCAACCCTGCCTAAGCCATTGGAAGCTATCAAAAAAAAGATTTAAGAAAGTGCTTGCCAGACCTGGGGCCGCTCCGTAGAATGCGCGCCACACCGAAACGAAGGGTGATTAGCTCAGCTGGGAGAGCGTCTGCCTTACAAGCAGAATGTCGGCGGTTCGATCCCGTCATCACCCACCATTCGCTTCAAGTGTTACGCGCAGCGGTAGTTCAGTCGGTTAGAATACCGGCCTGTCACGCCGGGGGTCGCGGGTTCGAGTCCCGTCCGCTGCGCCATATTCGGTTACCTGGAACGCTGAACGCCAGGTACCACAGGAAGCCCGCTCATTGAGCGGGCTTTTTGCTGTCTGGGCTTTGCAAAAATAAAAAAACGCCGCCGATCATTTCCGATGATCGGCGGCGTTTTTTATTGGGGGATCAGAAATCCCAGCGTGTGGTCACCATGAAATTGCGTGGCTCACCATAAGCGGCGGAGTTATAGAAGCCGATGTTGGTGTAGTAAGACTTGTCGAAGAGGTTGTTGACGTTCAGCGTCGCCGACAGGTTTTTGCTGACCTGATATTTGGTCATCAGGTCGACCAGCCAATAGGCGTCCTGGGAGAACGCTTCATAGCCGCCATGGGGAGAGTTATAGATGTCCTGCCAGCCCACGCTTTGCCAGCGCACGCCACCGCCTACCGTCAACTTGTCGAGGTTGCCCTTGAGCTTGTAGGTGGTGAACAGCTTGACCTGATCTTCGGGCTCGAAGGTGGAGATCTTCACGTCCTTGTCGTCGCGCACGACCTTGTGGGTGTAGCCGGCCTGGAGTTGCCAGCCGGGGGCAATCTCGCCGGACATCTCCAGCTCATAACCTTTGGTGACGGCCTTGCTGCTTTTGTAGGCGTAGTTGTTCGGGATCGGCGTCTGGTTGTTGTACTCGTCATCCGAGAGCGCGCGGTTGGATTCATGGATTTCAAAGTAGGCCGCGCTGGCGTTCACGCGACCGTCAAGGAAGTCGGCTTTTACGCCCAGTTCCCAGTTCTGGCCTTCATCCGGCTCAAGCAGTTTGTTGTCGCGATCGCGGTTGTAATTCTCTTGCGGCATGAAGATATCGGTGTAGCTGGCGTAGACCGCGTACGTGTCGTTGAGGTCGTACACGGCGCCGATGTACGGCACGAATCGTCCGGACTCGCGGTAGTTGGGGTTATAGCCCGTGACCTGGTAGTTGACCACGCGCCCGCCCAGCAGCAGCTTGAGGTCGTCGGCGAGGTTCAGCCGCGTGGTCACATAGGCGCCCGTCTGGCGCACGGTGTCATCGGTCAGTGATTGCGCCTTGCCCCAGTCCGGTATCGTGGCGTGGCCGCGCCAGTTATTGAAGTCGACGATATTTGGGGAGAGGTTCCAGTAGCCTTTGCCTTTCCATTCCGAGGCGCTGATAGAACCGCCGAGCACCAGTTCATGTTCGCGCCCGCCCAGGCTGAAGGGGCCGCTCACGTACAGGTCGGCGGAATCGCTGACGGTTTCCCCGGTGTATTTGCCCGAGGTGAGTTGCGCGGTGCCGTCCGGCTGCGGCTGGTCGCCCTGGATCGAGCCCATCAAGGCGTGATAGCCGTTGATCTTGTGGTCCAGTTGCAGCTTGCTTACCCATCCATTGCCCAGGTCGTGTTCGAGCATGGCAAATACGGTGCGGGTGTATTGCTCCCAACTGCTCCAATCGGCAGCGTTGTTGAACGAGCGCTTGACGCTGTTGCGGTCGCCGTTGGAGTTGATCAGCGGAAAGCTCCCCGACCATGAGGAGCCTTTTGGCAGAGTGTCCTGGTAATCGCCGCCGACGGTCAGCAGGGTATCGGGCGACAGGTCGAACTCCATGATGCCGTAGTACGTCGGGCTCTGGCGCGAGTAGTGATCCATGAACGAATGCTTGTCCTGGTAGGCCGCCACGGCCCTGCCACGCACGTTGCCGCTTTCGGTCATCGGGCCGCTCACGTCCAGCTCGCTGCGGTAGTTGTCCCAGGAACCGGCACCGAGGGTCGCGTGGCCCTGGAAGTCCGCTGTAGGTTTCTTGCGCACCAAGTTGATCGTCGCGCCCAGGGAGCCTGCGCCGGTGAGCAGGCCGGTGGCGCCCTTGAGCACTTCTACGCGGTCGTAGATCGCCATGTCGCTCAGGGTGTTGCCCGCCGAGTAGGCGACGTTGCGCGCCGTCGAGGGAATACCGTCGTACTGGAAGTTATTGATCGAAAAGCCGCGGGCGTAGTAGTTGGTACGCTCGGTGTCGAAGGCCGAAACGGTAATGCCTGGAGTGTGGCGCATCACGTCGTCGACGCTGTTCAGGCCGAAATCGTCCATGTGCTGGCGGGTGACCACGCTCACTGACTGCGGGGTTTCCTTGGGGGTCAGCACCAGGCGTGTGGAGGTCGCGATCGTGCCGGGCGTGTAGGAACCTGTACCTTCGGTGACGTTGCCCAACTGGTTGGCGGTGACGGCGGTCGGGCTCAGCTCCATGGTGCCGTTGCCGGCGAGAGGGGAGGGCTGCAGTGCGTAGACCTGATCACCCTTTACCGCGCGGTAGCCGCTGCCCTGCAGCAAGCTGTCGAACCCGTCCTGTATACCGTAGCTGCCTTTCAAGCCTGGGCTTTTGAGGCCTTCCAGTTCGTTGGACTGGAACACGATGGCCACACCCGCCTGCTGGGCAAAGCGGTTGAGCGAATTGCCCAGCGGCCCGGCCGGGATTTCGTAGGTTTGGGCGGCGACGCTGACGGCGTCGGCCTGGGCCAGGCTGGTGTTCAGCGTACTGGCAGTGAGCAGGGCCAGGGACAACGGCGCGCTTTTCAGTAGCCGAAAGCGTCCGCGCGGGTAGGAAGGGGTGTGCATGGTGAAGGCAGTCCTTTATGTGTCGAATTACCTTCCTTGACGGGCAGCCTCGAAAAAACCGGAAGCAAATGCGAATAATTATTTATTGGGTAAGTGTCTGTGGGCTTACGACGATCAGCCACGGCGTAAAGGTCTGCACCTTGATCGGCAAGGTTTGCGCGAGTAACTGCAAGGCGTGGTCGCTGTCATCCAGCGGGATCACGGCTGACACCCGCAGGTTTTGCAGGGCGTCGCGATCAAATTGCACGCGACCGGCGCGATGCCGAGCGATTTCATCCAGCACCTCCGGCAAAGGCCGGTTCTCCACCACCAATTGATGTCGACGCCAGGCTTCGTTGATGCTCGACGGGTCGACAGTGCCAACCAAGCGCACGGCAGTCGACTGCATCAGGGCCTGCGAACCGGCGTCGACTTCCAGCGTCTGCTGGCCGTTGGCGCTTTGTGCGGCCACACGGGATTCGAGCATGCTGAGTACGGTGATATCGCCCTCGCGCTTGACCACAAACCGCGTGCCCAGCGCACGCAGTGTGCCTTGGGGCGTCTGTACGACAAACGGCCGCGTGCGATCGTGAGCGACCTCCACCAGGATTTCGCCCTGCAGCAGTTCAATGCGACGCTGCTTGCCATCGAAATGCAGGTTTGCCGCGCTGATGCCGTTGAGGGTCAGCGTCGAGCCATCCGCCAGTTGCAGGGTTTGCCATTGGCCTGGCCCGTTGCGCACGTCGGCCATCCACTGCTGGGGATAAGGACTCACCAGCAATGCTGCCGTCGGAATCGCCAGGCTGCACGCCACTGCCAGCGCGCGCAGGGCGTTCTTGCGGCGACGGCTTTTTGGTTGGGTAAACGCTGCGTTCAACGCTGCCCGCGCCGGTGCTTTTTTACCCCGCAAGGCCTGCATGCGGGCGATGACGGCTTCCATGCGGGCCGCGGCCTCGGCGTAGTGCGGACCTTGCTGTTTCCAACCTTCAAATGCCAGGCGCTGGGTTTCGCTCAGTTCGCCCTCATGCAGGCGCAGCAGCCATTCGGCGGCTTGTTCTTCGATCTGTTGGTCCGACATGCTCAATCAGGTATCCATGCTGTGGCCGCAGTGCATGAGCGCCTGGATCAGGTACTTGCGCACGGTGCGTTCCGACAACTTGAGCTGTCGGGCGATCTGTTGTTGGGTCATTTCCTCAAGGTAATACAGCACGAATGCCTGGCGCGAATAGACGTGCATGCCCTCCAGGATAAAGGCGATCTGTTCGAGGGCTTCAAGCGTGGTGTGGATTTGCTCGGGCGATTGAAACCCTTCGAGCGCGTCCACGGTGAGGGCCAATTCCTGCAGGTAAGCCTGTTCAATCTGCCGGCGCCGTGCCTGGTCGATGATCAGGCGTCTGGCCGTCGTGCTCAAGTAGGCCCGGGGTTCGCGAATGCCGGCTACGGATTCGCGCGCGTTCAGGATGCGTGCAAACGTGTCCTGCGCCAGGTCAGCGGCATTCTGGTGGCAGCCGAGCTTGCGCCGCAGCCAGGTGAGCAGCCAGCCATGATGCTCGCTGTAGAGCTGGGTAATTTCCCTTTGGAATGGCGGTTCACCCACAGACATAAGCGTGGCTCAGGCGTTATTGAGAATAGTTTTTAATTGTGCGGCTAAGCACCCGGTAAACGCAATAGACTCGCATTTGCGCGAGCAGAAGCCCGTTTTTACGGGGTTTTGCCGGGATCTGGAAAAAATCCAAAATAAAGTGCATTTAAATCAAGACATTGCGAATTTTTGGTGTATGATGCCGCCCACACCGAAAGTGAAGGGTGATTAGCTCAGCTGGGAGAGCGTCTGCCTTACAAGCAGAATGTCGGCGGTTCGATCCCGTCATCACCCACCATTCGCTTCAAGTGTTACGCGCAGCGGTAGTTCAGTCGGTTAGAATACCGGCCTGTCACGCCGGGGGTCGCGGGTTCGAGTCCCGTCCGCTGCGCCATATTCGGTTACCTGGAACGCTGAACGCCAGGTCACCACAAGAAGCCCGCTCATTGAGCGGGCTTTTTTTCGTCTGCGATTTATCCTCAATGCGCCTTGCCATTGTGCACTGCATGTTCGCCCTGAACTGTGCTGGTGCGACATGACGTGGCGGAATACCCCCATGCACATTGGTTGATTGCGTCCCTGACCGCTTAAACGGTTATCTATAGCCACGCGAAGACTTCCAGGCGAGTCACGGCAGCAGGATGCTGCAGTGCCCGCTCTCTAAGATAAAAATAGTCTGCAAGGGGAATGGCTCTCTATGAAATATCCACTGCGTCCGTTGGTGTTCTGGCCAACGTTCCTGATCCTGCTGGCGGCGGTGATCGCCAGCTACGTCGACCTGAATGCCTTCCTGGCGATCAGCAAACAGCTCAATAACCTAATCCTGAAAAACTTCTCATGGCTGTTCAGTGCCGGCTCGTTTGCCATGGTGGTGCTGACGGCGATCGTCTACTTCTCCGCGTTGGGCAAGGTGCGTATCGGCGGCGAAGACGCCCAGCCATTGCTGAGCAAATGGCGCTGGTTCATGGTGGCGCTGTGCACCACGCTGGCCGTGGGCGTGCTGTTCTGGACCACCGCCGAACCGCTCTACCACCTGTATGGCCCACCCACCAGCCTGCCGATCGAGGCGGGCAGTTCGGCGGCGAAGAGCTTTGCCATGTCGACGATGTTCCTGCACTGGACCATCACCCCCTACGCCATTTACCTGGTGCCCTCGCTGGTGTTTGCGCTGGTGTTCTATAACCGTCGCAGCAACTTCTCCATTGGCGCCATGCTCGAGCCGCTGCTGGGCGCAGCGCGGGTCAAGCGCTACGCCGGGCTGATCGACACCCTGGCGATGTTCGCCCTGGTGGCGGGCATGGCCTCATCCCTGGGCACTGGCGCGCTGACCCTGGCCGGTGGCCTGGCCCAATATATCGGCGGTGAAACCACGCCGTTCCGCCTAGCCATCATCATTGCGATCATCGTCATCACCTTTGTCGCCTCGGCCGCTAGCGGCCTGCAGAAAGGCATTGTGATGCTGTCCTCGTTCAACACCTGGATCATGCTGGCGCTGGGATTGTTTGTGCTGCTGTGTGGGCCGACCTTGTACATGTTCAGCCTCGGCGTCGAGTCCCTCGGCGTGTACCTCGACACCTTCTTCAGCCGCAGCCTGTTCACTGGCGCCGCGAGTGGCGACACCTGGCCGCACAGCTGGACGGTGTTCTACTGGTCGGTGTGGTTTGCCTGGGCGCCGGTGAGCGCGCTGTTCCTTGGCAAGATTGGCCGTGGCTATACCGTGCGCGAATTCATCCATATCAACATGCTCTACCCGGCGTTGTTCACGGCGATATGGATCTGCATTTTCTCCGGCACCAGCCTGTACTTCGATGCCCTCGGTGACGGCAGCCTCAACCGTGTGCTGAACGAGCAGGGCGTGGAGCACGTGCTGTACCAGATGTTCCAGCAATTGCCGGCCAGCGGCCTGATGATCGCGTTCCTGCTGTTCGTAGCGTTCATCTCGTTTGTCACGGCGGCGGACTCCAGCACCGATGTGATCGCCAACCTGTGCAGCAAGGGCGTGACCGCGGATTCCGATCTCGACGGCAACCCGCTGCTGAAGATCGTCTGGGGCCTGATTATCGGCACGGTGTCGTGGGTCATGGTCGCGTTTGTGGGCATCGACGGGGTGAAGATGCTCTCCAATCTCGGCGGTTTGCCCGGGATGATCCTGGTGTTATTGGCCAGTACCTCGCTGATTTTCTGGCTGAAAAATCCCGCGTTGCTGGATGTGAAACGCTTTCAGCGGACCCCCGAAACGCAATCGCGTGGCGCCAGCCCGGTGCCGGATTTCGCCCGCTGATCGATTGAACCGCTGTAGGAGTTACTGATGGAAATCGTCACTGAATTTGCTTACACCGTGCGCGAAATCGAGCACTGCCTGATCCCCTTGAAGGACGGTACCCAACTGGCCGCCCGCATCTGGTTGCCGGAAGTCGCCGGCCTGCAAACCTTCCCGGCGATCCTGGAATACCTGCCGTACCGCAAACGCGACGGCACCGCCGTACGCGATGCGCTGACCCACCCGTGGATGGCGGGGCAGGGCTATGTGTGTGTGCGGGTGGACATGCGGGGCAACGGTGAATCCCAAGGTTTGATGGCCGATGAATACCTGCTGCAGGAACAGGAAGACGCCCTCGAAGTGATCGACTGGCTGTGCCAGCAACCCTGGTGCGACGGTAATGTCGGCATGATGGGCATCTCCTGGGGCGGCTTCAACGGGCTGCAAGTCGCGGCGCGCCAGCCCGAGGCGTTGAAGGCGATCATTACCCTGTGCTCCACCGATGATCGCTTTGCCGACGACATCCATTACAAGGGTGGCAATCTGTTGATGGAGAACTTCGGCTGGGCCGCCACCATGCTCAACTTCAGCGCGGCGGTGCCGGATCCTTTGCTGGTGGGCGACGACTGGAAACACCTCTGGCACCAACGCCTGGACGCCATGCCGTTGCTGGCGGAAACCTGGCTGCAACACCAGACCCGCGATGACTATTGGCGCCATGGCTCGGTGTGCGAGGACTATTCGAAGATCAAGGCGGCCGTGTATGCAGTGGGGGGCTGGGGCGATGCCTACCGCAACACCGTTTCGCGCCTGATGCAAAACCTACCGGGCCCGAAGAAAGCCATGATCGGTCCTTGGATACACAAGTACCCGCATTTCGCCGTGCCCAACCCGGCCATCGGCTTCCTGCAAGAGGCCAAGCGCTGGTGGGATCATTGGCTCAAGGGCATCAAAAACGGGGTGATGGATGACGCATCTTGCACTTTTTACCTACAGGATATTCTGCCGCCGAAGGGCAGTTATGCCGAGCGGCCGGGGATCTGGGTGCAGACCTCCGGCTGGCCGGATCCGCAGGTGCAATGGGCGGATTTCAGCCTCGGCGAACAGGGCCTGAGTGCAGGCTCACTGCCGTTGGCGGCGCCGCGCAGCATCTGCTCGCCGCTGACCACCGGCCTGCACCAAGGCGAATACTGCGCCATTTGGTTTGGCCCCGATGGACCGACGGATCAACGTCGTGATGACGCCAACTCGCTGTGCTTCGACTCCCCGCTGCTGACCGAGCCGCTGGCGTTGCTCGGCGATGCACGTCTTAAGTTGCGCCTGGCAAGTGACACCGCCTGTGGTCAATTGGTCGCCCGGCTGAATGCGATAGCGCCGGACGGGCAAGTCACGCAGATCAGTTACGGTGTACTCAATCTCACACTGCGTGAGGATTTTTCCCAGGTAACACCTGTAGTCCCCGGTGAACCCATGGACGTGCAGTTAACCCTCGACCACATCGGCATGCGCCTGCCCGTCGGCTACCGTTTGCGTCTTGCCCTGAGTACCGCGAGTTTCCCGTTACTGTGGCCGAGCCGTGAGTTGACCACTCTGACGTTGCTGCCGAGCCTGCAAAGCCTGCAACTGCCGATATTCAAAGGCGAGGCGGTGGACTGCCCGTTCGAAGCGCCGCAGTCGGCTACGCCGGTGGCGATGGAAGTCCTACGCGCCGCTGCGCCGAAACGCACCTTGATCGAAGACGTGGGCAGTGGCGAAGTCTGCGTGAAAATCGAAGATGACTTGGGTTCGGTGCGTTTTACCGACCACGGCCTGTCGGTGGACCAGCGTTGCACCGAGCAATACCGCACTTTGCCCTGGGATCCGCTGTCGACGTGGGCCGATATCGAATGGCACTACCGAGTCGGCCGCGACCAGTGGGCCGTGGAGGTGGAAAGCCAATTGAGCGTGCACGCCGACGCCGAGTGGTTCTACATCGAAGCGGAGCAGACCGCCTGGGAAAACGGCCAGTTGGAACACCGTCGGCAATGGAGTAAACGCGTGGCCAGGGTCGCACTCTGAGCAGGCAACTGGCAGGATGCTTGCCAACGTGATCTCTGCGGGCCTGGGGTAACCTGGGCCCGTCATTGCCAATGGACTTGCTCATGTCGCGCCGAAACGTCGATCTTCCTCCCCTCAATTGCTTGCAGACCTTCGAAGCGGCGGCCCGCCATTTGAGTTTTACCCAGGCGGCCCATGAATTGAACTTGACCCAGAGCGCGGTCAGCCGCCAGGTCAAACGCCTCGAAGAAGACCTGGCCCGCCCGCTGTTTTATCGGCTGGCCCAGGGCTTGAGCCTGACACCCGCCGGGGTGCGTTATTTTCGTACTGTCCAACGCCTGTTGCGCGAGCTTGACCGCGAGTCCGCCGAGTTGCGCAGGCGCGGTGCCGATCGCCAGTTGACCCTGGCCAGTACGCCCACCATCAGCTCTATCTGGCTGGCCGGTCTGTTGCCGCAGTTCCAGCGCGACCATCCGGACCTGGATATCCGCGTTCTGTGCAGCGAAAGCCCCAGCCATCTGGATGTCAGCGAATATGACCTGGGTTTGTTCTATCACTTGGATGAAATGGCCGCGCCCCACGGCCTTGAGCTGTCGCCGGTGTTTGACAGCGAACAGGTCATCACCGTGTGCAGCCCCGGTTACCTTGAGCGCCACGGCCCGATTCGCGACCTGCATCATCTGTTGCACGCGCACACCTTGCTGATCGTGGAAGACCATCACCACGACTGGCTGACGTGGGCCGACTGGTTTGCGGATGCGGGTGCCGATTACTACTCGCCGCGCCATGCCTTGCGCACCAACAGCTATCAACTGTTGATGCAATCGGCGGTGATGGGCCACGGCGTCGCCCTGGGGTGGAAGCGCTTGCTGGAAAGCGACCTCGACTCCGGGCGCCTGCAAACGGCCTTGCCCCACAGCATGCACAGTCGCGGCCGCTTGCACCTGATGCAGCCGCATCATCGCAATCCACCCGCGGCGGTGCGCAGTTTTCGTCAGTGGTTGCGGGCCCGTACCGAAGAGGCTGGGCTCGCTGGCTGAAGGTCAGTGCTGACCGGTTTTTTTCTTTTTGATCTGGCGCGTCGCCAGGTGTTCGAAGCAAAAAGACGCGGTGCCGAACACGGCGATCAGGGTGAGTACGATCATGCCGAGGGTTGAGCCTTCCACGGTGATTTCCTACGGGTGATGGGGTAGGTACTCACGGTAGAGGCGGGGTGGAAATGGCTCAATAGACCCGACGCAATCCTTACGCCGTCGGGTCCATTGTTACGCATTCTTTATGGCGCGTTGCGGCTGTGGCGGTAATCGCTGACCGCTTCATACACGGCTTTGCGCAAACGGTTGATACCGCCGATGGGGCGGTGCTCCGCTACGCCAAACCAGGGGTTGAAGGATTGGTTGTCGCACGCCAGGTTCTGCTCGGGCGTATCGAAATCCTGCGCCGGGATATGCACCTTCGCCACGGTTTCATACGGCGCGTCGCTTTCTTTCCATTCGATGCTGGTGTCTTCGATCGGCATGAATTTCTGCGGGTTCTGGCGCTGGATCTGCAGCACGAAACACGCAGGCACGCGGTCGGTGGACAACTGCTGGCTCAAGGCGCCGCGCAGGAAATTCGGCAGGTCCTGGTTTTGTTTCGGCAGTTGATATTTCGGGCAGTTTTGCGGGTCGGGCGCGACGCGGAATTTGGCGTTGGCCGTGCCGAACTTGTAGGGTGAAACTGAAAAGTACGTAGTCTGCGTCGGGCTGGCCGGTGCGGGTGCGAGGGTCGCCAGGGCGATGAACAAGTGACGCACTTGCCAGCTGCGCGGGTCGGCCTTGGGGAAGAACGCCAGCACCTTCTTGCCGTCCGCCTGCGCGCCGATGTTCTGCGCGTACTCCGCCACATCGCTGACAAAGAAGTTCGGGTGGCTGAACATCACGAAGTCTTGTTCCGTGCGGGTCTGCTGGTCGGCCAGCAGCTGCTTGCCCGGCACATCCAGTAACTTGAGCGCCATGCCGCGGGCATCACGGATGCTGTCGAACTGCGGGTAAGCGTTGCCATTGGACAACCGCATCATCGCCTGCCAGGTCTTGCCCGGTTCGGCGAACACGCCCTGTCGCAACGCCGGGTCGAGATCGGCGAGCACACTGACTTCGGCTTTCACGCAACCGTGGGCCTTGGCGTGAGCATCACGCAGGTAGCGCGTGCCCTCGCGGTGCTGGTCGACGATGCGCACCGCCGTCTGGATGATGCCTTGGGTCATCGCCGCTTCGCCCGCTGGGATTTGCTCATCCGGTGACATCGGGCCGCTGTGTTGCCAGGCGTACCAGGCAGTCGCCGCCAGCCAACCGAGCAGGCCGAGGCCCACCAGCCACAGCAAGGTTTTGCCGAGAAATGCGCCGATGCGCAGCCAGAGGCGGCCGAGCAGGGAAGGTCGGTCGTAGGGGGATCGAATCATCATGGCAGTTGTTGCTCCAGCGGGCCGCCCAGCACTTTGAGGTATTCCAGCAGCGCCCAGCGTTCCTGCGGTAGCAGGCCACGGCCGATCACGCCATTGCCACGACTGCCGGCACGAAACTCGTGGCCGCTGTTGTGGTTGCCGGTGATTTTGGTATCGAACACAAAGGCATTCTTGAACGCACCGGTTTCAAAGCCGAGATGGCGCGGGTCGTAGTCGAAAGTGCCTTTATAGAATGTGGTGCTGCGCTCGTCCTGGGGCGAGAGCAACTGGTAGATCGTCGGCACCGAACCGTTATGCAGGAACGGCGGCGTCGCCCAGACGCCAGCCAGTGGCCGCGCCTTGTAGGCGCGCAACTCGCGTACGCCGATGGGCAGGCCGTAACCGTCCAGGCGCGGGCGCTCGGCCGGGGTCACGCCGGCGGCGCGGTAAGCATGCTCTTCGACGAAGGCAGTGACGTAAGCCAGCCCCTTGGCCACGGACATTTTTTTCAGGTCCAGTGGCTCGGTCGGCGTGGGGTGCAGTTCGACGTTGAGCGTGGCCAGTTCCGCGGGGTCCCACTGCAGGGCGCTGAGGTCGTAGCGTTGGTCGGCAATGTTGCTGGCGGTGCCGGGGTCGGTACCGATGTAGTCCACGGGCAGCATTTTAAGCTGCTGCACCGGGCGCCCGTTTTCCTGGGTGACGCTGGGCACATGGCAGCCGGCGCAGTTCTCGGCGAACAGTGTGCGGCCTTGAGCAGCGAGGGGTTTGTCGACGGCGCCGAACAGGTCCTCGGGCCAGGTCGGTGGCTTGAGGCGTTGCAGGGTTTCTTCGATCAGGTTGAGGTCGCGCACGCGGACGCTGGACGGGTAGCGCGCATCGCCCTGGAGCGGCTGGCCGGCGGCGTCGAAAAAGCCCAGCGTCGCGCCTACGCCCAGGGCTTCACCGATATTGCGCGCCATGGGTTGCTGGGCCGAGCCGTTCCATTGCACCCAGTCGAAGGTCCAGATATCCCACAATTGCGGGTAGTCCACCGGGGCGTTGGCAACGCGATAATTGTCCGGGGAAATCGCGTCGCCAAAGCTGGCGTTGGCGATACGGCCAAAGGCGTCCGTGCGGCCGGGGCCTTCTTCGGTGGGGTAGAGACCACGGTGAGTGTCGTTCCAGGCCACTTTGAGAAACTTGTTCAGGGACTGCTTGAAGTCCTCGCGCAGTTGTTTGTGCTCAGCGTCATAGCGATCGCCCAGCACTTGGCGGGCGAAGCGCTCGAACTTCCATGGGTTGTAGTAGGTAGCCGCAAGGCTGGCGACCAGGGCCTGACCGAAACTGCCGCCGCGCAAGGTTGGCACGCTGGAAGGCAACACGTGCTGGGCGGAACCGCCGTCGACACGCAGCGCCTGGTTTTTGAAGTGCAACTCGCCGGTGTGGCAGGCGGCACAGGTGATATCCAGGTACTCGACGTTGCTGCCGGCGTTCTTGTGTCGGGCGAAACCTACCGGCAGATTGCCGGGGTTTTGCGCGGTGGGCACCTGTTTGGGATCGACCAGGAAACCGAAGCGCGCCAGGTAATCCGGCGTGGCAAAACGTCGCTCGGAAAACGGCAGTTCCAGGGCGGTGAACCAGTCGTAGTGCAGGCCTTTTACTTGAGTGCCCTGGGGCGTGAAGTAATAAGTCTGGCGGTCGGCGGCACTCCATTGGTCCTGATAGTGCACCTGCTCCACGGGCACGTATTCCGGCAGCTTGGGGTTGACGGTGTAATAGAGCACCACGGCCAGTAATAGGACCAGAAGGGTGAATATCAGCAGTAATACACGGGAAAAAATGCGCAAGATGGCTATCCTTGTCTCGGTCTTGTCGAAGAGTCGTGTTGTTATGCCACTACGCCACAAGTGCGGCAAGTGGCCATGAGCTTGGTAGTAGGCGGTCCCACGATCCTTCGCGGGGCCCCATCATGAATGAAAATGCTTTTAAACACGTGAACTTATCAGAAGTTTCCTGCTCACATGCCGGTAGCCATTGGTCGTGGCCGCCTGATAAGCTCGCGACTTTATTCGAATGCCCTTTTGGCGCATGAACAAGGAAATAGCATGAAACAGCATCGGTTGGCGGCGGCGGTGGCCCTGGTTAGCCTGGTACTTGCGGGTTGTGATTCGCAGACCAGCGTAGAGCTGAAAACCCCGGCGCAGAAAGCTTCCTACGGCATCGGCCTGAACATGGGCAAGAGCCTTGCCCAGGAAGGCATGGATGACCTGGATTCCAAAGCAGTAGCCCAAGGCATCGAAGATGCCGTCGGCAAAAAAGAGCAGAAGCTCAAGGACGACGAACTGGTTGAAGCGTTTGCAGCACTGCAAAAGCGTGCTGAAGAACGCATGACCAAGATGAGCGAAGAGTCGGCAACCGCCGGCAAGAAATTCCTCGAAGACAACGCCAAGAAAGATGGCGTCGTCACCACCGCTTCCGGTCTGCAGTACAAGATCATCAAGAAAGCCGATGGCGCCCAGCCTAAGCCGACTGACGTGGTGACTGTGCACTACACCGGCAAGCTCACCAACGGCACCACCTTTGACAGCTCCGTGGATCGCGGTAGCCCGATTGACCTGCCGGTCAGCGGCGTGATCCCAGGTTGGGTCGAAGGCCTGCAACTGATGCACGTTGGCGAGAAGGTCGAGCTGTACATCCCGTCCGACCTGGCTTACGGCGCCCAGAGCCCGAGCCCGGCGATTCCAGCCAACTCCGTGCTGGTATTCGACCTGGAACTGCTGGCCATCAAGGACCCAGCCAAGGCTGAAGCCCCTGCTGCACCAGCCGCCAAGAAGTAATAGGCGCCTGAACACACAACGCCCCGTCTCGACGGGGCGTTGTTGTTTCCGGGCGCAGCATCTACATGATCTTGTAGTGAGCGGGCTTGCCCCGTGCTGGGTGGCGAAGCCGCCCCGTATCAGGCACTGAGTTCTCCAGTCAGAACTGAGGTGCCTGGGGTTTGGGCGGCTTCGCCACCCAGCGCGGGGCAAGCCCGCTCACTACGGGCCGATGTCCACAGGCTGTGCAAATCCAAACGAACGTCCACACCTGGCAACAGTCTGATATAAAACCCGAGTATGGCTAGCCGCACAGCAACACCAAGTCAATGAAATCTTGGGTTTTTTTAATGTGCGCAAAAAACGCCCGATCTGACTGCAAGCCTTGTATATCGTGGCTTTCAGCCGATAAAACAGGCTCTGTTCACAAGGTTATCCACAATTTGTGTGGATAACCTTTTATGTTGCCTGGAACTGGAGTGACAGATGAAACCACCCTTCAATTTCACTCGTTTCCTGCCCATGGCCGCACGCCTGCTGGGGCGTGGGCGTTTACCGACGCTGCTGTTCGCTGTCGCCGCTAAAGGCTCCAGCCAGGGCAATCGCCTGGGTAAGCTCAAGGATGACTTCAAGTTGCTACAGTCCCTGTGCCTGGCCTACTGGCGTGGCGAGTACCGCGCAATCAGTCCCAAGGCGCTGATTTCAGTTGTGGCAGGGCTGATGTATTTCCTCAGCCCGATTGACGCGATCCCGGACTTTATTCCCATGTTCGGCATGCTCGACGACATCGCCGTGCTGGCATGGGTCATGAAGACCCTGGACGGCGAACTGAGCGCTTTTCGCGCCTGGCGTGACGCTCAGCGTCCGGAAAAGCTCGCCGTGGTTGAGCGTCTGCCCGCGACGCCAGCCCTGTTGGCCAAGGAAAACCCGCAAAAAAACGGATGACGCGGCATATCCCCCTGCGACCTTTGTGGCTGTTAGGATTACACTCCTAAGGAAAGTGCTTACTCAGTAAGTGTTGTTATCCTACGGGGCAGTCATGGATATTCAGATAATTTCACGGAATGGCGAACCCGAATACGCGGTGTTGCCATGGGATCAGTACCAGGCGCTGCTAAAAGCTGCCGGTCAGCAACAACCTTCGCCACCTCCTTCTTCTACTGCCCAAGCTGCTCCCGAGCAGGATCTGCGCCTGCTCGCAGACCTGCGTGGCCTGCGCGAAGCCAAGGGCCTGGCGATCGAGACCCTGGCCCGCACCGTGGGTATCAGCCCCTCGTATCTTGGATTGATCGAAAGTGGTGAGCGCCAGCCGGATGCCGCGATCCGCCGCAGCCTGGCCTGGGAATTGGGCGTTGCAGGTTGGAGGGATGAATCGTGAGCCTACGTATCAGTCGTCAACACTGGGATGGGTTACTCAATGAACTGGACCAGGCGCGCCGCCAGCGCCATCTGCTGACTTACCGCGCGTTGCTGGAGCGCTTACAGTTCCCCACGCCGGCCATGCAAACCCTGGCCGCTGCCCTGGAACACCTGGCCGCGCTGGACGCCAAGGCCGAGCAGCCGTTGCGCAGCTCATTGGTGATCAGCCAGGGCGCCAGCCGCCTGCCGCGTACCGGTTTCTTTGAATGTGTGGAGCGCCTGGGGCGATTCAGCGGCCCATCCGACGGTGTGGCTGCGGCTTCCTGGCACGCCTCGGAAGTGGTGCGGGTATTCGAATACGAGTACCCGGAGTCTGCCGAGGCCTAGAGCGCGGGGGACAAGGTGTCCATGCTGTCGATCACATGGATGCTGTAGCCGGCGACATTCTTGGCGTGATGCTTGGCTTGCGACGCCAGCTCCGCCAACTGACTGGCATCGAGTTGTCCACAGGCCTGTGGATATAAATGCACGACACCGATGGACAGAGACAGCAGCGCAAATTCCTGACGCACGCCCTGGCGGTTCAGTGCCACGAAACAGCCGGCGTCGAGGTGTTCGGCGCGGTAGAAGCGCCGGCATTGGGTGTGGAAGTCATCCAGCAGTTGATTAAGCCGCTTGCGCCAGTCCTGCGGGCCCAGCACCAACAAAAAGTCATCGCCACCGATGTGCCCGACAAAGTCGCGGCTAGGGTCTACGCGGTCGTTCAAGCACTGCGCCAGGCACAACAACACCTCATCCCCGCGCCCGTAGCCGTAGATATCGTTGAACGGCTTGAAGCTGTCGATATCCACGTAGCAGATCACCGACTCGCGCTGTTGTTGCAGCAACCGCGTGAGGCATTGCTGGATCGGCACGTTGCCCGGTAATAGGGTGAGTGGGTTGGCGTAGCGCGCTTGCTGGATTTTCAGCTCGGTGATCAGCTTGAGTACATCGATCACTCGGCCCAAGCCCAGGTAGTCGCCATTGAGCGTAATAATGAAATCTTCTTCGATGCGTTGCCGTGCGCGGCTGGTGAGCAAGCGACTGACCTGTTGCAGGGACTGGCTCAGCTCCACCGCCAGAAAGTCGGTACTCATCAAGCGGCTGATGGGCTTGCGCGCAAACAGGTCGGTGGCGAACGGCTTGAGCAACGCATCCGACAGCGAATGCCGGTGGACGATGCCGATCGGGTGCCCGCGCCCATCCAGTACGGCCAGGGAATTGAGGTTGGCCTGACGGCGAAACGCTTCGAGCACTTGGGCGGTGGCGGTGTCTTGGTCTACCGCGGGCTGTTCACTGAGCAAGGCGCTGAGGTCACTGGCTTCATCGTTCAGTGCCACGTTGGCACTGTCGGGCTTGGGTAGCATCAGCCGCGCTTCCTGCGGCGGTTGTTCCTGCGGGCGGCAGAGCAGGTAGCCTTGGACCAAGTCGACGCCCATCTCCGTCAACACCGCCAGCTCCTCGGGCAGCTCGATGCCTTCGGCGATCACCTGGGCGCGCGAAGCCCTGGCGATTTGCAGGATGGAACCGACAAACTCACGCTTGAGCGCATCCTGATGAATGCCGTCGATGAAGTGCCGGTCGATCTTCACGTAATCCGGGCGCAACTCCGACCACAGCCGCAGGCTGGAATACCCAGCGCCCAAGTCATCCAGGGCAATCGAGAAACCCATGTTGCGGTAGTGGTGCAAGGCGGTTTGCAACAGGTCGATATCGTTGGTGGGGGTTTGCTCTGTGAGTTCGATCACCACTTGGCTCGGTGGGATGCCGAAGTCATGCAGCAGTTGCAAGGTGCGTCCCGGTTGGTGCGCGGTTTCCATCAGCGATTGTGGCGAGACGTTGAGGAACAGCTTGCCCGGTAACTTCTGCTCGCTGAAGCGCCGGCACGCACTTTCGCGGCAGGCGATCTCCAGTTCGCTGAGGCGCCCGGCCTGGCTGGCGATCGAGAAGAGGGCGACGGGGGAGTGCAGCGGGCTGTTGGACGGGCCGCGACTGAGGGCTTCGTAGCCGAGGATGCGCCGTTCGGACAGGCTGATGATCGGTTGGAACAGGCTGTGCACACCGCCTTGAGCCAGGATAGAGCCCAGTGCATTCAGCTGTTCGGTCATGGTCATGGCGATCTCAATCGAAAAAAAAGGACCGCAGGCTGGAAACCTGCGGTCCTTCATTTCACGACAGAATGATGTCTATATGATGACACTCCGAGGAGCGATCACATTAAATCGCCATCGTTTACTGTTTGGCCACCTGCTTGGTGATCTTCAGGTAGTCCAGCAGGATCCTGCCAGTCTCGGCCAGGTAGGCGTCATCTTCCGGCTTGGTTTTGTCAGCCTCGGCTGGCAGCGCATCTTCGTCTTCTTTCTTCAGCTCCTTGAGTGGATCTTCACCCTTGGCCTTGCGGCGGATGTTTTCCAGTACAAGCTGCTTGTTCTCGATGTCGGAGTGCTGCGCGCGACGGTCCACTTCGTTCAGGCTGACGGTTTTTTCTTCCATCAGCTTCTTGGCCAGGGCCAGCTTGTCGCGGATAAACACGAACTCGGCATCCTTGGCGGAGCGGGTGTCGTGGTCAGCCTTCAACTGCGCCAGGAACGGCTTGAACGGATCCGACGCCGGCTTGATCGCGGGGCGGATGGTGTCCCACGGCATGGCTTCCGGCAGGGCGCTTTCGCCGATTTCCTTGGTGTCGATGATCGACGGGAAATCGATGTCCGGCAGTACGCCCTGATGCTGGGTGCTCTGCCCGGAAACCCGGTAGAACTTGGCCAGCGTGAGCTTCAGTTCGCCATGGTTCAGCGGCTGGATGGTCTGCACGGTGCCTTTGCCGAAGGTCTGGCCACCGACGATCAAGGCTCGGTGATAGTCCTGCATGGCACCGGCGAAAATCTCCGAGGCCGACGCCGAGAGGCGGTTGACCAGCAGCGCCATCGGGCCTTTGTAGAACGCGCCTGGGTTCTCGTCTTCGAGCACGTCGACGCGGCCGTCAGCGTTGCGTACCAACACGGTCGGGCCCTTGTCGATAAACAGGCTGGTCAGCTCGGTGGCTTCCTGCAGGGAGCCGCCGCCGTTGTTGCGCAGGTCGATGACCACGCCGTCGACTTTTTCCTTCTGCAGCTCTGTCAGGATTTTCTTAACGTCGCGGGTGGTGGACTTGTAGTCCGGATCGCCAGCACGGAAGGCCTTGAAGTCCAGGTAGAAGGCCGGGATTTCAATTACGCCCAGCTTGTAGTCCTTGCCATCCTGCTTGAGGTTGAGGACTTTCTTCTGCACGGCCTGGTCTTCGAGCTTCACCGCTTCACGGGTGATCGACACGATCTTGCTGGTCTGGTCGTTTGGTGCATTGGTGTGCGGAATCACTTCCAGGCGCACCACGCTGCCTTTCGGCCCACGGATCAGCTTGACCACTTCGTCGAGGCGCCAGCCGACCACATCGACCATCTCTTTGTCAGCCTGAGCCACACCGATGATCTTGTCAGCCGGGGCGACCTGCTTGGTCTTGTCTGCCGGACCTGCCGGCACCAGACGCACGATCTTGACCTGGTCATTGTCGCTTTGCAGGACGGCACCGATGCCTTCCAGCGACAGACTCATATTGATATCGAAATTTTCCGCGTTATCTGGCGACAGATAATTGGTGTGCGGGTCGTAGGACATCGCGAACGTGTTGATGTAGGCCTGGAAGATATCTTCGGCACGGGTCTGGTCCAGACGCGCCAATTGATTCTTGTAGCGCTTGGTCAACAGTTCTTGAATCGCCTTGGGTTCTTTGCCAGCGATCTTCAAACGCAGCACTTCGTCCTTGACGCGTTTGCGCCAGAGGTCGTCAAGCGCGGCGGTGCTGGTCAGCCAAGGGGCGTCCTTGCGGTCCACCAGAAGGGTTTCCTTCTGGGTGAAGTCGAGCTTGTCGACGCCTTTGTTCAACTCACCCAGGGCGAAGTCCAGACGCGCTTTGACGCGGTCCAGGTAACGCTTATAGATGGTGAAGCCAGGCTGCAGGTCGCCGCTCTTGAGGAGGTCGTCGAACTGCGTCTTCCACTTGTCGAACTCAGCGATATCGCTGGCCAGGAAGTAGCTGCGCGACGGATCCAGCAGCTTGAGGTAGCTGTCATAGATGATCACCGAGCGAGCGTCGTCCAGAGGCGGCTTGCTGTAGTGATGACGCTTGAGCAACTCGACGACGTTAAGGCTGGCAATCACCTCATCGCGATCCGGCTGAAGGTTGTCCCAGCTGTTGGCTGCGAACGTATTGGTCGACATCGACGCGAAGCCGAGACCAATGAAAAGAGCGAGGGCGGTGCTGGGGAACAAATGCTTCATGCTGATTCGACGCGGGGGCAATTGATAACGCATATTAGGCCGTCTTTGAGGGAGCCGGTTCCATATGGTCCGGTCGCATAATGCAAAAAGCCCGGCGATACAGCTACGGGCTCAGTCCAGACTCACTATGGAGGCACTGTGAAAGCATTGCAAGGCGTTGACGGTCATGTGGAGTGGTTGGAAGAACCCAGTCCTACCTGCGATGTAGGGCAAGTTCGCATTCGTGTGGCGGCAGCGGGCCTCAATCGCGCCGATTTATTACAGCGTGCGGGGCTTTATCCACCCCCGCCGGGCGCCAGCCACGTGCTGGGCCTGGAGTGTTCCGGGGTGATCAGCGAAGTGGGGGCGGGTTCATCCTGGCAAGTCGGCGACCGCGTCTGCGCGTTGCTCGCCGGTGGCGGCATGGCCGAAGAAGTGGTGGTGGATGCACGCCACGTATTGCCGGTACCGGAAGGCCTGTCGCTGATCGAAGCGGCCGCGTTGCCTGAGGTGTACAGCACGGCGTGGCTCAATCTGTTCCAACTGGCGAGCCTCAAACCCGGTGAAAAAGTGCTGTTGCACGCAGGCGCCAGCGGCGTGGGTTCCGCGGCGATCCAGTTGTGCAAGGCATTTGGCAGCCCGTGCTGGGTCAGTGTCGGCTCGGCGGAGCGCCTGGCCTATTGTGAGGAACTCGGCGCCCAGGGCGGCGTGGTACGGACCGACGGGATCGAAGGGCTACGGGATTTCGGGCCGTTCGATGTGATTCTCGACCCGGTGGGCGGCAACTATGCGGCGCTGGACCTCAAGCTGCTGGCCCTGGATGGGCGCTGGGTGTTGATCGGTTTGATGGGCGGGCGCGACGCGCAGTTGGACTTGGCGCAGGTGCTCGGCAAGCGTATTCAACTGTTGGGCTCGACCCTGCGAAGCCGCAGTGATCAGTTCAAGGCGGACCTGCTCAGTGATTTGAGCCAGCATGTTTGGCCGTTGTTTGTTGAAGGGCGGCTGAGCCCGCAACTGGCCAAGACCTTCCCGATCGGGGATGCCGAGGCGGCGTTTGCCGAGTTGGCGACCAATCAGATTTCCGGGAAGTTGGTGGTGGTGATTGACGAGAGCCTGGCCTGATTTCAATCTCGAATTGGAATCAAATTCAAACTGTGGGAGCGGGCTTGCTCGCGAATGCGGTGTGTCAGATGAAACATTCTTCACAGAGACACCGCATTCGCGAGCAAGCCCGCTCCCACATTTGATCGCATTGAAGTCGGTTTCAGACCCAGTGATGGATCGGCCAGCCAGCCCTTTCGGCATGCTCGCGCAACACCGGATCCGGATTCACCACCTGCGGATGATCCACCTTCAGCAGCAACGGCAAATCATTGCGCGAGTCCGAATAGAAGTACGCGCCTTCCAGCGATTCGCCTTCCTGCTCAAGCCACTCCATCAACCGCGTGATCTTGCCTTCGCGATACGTCAGCACACCCACCGTCCGCCCGCTGTACACGCCATGGCTGACTTCAAGGTTGATGCCCAGCACTTGATCAATGCCGATCCGCGCCGCAATCGGCGTGACCAGATGCGTGCCCGATGCGGAGATCACCAGAATCCGGTCGCCGTTCGCACGGTGGCGGGCGATGGTCTTGGTGGCGTCGCTGTAGATCAACGGTTCGATCACGTCCTCGACCCATGGCTCGACCAGATGCTCGATTTCCTCCGGCGTGCGGCCGATCATCGGCTCCAGGCTGAAGTCCATGAAGTCTTCCATCAACAACTTGCCCTGGCTGTAGGCGTCCATCAGTTCATTGTTCTTGCGCATGAACGACTCAGGGTCGACCCAGCCCAGGCGGCCCATCTGTTCGCTCCACAGGGTGGCGCAGTCGCCATGGATCAACGTGTCGTCCAGATCAAAAATTACCAATGCCATCGGTCATGCTCTCTCAATAAAACGTTGCATCAGGCTACTTCACACAGGGCGCTTGGGTCGATGGTAAGTGCCAGGCGTTGCCCGTCAGGGTGCAGATCGTCGGCCGAGCGGTTGAGTACGTCCACCACCAATTCCACACCTCGTGCTTCGATGCGGTAGCGAATCACGTTGCCCAACAGGCTATGGCTGCGCACCAGGGCATCCAGCTCGCCGGTGCGGCTGAGTTCGATGGCCTCCGGGCGAATCGCGATGCGGCTATTGAAAGGGCGTTGCAGCAGTTGCGCAGCCTTGTCGGCGTCCAGCAGGTTGTAGTTGCCGATGAAACCTGCGGCGAACACGTCGACGGGGGCTGTGTAGAGGGTTTCGGCATCGCCGCTCTGCACGATCTTGCCCTGGTTCATCAGGAAGATGCGGTCGGACATGGTCAGGGCTTCTTCCTGGTCATGGGTCACGAAGATGGTGGTCAACCCCAGCTCGCGCTGGATCTGGCGGATCTGTTCGCGCAGGTGCTTGCGAATCCGTGCGTCCAGCGCCGACAGCGGCTCATCCAGCAGCAGCAGGCGCGGGCGGGTAACCAGGGAACGCGCGAGCGCCACGCGCTGGCACTGGCCGCCGGACATCTGGTGCGGATAGCGGCCGGCGAGGTCCTTGAGTTCCACCAGTTGCAGCACTTCCTGCACGCGCTTGTGGCTGTCGTCGGCGTTGACCTTTTGCATGCGCAGGCCGAAGGCGACGTTTTGTTCCACGGTCATGTTGGGGAACAACGCATAGCTCTGGAACACCATGCCGATGTTTCGTTTCTGCGGGCTCAGCGGGACGATGTCCTGCCCATCCAGCAGAATTTTCCCACTGTCCACCGAGGTCAGCCCGGCGATGCAGCGCAGTAGGGTGGACTTGCCGCAACCTGACGGGCCGAGCAGGGTGACGAACTCACCCTTGGCGATCTCGCAGTTGATATCACTGAACACCGGGGTGCCGGCGTAGCTTTTTTGCAGGTGTTGGACGCTGACGAAGCTCATTGGCTTTTGTCCTTGTTCAAGATGTTGGCGGCCCAGGTCAGCACCAGCACAAAGAAGAAATAGGAAATCACAACGGCACTGGTGAAGTGGCCGCTGCTGTTGCGCATATTGTTCAGGTACACCTGCAGGGTTTCGTAGCGGGTGCCCACCAGGATGTTGGCAAACACGAACTCACCGAACAGGAACGAAAACGACAGCAACAGCGCGACCATCAGGCCTTTGCGCAAATTCGGCAGCACCACAAAGATCGCGGCCTGCCAGGTGCTGGCGCCGAGTAATTGTGAAGCGTCCATCAGGTCGCGCAGGTTGATGGCTTGCAAGTTGTTGGTGATCGCCCGGTACATGAACGGCAGGGCTACGGTGAAGTAGCAGCCGATCAGGATCCACGGCGTACCGACCATGGCCAGCGGCCCGGAGCCATAAAGTTGCAGCAAGCCCACCGACGACACCACCGGCGGCACCGCAAAGGGCAGCAGGATGAGGATGTTCATCAGCGCATCCAGCTTGGGGAAGTGGTAATGCACCACGAACAGCAGCGGCAGAATCAACACCACCGACAGTATCAGCGCCCCCACGCACACCAGCAGCGATTGCCCGAAGGCCATCAAGAAGCGCGGGTCGCTCCACAGCTGCACGTACCATTTCACGGTAAAACCGGCGGGCAGAATGGTTGCCGACCAACTGCTGGCAATGGAGTAGACAAAGGTGCCCACCAGCGGCAACACCAGGATCGCAAATAACAACCACACCACTACCCGATGGTAGAGGGAGGCCGGGCCGGCTTCAGCGCGAGACATGGTAGCTCCTCTTGAGCAGCAGTTGATGGACCACGGTGACCACGGTCATCAGCGCCACCAGCACCACGGCCAGGGCGCTGGCCATGTTCGGGTCGAGGGACACATCGCCGGACACCAGGCCCGCGATGCGGATCGGCAGCACGTTGAAGTTGCCGGTAGTCAATGCGTAAACCGTGGCGTAGGCGCCCAAGGCATTCGCCAGCAGAATCACGAACGTACCGAGCAGGGCAGGGGTGAGCACCGGCAGGCCGATATGCCGCCAGAACTGCCAGCCATTCGCGCCGAGCAAGGCGGCCGACTCACGCCAGTCTTCGCGCAGCGCGTCGAAGGCCGGGTACAGCAGCAACACGCCGAGCGGAATCTGGAAGTAGGTATAGAGGATGATCAACCCGGTTTTGGAATACAGGTTGAAGTCCTGAATGATCCCCGCCTGCTTGAGCATGATGGTGATGCTGCCGTTGAAGCCCAGCAGGATGATGAACGCGAACGCCAGTGGCACGCCGGCGAAGTTGCTGGTCATGTTGGCGAAGGCGGTGACGAAATTGCGCAGCGGCGAATCCACCCGGCGCAACGAGTAGCTGCCCAGCGTGGCGATGATGATGCCGAAGATGCTGGAGTAGACGCTGATCTCCAGGCTGAACTGAATGGCTTGCAGGTAGAACTTCGAGCTGAAGATGCGTACGAAGTTTTCCAGGCCCCAGCCGGCTTCTTCAGTCTGCAGGCTGTTGATCAGTACCCAGACGAGCGGGGCAATCTCGAACACGATAAAGAACAGTGCGAAAGGCACCAGGCACAGCAGTGCCAGCCATTTGCCACGGGTCATTTCAACAGCTCCCGGCATACAGGTTTGTCGTGGGGCACGCCGAGCAGTTCGCAGACGGTGCCGCAGAGGTCGGTTTGTTTCGGCGTGGCAGTGGTGTCCAGGCTGAACGCATCGCCGAGCACAAACAGTGGTACTTCGCGTTCTTCGGGCAACAGGCCGTTATGGGAGCGGTCGTTGTTCATGCCGTGGTCGGCGGTCACCAGGACCTGGTAGCCAGCGTCGAGCCAGGCTTGCAGGTAATCAGCCAGGATGATGTCGGCCGAGCGTGCGCTGTTGCGGTATTGCGCGGTGTCGAGGCCGTGCTTGTGGCCGGCGTCGTCGATGTTCATCGGATGAACCACCAAAAAATTCGGCGTGTGTTTGAGGCGCAGGCTTTCGGCGTCGGCGAACAAGTGGGAATCCGGGTAATGGTCATTCCAGTAGAAATGCCCGTGTTGTATCGCCAGCGCCTTGTCGTCGGTATGACGGTCGCGGGCGGCGATAAAGGGCGTGCGGTTATACAACTCGCTGACCCAGTGGTAGGCCGCCGCCGCAGTGGTAAGGCCGGCGTCGGTGGCGTAATGAAAAATGCTGCGCTGGTTGGACAGGCGCGAGACGTTGTTGTGGACGATACCGCTCTGGATCGGAGGCACGCCGGTGAGGATGCATTCATACAGCGGGCGGGACAGGGCGGGCAGTTCACATTCCAGCTTGTAGAGGGCTGCGCGTCCTGCGCCGACATAGGCCTGCAAGTGCCCCATGGCGTGCCGGGCAACCTCGAAGTTCAGGCCGTCGAGCACCACAAGGATGACATTGTGCTTCATGGGGGCTGGCGCTCCGCAACAGTAGGCTTGACTCAATTTCTCTGACACAAACGGGTCAAATTGTGGGAGCTGGCTTGCCTGCGATGGCGGTGCATCAGTCGACACAGAGGTTGAATGTCAGACCGCTATCGCAGGCACGCCAGCTCCCACACTGACTGCATTTCAGGCCGGGAGCCTGATTACTTCATCTCTACGATGACCTGCTCGTTCCACAACTGAGGCAGCTTCTTGGAAGTCGCCTCCCAGGCATCGGCATCCTTGATCGGCTGCGGGTTGGCCTTGGTGTACTGCTCGCCCGGGATCAGGTTCTTGGCGATATCGGCCGGCAGTTTCAGGTCGGTTTCAGCGCGGATCGGACGTGCGTTGCCTTTCGCCAGGTTGAGCTGGCCGGCATCGCTGAAGATGTATTCGCGAGTCAGCTTGGCGGCGTTCGGGTGCTTGGCGTATTTGTTGATGATGGTGGTGTAGCCGGATTTAACCGAACCGTCCGATGGGATCAGCACTACATAGTCATCCGGGTTGGCCATCTTGGCCTTATAGCTCAGGCCGTTGAAGTCCCAGACGATACCCACTTCGACTTCGCCTTTTTCCATGGTGGCAATGGTCGGGTTAGAGAGGCCGAGACGACCTTGCTGGGCAATCTTGGTGAAGAATTGCAGGCCTGGCGCGATGTTCTTCTCGTCGCCTTTGTTGGCAATGGCGGCGGCGAGTACGGCGTTGGAGGCTTGGGCCGCGGTGCTCACGTCACCGACGGAGACCTTGTATTTGCCGGTCTGCAGGTCAGCCCAGCTGGTAGGCACCTCGGAACCGTGCAGCAGCTTTTTGTTGACGATAAACGCGATGGTGCCGGTGTAGGCCAATGCCCAGTGACCGTCTTTATCTTTCGCCCAATCCGGAATCTGGGCCCAGGTCGACGGTTTGTACGGCTGGGTGACTTCCTGCTTCACCGCAATCGGGCCGAAGGCTGCGCCCACGTCGCCGATATCGGCACTGGCGTTGTCTTTTTCGGCTTTGAACTTGGCGATTTCCTGGGCCGAGCTCATGTCGGTGTCGATGTGCTTGAGGCCGTAGGTCTTGGCCAGGTCTTCCCAGGTGCCTTTCCAGTTGGCCCAGTCATCGGGCATGCCGACGCTGTTGACGGCGCCTTCCGCTTTCGCGGCGGCTTCCAGAGTTTTTAGATCGGTATCAGCGGCCATGGCGACGGTGCACATGGCAATGGTCGAGCCTAACAGTGATGCCAGGAAAAGCTGTTTCATCCGAAGCTCCTTTGGGCGTTTTCAACGCGGCGGTTTTTTCTACGGTGTTGTTGGTCTAGGTCAGAGCAATACCTGAGCCAATCTAGACGCGATGGATGACAGTTTCATGTCGATGTCGTTTTCAAAGCGCCGATGTCGCAGCGCGCAGGCTTAGCGTAGACCATGCCCAAGTGCCCGCTGCGGTTGGACTTGGCCGATGTATTGCAGGGTGTGCTGTGCGGGATCGACGCGGACTGTCATCTGTCGGTCATCTGTAATGCCTAGGCTGGCACGCAGCAGCGCAAGCCCAATTACGGAGCGGTTTGTGCACCTGATCGGTGCTGGTCTAGTCCAGATAGGTAACGTTGATGCGTGATGAGGCAATCAAGGCGGTGACATCCATCGGCCTGGCGCTGCAAGAGCAGATCGACCACGGCCTGCTGCCGCCTGCAAGCAAACTGCCCGCCGAACGCAAGCTCAGCGAGTTGTTTGGTACCACTCGGATTACCGTGCGGGAAGCCTTGTTACAACTGGAGGCCCAAGGGCAGATCTATCGCGAGGAACGTCGCGGCTGGTTTGTCTCGCCGCCACGGCTGGCCTACAACCTGATGCAGCGCAGCCACTTTCACGCCATGGTCGGTGACCAGGGGCGGGTGGCTTCCACTGAAGTGATCTCTGCACGGCTGCAACCGGCGTCGGCGGCGGTGTGTGCGTGGTTGCAGTTGCCGGCGTTGTCCCGCGTGATCCAGATCTGCCGGGGCCGGCGGATTGATGGGCGTTTGGTGTTGTATGTGGAGCACTACCTGAACCCGCAGTATTTTCCGGGCATTCTGGACTGCGACCTGAACCAGTCGATGACCGAGCTGTATGCGCGCAAGTACGACTTGCACTATGGGCGGGTGCGTTTCGAGATTGTGCCGACGTCATTGCCGGTAGAGGCTGCCGCTGCGTTGCGTGTGTCGGTGGGCAGCCCGGGCTTGCGGATAGCCCGGGTCAATTATGACCAGCACCAGAGGCTGATCGATTGCGACCTGGAGTTCTGGCGGCATGATGCCATCCATGTCGGCGTGGATGTGGTGTGACATTCAGGCGGGGACTGATTCAACTGACGCACAGCGATCTAAGTGTGGGAGCTGCGATAGCATCAACTTGACCTGTCTGGTGTACCGAGGCGCCTGCATCGCAGGCAAGCCAGCTCCCACATTTGAACCAAGCTCGACATGATGGATCGCTCACCTATGGCGTGAGTGCCTTGATCACCTGATCCACATTGGTCTCCAACTCCGTCACCGGCTCCGCACCGTCGACATTCAGTACCAACAATTTCGCTTCCCCCGCCGTCACAGCGGCCTTCACCGCTTCACTCGGCTGACGATGATGCAGCACCACCGCCACATCGTTGTCCTTCAACTCTGCGCTAAGTTTCTGCAAAGCCTCAGGCGTCCAATCCGCGTCAGGCCGTGCATCGGTGCTGAGCACTTCCAGGTTCAAACTGCTGACCAGATACGCGAAGTGGTCGCTCAGGCTGACCACGCTGAGATTATCCGCCTTGGCCAGCCGCGCTTCGCTGGCGGCGCTCAGTTTGAGCAGGCGCTGCTTGAGGGCGGCAAGGTTGGCGTCGATCTTCGGCTTGGCGTCGGGGCTCAGGCGGCTCAGGTCCGCGGCCAATACATCGGCCATGCGTCCCATATTGTTACTCGACTGCCATGGCTGGCTGTTCAAGCCATCGGTGACGCCCGGCTGCACGGCGATGCCCGGCAAGCCGCCGTCCACCGGGCGTGCGGCGTCGACTTCGACGATGCGGATATTGCTGCGTCGCGCCACCGGGTACAGCGGGTCGTCGGCCCACAGCGAGCGCAGGCCAATAGTGGCGTCGGCGTCCAGCGCCAACGCGCTCAATGCCGGCGCGCCACGACCGGTGAAGTAGGACACCTGCCGCGAACCGGGCAGGTTGGCCGGGGCGGCGCGCTCCAACTGCACATCGGTGCCTTTGAGCAGCACCTCGGCCAGGCCGTAGGTGATCGGCAGCGAGGCCAGGACCTTCACCGGTTTTACGGACTTGGCCTTGCTCAGTGCGGCGTGACCCAGGCCGGGATGGATTTTGAGGGTCTTGGGTTCTGCACCATCGACAGCCAGTGCCGAAGTGCTGATCAAACAAGCGATGGCCAGGGCCAATGGACGAAAGACAGGGCGCATTATCCAAGATTCCCTTTGAGGCTGGGCACTGTACCGCGCGCGATGGCGGCCAGGGCGAAGGCGATACCGGCAACCAGAATGATCGCGGCGCCGGATGGGATCGGCAGGTCGAAGATGATCGGCAGCAGGATCCCGCACAGTGTGCTGACGGTGGCAATCACCACCGAGACCCAGAAGAACCCCTTGAGCGACTGGCTCAGCAGGCGCGCCGCTGCGGCCGGAATCACCAACAGCGCGCCTACCAGGATCGCGCCGATGACCTTGACCGCCGCGACGGTGATCAGTGTCACCAGAATCACAAATAAGTAATCCAGGGTCTTCACCGCCACCCCGCGCACTGCCGCCAGTTGCGGGTTAAAGCTGGCCAGCATGATGCGGTTGTACAGCGGCAAGGCCAGGGCCATCACCAACGAGCCGACAATCGCCAGCACCAGCAGGTCATTGCCATTGACCGTCAGCACCGAGCCAAACAGCACGTTCTCCAGAATATGCACGTTGATCTTGCCGGCGAGGATCAGCAACAGGCTCGCGCCCAATGCCAGTGACACCGACAGGAACACACCGATCAAGGTATCCGGCGCCAGGCCGGTGCGGTTGCGCAGGTAGTTGAGCAGGATGCCGAACAGCAGGCAGTAGCCGAACAGGCTGCCATAGGGCCCGGTGTAGGGTTCGCCCAGCAGAATACCCACGGCCACGCCGGTCAGCGCGGCATGGCCGACCGCTTCGGAGAAAAACGCGAAGCGCTTGACCACCACCAGCGTGCCCAAACCACCCAGCACCGGGCCGATCAGCAGACCGGCGAGCAGCGCGTTGACCACAAACCCATAGGCCAGCGCCTCCGGCAGATAACCGGAAGAGGCCCAGCCCTGGACCATCAAGCGAAAGGCTTCATAACTCATTGCGCCGGGCTCCGAGGGTGGGTGGAGAACAGGGTCAGCAGGCGATCCGGGGTCAGCGCCTCTTTCGGCGTGGCGTCGAACAGCACGCGGCGGTTCAGGCCGGTGACGCGGTCGGCCAGGCGGCCCACGGCTTCCAGGTCATGCTCGATCCACAGCACGGTGATCCCTGCCAGGCGCCAGTCACTCAGCAGGCGTTCGAACACTTGGATTCCGGCTTCGTCGAGCGCCGACATCGGTTCATCCAGCACCAGCAGTTGCGGCGCCGGGATCAATCCCTGGGCCAACAACACGCGCTGGCGTTCACCGCCGGACAGGGCGCCCATGCGCCGCTTGCGTTTGTCCTGCATGCCAACGCGCTCGAGCGCATCACCTATCGCGCCGGCGTAATGTTTGGACAGGCCAAGAAACGCAGGGCGCCGCTGGCACATGGCGGCCATGAAATCATCAACGGTCATCGGCAATCCGCGGTCGAACTCCAGGGCCTGGGGCACATATCCGATGGTGCCGGGAGTGGTCGGCCAGTGCAGGCTCAACCGCCCCTGATGCGGCGTTTGCCCCAGCAAGGTCTTGATCAGCGAGCTTTTGCCACCGCCGTTGGGGCCGACCAGCGCGTGGATGCTGCCCGGTTGTACCTGGAAGCTCACGTCATCAAGGATCACGGTACGACCCAGGGTCAGCGACACCTTGTCGAACGCCAGCGTCGGGCCGACGCTGAGCGCATTCAGTTGCTGCGCCGCGGTCATGACCCGGACTCCTGGATTGCGCGGACCACGGTGTTGAGGTTGCCGGTCATTTCCACTTCGTACTTTTCAGCGCTGTATTCGCCGTAGGAAATATGCGACAGCGGATATAGCTTGACCCCGGACTCACGCTGGATGGTGTCGACGTAGGTGGACGGGAAGTCCATCTCCGAGAAGATTACCTTCACGTCCAGTGCGCGTAGTTCATCAATAGTTTTCTTCAGCTGGCTGGGGCTTGGCTCAATGCCGTGGGCCGGTTCGACCACGGCGGTGACTTCCAGGCCGAATTCGCGCAGCAGGTAGTCGTAGGCCGCGTGCACGGTGGCCACGCGCAGGTCCGGGTTGGGCGCGCTGGTCAGCTTGGCCAGGGCATCGGCGCGCATCTGGCGCAGGCGCTTGCCGTAGGCGCGGGCGTTCTGGGTGTAGGTCTTGGCGTTGTCCGGGTCGAGCTTGCCCAGTTCGCGGGCAATGTTGTTGACCTGGGCAATCGATGCGCTGATCGACAGGAAGGTGTGCGGGTTGACCACCTTGCCCGCACCGCGCGCGGCATTGCCGGTGGCGGCCAGCAGCGGCACATTGGCGTTGGCTTCGATCACCGGAATGTCCGGGCGCTCGCTGGTGGCGATCATGCGATCGGCGAAATCATCATGGCCGACGCCGTTGAGCACGATCACGTCCAGGGTGCCGATGCGCTTGATGTCCTCGGCGCGGGGCTCGTAGGCATGCGGGTTGAAGCCGGCCGGAATCAGCGGCACCACCTCGGCCTTGTCGCCGACGATATTGGCCACGTAGCTGTAATAAGGGTGAAGCGTGATGCCGATACGCAGGCGTTTAGCCGGCTCTGGGTTGGAGAGTGCATTGGCCAGGGGAGCGAGCATCAGGCTGAGCAGACCAACCAGCAACAGACGCAACAGGGGAGATGAAATAGACATGGGCAATCGGTCTTCTCGTTCAGTGACGGTGCTGGCGGGTGACGCCGGCATCGAATTGCGCGACCACCTGCTGCCAGCCGGCTGCGATCAGCGCCTGGTCAGTGAGGTCGGAAGGGGCGGCGAGGTTGGCTTGGCGATTGAGCCAGATATCCGGTTCGGCACCGTGCACGCGCATGAGCAGCGAGCCGCTGGTGCCGGGCACTTGGCTCAAGCCCAGGTAGGCCGAGGGTTCCAGCAACTGCCAGCGATGATCGCCACGGCTGACCGAGCTGGCGTCCTGGGCAAACGGCGCGAAGCCCTCTTCGGCCAGTTGCGCCGGGGTGGGCAGTGCACTTTGCTCCTGCTGCAACAGCTGGATCTCATCCAGGGTCACCCGCAGGTCGGCGTAGATGCCTTGCTCGGCGGCGCTCAGGTCGCGACGGGCGTCCAACTGGTGGCTGGGCACGGCCGCGACTTCCTGGGTTTCACCGTGCAAGGCCACCACCGTGCCGGCCACCGCAAGGATGATCAGGCACAACAGCAGCACGTAGAGGGTTTCGTGACCGGCCCCGGCGGGGCGTACAACCTGTGTGGTACTCATTGCGGCTGGATATCCGCTTGGTCGATTTCCACCACGTGGCCCGGGCCTGCATCAAACAGCACATAGAACTCGGCGGACGGCTTCTTGAAGGTCAGGGTCGAGTCTTCGCCAAGCTTGCCGGGCACCAGGATGGTTTCGTCATAGCCGATCACGTCCAGGGTCACGCCGGGCGCGCCGCTACCGTCAGAGAAACCGCCTTTGCATTGGATCTGCTCGCCGGGAATTTCCTTGCACTCGCACATCGGGTTGTGGGCCAGGGCGACGGTACTGAAACCGGCGCAAGCCAACAGGACGGCACAGGCGCGGGTCAGGCGCATCAAAGTCATGGTTTAACTCCTTGCTTGTTCAGCCAGGCAATGGTGGCAGGCGAGGCCTGGCTCAACGGGATGGAACCTTGGTGCATAGCGCCGTCCCAGCCTTCCATGGTGACCCACAGTTCGGCGTCGGCTGGTGTGCGTTCCGGGATCGGCAGGGCAGCGCCCATGCGGTACGGCGTACCGAAGAAGATCACCCCAGCGGCCCGCAGGCTGCGTGGCTTACCGATACGCAGGTAGGTGGCCTTGACCTGGTCGGCGCAGGTGGCGCACAGGGCAGCGTTGAAAAACTTCATCGGGCCGGCCGGGTCTGGGCGCGGTCCTTCATTACGGAATTCGGCGAGGGTCAGGCTCCAGGGCCCGACCTGCACTTCACCGGCCACACGCTCGCCGATGCCAGTGTCGCCGCGAAACAGCGCTGCATCGGCGAAGTACTTGGGCATGAAGCCCAGCGGCACAAGCAACAACAGCACATTGATGTGGAAGCGCCATTTCAGCCAGAAGGCCCGCAGCGGCGAAGGCTTTGCGGTAGCGACCTTGCTCATGATCGAGCCTCCGAGGTTTCAGCCTGCCTGGCCGGAATGGAAACAGGCTTGCGCTGGGTCTTGGCTTCGCGCTTGAGCGCATTGAGGGTGGCCAAAGCGGTGCGCTTGGTCCAGATCAGCAGGCCGCTCAACACCATCATGCTCATGACCAGGCCGAAGAATGCCCAGATCAGTTTGATCCACAGCCCGCCAAAGTCGCCGGTGTGCAGCGGGCGCATGGATTCGGTCACGAACTCCAGCTTTGAACGGTCGGACAGCAAGTGCGCCGCAGCGACTTCGCCGTCATACGGGTTGATTTGCGCGGTCTGGAACATCAGTGGGTACCAGCCTCGCCCGCCAATCTGCAGGTGGCTGTAGGCATTGAGCGGCAGGCTGATGAAACTCGGCTCCAGGCCAGGAATACGCTGGGTGGCGATCTTGATCGCCTCGTCTACCGGGATCATCGGCGCTGGCACGCCGGGTGCCGACATCGGCACTTTCTCCCGGGCAATCACTGGGATGACGGGTTCGGTGGAAATCGAAATCTGGTTGTCGCCCAGGATCGCCCGGATCAAGAACCAGATGCCGGTGATAGAAATCACTGCGATAAACCAGATTGACCAGATACCGCTCAAGCGGTGGAAATCACCCCAGAAGATCCGCGCGCCATGGCGCACACGCAGGGTCGGGCGCAGGAAACCCTTCCAGAACTTCTTGTACACCACCAGTCCGGTGACCAGCGACGCCAGCAGCGGGATGCCGAGCGCCGACACCAAATACCAGCCCCAGCTGTAGCCATTGGTAAACGGCACCAGCCACCAGCCGTGCAGGGCGCGTGTGAATTGCTGGAAGTTGAAGGACGGGCTGATGCCCTGGATCGCTCCGGTGTACGGGTTGACGTAAACCTCCACGGAGCGCCCGTCGGGGTAGCTGAGGTCGACGCTGAGGGCGAAATGCGATTCATCAGGGCGGCTGATCGACTGGACGAATACCTGAGGTTCATCGCGTTTGATCGCGGCGATCACCTGGTCGTAACTCAGTGGCTCGGCATCGTCGGACGGCTTGCTCGCACGGATATCCGGGTTGGCCAGCCAGACGATCTCCTGGCTGACCACCGCCAGGGTGCCGGTGACGCAGACGATCAGTACAAAGAACCAGATGGGCAATGCCAGCCAGCTATGCACGAGAAACCAGAGTTTGGAGCGTGACTTCTTCGACATGTGAATGAGGGTCTTGATCGGAGGGGGGCAGTGAAGGCCCAGAAAAGGCCAGTCGTAGCTTTTGCTGACGCGACAGGCTGTATCTAAGTTAAGACGGATGAGAATGAGAAATCCCTAACCCAGATATGAAAGAAAATGTTTCAGGTTCACATTCAGCGCGTTCGAACACCTGCACCCACAGTGATTGGGGGGGCAGGTCAGGTTTCGGGTGTTGGCTCAAGTAATTGAGCTCCAGGCCCACGCTCACCCAACTGATCATCCTGATTACGCAACGGACACGCTTCCATCGACAGGCACCCACAGCCAATACAACCACTGAGCTTGTCCCGCAGCAGCATCAGCTTATTGATGCGCTCGTCCAGGTCCTCCCGCCACAGCGCCGACAACCGCTCCCAATCCTGAGCGTTGGGCGTGCGTCCATCCGGCAACGTTTGCAACGCGTCACCAATGGTTGCCAGCGGAATCCCCAGACGCTGGGCGATCTTGATCACCACCACGCGGCGTAATACATCCCGTGGATAACGGCGTTGGTTGCCCGCGTTGCGATTGCTCTTGATCAGCCCCTTGGCCTCGTAGAAGTGCAGGGCCGTGACGGCCACACCGCTGCGTGCTGCCAATTGGCCGACAGTGAGTTCTTTTGTAATCATGCAAAAACCCCCAAACAGCGCTTGACCTTGACTTAACTAGAGGTTTTACCCTGCGTGGCATCGAATCACAAGATTCTGCCTACAGAGGAAGGGGAGTGTTCATGCAGGTAACAGAGAAGAATCGCAGTTTCACTCAGGTGATCGAGTTTCAGATCGAGCCCCAGCAACAACTCGCCCTGGTGGCGGCCTTGAGCACCCAGAGTGAGCGTCTGGCGCAGGGCCATGGCGGTTTTATCAACGCAAGTGTGCAGGTCAGCGATGACGGGCGGCGGGTGTTGAATTACCTGCAATGGCGCACGCGCGAAGACGGCGAGGCGGCCTTTAAGTGCTTTGAGCACGGTGAGGAAGATTTCTGGACGCTGATTCGCGCCCACCAGGCGACCGCCGTGACCTTTGGTTCGTTCCAGGTGCTGCGCAGTATTGAGCGCAGCCATGACAACGCGTTGCACTGCCGCCTAAATGGATAAGTGCAGCATGCGCTCGCCCTGCACGTTCTCGCCAGGGCGGCGCTTGTTGACCGCCAGCTCGCCGATCTTGATCAAGCGGGTGCGCGTGACGTTGCGGCTCAGGCCCAACAGATTGGCGGTGTGCACCTGGTTGTAATGGCTGAAGCGGTAAGCGGCGCGGAGCAGGGCGTCTTCAACCTTTTCATGCAGGGCCCCGGCCTGTTCCTCGAACAGTTTCTGGAAGGCGCGCGCCAGCAACGCTTCGGCGCTGTTGTCGGTGCCGTGTTGGCTGTCGTCCTGGCGCTCGATGCGCATGTTCGACAGGCGCAAATCGTCGCGTTCAATCAGGCCGTTGCGGCAGATCAACAGGGTGTGGTGAATCACGTTTTCCAGCTCGCGGATATTGCCCGGCCAGCTGTAGCTTTTGAGTTTGTGCTCGGCTTCGCGGCTGATGGTGATCGGGCCATAGCCAAGGCGTTGGCTGTAGGCTTCGATGAAGTGCCGGGTCAGCGGCAGGATATCGCCAGGGCGGTCGCGCAGCGGGCTGAGTTCCAGGCTGACCACATCGAGACGGTAGTAGAGGTCTTCGCGGAAATGCCCGGCGTTGATGGCTTTTTCCAGTTGCACGTTGGTCGCGGCAAGCACCCGCACATCAATCGGAATGCTCTTGCGCGAACCCAGGCGAACCACCTCGCGCTCTTGTAGGACGCGCAGCAGCTTGACCTGGATCGCCATCGGCAAATCGCCGATCTCATCGAGGAACAAGGTGCCGCCGTCGGCCTCTTCAAACCAGCCGGCCTTGGCACTGAGGGCGCCGGTAAAGGCGCCTTTTTCATGGCCGAACAGTTCGGCTTCCACCAAAGATTCGGAGAACGCCCCGCAGTTCACCGCCACGAACGGCCGGTTACGCCGCGCACTGAGGTTATGGATATGGCGCGCCACCAGCTCTTTACCGGTGCCGGTCTCGCCGATGATCAGCACGCTGGCTTCGCTGGGCGCCACTTGCTGGATATGGTCGAGCAGCGCCTGGGATTTCGGGTCTTCGAAGACCTGTGCCGTGGCGCGGATCGACGTCGCAAGGGCGGGCGAGGGCGGTAAGGTCAAAAGCTGCATGGGCACCTCTCTTAGGAATAGAACGTCGGAATTGGCAGGGATTGGTTCAACGCCCAATCCCCCAGTTCATGGAGCTTGTAGTCCACCGGGTCGTGCAGGGTCTGCGTGCGCAAGTTGCGCCAGTGACGGTCCAGGCGCAGCGAAGCATGGGTGGAGCGCGCGCCGGTGACTTCGAACAGGCGGCTGCATAGCTCCAGGCCTTGGCGGGTCGCGGCCACTTTGGCGGTGGCGATGGCAATCGCCAATTGGCCGCGCTCGTGTTCGCTGAGGTTCGGCCCCTTGGCCCAGGCTCGATCGAGCAAGTCGGCGGCGCGTTCGACTAGAAGACGCACGCCTTCCAGCGCCACCCAGAACTCGCCGTAGTGATGCAGCACGTAAGGGTCTTGGCGAACATCTTCGGCGCTGGATTTATGCCACGAACGGGTTTCGGTAAGCGTGTAGTTGCGCGCCTCTTCAAAGGCGCCCTCGGCAATGCCGAGAAACATGTGCGTGAACGTCAGTTGGGCGATCAACGGGCGCAGGCAGGCGAAGGGCGTACTCAATGGGCCGGGATCGAGCAGCAGTTCCGATTCCTCGACGCGCACCCGTTCGAAGCTGGCGCTGCCGCTGTCGGTCTGGCGCTGGCCGATATTGTTCCAGTCGTTGTGCAACGTGATGCCGCTGCGACCACTGGGAATGGCAGCGATCAACAGCGTGCCGCCGGCGGTCTCATCCACCGCTGAGGCAATCAGCATTTCCGAGTCGCTGGCGCCGGAGCAGAAGCTCTTTTTGCCGGAGAACTCGCGCCAGCCGCCAAAGTCCTTGACCACCGTGCGCGTGTCCAGCGGGTTGAGGGCGTTGCCCCAGAACCAGTTTTTGCGTGCGGTCTGTTCGAACCAGGGTTGCCATTGCTCCGGGCGCGAAAACAGCCGCACCGTGGCGAGCATCAGGTGGTGAAAGCCAAAGACATGGGCGATGGAGCTGTCGACCTTGGCGAACTCGCGGACGATTCCAAGGGTGTCGCTCCAGCGTGCGCCGAGGCCGCCGTATTGGGTGGGAATGCTCAGGGCCAGCAGGCCGCTCTGGCGCAAGGCGTCGCGTTCGGCCTTGGGTGTGCCAGCACGCTCGTCACGTTCGACGGCGGTGAGAGCGAACTCGGCGGCCAGCAGTTTGGCGGTCTGCAGCGGTGAGGGCAGGACGCTGTGGGGTTTGGCTGTCACGCGGTGTTCCTCAATTAGGTCAAAGGCCAAGCGCTATCTGATGGGTGATGAACGTCAAATGTGGGAGCTGGCTTGCCTGCGATTGCATCACTGCGGTCCTACTGGCAGATCGCGTCGCCTGTATCGCGGGCAAGCCCGGCTCCCACAGAAAACCAGGCTCTACCTTCAGCAGATGTAAACGTCCTCAGGTCTTGTTAGTCGTTGGCAATACATCGTTGGCAATCATTTCGCCGAACGGGCCAGTGAGGTTGGTGATGCCACGTCCGGCCAGGCTGGCATAGGGTTCCGGCAGCAATGGAAACACCCGTTCAGCAAAGCGATAGGCTTCTTCCAGATGCGGGTAGCCGGAGAATATGAAGCTCTCGATGCCCAAATCCGCGTATTCCTTGATGCGCTCGGCCACTTGTTGCGGGTTGCCGACCAGCGCGGTACCGGCACCGCCGCGCACCAGGCCGACGCCTGCCCACAGGTTGGGGGCGATTTCCAGATTGTCGCGGCGCCCGTCGTGCAGGGCGGCCATGCGGCGCTGGCCCTCGGAGTCAAAGCGTGCGAAGGACTTTTGCGCGGTGGCGATGGTTTCGTCGCTGATGTGCTCGATCAACTTGTCGGCGGCTTTCCAGGCGTCCTCTTCGGTCTCGCGCACGATCACATGCAGGCGTATGCCGAACTTCACAGCGCGCCCGTGGCGCGCGGCACGTTCACGCACATCCGCGAGTTTTTCGGCGACGGCGGCAGGCGGTTCGCCCCAAGTCAGGTACACATCGACCTGCTCGGCGGCGAGATCGTGGGCGGCGTCGGAAGAACCACCGAAATACAGCGGCGGATAAGGCTTCTGCACGGGAGGGTAAAGCGCTTTGGCGTTCTGGACCCGCAGGTGTTTGCCTTCAAAATCTACCGACTCGCCCTGCAATACGCGGCGCCAGATCTGTAGGAATTCGTCGGAGACTTCGTAACGTTCGCTGTGATCGAGGAAGCTGCCGTCGCCACGGTTTTCGTCAGGGTCGCCGCCGGTCACCACGTTGATCAGCAAGCGGCCGTTGGACAGACGATCAAGGGTCGCCGCCATGCGCGCCGAAACGGTCGGCGAGATAATCCCCGGACGAATCGCCACCAGGTAGCGCAGGCGTTCGGTCAGCGGCACCAGCGCCGAGGCGATGACCCAGGAGTCTTCGCACGAGCGTCCGGTAGGAATCAGCACGCCGTGGTAGCCGAGGCTGTCAGCCGCCTGGGCGACTTGTTTCAGGTAATTGAGGGTGACGGGCCGCGCACCTTGGGTAGTGCCCAGGTAATGACCGTCGCCGTGGGTGGGCAGGAACCAGAAAACATCCATGACAAATCCTTAAGCGATTTTCAGCAGAGAGGAGGAATGCGCAGCGAACAAAGGCGCAGCGCGTTCTGCCGCCAGTTGAATACGGGCTTTTAATAATTCACTGGTGATTTGATAGTCTGTGAAGTCGGCTTCGGTGGCGTACACGCCAATCGGCAGGGTCAGTGCCTGGAAGAAGCTGAACAGCGGGCGCAGTTGGTGATCGAGTACCAGCGCATGGCGTTCGCTACCGCCCGTGGCAGCCAGCAATACGGGTGTGTCGATCAATGCGTTAAGGCCGACCAGATCAAACAGGTGCTTGAGCAAGCCTGGGTACGAACCGCGATAGACCGGCGCGGCGACAATCAACAGGTCGGCTTGTTCGATGGTGAGCAATTGGGATTCGACCTCAGCCGGCAGTTCATCACGCGACAGCGCACCGCCCAATGGCCGCGCAATATCACCCAGTTCGATCAGGGTGGTCTGGATCGGCAGCAAGGTGGCCAGTTCAGCCAGTATGGCTTGGGTCAGTACGAGGGTGCGAGACGGGCGCCAGGTTCCGCCGGAGAGGGCAACGACATTCAGGGGACGGGTCATGAACAGTTCCTTTTTCAACAGTGGTTTGCCGCAGGTTAAGTGCAACCGGTTGAGCAAGAGCTGTACCAACGGGGGCAGGCCTTGATTGGCGGGGGTTGTAGCTCACTGCTGAAAAATGCTGCTGTTGTCTGACTGGTGATTTGTTGAACGGCTGTTGCCAGGGCAACAGTTGCGTGGGCAACAGTGCCGTTGGGGCGTAGCGACATTTATAGAGGGTTAGTTTTATTCCGTAAATGAACGTATTTCCATATTTATAGATCATAAAGAAATATGAAGGCGCCGCTATCGGAGGTGCCTTGGCGGTTGATAGCAACTATCACGGGAGGTGATTTTTCACCGTGCGAGGGCGGGAGTAGCCTGTGTTCATTGACTCGAAACCTCTTCTGCAGGGCTACCGCCATGAACCGATTCTTCGCTGTTTCCTTATTGATTGTCAGCTCTGTCCTTGCCGGATGTGCGACCCATCCTTCGCCTGAATTGCGCCCTTACACCGCGGAAGAAACCAGACAGTTGTCCCTGGAAGCGTTAAGCCGTCGTGGGTTGTCGTTTGATGAGTATCAACAACAGCGCGCGGCACTGACCGGCCAACCACAGAAACCTTTCGGTTTTGATCGCCAGGGTGAAATGAACGCCGAACGCAGCGTGACCCTGCATGGTCGTCCCAGTTGAGCCTGCGCTCAGCGGCAAAAAGCCCGAGGCTTCCTTTAAGGAACCTCGGGCTTTTTGTTTGCCATGGCGCGACTTCAGCCTGTTAAGCTGAATTTCAGGAGCGTTCCTACGCACATTTTCATAAAGTGGTCCTTCTTTAATGGCATCCGATCGGTTAAACCTGACGACCTCTGTTCCGGTCGGTGCCCCTGAGACGCTGCTCTCGGGAACCTGCTCTGCGAGTTTTTAACGTCATGAATAAACGTCCGTTGTATTTCGACTACGCCGCCACTACCCCGGTAGATGAGCGGGTTATCCAGGTGATGGTCGAGTGCCTGGGCTTCAATGCCAACTTCGGTAACCCTGCGTCCAGTTCCCATGCGTTCGGCCAAGCGGCCCGGCAAACGGTTGAGCAGGCGCGTCGCCAAGTGGCCGAACTGGTCGGTGCTAATCCCGAGCAAATCGTCTGGACCTCTGGCGCCACTGAGTCCAACAACCTGGCGATCAAGGGCGTGGCCCAGGCGCGGGGTGTGGCGGGTGGGCATATCATCACCAGCCAGATCGAACACAAGGCTACGCTGGATACCGCACGGCAGCTGCAGGAAGCCGGCGTGGCGGTGACCTATCTGGTGCCGGACGCGGATGGGTTGATCAGTGTCGACGCGGTCAGCGAAGCGTTGCGCGAAGACACCTTCCTCGTGTCGCTGATGCTGGTGAATAACGAACTGGGCACCCTCAACGATATCCCGGCCATCGGCGCTCGCGTGCGTGAGCATGGCGCGCTGTTGCATGTGGATGCGGCGCAAGGCGCGGGTAAGGTGGCGATCGACCTTGCGCAGTGGCCGGTGGACCTGATGTCGTTTTCCGCCCACAAGCTGTATGGCCCCAAAGGTATCGGCGCTTTATATGTTGGGCCGCGGGCGCAGCAGAAAGTCTTGGCGCAGATTCACGGCGGTGGGCACGAAGGCGGCCTGCGCTCCGGCACCCTGGCAACCCACCAGATCGCCGGCATGGGCACTGCGTTCGCCCTGGCGGCGGCGTCTTTTGCTGAGGAAAAAGCAGTGATCGTCGCCTTGCGCCAGCGCCTGCTGGATCAGTTGGCATCGGTGGCGGGCGTGCGCCTGAATGGTAGCGCTACACAACGTATTCCCCACACCCTGAGCCTCACGTTCAGTGAAGGCGAATTCAACTCCGCTGCGCTGAGTGCGGGGATCGCGTTTTCCGCGACCTCGGCCTGCAATTCGGCGAGCAATGCACCGTCCCATGTGTTGCTGGCGCTGGGCCATGATGCTCGCAGTGCTGGCCGTACCATTCGCTTGAGCCTGGGCCGGTTTACCACCGAGCAGGATATCGACCAGGCGGTGCAATTGATCAAGGCTTCCCTGGCCAGTGCGCCGGCGTTCTGGGCGGTCTGATTCATCTATCGCAACACATAATAATTATTCGTGGTTAGCAGGAGACACAATGAGTACGCAGCCTTTGACCCATGGAACGGTTACCCAGCGCCTGGCGCATACCCGTGAACTGATGAGCCGCGAGGGCATTCATGCCTTGCTGGTGCCGTCGGCCGACCCACACTTGTCCGAGTACCTGCCGGGTTACTGGCAGGGGCGGCAATGGTTGTCGGGGTTTCATGGCTCGGTGGGAACGCTGATTGTCACCGCGGATTTCGCCGGTGTGTGGGCCGACAGCCGTTACTGGGAGCAGGCCACCAAGGAACTCAAGGGCAGCGGCATCGAATTGGTGAAGCTGCAACCGGGCCAACCTGGCCCGCTGGAGTGGTTGGCCGAGCAAACGCCGGAAGGTGGTGTGGTGGCGGTGGATGGTGCGGTGATGGCTGTGGCCTCGGCGCGTACCCTGGGCGGAAAATTGGCGGAGCGCGGTGCACAGCTGCGTACTGATATCGACCTGCTGAGTGAGGTCTGGAAAGACCGCCCGGCGTTGCCGGACCAACCGATCTATCAACACCTGCCACCGCAAGCCACCGTCAGCCGTGGTGAAAAACTCGCGGCACTGCGCGCCAGCTTAAAAGAGAAGGGCGCCGACTGGCACTTCATCGCCACCCTGGATGACATTGCTTGGCTGTTCAATTTGCGCGGCGGTGATGTTTCGTTCAATCCGGTGTTTGTGTCCTTTGCGTTGATCAATCAACAGCAGGCCACGCTGTTTGTGGCATTGAGCAAAGTCGATGCCGAGTTGCGGGCAGTGCTGGAGCTGGATGGCGTGACACTGCGCGATTACAGCGAAGTGGCAGAGGCGTTGCGCGCGGTGCCGGCGGGCGCCAGTTTGCAGGTCGACCCAGCGCGCGTCACCGCCGGCTTGCTGGAAAACCTTGATGCCGGTGTCAAGCTGGTCGAAGGACTCAACCCCACCACATTGGCCAAATCCCGCAAGAGCCTGGCCGACGCGGAGCACATCCGCCAAGCCATGGAGCAGGACGGCGCGGCCTTGTGCGAGTTTTTCGCCTGGCTGGACAGTGCGCTGGGTCGTGAGCGCATTACCGAACTGACCATCGACGAACACCTGACCGCTGCGCGCACCCGTCGCCCGGGTTATGTGTCGCTGAGTTTCAACACCATTGCCGCGTACAATGCCAACGGTGCGATGCCGCATTACCACGCCACTGAAGAGGAGCACGCGCTGATCGAAGGCGATGGCTTGTTGCTGATTGATTCGGGTGGCCAGTACCTGGGTGGCACCACGGATATCACCCGGATGGTGCCTATCGGTACGCCGAGCGAAGAGCAGAAACGTGACTGCACCCGTGTGCTCAAAGGTGTGATTGCGTTGTCCCGTGCGCATTTCCCAAAAGGCATCTTGTCACCGCTGCTGGACGCGATTGCCCGCGCGCCGATCTGGGCCGAAGGCGTGGACTACGGCCACGGTACCGGGCACGGTGTAGGCTATTTCCTCAACGTGCATGAAGGTCCGCAAGTGATTGCCTACCAGGCTGCCACTGCCCCGCAAACGGCGATGCAGCCGGGGATGATCACCTCCATTGAGCCGGGCACTTACCGTCCGGGACGTTGGGGCGTGCGTATCGAGAACCTAGTGTTGAACCGCGAAGCGGGCAAGACCGAGTTCGGTGAATTCCTCAAGTTTGAAACCCTGACCTTGTGCCCGATCGACACGCGCTGTCTGGAACCGTCGCTGCTGACGGCGGACGAGCGAGAGTGGTTCAATGCTTACCACGCCGAAGTGCGTGAGCGCCTAAGCCCATTGCTCAGTGGCGCGGCGCTTGAATGGCTGCGGGTGCGTACGGCGGCTATCTGATCGCTTGCCGTTCCGGCGCCTTGATCAGGGCGCCGGCTATAGTGCCGACAGCTAACTCAGGGCTTCGCGCACAAACTCCAAACGGTCCTGACCGAAGAACAGCTGGCTGCCTACAAACATGCTGGGTGCACCGAACACGCCGCGCTTAACGGCCTGTTCGGTGTTGTCCTTGAGGGCCGCCTTTACAGCGTCGTCATTGGCAAGGGCCAGGACCTTTTCTGGATCGAAACCGTGCTCGGCAAGCACGGCAGCCACGACCTCGGGGTCTCCCAGGTGACGGCCCTCTACCCACAGGGCACGGAACAGGCAATCCACAAAGTCGTCGAATCGTTCAGGTTGGTGCAATTGGATGCCGGTGACTGCACGCATCAACATCAGCGTGTTGATGGGGAAGTGCGGGTTGAACTTGAGCGGTACGTTGTAGCGACGTGCATAGCGCGCCAGGTCATCAAACATATAGCGACCTTTTGCGGGAACGGTGATTGGAGAGGCGTTGCCGGTAGCCTTGAAAACACCGCCCAGGAGCATGGGCTGATAAACCAACTGCGTGCCGGTTGCCGCGCACAACGCCGGTAGCTGGGTGTAGGCCAGGTAGGTGGCAGGGCTACCGAGATCAAAGAAGAATTCCAGGGTTTTACTCATGGTCGATGCTCGCTGCTTATTGTTATGGGGCATGCTTACCAGGGTTCATTCCAGGGGCGCAGGTCCAGTTCAAATGTCCAGGCGTCACGTGGCTGGCTGTGCAGGTACCAATAGTTCTCTGCGATATGCTCGGGGTTGAGGATGCCGTCCTGGTCCTTGAGCGCGTACTTCTGCGGGAAATTGTCGCGAATGAAGTCGGTGTCGATGGCGCCATCGACCACGATATGAGCAACGTGGATGTTCCTGGGCCCCAATTCCCGCGCCATGCTCTGCGCCAGCGCCCGGATGCCGTGCTTGGCGCCGGCGAATGCGGCAAAACCCGCCGCACCGCGCAGTCCCGCGGTGGCACCCGTGAACAGAATGGTGCCTCGATTGCGTGTGACCATGCGCTTGGCCACTTCGCGGGCATTCAGGAAACCGGAGAAGCAAGCCATCTCCCAGATTTTGAAATACTTGCGCGCGGTTTCTTCCAGGATGCTGCAGGGCACGTTGGCGCCGATGTTGAACACGAAGGCCTCTATAGGGCCCACTTCGGTTTCGATGTGTTCGATCAGCGCGATGACGTCTTCTTCTTTGCGCGCATCGCAGGCAAAGCCATGGGCTTCGCCGCCCGTCAATTGGATGCTGTCAACTAACGGCTGTAGTTTGTCGGCGCTGCGGCGGGTCACGCAGGCGACGTAGCCTTCGCGGGCGAAGCGTTTGGCAATGGCGCCGCCGGTTGCATCACCGGCGCCTACTACCAAGACGATTTTCTTATTGTGCGTCATGGGAACTCCCTTGGCTCGAATGTCGAGCAGGAGTCTAGTCGCAGATGTGCAAAGGGCCGGGTTTGTGTCGGAAACTAGATGTGAGCAGCCAGGAGGTGACTGCTCAAGCGATTACTTACAGATGACGATCATGCTGCGGCTGGTGTAGCCGGCAGGGTTGAGGCCGAAGGGGTAGTCCCCTGGCTCCTCGGAATTGTCACCGGACTTTGCGATTACCCGGTAGCCCTTGGCGCCGCAGGCGTTGGTAGCACTGGTGTAGCACTGGTCCCAGGAAGAAGACAGGCCGGAACAGTTGATATGCAGCCCTTTTTTGCCACGTTTTACTTCTGTCTTGGTGGTCGCGGCGCAGCCAGCAATGGCCATGACCATTAACAGTATCAAAATTCGCTTCATTCCTATCCTTAATAGCCGCCTCGCAAAGAGTGAAGCTTGCTCTACTCGCTCTCGGGTGTCGCGTTCGCGCTGTCCTTGTCGAAATTCTCCATGAAAGACATTCGTTTACGGCTTAAACATGGCCTAAATGCGCGCCAAATGCCAGAGCTACATTCAAACAGATTTCAATCCGCTGGAACCAACGGCTTTGACTCGCTGCGCATCGTTACCGTGGCACCTACGGAGGCCAGAATGATGCAAGTAATTGCCAGCCACTGCGCCAAGGACAGGTGCTCGTGCAGGAAGAACAGGCCAGAGAGCGCGCCAAACGCCGGTTCGATGCTCATGAGGGTGCCGAAGGTGCGGGCGGGGAGGCGCGTCAGTGCGACCATTTCCAAGGTGTAGGGCAGGGCGGTGGACAGGATAGCGACACCGATGGCGACCGGGATCAGCGCGGGAGTCAGTAACGCGCTGCCTGCATGGACGATGCCGATCGGCGCGACAAACAATGCGGCAATCATCACGCCGAGGGCGGCGGTTTGTACGCCGTTGTCATTGCCGGCTTTCTGGCCATACAGAATGTAGAGCGCCCAGCAGACCCCAGCGCCCAGGGCGTAGCCTGCGCCTACCAAGTCGATGCCGCTGCTGGCCTCACCCATTGGGATTAACAGGAGCAGGCCGGTGATCGCGAGGGCTATCCACAGAAAGTCTACCGCTCGACGCGAGGCGTAGATCGCCACGGCAAGCGGCCCGGTGAATTCCAGGGCAACGGCAATACCCAGGGGCACGCTGCGCAAGGACATATAGAAGAGGAAGTTCATGCCGCCGAGTGCCATTCCATAGACGATCACCGTGCGCAGGGACTTGGCTGTCAGTTTGGCGCGCCAAGGACGCAATAGAAGCAGCATGATCACACTGGCGAAAATCAGACGCAGGGTCGTAGTGCCTTGTGCGCCGACGAGAGGGAACATGCTCTTGGCCAGCGAGGCGCCGGATTGGATGGAAGCCATGGCGATCAGCAACAGGCCGACAGGGAACAATGTCGAGCCCAGGCTGCGGGGGGAGGTATTCATTGGGTGTACGTCCGAGGTCATATTAAGAGAAGCGTCGGCGCTATGATGCTTAACTGTCGGGGGTTGAGCAATATATTGCTCAATTATCCTAGTAGGCAACTTACAGAGTGCGAGTTTTGAGGTTTTCAGCCACTTTGATAGAAAAACAAAATTAAGGGTTGACGGCAGATTCTGGAAGTCTATAATTCGCCCCACTTCCGGCGCAGTCGAAACGGA
>NZ_JAHZMS010000014.1:0-82329 GCF_019456785.1 Pseudomonas sp. LAP_36
TGGGGTTTCCCCATGTGAGAGTAGGTCATCGTCAAGATTAAATTCCAGAACCCCTGTTTGCTAACGCAAACAGGGGTTTTGTTTTGGGCGGTCGAAAAGTGCTAGGAGGAAGGGTTTGTCACAGTTCCTGTTGCCGTAGTCCGAGCCTCCATGAAAAATCCTCCATCCAGCATACCGTTGGGGAAATCGATACAAAGTGTTTCTGCATTTTTGGTATGGTGCAGCACATTTTCACAGGGATTGATTTTTCATCCGCAGGACGCGGCGTCGACCTTCTTCAACGAGATGCTGTAGAAATGCCTGAACCGATACCGATCAAAGATCACGAAAAAGAAAACCGCCTGGTCAACAAGCGCCTGCTCGCCTGCGCACTGTTAGTGATTGGCATCACCTGCGCCTTGGTAGGCCGTATGTATTTCCTGCAGGTGGTGCAGTACGACTATCACTCCACGATTTCTGAAAACAACCGTGTCCACGTGTTGCCCATCACACCAACGCGCGGGTTGATCTATGACCGCAATGGTGTGGTGCTGGCCGACAACCGCCCCAGCTACAACTTGACCATCACCCGTGAGCGCACAACTGACCTCAAAGGTGAGCTGGACGCCATCGTCAGTTTGCTGCACCTGCCGACTGAAGACCGCGCTGTGTTCGACAAGGCGCTGAAACAGGCACGCCACCCCTTCGTGCCTGTGACATTGTTTTACGAGCTGACCGAAGAACAGATCGCGCTGCTGGCTGTGAATGAATTCCGCCTGCCTGGCGTAGACGTAGAGCCGCAATTCGTTCGCCACTATCCTCTGGGTGCCCACTTTGCCCACTCCATCGGGTATGTGGGGCGGATCAATGAGAAAGAATCCAAAGCCCTCGACTCTGTGGAGTATCGCGGTACGCAATCCATCGGCAAGACCGGTATCGAGCGCTTCTACGAGTCCGAGCTGCACGGTCACGTAGGCTATGAAGAAGTCGAGACCAATGCTCAGGGCCGCGTACTTCGCGTGCTCAAGCACACGGATCCGATCCCGGGCAAAAACATTGTGCTGAGCCTCGACGTTCACCTTCAGGAAGCGGCAGAAGAAGCCCTTGGTGATCGCCGTGGCTCGGTGGTTGCCCTCGACCCGCAAACCGGGGAAGTGCTGGCCATGGTCAGCAAGCCGAGTTTCGACCCAAACCTGTTCGTCACCGGCATCAGCTTCAAGGAATATGCCGCATTGCACGACTCCATCGACCGGCCACTGTTCAACCGGGTCCTTAGAGGACTTTACGCACCGGGCTCGACCATCAAGCCCGAAGTCGCCATTGCCGGCCTCGACAGCGGTGTCGTCACACCGCAAACCCGCGTCTTTGACCCCGGTTACTATCAACTGCCGGATTTTGACCACAAATACCGCAACTGGAACCACAGCGGCGACGGCTGGGTAGACATGGATGCCGCCATCATGCGCTCCAACGACACCTACTTTTACGACCTGGCCCACAAGCTCGGCATCGACCGCCTGCATGACTACTTGGCGGAATTCGGCCTGGGCCAGAAAGTGTCGCTGGATATGTTCGAAGAGTCAGCTGGCCTGATGCCATCCCAGGCCTGGAAGCGCGCCACAAGGCGTCAGCCGTGGTTCCCGGGTGAAACCGTGATCCTCGGCATCGGCCAGGGCTATATGCAAGTGACGCCGCTGCAGCTGGCCCAGGCCACTGCGTTGATCGCCAACAAAGGTGTGTGGAACCGACCGCATCTGGCCAAGACCATCAACGGCGTGCCGCCCGTGGATGAAAACCCCATGCCTAACGTGGTTCTTAAGGACCCCCGCGATTGGGAACAGGTCAACCATGGCATGCAACTGGTGATGCACGATCCACGCGGTATTGCCCGCGCGGCCGCACAAGGAGCGCAATACCGCATTGCCGGCAAGAGTGGTACGGCGCAAGTGGTGGCGATCAAGCAGGGTGAGCGTTACAACCGCGAAAAGACCCTGGAGCGCCACCGTGACAATGCCTTGTTCGTCGGCTTCGCGCCAGCGGAGCACCCAAAAATCGTGATCTCGGTGATGATCGAAAACGGCGAGGCCGGCGGCCGCGTCGCGGGGCCGGTAGTGCGTCAGATTATGGATGCCTGGTTGCTCGATCAGGAAGGCCACCTGAAGCCGCAATATGCAACCCCGGCCAAGGCGCCTGGCGACCCAAAGGTTTAAATCAAACCTGCCATTCCTCCCACTGCTCTACGCCTTCGTAGGCAAGCCAGGGCACATCATGGGCTGTCCAGATATGCGCGGTGGGCGTGACGCCTGGATCATCATCCAGCGTCGCCACCCGCACGATGACATGGGGTTGATGCCCACGCTCTGCCATCAGATGTGAGCCACAGCGCGAGCAGAAATGCCTGAGTTTGCCTGGCGAAGATTCGAAAGACGCCAGCAGCTCCACGCCCCGCGTCCAGCGAAAGTGTTCGCGCATCACGCCGGCCGTCGCCACAAAGGCCGCCGCGTGCACCTTGCGGCAGCTGTTGCAGTGGCAATGGCTGATGGGCATGTCGAGGCAGTCCACCTGGTAGCGCACGCCTTTGCAGAAGCAACTTCCATTCAATGGGTCAGTCATAACGTATTGCCGGTTCAAGGAAGGGTCATCATCATTGCTTACAACCCCAGGTTGCGCATTGTTTGATGTCGCCTACTGTCAATGGAGGAGGTGACTTATGCACGTATTAGATCGCATAGAACGTAAAGTCCTGCTCGACGCATCACGTAAACAGGTGTGGGAAGCCCTCACCGACGCCGAGCAATTCGGCGATTGGTTTGGTATCGCCCTCAAAGGTAAGACCTTCGTTGTGGGGCAAAGCATCGAAGCGCCGATCACTTATCCGGGTTACGAGCATGTGGCCTGGAAGGCCAGGATCGAACGCATCCTGCCGCAAACGTTGTTCTCTTTCTGGTGGCACCCTTTTGCGGTAGAGGCGGGGGTCGACTACGACCAGGAAACCCCGACACTGGTGGAATTTACCATCGAGGACCGTGCACCGGGCATTCTGCTGCGTGTGGTCGAGTCCGGTTTTGACACTGTGCCCGAAGCCCGTCGGCAAAAAGCCTTCAAAATGAACTCCCGGGGCTGGGATGAGCAAATGGGCAACATCGAAACTTACCTGAGCCAAGCCCGTCAGGCTTGACCGCAACGGGCATCAGGGTTGATGCCCGCCTCTGCACCGTACTCAGCTTTCGTGAGCGGTGGTGATCTCCAGGGTGTCGGTGTAAGTCACCACCACACTCTGCCCGACTTTAAGGTCTTTGAGGCCGGCGCGAATCTCCGGTTTTTCAACGTTCAACACTTTCGTCGCACCCGCTGGATTCTCCAGGGTCACCTGGTTTTTCTTCAGGTCGATATGGGTAATCTTCAGTTGCACCTGCACCTGGCGGAAGGCTGCACCGCCGGGGTTGGGGTTGTCGGCAATGGCACGGATTACGCCGGTTTTTTCGCTGGCATCCGGTGCGCTCTTGTCTACGTCGGTATCCAGCACGGCCGCGACCGAGTGTGTGGTCAGCACCTTGACCTAGTCGCCGACCTTGAGGTTTCCCAGGTCCTTGGCAGCGTCGGTGAGTTGCACATGCACCTCACGGCCCTCAGCGCCTGCAAGCACAACCTGATGCTTGGCCGCGTCCACCGCCAGCACCTTTGTGGTGACTTCATCGGCTTCAAGGGATTTGGACAGCGGGATATCGGCGGCGTGGGCCACCAGGTGGCCGGCGGACAGGAGGGTAGCCAGGGCAACCGCCTGGCGCAGGGAACGAGATAGCCTCATTGATGAGACTTCCATGTGAGAGGAGTCTTGAGTCTAGTGATGAGTCAGCGATGCGCAAATTCTTCTTTCGCGCACTTAGCCTGCCGCGTGATCGCGGATGCCGAGTAGAATCACGCCCTGAAAGCGATTCCTGAGGTGCGTTACGGTGGATTTACAGCAGGGTTTTGTCCTGACCCGGCATTGGCGTGATACCCCGGCGGGCACGGAGGTGAGCTTTTGGCTGGCGACCGACCACGGCCCTAGGTTTATACGCCTACCCGTGCAGACCTCGGTGATGTTCATCCCCGAAGCCCATCGCAAGCCGCTGGATTGGCTGCTCAAGGGTGAGCGCGATATCGAATTGCGCCCGTTGCAGCTGTGCGATTTTCATCATCGCCCGGTCCTGGGTCTCTACACCCGCCAGCACCGCCAGGCGATGGACGTGGAAAAACGCCTGCGCGCTGCCGGTGTGGATGTCTACGAAGGTGACGTGCGCCCGCCCGAGCGCTACATGATGGAGCGTTTCATCACCGCACCGGTGTGGTTCGGTGGCACTCCCGACGCAAACGGCGTGCTCTGCGACGCGCAGATGAAACCCGCGCCCGACTACCGCCCGCCGCTGAAACTGGTGTCCCTCGACATCGAGACCACTGCCCAGGGCGATCTCTATTCCATCGCCCTCGAAGGCTGCGGCGAGCGCCAGGTGTACATGCTCGGCCCGCCGAACAAAACCGACGCGGTGAACTTCAAGCTCGACTACTGCGACACCCGCGTGCAATTGCTCGAACGCCTCAACCAATGGCTTGCCCAGCACGACCCCGATGCGATCATCGGTTGGAACGTGGTGCAGTTCGACCTGCGTGTCCTCCACGAACACGCCCAGCGCCTCAACGTGCCGCTGATGCTTGGTCGTGGCGAAGAGCCGATGGCCTGGCGCGAACACGGTAGCCGTAATCACTACTTCGCAGCGGCGCCGGGGCGGCTGATCATTGATGGCATCGAGGCCCTGCGCTCGGCGACCTGGAGCTTCGAATCGTTCAGCCTGGAGAACGTCGCGCAAACCCTGTTGGGCGAGGGCAAGGACATCTCCACGCCATACCAGCGCATGGACGAAATCAACCGCATGTTCGCCGAGGACAAGCCCGCCCTGGCACGCTACAACCTCAAGGACTGCGAGCTGGTCACGCGGATTTTCGAGAAGACTGAACTGCTCAAGTTCCTGTTGGAGCGCGCCAGCGTCACCGGGTTGCCGGCTGATCGCAACGGTGGCTCTGTCGCCGCGTTCACCCATTTGTATATGCCGTTGATGCACCGCCAGGGCTTTGTCGCGCCAAACCTGGGCGACAAACCACCCCAGGCCAGCCCCGGCGGGTTTGTCATGGACTCGCGCCCCGGCCTCTACGAATCGGTGTTGGTGCTCGATTACAAAAGCCTCTACCCGTCAATCATCCGCAGTTTCCTGATCGACCCGGTGGGCCTGATCGAAGGCCTCAAGTACCCCGATGACAGTACGTCGGTGGAAGGCTTTCGCGGGGCGCGTTTTTCCCGCACCCGGCACTGCCTGCCCTCAATCGTCGCGCGGGTTTCCGAAGGCCGCGAAGTGGCCAAGCGCGAACACAACGCGCCGCTGTCCCAGGCCCTGAAAATCATCATGAACGCCTTCTACGGCGTACTCGGTTCCAGCGGCTGCCGTTTCTTCGATACGCGGCTCGCTTCGTCAATCACCCTGCGCGGTCATCAGATCATGCGCCAGACCCGCGAACTGGTCGAAGCCCAAGGCTATGAGGTGATCTACGGCGACACCGACTCCACCTTCGTCTGGCTCGGCAGTGCGCATTCCCAGGAAGAGGCCAGCGGCATCGGACGGGCGTTGGTGCAGCACGTCAACGACTGGTGGCACGAGCACCTGCAAACGGCGTTCGGCCTGCAAAGCGCCCTGGAATTGCAATACGAAACCCACTTCACGCGCTTCCTCATGCCCACCATTCGTGGCGCGGAGGAGGGCAGCAAGAAGCGCTACGCCGGCCTTGTCGTGCGTAGCGATGGCAGCGAAGAAATGGTTTACAAAGGCCTGGAAACCGTGCGCAGCGACTGGTCGCCCCTGGCTCGCCGATTCCAGCAGGAGCTGTACCAGCGCATTTTCCATCGCCTGCCCCATCAGGACTACATACGCGACTACGTGCGCCGTACCCTGAGCGGCGAATTCGATGAGTTGCTGATCTACCGCAAACGGCTGCGCCGACGGCTGGACGATTACGAGCGCAACGTGCCGCCGCATGTGCGTGCTGCGCGCCTGGCGGACGAATACAACGACCGCCTGAACCGCCCCCGTCAATACCAGCGCGGTGGCTGGATCAGCTACGTGATCAGCGTCAACGGCCCGGAACCCCTCGAAGTGCGGCAAGCACCCATCGACTACGACCACTACGTCACCCGGCAATTGCAGCCGGTGGCCGACGCGATCCTGCCGTTTGTGAATGACGATTTCAGCACGCTGGTCGGCGGGCAAATGGGCTTGTTTTAAAACACTTGATTCGACTCCGTGGTTACTTGCACTCTTGGGCACAGGCACCGCTAGGAGGACAGGCCCATGTACACGCTCTACGGCATCGACGAATCCGGTTCCTGCATGATTGAAATCGCCCTGCAACGATGTGCGGTGCCGTGGCGAAGGGTAGACGCGGCCTCCTGGGCGGAAGGTGAGGGCAGTGATGAGCTGGCCCGTATCAACCCGCTCAAACAGGTGCCCACCCTGGTCACCCCCGACGGCCAAGTGCTGACGGAAAGCGCAGCGATCCTGATCCACCTGGGCCTGGAGTTTCCCGGCTCCGACCTGCTGGCCGGAAACCGTGCGCAGATCATTCGCGGCCTGGTGTATATCGCAGCCAATTGCTATTCGGCGATCGGCATTATCGACTACCCGCAACGCTGGATCGGCGACGTCGACGAAACGGTGCAGGCGCAGCTTGTTGCGGGCACCCGGCGCTACCTGCACCAGGCCTGGGTGGTATTTGCCGATCAGTTTGCCGGGCAGTTGTTTGGCCCGAACCACACGCCGAATGCACTGGGCTTGATGGCCGCAGCGGTGTCGCGCTGGGACGAGGCACGGGACGCGTTGAACGGGCTGGCGCCGAGCTTTGCGCAGAGCCTGGGGCAAGTGGATGCCGATCCCATTGTCGCCCCCGTATTTGCGAGGCATTGGCCGGAGTGGAAGGTCGCATGATGTTTCCGCAATCAGTGGAAACAATGACGGTTGAACCCATCAAACCCTTGCGCAGCGGGCGCCCTGACCTACGCTTTCTTAAAGTGGTGTAGGAATCATCCTTGAATTTGACTGTCGCAGACATGAAACTCAAGAACCCTGCATGGAATTCAAAGGAGGTGCGCATGCTCATCCGGTCGCTGACCCTGGCTACCTTGATGGCTTTAACGGGGCCGCTGTTGGCTGCTGATGATATCAACCCGCTCAAGCAGGACTTGGGCAAAGCCCGGCCGCTGGTGGTGGTGGAGCTTGATTCTGGCAACGACACCTTGGCGACCCTCAAGAAACAGTTGGACGAGCCTGCGACCAAGCAGTCCTTTGAAGAGCGCAGCATGGTGTTCTACACCGTGAAATTCGGCAGCATCGGTGCCGAAGGGGAGAAGTTTGCCAAGGACCCAAAGGACAACAAAAAGCTCACGCCGCCTGAAACCAACGCGCTGATTCGTGCCCTCAAACTGGGCGCCGGCAGTGGCACTAAAGTGATCCTGGTGGGCAAGGACGGTGAGAAGAAAGTCGAGAAGACCGTGCCACCGGATACCCTTGATCTGAAGGAGTTCTTCAGCGCCATTGACCAGATGCCGATGGCCGAAAAAGAAGCTGCCGCCGCTGCAGAACCTGAACCCGCAGCCCCCGCTGCTGCGCCGGCCAAGGGTGCCAAACCGGCCAAGCACGGCAGCAAGCCAGCCCCGCAACAACTCGACGACTGAAATAAACAACCCACTGTGGGAGCGGGCTTGCCCGCGATGGCTATAAGTACCTACACAACCCTGTAGTGAGCGGGCTTGCCCCGCGCTGGGTGGCGAAGCCGCCCCCATAGAGGCACCGCCGAGTTCCAGACAAAACCAAGTCGCCTGGTTTGGGGCGGCTTCGCCACCCAGCGCGGGGCAAGCCCGCTCACTACAGGTTGCTCTCGAGATGTGTAGCTACCAATGCCGCGCATCTTCCAGTGTTCCTTAAGTTGCCGCCTTCTCCCCGGTCGCCTTACGCAACGGAAAGTAGAAAAACCGCAAAAACGCCACCCGCTTGATCACTTCCCCGATCAACAACGGCACCACCACCGCCACCACAAAACTCACGCACGCCGCCGGCAGCGCAGGCAGCCCCAAGCGCTCCATCAGGTCGAAGGTCTTGTGCTGGATCTCGCCGTGGAAGATCAGCAGGATCAAGGTGTTCTGGCCGATGTAGGTCATGGCCCGCGTGACCCTGTCTGAGACCATCATTACTCGCGCCAGTGCCCAGCAGGCGTACACGCCGATCGCGGCCGACAGGGTGGTCCAGAACCAGTGGTCGTAGCGCCGCTGCGCCAGGTCCATGGTGTCCCAGGTGAAGGTGAACACCAGGGCAAACGACGCGATCGAGACCAACAGCGTCAGCCAGGAACCCGAGTGCCGGCGCAACCAATCGCGCAACAGGTAGCCGACAATGAAGTAAGTGCTGCTGATCAGCGTGATATCCAGGCTGAACGGCAGGCCGGGCAGCACCCACGTATGCTCGCCCAAGGTGACCGGCAGTTGCCAGAACCACGGCAGCATCCAGGCGCCCACGATCAATTGCAGTGCCACCAGCGCGAGGCTCAACCACAGCGACAGCTTCAAGCGCTGGATCAACCGCAGCATCACCCAACTGAACAGGATCGCCACCCAGAAGTGCGGCAGAAACCACAGCGCCTGCCACGGGATGGTGTCCACCGAGGCATACAGCACGCCACCCACATCCGGTAGCAGCGGCTGGCCGCGCAGAATGCTGCGCACGATCACATAGGTGAGCATGGTGAAGAAAAACGGCTTGAGCAGGCCATCGGCCTTGCGCACCGCCATCTCCACGAACGGTTGTTCAGGCTTGAAGAATACCCCGGACAAAAAGAAGAACAACGGCAAGATAAACGACGCCAGTACCGGGTACAGCAAGTCCGGCGAGGTGGCGACGAACCAGCTGTGGGCAAATACGATCACCAGGATGCCGATACCCTTGGCAATATCCATTTGAATCCAGCGATGTTTCATCTGAGTCGTCCCGATTGATCGTTCATGCCTTGCGCCACGGCTTCAGCCACAGCCCCATCCCGAGCAACACCACCGCGCCGGCCAGGGTGCTCAGCCCCAGTTGCAGCCACACGTCTTCAACCCGAAACAGCGCCAGCGCCGCCGCGCCCATCAGCACTGCGCTGAGCAGCCAATGCCGAGCCCAGTGCAGGGCGCCAAGCAAGGCCTGGCGCTGCATCAGCAGTAGCGCGGTGCAGATCACCCCGGCCAGCGCAGCCAGGGGAATGCCCGCCATGCCGAACACAAAAGGCAGAGCGCTGAGCAGCAGCACATTGACCAGGCTACCGAGCAATTCGCAGCGCAGTGGCTGGCGCGTATCGCCGGCGGCATAGGCATAGCGCGCGAGCAAGGCGTTCCAGGCGCCGAACACCAGTGGCACAGCAAACCAGGCCAGCAACAGCGGCAACGGCGAGTCCACCGATTGCTTGGGCAGCAGCAACGCCACCAGGCTCGGTGCCGCTGCCACCAGGCCAACGCCAGCGGGCAGGGTCAGCACGCTGGCGGTTTCCAGGCCGCGCTTGAGCAGGGCCAGGCGTTCATCGCCCTGGCGACGGCTCATCATGCCCAGCAGCACCTGGTTGAGGCTCATTAGCGCAATCAGCGGCAGGTTCATCAGCTTGCGCGCCAGGTTGACCCAGGTCACCGCGCCTTCCCCCAGCAACGACGCCACCAGCCGCTCGATCAGCGCCAGGCCCTGGCTCGCGCCATTGCTCAACAACAGCGGGCCGATGCGCTGACCCAACTCCCGTAGTGGCGCCAATGACAATTGCCAATGCCATGGCCGCCAACCCTGACGCCACATCGACGGCAGCAGCGCCAACGGCATCAACACGCTGCCGGCCAGGCAGGCCAGTGCCAGGGCGTGCGGTTGGGTGGCGGTGCCTGCGAGCGCGAGGTAGGTCACCGGCGGCAGGTTGAACAACAATGAGCCCAAGCCTGCCAGCACAAAACGCTCGCTGGCCTGCAACGGAATACTGAACAGTGCATGCAGCATCAGACCCGGCACGCACCACGCGACAATCTGCAAGTTGCTGCTTGCCAACGCCGTCGCACTGGCCGCCAAGCCCGGCCCGAGCAGTTGCACCAGCCACGGCGCCACCAGCGTCAGCAGCAGGCTGATGAACAGCGCGATCAGCAGCAATGCCGGAAACAACACCGCCAACCAGCCCAGCCGCTCGTCGTCTTTGCGCGCGAGATAAAGCGGCAGCGCAGCGGCACTCAGCACACCGCCAGCCAGGGACATGCGCAACGCCTCCGGCAAAAACAGCGCGATCAGGAACGCATCACTGCGCTCACCCGCCCCCCAGGCCGCCACCAGCAACCATTCGCGGGCGAAGCCCAGGCATAAGCCCAGCAGTGTCGCCAGGGTCAGCCAGACGGCGGAGCCCAGCATCAGGGTTGCGCGCCATTAATCAGCGGTTTGCGCAACGCCACGCTTTTTACCTGTGGCAGGCGCGCCGGAAACAGTCGGCGGGCTTCCAGCACATTGATCCCCACCATCAGCCAGAACAGCGCGACCATCACCACCGCAAAGCTGAAGTAGTGGTCGAACAGGCCGCTGACCAGCGCCGAGAGAATCCCGGCGCTGGTGCCCAGCCATAGCGCATTGTCCTTAGTCAGGCGGATCGGGCCGCTGTCCGGGCGCGCTTCACGCCACCAGCGCACCGTCACCGCCACAAAAAACAGCATGCCGACGATGCCGGTCTTGTAGATGAAGTTCAGCCACAGGTTCGAGATGCCTAGCAAATGCGTGCCTGGTACGGGCGGATCGACCTTGAAGCCAATACCGAACGGGTACGACACCACCGCCTGCGGGAACATGCGGTACTCGTCGAAACGCACTTCGGTACTGGCGTTATCCGACGAAAAGATCGTCGCCAGGCGCTCCTGCAACGGTGGATAAGCCATCACCAACGCCACCGTCAGCGCCGCGCCGATCATCAGCAGGCGGCCGGTGTAGGGCACCCGGCGCGTGGCCATCCACAGCAGCACCAATGCCAGGCTGACCATCGCGCCGCGGCTGCTGGCCAACAGCAGCGCCGCCGCGCCCAGGCACGCCACGCTCAGGCCCAGCGCGCGTTTCCAGCCTTGCTCGGTCATGCCGAAACAGAAGGCCAGGGGCAGCAGCAACGCCATGATCCCGCCGATGGCATTCGGGTGCATCCACGGCGAGCCCATGCGCGAAGACATGGCCTCCAGGCCAAACTTCAACATGTCGAAGTTGGCGTAGTTGAACAGCCCCAGGATCGGCGCAATGCCGGCCCCGGAGCGCGTGCGCACAAACACTGCAATCGACAGCACCAGCATCGCCAGGCTGCCCAGCAGCAGGGCGATTACCAGCGATTCGCGGTGCTTGTGGTCCACCAGCAATTTGGCGCAGAGGAATACCGCCGACAGGCTCAACAACCAGCGCAACCAGTTGGCCACACCGCTGGTGTCGGCGTGGATGGTGACCTGGCCGACGATAAACGGGAACACACTGAACAGCATCAGCCACAGCAGCATCTGGTCGGTAGGCCGGCGGGAGAGGCTCGGTGTGTCGGGCAAGCGTGCCAGGAAGTTGTGCCACAGCACCGCGCCCCATGTCAGCGCCAGGATGGCTTCGCTGACGGTACTGCGAATGCCCAGGTTGACCGTGGAGTACGGCATGAACGTGGCGATCAGGGCAAACAGCAACAAGCCCCAGAGCGGAAAGCGCAGAATGGTCACGGTCCCGGCCAGGCCGATCACGGCGAGGAACGCCTTGGCCGGTGACAGCAGCAGCGCGAGGGCGCCAAACAGCAGGCCGAAGAGGATCGCGAAGAGGCTGGGCAAGTTTATTTTCACTTCAGCTCCTCAATCAGTTCGCCCAGGCGCCTGCGATAGGCGTGATGGTTGAAGCGCTCCGCCCACTGGCGCTGTTGCTCGGGCAATTCCTCATTGGCGCGTTCGCCCAGGCTGATCATCAACTGCGTCAGTGCCGGGCCATCGGTGGGCGAGAAGCGCGGTGCCGACGGCGGGGTGATTTCATCCAGCGACGTACCGCTGGCCACCGCCACCGGGGTGCCCACGCTCAGGGCTTCGATCACAGGCAGACCAAAACCCTCGGCATACGAAGGTTGCCACAAGCGCGATGCCCGGCGGTACAGCGCGTGCAATTCGGCATCCGACACGCCACTCAGCGCGCGAATGCCCGGCAGGCTGCGCTGGGCTTCGGGCAAATGGTCGAGGCTGCCCACCAGCACCAAATCCGGCACGGCAGGGGATTGGCGTCGCGCTTTCTGCCAGGCCTCCACCAGGAATGGCACGTTTTTGCGCAGCTCGCGGGTGCCCACCAGCAGCCAGTAGTGCTCGGGGAGTTGGCGGGCGCTGAGGTCCGCCGCCAGTTCAGAAAACCCATCGACCTGATTGGGCAGCACACGAATCTTGCCCGCCGACTTGGGAAACAACCGCACCGTTTCATCGGCACTGTATTGCGACGGCGTCCACACCCGGTCGGCGCTGTGCACCGCGTAGGCAATCGACAGGCGATCGCTGGTCTTGTAGATCAGCGCCTTCAAACGGTTGGCGTGGTAGTTGTCAAGGGTGATTTGAAACAGGTCATGCAGCAGCACCACGGTGCGCAATCCTTTCGGCTTGGGCGGCAACGGCAGGCCCATGTTAAAGGTGCTGATGTACAGATCGATATGCTGCTCACGCAACGCGCGCGGTAGAAAACCGGCCTCGAAACGCAGGCGATTCTGCGGCTGGTGCATGGCGGTCTTCGCGCAGCCCCAGGCTGGGCAGTGGGCCTGCAAACGGGTTTCATCGCCCAGGGGCGCCACGGTAAACCGTTCAAGCTCAATGCCCGGCAGGCTGTGCAGGGCGCTTTCCAGCGCGTACACCTGGCGGCTGATGCCCGATTGCGGCGAGGTGCCGACGGTGCGGTAATCCAGGCCTACACGCATACGGGCTCCTTTTGATTCAACGGCGAAAGGCTCGCGTACACCTGCTCCAGCTGGCTGGCGGCGACGCTCCAGTCATGGGCGCGACGCACGTACGCGCGTCCCGCTTCACCCATGGGCACGGCGGCATCGGGGAACTGCAGCAGGCGCACCACGGCGTCTGCCAGGCTCGCGGCGGTCTGTCCGCCCAGGTAGTCCAGGCCTTCTACCAGGTCGAGCCCCGAGACACCTTGCTCGGTACTCGCCAGCGGCAGGCCGGCGGCCAAGGCTTCAAGCACCTTGAGTTTGGAACCGCCGCCATGGCGCAACGGCGCAAGAAAAACCGAGCAACTCGATTGCAGGTCTATCAGGTTGGGCACAAAACCTTGCCACTCAATGCGCGGGTCCTGCCAGCGCTCGCGCCAGCTGGCTGGCATGCCGAAACCACACACGCTCATGCGTGCCTGCGGGCAGCGTTCCCAGACCTTGGGCAGGATCTCATCCAGCGCCCACTCGATAGCGTCCACATTGGGGGCGTATTCGTAATTGCCCAGGAACAGCACGCGGCGTGCCGATGGATCGGGACGGGCCACCGCGAAGTGATCGCAATCCACGCCATTGACCACCACCGACACCGGTTTTCCGGCGATCTTCGTCAGGGTCTGTGCATCGCTGTCAGTCACCGCCACGACCTGCGTGGCCTGGCGCATCACACGACGTTCCCAGCGCGTGTAGCGCCATTGATCGTAGCGAATGAAGGGCAGCGCCCAGCTCGGCAAACGGTCATAGGTGGCCGCGCCGAGGGCCGACTCGACATTGTGTTCGGTCAGCACGAACGGCTGGGATTTACGCGCCAGCGCGTCCTCGTAAGGCTGGAAGCTGTAGCTGTGCTCAACCTGCACCACGTCCCAATGGTCACCCAGCAACCAGTTGAAGGTTTCCTGCAGTTCATTCGACAGGCCATTCACACTGGCCAGCAGCGGGTAGGGTGCAAACAGCCCGGCCACGAGGGTCTTCACACTGCGCAACGGGCGGCGCGGCAGGATGATCAGTTGTTCGAGAAATGCTTCCAGCACCTGGCGGTCTGTGAGGGAGACCGGGTGCTTGTCATGCAGCAGCAGGGTGATCCGATGCCCGCGCGCGGCCAGGCTGCGCAGCAGGTGAAACTGGCGCGTCTTGCCGCCGCTGGTGGCGGGCCAGGGTGAGTAGGGCAGGATCCATAAAATACGCATCGCAGGCCTCAATCCCATAACAGAATTTGCAGGTTCGACTTGACCGGTACAGTCAGGCCGTTGGTGCCGCTCACCGGGGTCTGGGTGCCGCGCAACGGGTCGTACAGGGTGGCGCTGGCCAGGCCCGGCAAATGTGCGTTGCCGCCCTGGGCCGACCAGAAAAACCACAGCTTGCGCCCGTCCGCACGGGTCCAGCCGATGCTGAACAAACCGCCGGGCAACTGGTCGGCAACCGGTGGGTCGCCCGGCGTGAGTTGCGGCCCGCTGACGTCGAGGAAGTTTTTCAGCGCGGTGTAGGCGGGCTTGGGGTTGGCGTCGATATCGAGCAGGCCATACGACTGGTCGCGCACGCTGGCGCGCTGGTCGAGGTCGCTGAGGGTGAACAGGAAGATTTTGTCGTAATCCATCGCGCTCATCAGCGCCACGCGCCGCACGATGTAATCGGCCTGGGCTTTTAGCGTGATGATGTCCTGGGCGTCTTTTGGCCCAGGGTAAGTCGACCAGCCCCACTCGGTGCTCCACAGGGTTTGCACGCCGCCGTTGCGCAGGGCCTGGTTGAGTTGGGTGGTCTTGGCGATGAAGTCCAGGTTCGCCGGATCGTTGCCTTCAGGCAGTTGGGTGTAGGGGTGATAGGAAATTACCGTATTCAAGCTGGCCACACCCAGCGCACCGAGGGCCGCGAGCATGGTCTGCCCATTAGGCATTTCACTGAAGAACGCCATACCAGCGGCCACCACCGGTTTGTTCGGGTTCACGGTGCGCAAGGCATTGGCGGTGGTCGTCAACAGGGCGGCATAACCGGCCGGGTCCGCCACCGGGCGCCAGAAGCCCAGCAGGTTCGGCTCGTTCCACACCTGCCAGGCATCCACACTGGGATAACGCTGGGCCAACAGCGCCATGCGGTTGGCGAACACGTTCGGATCCTTGGGCGGGTACTGATCCTGATACGGCGCACCGGCTGGCGCGGTGGTCGCGAAGGGCGCCGAGCCGACCAGGTAGAACACCGACTTGAGCTGGTTGTCCTGCAACTTGCCGACCAACTGATCCAGGGTTGCGACCTGGTACTGGTTCTCGGCAGGTTCAAGCTGATCCCAGTGCAGATCTAGGCGCACCCATTCCAGGCCCAGGGCCTTTAGGCGGTCGATCTGCATCTGGTAACGCGCAGGGCTGAACCACAGGAATTGCGCGTTCACCCCCAGGAAATCCTTCCACACCACGACCTTGCTGCCCTTGAGCACATGGTTCTCGGCATCGGCCTGGCGCCCCCACAAAAACGCGCTGAGACCCAGGGCTGCGACCACCGCCAGGGTGGCCAGGTAAGTGCGTTTACGCGACATGGCGGGCTCCGACGATGGCCTCGTCAAACAGCGTGACAAATTTCTGCGCCGTCAACGGCCACAACCGTTCGCGACCAATTTCCCCGGCACGCTCGGCCCAATCCCGCGCCAGCAGCGGCGTGCGTGCCAGGCGTAACAGTTGTTCGCCGAGCGCAGCCACATCACCCTCTGGGTAAATGGCGCCGTTGCCACTGGCGACTTCCTCGGCAAACGCGCGCGCATCGGAGGTGATCGCGCCGCGCCCGCAGGCGGTCGCCCAGGACAACGCCCCACTGGTGCCGCGCTGGCGCCCGAGCAGGCCGAGTTTTTTCGATTCGCGGTACGGCAGCACCATCGCATGGTGGGCCTGGATGGTGTGGGCAATTTCATCGGCAGGCAGGTTCAGCCGCCAGTCGATGGACGCGGTCAGGCCCAGTGACGCGATCTGCGCGTTCAGTTGCTCCAGGTAATTACCGCCCGCGCCAAACGCCATCTCCGGGGCAGTGCCGCCGGCCAGGGTCAGGCGCACGCGGTCGCGTAATTCGGGGGCTTGCTTGAACACATCCGCCAGGGCCTGCACCAGGTCTTCGATGCCCTTGCCGCGGTAGATGAAGCCGAAGTACAGCAGGTGCAGCGTGTCCAGTGACGGCAGCGGTGCCGGTGTAATCGCCAGGTTGGCATGGTTGATCACCACCACTTTGCCGGCGGGCAATTGCATGCGCTGGCTCAAGCACTCGGCACCCAGGCGGGTGAGGGTCACCAGCCGGGTCAGCCCTTTGGCGACCTGGCGTTCTTCGCGCAACGTCAGCGGGTCGGCCAGCACCACGGCCGCCTGGGGCAATGGGCTGGGTAAACGCTCCAGCAAGCTCAAAGGGAACGGCAGATGCTCACGCCGCCACACCATGCGTTCCGGGTCATGCACGGTGGCGGTCAGTGGCAGTTGCGGGTAAGCCTTGCGCAGCTCGCGCAGGGCCAGGAACTCCCCCAGCCGCCCGCCGCCCAGCTCGGCGTGCACCACGTCGACGGTTTGCCAATCGAAGCCAGCAATGGCCAGCTTTATCGCCTCGGCGTTGCCCGCCACTCCGGCCAACGGCGTCAGCACCGTCACACCGAGTTGTTCCAGCGCCGTACGGAAATGGTTCGCGTAGTCGGCGATGCCGTTTTTTTCCGGTGGCAAGGGCGCGAGCAGGGCGATACGCATCAGAACGCTCCCCGGTATTTGCCAATGGTCTGCAGCACCTTGCTCGGCACTTCGAACTTGCGCCGGTTAATGATGATGCCGTCCACCTTGCCGAACGCCGTGTTGAGAATCGACAGCGCATGCTCCACCACCGGCACGGTACTTTTGCGCGCCTCCACCACCAGCGCGATCAGGTCGGCGCGGCGCAGGGTCACAAACGCATCGCGGTTAGCCAGCAACGCCGAGGCATCCAGCAGCACCACCTCGCCGGGCGCCGCCGCTTCAAGCCCTCCGACCCGCACATTGATGCCGTTTTCGGCCAGCAACTGGCGCAGTTGTTCGACCACAAAGGTCACCCCCTCGCCGTGACGCGCCGAGGTCAGCCCGAGTGTCAGGCCCTGTTCAGCGATGCGGGCGGGCTGCAGCAAACTGTACAGCCGGTAGATGCTCGCATTGAACGCGTTGGCGCTTTGCGCGGTGGTGGTGTCCAGCTCGGGCAGGGTGGTCCACAGCGGCAGGCCAAACTTGCGCTCCACCAGGCCACCGTCGTGAATACGCTGGTCGAGCAGGTAGCACAGGTAGATCACCAGCAAGCCGACGACGATCGCAAACGGGATTGCCAGGACTAGCATCACCAGGGTTTTCGGGAAGATGCGGCCTGGGTTCAAGGTTGCTTCTTCGATCACGGCAATGTTGCTGATCTGGCTGTTGTCCAGCTCACGGTCGATACGCGATTTTTCTAGGTTATCCACGTACAACGCGTAATTGCGCTCGGTGGTGTTCAGCTCGCGGGAGAGGCGGGCCAGCTCCGGTTCTATCTCCAGGGCTTGCTTGCGCTGCGCTTCCAGGTTCACCAATTGTTTCTGCTGTTGAACCAGCTGCGTGCGCAGTGCCAGGTTGTTACTGGTTTCATCCAGCAGCACGCGCTGCAAGTGGATTTCCAGGGTGTTCGGCGCGCGGTTTTCCGAGGCTTGAATGGTGTTGCTCTCGCTGGCGACCTGGACCTGCATGGCACGAATCGACGCGTCCAGGGCTTTGACCGGCGGCGCATTGTCCGTGTACGTGCGCATCATGTCGGCCTTTTCCAGCAGCTTCTGGTTAAGCAGGCGACGCAAGTCCTGCTGCTGCGGGTTCAGAGCGATCTGGCGCACCGTGGTGACTTCCTTCGGCTGGCCCTTGAGTTGATTGCGCGTGCTCTGGATTGCGCTGTCGGACGAGGCGATCAGCCGCGTAGTGTTGAAGGTCTCGCCGCGCAGTACGTTGATGCGCTCGGACAAGTCTTCCAGGCGGTCGGTGATACTCGCCGCGCCGATCTCGTTGAGGTGCGTGAGGATCTGTTGCTTGTAGCTCTTGATCTCGGTCGCGCTGTTGGCCGCCTGGCCTTCATAAAAGGCATACAGGCTCTTGCGCCCCAGGGCCTGGGTGCGTTCGTTGATATAGGTTTCGACCCAATCCTTGACCACCGCCTGGGCGATTTGTGGGTCGCCCCACTTGAAGCTGATATCCATCACCGTCGAACCGGCGGCGTGACTCACTTCAAAGTTCTTCTCCAGGCCGGCGGCCAGGCGTTCAACCGGGGTAGTCTTTTCAACCACGCCAACGGTTTCCAACACCACGCGCAGGCCATCGAATACCGCACCCACGCCGCTCTTGACGTAGTACTTGGTGCGCTTCCAGAAACCTTCCGGCGGTGGCGCGTTGTCGATCACTTCCAAGTAGTGTTCAGCCACCGCGCGCACGATCGGGCGACCGGTGAGCAGGCGCTCTTCGTCGACAATCGGGTCACGCTGCGTGCTGGGCATCACCAGCGCCTGGCGGTTGCTGATCTCGATGGGCAGGGTCGAATCCCGCCCAGGCTTGACCAGCAGGCGCGCAGTGGATTCGTACTTGGCCGGCAGCAAGAAAGCCCCCAGCAGGATGATCACCAGTGCGGCAATCGCCGCCAGTTTGAACTCGCGCCGGAAAATGAAGAACAAACGCAGAAGATCACGAAAAGAACGGATCTCGATCATAGGGATGTCGCTCCTTTAGTTACTGCCGCCGCTGGTTCGTGTGTAGTTGTAGCCAACCCCAATGGACTTGGTGAAGGGGATCAGTTGGTTCAGGTAGGTATCCACCCCTTGGATGCGCTCGCCCACGTTGGATTTGGGCACGAACACCACATCGCCGCGTTGCAGGTGCACGGGCTTGCGCCCGTTGGGGCCGGTCTTGAGCAGTTGGCTGAAGTCCAGGAAGTAGGCGTGATAGGCACCCTGTGCGTCTTCACGCAGCAGGGCGACCATGCTGGCATTGCCCGCCGGGCTGACCCCGCCGGCACCGATGATTGCCTGCTCAAGGGTGTTGGCCGTGGCAATCTGCACTGCCGTCGGGTTGTTCACCGCGCCACCGACGATGATCGAGCTGCCCGGTGCCTGGTTGATGTTTACGGTCACGCGCGGTTCGCGGTAGGTCGGCGCGAGCTTGGTGGTCAGCTCCGTGGCCAATTCCGAAGGCTGGCGCCCGGCCACTTGGATCGGCCCCAGGAACGGGTAGTTGATCTTGCCGTCGGTCTGCACCGTGTAAAGCGTCAGCTCATAGATGGTGCTGACGTTGAACGCTGACAGCGTCGGCATCTCACCGGCATCGCGCACGATGCGCAGCTGGTCGCCGATGCGGATACGTTCCACCGCCGGCGGTAGCTGTGCGAGCTGGTCGAGGGCGCGCTTGCCTTCTTCGACGGTCTTGCCGTCCGGCGGCACAATGCGCGCCGGCGTGTTACAGCCTGCCACCGTCAGCAGGGCGAGCACGAGCAGGGTCTGTTTGATCAAGGGGGACTTCCTGTAGGTCATGATGCTCACCTCCAATAACCGGGAAACATGCTGATGCGCCGCTTGAGGGCGAGGGGGAGACGGCGCTCCAGATGGCCCAGCCGGTAGCCGAGCAATTTGAACGCGCTGCGCACCAGCACTTCGGGAATGCGGTGCAGGGCGCCGGCCTTGCGCAAAGCCCTGAGTTCAGCCAGCACATAGCGCTTGCCTTCGCCACCCGCATCGCCGAAGGCCTGCTTGATCCACGGCTCGCGGCCGTAGAACACGCCAATGTCGAAGTAGCGGTGAAACTCATCCATGAGTTTGTAATCGTGGGAGTGGTGCACCATCGCCGTGGCGGCGTAGCGCACCTTGTAGCCTTCGAGCAGCATGCGTGCGGCCACGAAGGCGTCTTCGCTGCCGATCACGTCTGCCGGGAAACCGCCCACCGCTTCCAGCACGCTGCGCCGGTACACGGAAAACGAGTCGGAACTGAAGCAGGTCTTGATCCCTAATTCCGGTGCATCGGCCAGGCTCTTGCTGCGGCTCTGTTCCGGGTAGTTGAAGTGCCGCGATTGCGCGCCCAGCACACCGGCATCGGGGTGTGGCAGTTGGCGACCGTAGGCCACGCCGTTGAGCGGGTCTTGCTGCAATTCTGCGAGCAGGTTGGCGAAGGTTTCCGGGGCGGCGGGGATCGCGTCCTGGGTCATCACGATCAGCGCCTCACCGCCTACTTGTTCGCTGGCCCAGCGCCGCGTGCCGCCATGGTTGAAGTCGCGCGCGTCGATCACCTCGACCCGTGCACCAAACGCGCGAAAGCGCGCCACGGTGTCATCGCTGGAGGCGCTGTCCACCACCAGCATCTCGTCAGGTTGCAGGGTTTGCATCTCCAGCGCCGGCAGCAGGCGTGCCAGGTGGCTGGAGGCGTTACGGGTCGGGATGATCAGAGACGTACGCATGTCATTTTTTCACTTCAGCCGGGGCGCGCCCGTAGATGTCGTCGAAGCGCACGATGTCGTCTTCGCCCAGGTATTCGCCGCTCTGCACCTCGATCATCACCAGGTCGATGATGCCGGGGTTGGTCAGGCGGTGTTTATGCCCGGCGGGGATGTAGGTGGACTCGTTGGCGTTGATCAGGAATTCGCGCTCGCCGTTGGTGATCTGCGCGGCGCCGCTGACCACTACCCAGTGTTCGCTGCGGTGGTGGTGCATCTGCAACGACAGCGACGCCTGCGGCTTGACCACGATGCGCTTGATCTTGAAGCGGCTGCTTTCCTCGAGCACGGTGTAGGTGCCCCACGGCCGGGTGACGGTGCGGTGCAGGCTGTACGCCGGATGGTTCTGGCGCTTGAGTTCGGCGACGATGTAGCGCACATCCTGGCTACGGTGGGCGTCGGCGATCAGCAGCGCGTCGGGCGTGTCGACGATGATCAGGTCGCGCACGCCCACCGCGCCGAGTACGCGCTTGGGCGAGTCGATGTAGCAGTTGTGCACGTCATGCAGAATCGCTTCGCCATTGACTTGGTTGCCATGGGCGTCGCTGGGGGTGAGCTGGCGCAGGGCTTCCCACGAGCCGATATCGCTCCAGCCGATGTCGCAGGGCACCACGGCGACTTGCTTGGACTTCTCCATCAAGGCCACGTCGATGGAAATATCCGGCGCGCTGCCGAAAGCATCCGCGTCCAGCTCACGCTGGCGCGAGGTTTTGTTTTGCAGGCTCTGGCTATGGTCCAGCGCGTTGCGGGCGGCTTCCAGCACGTCGGGCGCATGGGTGGCGAGTTCGTCCACCAGGGTGCTGGCCTTGAAGCAGAACATGCCGGCGTTCCACAGGTGCTTGCCGCCGTCGAGATAGCCCTGGGCGGTGGCCAGGTCGGGTTTTTCGACGAAGCGTTTGACCCGGTTGCCCGTGCTTAGCGGCTCACCCTGTTCGATGTAGCCAAAGCCGGTTTCGGGGTGATCCGGCTGGATACCGAACGTCACCAGGTAACCGGCTTCGGCCAGGTCGCGGGCCTGGGTCACGGCCTCGGCAAACGCCACTTCATTGAGGATCAAATGGTCGGCGGGCATCACCAGCAACTGCGCATCGCCGCCAAAATGCTCCTGCACGTGCAACGCCGCCACCGCAATTGCCGCTGCCGTATTACGCCCGAACGGCTCCAGCAGCAGGTCCAGGGGCAGGTGCGCCTTGTTGACCAGGCGGTAGTCATCCAGTGTGCGGAACAGCAGGTCGCGGTTGGTCACCGTCAACACGCTTTCCACGCCGGGCAGTTTGGCCGCGCGCTGAAAGGTTTTCTGCAGCAGGCTCATGCCATCGCGCATGCGCATGAACGGCTTGGGCATGTTCTGCCGGGACACCGGCCACAGCCGCGTGCCCGAACCACCGGAAATGATGCAGGGAATTAATCCGTTGAGGGTGTTCATCAATAGACTTCCTTGGTGGAAAGGACGGCCGGGACCGTCATGAAGACGATGTACAAGTCAAACCACACCGACCACTTGGAGATGTACTCCAGGTCGTACTCGACACGTTTCTGGATCTTGAACAGGGTGTCGGTCTCACCCCGGTAACCGTTGATCTGCGCCCAGCCGGTGATACCCGGCTTGACTCGGTGCCGCGAGCTGTATTCGCTGACCGCCACTTCGAAGGGCACGCCTGCGGCCTTGGTTGCCGTGGCGTGCGGGCGCGGGCCGACGATGGACATGTTGCCCAGCAGCACATTGAACAGTTGCGGCAGCTCGTCGATGCTGGTCTTGCGGATGATGCGGCCCACGCGGGTGATGCGCGGGTCTGCGCGCGTTGTTTGGCGTTCGGCGGTGAAGTCGCTCTGGTCGGTGTACATCGAGCGGAATTTGAACACGCGGATTTCGTTGTCGTTGTAGCCATAGCGGTTCTGGCGAAACAGCACTGGGCCCTTGGAGTCGAGCTTGATCGCAATCGCTGTCGCCACCATCAGCGGTGACAGGCACACCAACGCCAGGCTGGCCAGCAGGAAATCCTCACAGCGCTTGATCACCGGCGACCAGCCACGCAACGGCAACTGTGAAGTGTTGAACATCAGAATGCCGCCCACATCGGTGATTTTGCTGTGGCCGTAGCGCAGGGCCGCCATGTCCGGCACCAGCATGACGTTCACCGACAACTGCCGCAGGCGGTTGACCAAGCCGTGGATGCGTTGTTCGGCGGCCCAGGGCAGGCAGATCATCACTTGGTTGACCTGCTCGGCACGGATCAGTTTTTCGAGGTCGCGGGTATTGCCCAGCAGGGGCAGCTTGCTCAGCTCCTTGGGAATGCGCTCGGTGCGGTCGTCGATAAAACCGACCAGGCCGGAACGGATATCGCCGTTGCGCTGCAGGTGATCGGCGACGTGCACAGCGGTCTCGGTAAAGCCCAGGATCACCGTGCGTTGCAGGTATTTGCCAGCCCGCATCAGCCTGCGATAAAGGCGCAACATCATCAGGCGTTCCAGGCAGAACAACGCCAGGCTGGCGACGTACCACGTCGCCAGGTTACGCGGGGTTAATTGCGGGAACATCTGCAGGATCTGGTACATGAACAACAGAATGCAAAACGCCGCCGACCAGGCTTTGATCTTGGTTTTCAAGCGCAACCGGTTGCTGAACAATTCTTCGGAATATATGCCCAGGGCCTGAAACAGAATAATGGTCAGGACCGCGAAAAAAACCAGCAGGCCCACGAAATGAGGGCGCAGTTCAGGGTCCATCGGGTCCAGGAAAAGCACCAGGACCAGAGGGGGCAAAATGGCCGTCAGGCCGTGGATCAATTTGACGAAAACGACAAAGAACTCAACAAAACCAGCACGTGTTAAAAACAAGCTGTCGACTGACGACTTCTCTCGCATAAAACCATCCCTCATTGCACTCCAGGCTGCACTGTTCGACTGTTTGCTCAATAAAGCAGCGGGCTGCTTTAGCGTTCAGCTCGAACTGGTTGCACTGGGTAATACGCAACTTTCCAATTCAAATGCACCATCCAAACACAGCTATTCATTTGAAGTGTTTTTGCGGGGGTAGTGACTAAAGGACTGTTCCCTTTATGTGCTCAGTCAATAAATTGACAATGGTGCGGGATCTGCGTAGTAGACAGTTTTATCATTCTTTTTTGTGGCATTTTATTGACATTCCTTGTCCGAACACGCGGTGATTGGGTGTGTTTTTGAGTGTAGGAACAAATAAGGAATTTTTCCTGCTTAAAGGAGAAAGCTTTTTTGCAGCGCGGTGGGAAAGAGGGACAAAACAGCGGTGGCAGGGCGCACTAAGTGCCCTGCCCATGGGGCTTTCGCCCGATCAGAAGTTACCTTTCAAACTCACCATAAAAATTACGCGGTTCACTATAGAAGTTGCCGCAAAAGCTACGCCTGCGTTCCATTTCGACAGGGCAGTGTCGAACCGGTAGTCACCCCACTCGCGATTACCAGAAACAATGTATCCAGCACAATTTTTTGTTCGCACACGGTACGCCGATTAATCTGCAGGCTTTTGCGGTGGATGGCTTGAGCATGATTGACCTTGCAACCCTGGCGGTTTTTTCGGGGGCTGTGCTGTTGCTGCTGTTATCGCCTGGGCCGAACATGGCCTTTGTGATCAGCCACGGCGTGACTCATGGCTGGCGCGGGGGAGTGGCATCAGCCTTGGGTATCAGCGTGGCCGACCTGTTGCTGACCGCATTGACCGCCACAGGGGTGACGGCATTGGTCGCCAATTGGCCGCCATCCTTCGATTTGATCCGCTATGCGGGAGTGGTTTACCTGCTGTGGCTGGTGGTCAAGACGTTGCAGAAAAACCCAGGGCTGGGCGCGGCCCAGGTCAATCGCGTGCCCCTGGGACGAGTGTTTCTGCAGGCCATGTTCAACAGCCTGCTCAACCCCAAGGCATTACTGTTTTTCGTGGTGTTTTTGCCGCAGTTTGTACGGCCGGAGGCGGGGTCCATTGCCGTGCAGTTGATGGTGCTCGGGGGCGTGCTGACGTTAGTCGCTGGGGTGTTTCATGCGGTGCTGGGTATTTTTGGTGGTGCGCTGAGCCGATTCTTCGCCAGGCGCTCAAAAGGCGCCTGGCTACAGAAATGGGGCTTGGCGACGGTGCTGATGGTGCTGGCCGTGCGCCTGGCGGTGATGTCTCGCCCAAGCTGATTCAACTCACGGTGTCAGCCCAGGCGTGCAGCTGCGCGTGCGACGATCTCGCCGCGTACGCTGCGCGATTCGGCCGTGCGCTTGTTGGCTTCCTCCAATACGTGCTTGGGCGCAGTGTCCGGTCGGCCTGCATCGAACGGTGGCGCTGGCGCGTATTCAATCTGCAACTGCACCAGTTGCGCCGTCGCGTCGCTGTACAACTCGGCCGCCAGGGTCAGGGCGAAGTCGATGCCGGCGGTGATGCCGCCACCGGTGAACAGGTTGCCGTCACGCACCACGCGCTCTTGCACCGGGGTCGCGCCGAGCGGGGCGAGCAGGTCGTGGTAAGCCCAGTGAGTCGTCGCCCGGCGCCCGCGCAGCAAACCCGCCGCGCCCAGTACCAGCGAGCCGGTGCACACCGAGGTCACGTAGCGTGCGGTTTGCGCCTGGGCCTTGAGGAAGTCCAGCGTGAGCGGGTCTTCCATCAACGCGCCCACGCCGGAACCGCCGGGCACGCAGATCACATCCAGCAGCGGGCAGTCGGCGTAGGTTATGGTCGGGGTGAACACCAGGCCGGTGCTGGAGGTGACCGGTTCCAGGTCTTTCCACACTAGGTGCAATTTCACGTCCGGCAGCGAACCAAGTACGTCATAAGGGCCGGTGAGGTCCAGTTGCTGGATGCCGGGGAACAACACAAAGCCGATCTGCAAGGTCATGGATAGCGCTCCGATAAAGGGGTGGACGGCTTCACTTTAGTGATTCAGGATTTGGCCTACACGCCATTACGCCCACGAATTACGCCAACATGACAAAAATTATCCATGTACTCGCCTTTCCAGGCGCTCAGATACTTGATGTTACCGGCCCCTTGCAAGTGTTCTCGTCCGCCAATGACCTGGCGCGACAACGGGGCTTTGCGTTGCCGTACGCGGTCAACGTGATCGCTGCTCAGACCTCGGCGGTCATGACCTCGGCAGGCCTTGCAGTGGTGGCTGAGCCCTTGCCGGTGATTGATGCCCCGTGCGATACCCTGGTGATCGCCGGTGGTTGGGGGGTTTATGGCGCTGCCGAGGACGCTGACCTGGTGGATTGGGTGCGACAAAAGAGTGTCAACTCACGCCGGACGGCGTCGGTCTGCACGGGCGCTTTTTTGATGGCGGCCGCAGGCTTGCTCGATGGCTGTCGTGTGGCTACCCATTGGACGCGTTGTGAGGAATTGGCGCTCAAGTATCCGAAATTGCAGGTGGAGGCTAACCCGATTTTTATCCAGCAAGGGGCGCTGTGGACGTCAGCGGGGGTCACCGCCGGTATTGATTTGTGCCTGGCCCTGGTGGAAGACGATCTGGGTGCCGCCGTCGCCCTGGAAGTGGCACGGCACTTGGTGGTGTTTCTGAAACGCCCGGGAGGGCAATCCCAGTTCAGCGTCACCCTGTCTCTGCAACAGGGCAGTGGTCGGTTTGCTGAGTTGCATGCCTGGATCGCCGAGCGTCTGACGTTGAATTGGAATATCTCGACACTGGCGGCCCAGGCCGGGATGAGCGAGCGCAGTTTTGTGCGTCACTACCGGGCTGAAACCGGACGGACGCCAGCACGGGCAGTGGAGCTGATACGAGTGGAAACCGCACGGCGGCGACTGGTTGACGAAGACACGCCGATCAAGCGAGTCGCCTCGCAGTGCGGTTTTAAATGCGAAGAAACCATGCGGCGCAGTTTTCTGCGCGTGCTGGCGGTGACTCCGCAGGCTTACAGGGAGCGATTTTCTCGAATATCAAGCTCGACAGCGTAGGTGTCAATCCAACGGCTCAGCCGTTCGGCAGACTCCACCAGAATACGCTCGAGATCGGAAAAACTGCCAGTGTCACTCTTCGCGCCTAGTTGCTGCAGTGCGACAGGGTCGATGTACGACGTCAGTGAGCCGTCGTGGTTCTGGATGGAGGCGTTGAGCCTGGCGATCAGTCCTTGGTCGTAGCCCGGGTCCTGAATCGACGGAAAGGCTGATTTACCTCTACGCAGGATCGAGTCAGGCAACAGGTCAGCGGCAGCTGCCCGCAACAGCGCTTTGCTCTCGCCGTTGAAGATCTTCATGGCCCACGGGATGTTGAATACGTACTCCACCAGGCGGTGATCGCAGAACGGGACTCGCCCCTCAAGGCCGCTGGCCATCCCCATGCGATCTTTTTTGTCGAGCAGCATCGGCAGCCATCGGGTGAGTGTGAGGTAGTTCAACTCGCGAGTACGTCGCTCTTCCGCAGACTCTCCGTCGAGCCTGGGGACCTCGGCCAACGCTGTGCGGTAGAGTTCGGCTTCATAGTCGTCCAGTTTCAGGTCATCGATAAACTGTTTATGAAACAGCGCTTTGGGGGACAGCCCGCGATGAGCCCCGAGTTTTAGCCATGGAAAGGTTTGCGCCGCCCGAGCCTGCGGGTCAGAAATCCACAAGTAGCCCCCGAATAGTTCATCGGCAGCCTCGCCGGAAAGCGCGACGGTGGCGTGTTGGCGCACGTTGGCAAACAGTTGATGCAGTGAGATGTCCAAGTCGCCAAAGTTGAAGGGCAAGTCCCAGGCACGCATGACTTTTTCACGCAGAGTCGGGTCAAGTAAACTTGCGCGATCCAGGACGATGTTGTGGTGCCGGCTGCCGATGTGGCGTGCGGCTTCGGCTGCGAAAGGCGCGTCGGCGGAGGGCCGGACGGGATCCGGCCGATAGTTTTCAGTGTGTCCCACAAAGTCGATGCAGAACGTCGATAGAGGATCCTCGCCATTGGCCAGACGCTTCTTTTGTGCGAGTGCAGCGACGGTACTAGAGTCCAACCCTCCCGATAGCAGTGCACACAACGGAACGTCAGCAATCATTTGTCGGGCCACAATGTCATCGAGTAGCTCGCGGATGGTGGCAATGGTGGTTTCAAGATCGTCTGTGTGCGGTTTTGCTTCGAGCGCCCAATAGCGTTCTTCGCGTATTTGTCCACGACGCACCCGCAGCAGGTGGCCAGGCTTGAGTTCTTTCATACCGCTGAAGGGCACTTGCCCCGGAGTACGTAAAAATAGGAGTGCGTCGCAGAGGCTTTCACGAGTGGAGAGTGCTTTGACGTCAGGGTTGGCCAGGAGCGCCTTGGGTTCCGAGCCGAAAAGAACGCCGTCGGCCGTTGGATAGTAAAACAGTGGTTTTACCCCAAGCCGGTCCCTGACCAAAATCAGTTCATCATTCGCGCTGTCCCAAATTGCAATTGAGTACATGCCGTTAAGGCGATGCACGAAGTCAGCGCCCCAGTGCAGGTATGCCTGCAGCACCACTTCGGTATCGCAATGCGTCGCGAATCGATAGCCCGCCTGCATCAGTTCAGCGCGCAGCTCGATGAAGTTGTAGGTTTCGCCAGCATAGGAAATGACGGCTCTGGGCAGATTGCCAGGGCCTGTCTGCTGGCTCTGCATCGGTTGCAAACCACGTTCTGGGTCAATGATCGATAGCCTGCGGTGACCCAGGGCTACGTGCTTGTCGATCCAAACACCGCGTGCGTCAGGGCCACGCAGTTTCAGGGTGTCTGTCATCGCGTCGATGGTGGCTGTTTCGTGTCTCAGGTCGTGGGCAAAGTCAACCCAACCGGTTATTCCACACATGGGAATGTACTCCGCTGAAAAAGAGAAATAATGGGTGTCCCTGACACCTCCCCTTGGGTTAGGACCAGGCGTCAGGACCAGGCGTCAGGCCTGAGATGGGATATGAGGGTTGAGCAATGGCGGATCGCTGTGGATATGAACCCGGCGCAGATGTCGACCATTTTTGCTGGTGAAGCTCTCTCGGCCGTGGAGCAGGCTGAAGTTGTCGGTGAGCACGACATCGCCGGTTTGCCACTGATGGGCGTAGTAGGCACGCGGGTCATGCAATGCGGCGCCAAGGCTATCGAGTAATGCGGCGTGCTCGCTGTCGTCGATCCCGCTGAAAGTGTATTGCGATGGATTTATGAAGTCAGTGTCCCCCGCAACCGGTTGTTCGCAATATCGCAGTACAGGGAATTCCCTCCGCGGATGTCGATTGATGATAGGTGCGCTGGCGCAGTTGCTGTAGAGCTCCACCGTTCGTCGGTACGTGCCTTGGGCCCGGCTCCATAAGTTGCGTGTTTCGGGCGTTGCGATGCGCAATGCAACGGGCGTGCAGGCGAACGTGGTGCGCCCACCGTGGGGACAATCGTCGGCTCTCACGCAATGAAATATCTGGAATTCGGGTACGCTCTCCAGATACATGCCGTCCCAATGCAGTGGTACGTAGCTGTTGGAGAAAATATGGTCGTCCGGTGCCAGTTGCTCCTGCAGCTCCAGTACAGCGCCAAAAGGCCACATCATGATTTCGCCGAACGTAGAGCAATATCGCGTGAGGCTTTCTGCTGTATCAAAACTGTCAAAACCGCGAAGAATGACGAGCTGGTGGTTATGTACCAACATGCGGAGCCAGGCAGTCGATAGCTCCCCGAGATGGACGTCGGGATGCCGTGGTGTGATCATCACGCCGAATTCAGGTGGAGTGAGTGTGGCAGGCAGACGCGCCGTGGTGATCAAGTGTGACAGGTTCGGGTCCGTCATACTGCAGCCGCCAGCAAGGAGGTCGTTTGGGATGAGTCAATCGCATAGTGGCTGCGCAGGTCATCTTGCATGATCAGGTGGGCTCCACAGCGTTGTGCGTCCTTGCGGTTCATTAGCTTGAAGTCATCTCCCATACCTACCGCTACGCCATGCCAAGGCGTAATCCAGCTGTCCTGGGCCGGCATCATATGAATGCCTATCTTCAAGCTGCTAACTGGCTGCGGATGGATGGATAATCTGATGGCGTTGGGGAACTCCTGTGCCAAGAGTTCGCCCCACGCCCAACTGCGTTGAATGACCTCGACGGACAGCAGCTTGGCTTTCTTCTGTAGGGCACTTCGTGATCCTGAATAGCCGGGTATCAGGTTGTCTTCAAACATGAAGCGGGTGATTGCCCGATACAACTCAACGCCCTCTGGCGTTTTCATTAACGTTTTTTTAACTGTCGTCAGTGGTTCTGCATAGCCCTCGATCAATAGCCTACGCAACTGGTCAAAGTCATCTGTTAACGCATTGAGTCGAGTGCAATCTTCGAGATTATAGAGCCGTAAATGATGGGCGTGTTTTTGCGCAATTATATGGCCGATTGCAGATTGATACCGACTCACATCTTCGTCATCGACACCTATCACATCGCTGAATACACGCCCATCTGAGCAGATGGTCAGCCGCGCGCCTGGCGCGTAGTGGGATTTTATATCGGTGTATAACTTATCCAGAGACTGTAAGGAAATTCTTTCCGCCAGATCAGGAAGTCGGCCGATCACTTTATCCGGATTAGGCGATTTGGCGGGAAAGGCAGGCAAGACCAATTCGATCGGTCTACCCGCTTCCACGAATCGTTGGATCCGTGGAATCTGAATGGAGTGGATTTGATCGGCTTCCTCGTCCAGCGCGATGGGCAAGGAGGCCCGCTCATCTCGCCGACGAATACGCAGAATTTCGTTCAGAATAATAGAGGACGTATCACTTGGCATGTTATGCATCGGATGTACCTTTTTTGTAGTTGTTTGGTCATTGTTTTTAAGGCGCGGTTTTTTCTGTTTTGGATGGTATTGCCAGCTGCCGTGCACGGCGCTGGCGTAAAAAATAGTTAAAATGTTAGCGATGCCTCGAGCAAGCCTGCACTAACGTTTTGTTACTTTTGCTTTTTTTTGGGTTGGCTTTTGTTTATGTTTTTTTAAGGTTGAGAAAGTACTGGGGGCAGCATTCTTTTTACGCAGGGGTGGCTGAAGTGTCTGTGCTGTATGGCGTTGAGGATTTTTGATGGTGAATGAGTCGCGCGCTGAGGTGGTTTCTAAAGTATTTATATGTACGCATGTTTAAAGTTTCAAACGGTTGTGTATATTTTTCTGTTTGTGTCGACATAATGATTTGTTATTTTTTTTTGGCGTTTCTTCATTGGTAGGTAGGTTTTTCTTTATCTGTGCGTCGAAATTGGTTCGAACGCGTAGCGCAATGACTTACAGCAAAGTGTCGCCGAAGAGGGTAGGCATGTAGCACTGATCTACTGCGAAAAAATCCTGCGTCCCTTGTCAAATGCGAGTAATTCCAATAGCGCGTCAAGGGTAGTCTGCGGCGCTTCCTGGGGGATATTGTGGCCCACGCCGGGCAGCACCTGGCGCCGGTAAAACCCGCTGAAATGCGCCACGTCATCATCCTCTTCGGGTGGCGGGCCCACCCCATCATCGGCACCGCACAGCGAAATGCTTGGCACCGAAATCGGCGGCTGCAATACCAGGGCTTGCTCGATGGCTTCGAGTGCGGGGTCACCAGGCGCATACATAAAACGGTGGCGATAGGAATGGATCACCACCTCGACAAAATCCGGGTTATCAAACGACGGCGCCGTCTGCTCATACAGCCCCGGTCCTTCGGTCCAGGACGGCGACCACAGTGACCACAGCAGTTCGCAGAGTTCGCGACGGTTGGCGGTCAAGCCGTCGACACCGCGCTGGGTATGAAAGTAGTACTGGTACCACAAGCGGTGTTCCGTCTCGGGTGCCCGTGGCGCCAGCGACTCGGCGATGTCCTGGATGTTGTAGCCGTCACCGGTCACCAATCCACTGACGCGCTCGGGCCACAGCGCCGCGACGATACACGCGGCACGTCCACCCCAATCGTAGCCGGCGAGGGTCGCCTGTGGGATGCCCAGCGCATCCATGAAGTCCAGCAGGTCCTTGGCCAACGCCGCCTGCTGTCCGGAGCGCATGACGTGTTCGTTGATAAAACGCGTCGGGCCGTAACCGCGCAGGTACGGCACCAGCACCCGCAAGCCATGCCCGGCCAGTGCCGGCGCTATCGCGTCATAGGCGCGAGGGTCGTAGGGGAAGCCGTGCAGCAGGATCACAGGTTTTCCATCAGCGGGGCCGTGGGCTTCATACGCCACATCGAGCATGGACGTACGGACGTAAAGCAGCGGGGCATTGGTGGTCATGGTGAGTGTTCATCGGCTGGCCAGAGGTGCTGGAACTCTAGCCGAAAGCCGTGAACGGGAGGGGTGGAATTTAAGGCAATAGGCTGACGTGTGTAGCCCGAGGTCAGCGCCGTTCGGCGACCTCAGGGTTGCCAGGTGGTTTTTTCCCCGCTGAGCTTACGGTCCAGGAAGGTCGCAGCGCTGATCAACGCTAAGTGGCTCAAGGCTTGCGGCGTATTGCCCAAGTGGCGGGCCTGGCTGTCGAACTCTTCTGCGTACAGCCCCAGAGGGTTGGCGTAACGCAGCAGTTGTTCGAATTCCAGGTGGGCCTTTTCCACTTGCCCGGCGCGGGCCAGGCATTCGACGTACCAGAACGAGCAGGCCGCAAATGCGCCTTCAGTGCCTTGCAGGCCGTCGATCTGGCTGTCGTCGTTGCGATAGCGGTAGACCATGCCGTCGCGCACCAGGCTTTTCTGGATGGCTTCCAGCGTTGAGAGCCAGCGTGGATCGGTCGCCGCGACGAAGCGCACCAACGGCATCAGTAGCATCGAGCCGTCGAGCGCAGTGCTGCCGATATGCTGCACAAAATGTCCGCGTTCTTCGTTCCAGAAGTTGCTCCAGATGTCGGCATAGATCGCTTGGCGGGTCTGGTCCCAACGTGCAAAAGGCGCCGGCAGCGAACGCTTGGACGCCAGGCGGATGGCGCGGTCCAGCGCGACCCAGCACATCAGTCGCGAGTGCAGGAAGTGATGCTGCTCGCCGCGCATTTCCCAGATGCCTACGTCTTTGGTGTTCCAGATCTCGCAGACCTGATCGGCGACTTCTACCGTATGTTTCCAGCCCTCATGAGAGATGGCTTCGCCGTACTTGTTGACCAGGTACACCGCGTCCATCAGTTCGCCGTAGATGTCGAGCTGGATCTGGTCGAACGCCTCGTTGCCAATGCGCACCGGCTTGGCGCCGCCGTGGCCGCTGAAGTGGTCCAGCTCGGCTTCCGGCAGCTCCTGGCGACCATCGATGCCGTAGAGAATATTGATTTTGGTCGGCTGGCCGCAGCAGTCACTGACCCGGCCTTTGAGCCAGCGCATATAAGCGTTGGCTTCTTCGACAAACCCCAGGCGCATAAAGGCGTAGACGGTGAACGAGGCGTCGCGGATCCAGGTGTAGCGGTAGTCCCAGTTACGTTCGCCACCGGGCGTTTCCGGCAGGCTGAAGGTGGCAGCGGCGATGATTGCGCCGTGTTTGCGCGAGGTCAAAAGCTTGAGCGCCAGGGCCGAGCGGTTGACCATTTCGCGCCAGCGGCCACGGTAGTTCGACTGCGCGATCCAGCCGCGCCAGAACTTCAAGGTGTGGGACAGCGCCAGGTCGGTGCAGCCGCCGTCGACGCGTTCATCCTCCTGGCCGCCCAAGACGAACTCGGCACCTTCTTCCTGGTCCAGGGTAAAACTGGCCACGGCGGCGCCGTCCTTGATCTGCAACGGCTGGCTGCTGGCCAGGCGCAGGCCAGGTTGGCCGTCGGCGCTGAAACACACCTTGCCGTTGTCGAGGCTGGCGTGGGTAGGCGTGCGTGCGTAGTCGTGGCGCACCGCGCAACGCAGATGAAGGGTGGCCTTGCCACTGACCACGCGCACTCGGCGGATCAGCAGCGGCAGGTCTTCGATTTCTTCGCTGATGACCAACAGATCAGTGATCTCCACCACGGCTTCGTCGCTGAGCCAGCGGGTCTGCAGCACGTTGGTGTCGGGCAGGTAAATTTGTTCGCGCCGCGCGTTGGGCAGGTCCGGGGAGAGTTGGAAAATGCCGGCGTCGGGGCTGTCCAGCAGCGAGCAGAAGATCGACGGGCTGTCGAATTCCGGCCAGCAGAAGAAGTCGATGCTGCCTTTATCGTTTACCAAGGCCGCACTGCGCATATCGCCGATGATGCCGTGGGCATCGATGGCGCTTTGTTGTTCGTTCAAATCAACCATTGCCACGAAACTCCGGATAAAGGCTCATGCCGCCATCGATAAAGAGCGTGCTGCCCACGACGTAGTCGGAAGCATCACTGGCCAGCCACACCACGGCGTTGGCTACATCTTCTACATCGCCGACGCGGCCATAGGGAATCAGCTTCAGCAACTCCTTCTCTGCGGCACCTTCAGTGGCCGCACGGTTGATCGCCGTACGAATCGCGCCCGGCGCAATGCCGTTGATGCGGATGCGCTGTTCGCTGACTTCCTGGGCGAGAGTGCGCATCAGCATTTCCACGCCACCTTTGGACGCCGCGTAATTCACATGCCCGGCCCAGGGGATCAACTGGTGCACCGAGCTCATGTGGATGATTTTGCCTGCCGCCCGCGACACACCCTCGCGCACGCCCTGGCGATTGAAGATCCGCACAGCCGCCCGCGCACACAGAAACTGGCCGGTGAGGTTGACGCCGATCACTGCGTTCCAGTCGTCGAGGCTCATGTCGACCAGGTTGGCGTCCTTTTGCATGCCGGAATTGGCCACCAGGATGTCCAGGCGGCCAAAGGCATCCAGCGCCTGGGCAAACAGCCGCTCCACGTCCGCTTCTTTAGACACGTCGGCGCCGATCGCAATCGCCCGGCCGCCGCTGGCATTGATCTGTTCGGCAAGGGCTTCGGCGGGCGCCGCCTGGGCATTGTAATTCAGCACCACGGCCGCTCCGGCCTGTGCCAGAGCCTTGGCCGCGCCGGCACCGATGCCGGAACTGGCGCCTGTCACCAGTGCCACTTGTTGTTCCAACGAAATATGCATTGCTCACCCAGCCTTAAATCCGTGAGTTCAAGTAGCTGACTGATAGCGCGCAAGGGAAGTTCACCCGTGTGAAATTAGCGACTACAACCATGGTGAAAAATGGAATAACATAACTATAAAAAATAACCATAAGATACTAAAAAACCGCTCAAAAGCGTTTGACAGGCTTTTTCGCCCCGTGTCTTATAGGCACACCTCAACCCGCTCCGTTGGTAGTTCGGAAGTCATCGCGGGGCCAGCAATAAGAGATATCTATGTGCCTCTCGGCCGATATAGGGGAACTGCCCGTTCAGGAAACAGCCGCTGCCTTAGTTGGCGTGCCTAAGTTAGTTATCTTCGATTGCGACGGTGTGCTTGTCCAAAGCGAAGAAATAACCCTGTCTGTGTTGATCGCCCTGCTAAATGCGTTAGTACCGGACGACGCGATGTTAGATGCCACACGTTTTATCGAACACTTCCGTGGGCGCAAGGTTGTTGAGTGTTTACGCGAGGCGGAACAGCTTTTAAATGTTCGCCTGGACAGTGAGTTTGAACAGCGCTTTCGAAAGCAGGCATTGGACGCACTGACAAAACGTTTAAAAGCCACTGATGGAATGATTGAAGTACTGCAAGCGCTGACCGTTCCTTTTTGCGTAGCGTCCAGTGCGCCACGTGACAAGATAGAACACTGTCTGCGCCTTACCGGGCTGCTCTCTTATTTCGAAGGGCGAATATTCAGTTGTTATGAGTTGGGCAGTTGGAAGCCTGATCCCTTAGTGTTTCTGACGGCGTGTGATGCTTACGGTATTGATGTGAGTGATGCATTGGTTGTTGAAGACAGTGTGACCGGTATTCAGGCTGCTGTTGCCGCCCATCTACGTGTCTTGGGCTTTGGCCCTCCGCATCGGCATCCGCAGTTAGTGGCTGCCGGCGCACGGCCGATTGCCGATATACGTGAAATGCTGGCCGTTTTTAATTGATCTTATTACTCAGGGAGGAGGCGTCGTGAATATACGCGGTTACGTAGAACGGCTTAAACGCAACAATCATTATTCAGAAGTGTGGTGGGATTCATCGCCTGCCGTGTACCTGCCTTATAAACAGCACTTGTTGGAAAAGTACCCGGCGGCGACGACTTATATAGATGCGTTGATGCCGGATGATATCGCCCAGCCCAGAGGCTTGTGCAGTGTGACCACCAACCCGCGGTTGGTGACGGCCGTTATCCTCGAAAAGCGCGAGTATTGGTCATCGCGTTTCAACCTCGCGAGCCTGTCTCCCAGTGAGCTGCGCAAGCAGTTGTACAACGAAGTCATCCTCGAAGGCGCCGCGACGCTCAAGCCGCTGTGGGTTCAATCGGCGCAGGTCGAGGGCTGGATTTCCGCCCAGGTCGACCCGGTGGATGTGCGCTGCACCGAGCGCATGACCGCCAGGGGCCTGGAACTGCATCGCCTCGCACCTAACGTGATGGTCAAGGTGCCGGGCAGCCTCGAAGGGATGGCGACTGTAGAACAGCTGGTCGCCCTGGGCGCGTCGGTGAATATCACCTTCTGCTTCACGGTGGCGCAGTTCCAGGCCGGTATCCAAGCCATCGAACGCGGCCTGGCGACTGCACGCCGCAACGGTATCGACACCCGTCGCTGCAAGTACGTCATCACCTTCATGATTGGGCGTTTCGCCTGCCAACCTGAGTTCACGTTGCAGGCGGCGGAGCGTGGTCTGGTCTTGAGTGCCGAGGAACTGCGCTGGGCTGAATTGATGATCTACGAGCAGGTCCAGGCGCTGGTCGCGGCCTCGACCGTGCCGGTCAAAACCTTGCTTTCCAGTATAAAAATCGACGTGGACGAGCGTGGCAACAAGCACTGCTGGCACTTGGAAAAGACCGGGCAGACGGCGACCTGCTACACGCTGACGCCGGAGGTGGTGGAGTTTCTGATCGAGCGCGAGAGCCATGGCAAGCCGGTGGTGCCTGCGGTGGAACCCCAGAAGCCGCCTGCGTCGACCTTCGCCAAGCTGATCCGCATCCCGTATTTCTACGAAGCCTATTTCATCGACAGCATCGAGCCGTACGACTTTGGCAACCACGAGGCGTTTATCAACGCCTGCAATGAAGCCAACAGCGCACACCGGCGCCTGGCGGACTACTGCGTGCGGCTCTGCCCGGTAACCAAACCCTTCAAGCGCGCGCTCAACGCGCTGCTGGCCGCCGAATTCGGGGTGATCGCATGAACCGGATGATCGGGTTGTGGGCCCACCCACGTTCGCGCTCCACCGTATTGGAGCGCGTGTTTATCGAGCGGGGGGATTTCGAGGTCTTCCACGAGCCCTTTGCGCATATGGCGTTTTCAGAGGACTCGGCGATCCCTTCGGATGAGTGGGATCACAGTTTGCCCACCACTTACCAGGGCATAAAAGAACACTTGGTCACGGCGCGCGAACGAACTAACGTTTTTCATAAAGATATGTGTTACCACTGTTTGGATGATTTGAAAGTTGATGTCGGCTTTCTGGCGCAACAGGATAATATCTTTCTTATTCGCGAACCCGCCAGCAGCATTATTTCCCATCATCGAGTCCACCCCGATATGCCGTTGCAGGCCATCGGGCATAAAGCGCTGTACGACATATTCTGTGTGGTCACTAAACTCACAGGCCACGTTCCTTATGTCATTAATGCAGATGATTTGGCCGCCGAGCCGGAGCGGGTGATTCGCAAACTGTGTGATCACTTGGGTATTGAGTTTCTGCCGCACGCAATGACCTGGAAACGCGAGTGTCCACAACAATGGAAAACCTGGCGGAGTTGGCATGTGGCTGCGGAAAATAGCGATCGCATTGTTTCGCCGGATCATCACACTATCGATATCGAGGCTTTCGAACAGTATCCAAAGTTAAAGAAAATGTATGAATACCATCGGACGTTTTACGCGCGCATGAATGAGTTTTGTCAATAAGGATATTTGTATGAAGAAGCTGATTATCACCGGAGCGGCCAACGGAATTGGTCGAGCGACTGTCGAGATGGCTATTCAACAGGGTTACTTTGTTATCGGCGCCGACAAAGATGCCGGGGGGCTGAAAGTGTTGCAGGACCTTTACAGCGCGGACGTGTTTGAAGCACAGGTTGCCGACTTTTCTGATATGACCGTTATCAAAAGTTTTATCCCAACCCTGTATGAGCGCCACGCGACTGTTTATGGACTGGTCAATAACGCCGGCCTTTATCACGGCAAAAGTGTCTACGCCTATTCCGATGAGCAAATAGACGAGATCCTCAACGTCAACCTCAAGGCGCTGGTCTATCTCTCCAAAGACTTCGCCGAACGGGAAATGAAGCACGAGGCCCCGCGCAGCATCGTCAATATCGCCTCGGTGGCCGGTGAAGTCGGCAGCTGCGATGCCCTCTACGGTGCCACCAAGGCAGCGGTGATCGGCCTGACCAAGGCCAACGCCTGGAATTTCGCACCGTTTGTGCGGGTGAACGCGGTGTCCCCGGCGCTGATCCACGAAACCGCCATCTACGACACCATCCCTGAATACCGGCGTGCCGAGTACGCACGCCAGGAAGTCCTCAAGGACCCGATCCTGCCCAGCGGCGTTGCCGAGGTCATCATGCTGCTGGTTGGCGATGCAATGCGCCACATCACCGGCAGGGTCATTCCGGTCGACAACGGAGCCTACCCACGATGAGCCAGTCGATGCCCAGGAAAAAACTGCTGCTGGTCGGCGCCGGCAACCTGTGCCTGCAGATCCTCAAGATTCTCGGCCCCAAAAACGCTTTCGACTTTGTAGTACTGGGCCGCAATGAAGAGTCGACGATTCGGCTGTGTAACCTGGTAGAGCTGTCGTGTGCGCAATTAGGGCAATTCATTGCCATCAAGCCGGTGGTCGCCGACCTGACAGATATCGCGACAGTCGCGCAATTGCTGCGTGAAGAAGCGCCGGATATGCTGGTGAACTGCGCGTCGCTGCAGTCCTGGCGGGTTATTACCGGGTTGCCCAAGCTGTCGTTCGAGAAGCTTGACCAAGCTCAGTTCGGTCCCTGGCTGCCCATGCACCTGACGCTGATGCATTGCCTGATGCGAGCGGTAAAAGCCTCGGGCATCACCACTAAAACCGTTAATGCAGCGTTCCCCGATGCGGTCAATCCGATTCTGGCGCGCATTGGCCTGGCGCCGGATATCGGCGTGGGCAATGTGGCCAACCTGGTTCCCGCTGTGCGGTTTTCCATCGCCCGCTTGCTCGAATGCGCGCCCGCTGATGTGCAAGTGCAGCTGTATGCCCAGCATTACTTCAGCCACTACGTGCCGCGTGGTGGCTTGCCCCCGCGTGCCAGTTACCGGTTGTTGTATGAGGTGCGCGATCGGCCGGAGCTGGCTGGTCCGTCGGCCGAGGCGATTTTCTCTACGGTGAAATCCGAATTCCGTCGCCTGGGCGGGGTGGATGGGCAGTTCCTCACGGCATGTTCCGCCGTCACCGTCATCGAAGGGCTGTTCTCACCCACGCCGGTTGTGGTGCACGCACCAGGCCCCCTCGGGCTTCCGGGCGGTTACCCGGTGTTGCTGCACGAGGGGCGGATCGAGGTGCAGTTCTCCGAGGCTTGTCCAAAGGACGAAGCGGTGCGCATCAACACCATTTGCCAGAGCCAGGATGGCATTGACGAAATCCATTGTGACGGCTCAGTCAGCTACAACCCCCAGTGCATGGCCGTCATGCAATCGATGCTGGGGTATTCCAAGAACACCATGTCTATCGAGCAGTCCGCCGAGTTCGCCCTCGAGTTGGCGAGCAAGTACCTGTCCTTCAAGAATTCAACCTGGTAGGTGTGTGATGAATCAGATTTCCGAGCGCAAGCACAACGAAGTTGCCAGTTATTCCACGCAGTACTCGGCGGATTTCGTCGAGCGTTGGGATGAGTTGATCGACTGGGAAAAACGCAAGGCAGGGGAGGGCGGGTTCTTTGAAAACCTGCTGCACAAGCACGGCGTGCGCTCGGTCATCGACGTATCGACGGGCAGTGGTTTTCATGCGGTGCAGCTCAAGCAGGCGGGCTTTGATGTGGTCGCCACGGATGGCAGCAGCACGATGTTGACCAAGGCGCGGGCGAACTTTCGCAAACACGGGCTGGACATCGAGTCCAATTACCGCGACTGGCACTCACTGGACCCGCAGGAGCTGGGCCAATTCGACGCCGTGGTGTGCCTGGGCAGTTCGCTGTGCCATGTGTTCGCCGCTCACGACCGATTGAGCGTGTTGGCGAAGTTCAGGGCATTGCTCAAGCCGGGTGGCCTGTTGATTGTGGACCAGCGTAATTTCCTGGCTATTCGCGCAGGTAATTTCAAAGCCAGCGGCAATTATTATTACTGCGGTACAAACGCATCCGTGAGCTTGGGGCAGGTCGATGAGCACCTGTGTGAGTTCATCTACAACTTTGATAACAAGGAACGCTACACGTTGAAGGTTTACCCGTTGTTGCCGGGCGAGTTGGCCACTGAAATGCTGGCTTCCGGGTTTCGCGCCCATGAGAGCTACGGTGATTTCAAGTCTGTCTACGACATGATGAATTGCGATTTCGTCATCCACACCGCGCGCGCTGAATGAGAGGTCGATGATGAGCACACTGGTTCAGAGCAATACCCGCCCCTTGGACAGCGTCGTATTGGCGGTCGTCCTCACTGGCTTCGTGGCCAGCACCTACGGGTTTGGTGTCTACCTGTTCGCCAACCTCGTGGTGGACATGCGCCGCGACATCGGCTTCGACTACACCACGGTGGGCTTGATCACCGGCGGCGCGCAGATCGGATTCCTGCTGTTCTCGTCGGTGACAAGCGTAATCAGCCGGTTTTTCGAGGGCTGGAAAATCAGCCTGGTGTCCACGGTGATGACCTCCCTGGCGCTGCTGGGCCTGAGTATCAGTGACAGTATCTGGCTGTCGGGCGCTCTTTTGATCCTGCTCGGTGGCTGTTCCGCCTCGGTGTACATCCCGTTGGCGGAAATCGCCACCAAGGGTTTCAGCCCGGGTAATCGCTCCCGGGTCATGGGGCTGATTTCCAGTGGCACCAGCTACGGCGTGTTTATCAATGGCTTGCTGGTGTCGTTCCTGACATTGAATGGCGGCTGGCGCTCGATCTGGCTTACCGCAGGCCTGATATCGGTTGTGCTGTGCGTGGTGGCGTGGTTTCTGTTGCGCACCCTGGCCACGAGCCGGGACACCGGATTTTCCGGGGAGCGCGCCGCTGCATTTGACAGTCAACGACCCTGGCTCAGCCGTTCGTTGTACCTGACGTGGGCCATCGCCTTTCTCAATGGCATGGCGCTGCTGCCGTTCCAGACGTACCTCGCGCCGTTCCTGCGTGATGAATTGGGCGTGTCGGTACAAGACGCCGGGTTTATCTGGACCACCATCGGTGCCGTGGGCATGGCGTCGGGCTTTCTGGTGGGGTGGATTGCCGACAAGGTCGGTGTGCGGGCGTCGCTGGCGATGTGTTTTCTCAGTGCCGGGCTGGCCGCCACCCTGGTGTTCAGTTTCAACAGCCTCCCGCTGTTCTACCTGGCGGCGTTTCTGTTTGCACTGGCGTTTTACCCCATCTTCGGGCTGGTCCCCAGTTACATCGGGCAAATCGTGCCGGTCAACCGGTTGACCCAGGCCTTTGGCATCGCCAACGTTCTGATCGGCTTGGGTGGGGTGTGCGGCAACTTCCTGGGCGGCTTTTCCAAGGACCTGACCGGGTCGTTCTCGACGGTCTACTGGGTGGTTGCGCTGTTGCTGTTCGTGCAATGCGTGATGGTGTTCATGTTGGGTAAACAGCCTGTTTCGGTCGAGGAGGGCGAGCAGTCATGAGTTATTTTCCAAACAGTCAAAACCAGAATCTGCATGCGTTTGCGTTCAGCCACCGGCGCGCCGAACACGTGCGGATGAACCACAAGCCTGCCGTCATCTGGATGACCGGTATCTCTGCTTCCGGCAAGTCGACCATCGCTGATGCGTTGGACATTGCCCTGCAGGAACAGGGGCGGATCACGGCCATTATTGACGGCGACTCGGTACGTGGCGGGCTGTGCCGGGACTTGGGTTTTACCGACAGCGACCGCGATGAGAATATCCGCCGGGTCGCCGAGGTCGCGCGGCTGATGCTCGACGCGGGGCTGATGGTGATTGTCGCGCTGATTTCACCCTCGTCGGCCAGCCGGCACTACGCGCGCTCGATTATCGGCAATGAGTACTTCGTGGAAGTGCATGTGGACGCGCCGCTGGAAACCGCCGAACAGCGTGATCCTAAAGGCCTGTATAAAAAGGCCCGCGCGGGGTTGATCAAGAACTTCACCGGTATTGACTCCAATTATGACGTGCCGGTGTTTCCGGAAGTGCACTTGAACACCCAGGCGCTTTCCGTGGCGCAGTCTGTGGCGGCTATCCTTGATTGGGTGGCGCATAACGACAAGCGCACCTAGCCGTCTGTCTTTGCGTCGGGTTTGCGCCGGGATCGCAATGTCTGCCATTCGAAAAAACAAGGTAATCTGCGCCATCGCAAGGAGAATGCGTTTTTTCGGGAGCAGGCATGACACATTTTACGGGCACTGCAAAATCGATCCGTCTGATTGGTGGGGCTCGGGTATTGGACTTTATCAATACCACCAATGGTCGTCGTCCCGGCACCGGACTCAAGGTCCTGGAAGAGCGACTCACGAGCTTTCAGTTCTTCTTTGAATGGGCATTCCATGCGTCGTTGATCTCGGCCCAGGAGTTTGCGGACTACAAGCCGATGGTGCTTGGGTCATCGATCGCCTACCAACCGGACCTGGACGCCGTTATCGCATTCAGGGAGTGCCTGTACGAGGTGTTCTATCCGTTGTCGTTGCGCGGCGCTGCACCCGATGAGGCGTTGCAGCAGATTAACCAAACGTTCCAGCACGGTGTTGCACGGCGCGTGCTGCGTACTGTCGACGGCAAGCCTACCTGGGAGTGGAGGCCTTGCAGTACGGCACAGGAACTGACGGCCACTGTGCTGGGGCGCCTGGCGATAGACGCCACGCAATTGCTGGTATCGGGTGATTTGCAGGCGTTGCGCAGTTGCACCTCGACTGACTGCGATTGGGTGTTTCTGGACATCTCCAAGAACAAACAGCGCAAATGGTGCCAGATGAGCGTGTGCGGCAGCCGCGAAAAACTCAGCCGACTCAAGCAGGTTGGCGGCGCGCAGTAGTTTCGAGGTCATACGGCGGGTAGCAATTGCTCCACTTAATAGGAAGCATTACTATTCACGCCCCGCCTCACCAGTGCACCCGCAATGATCCCTCAGCCGCCCCGCAGAACAGGCTTTTTCGAACACTACGAAGAGTTGATCGGGACCTGGACGCGCCGCCTGAGAAACCGTCAGCAGGCCGAAGACCTGGCCCATGACACCTTTGTGCGGGTCCTTGAATCAACCGCCTCCGAGGTTGCGCAACCGCGCGCCTACCTGCATCAAACTGCGCGCAATATCGCCGTGGACGCCTATCGACGCGAAGACCGTCGCGAGGCCCTCACGCTGCAAGCCTGTGATCAGCGTTCGCCGCACAGTGACGACCCGGAGCATTTCATGCACGCGATCCAGTTGGCGGACTCTATCGAGCGGGCCCTGGCGGAGCTGCCGCTCAACTGCCGCCGAATTTTTATCTGGCAGAAAATCGAGGGCCTGACTCAACAGGAAATCGCCGAACGCCTGGGGCTGTCTAAAAACATGGTGGAAAAGTATATGATCCGCACCCTGCGGCATTTGCGCGACCGCCTGGACGCGATGGCGCCATGACCGCCCGTTTGAAACAGGATCTTCCATGACGGATAACCGTGCCCGAGACGAAGCCGCGCAATGGTTTGTGCGCCTGCAAGACGCCGAGTTGAGCGCTACCGAGCGCCAGCACTTCGACGCATGGCGCAATGCGCATCCCGACCACCAATACGAATTCGATGTGCTGCAAGGCGTGTGGCGCGCTACCGATTTGCTGCCCAAAGCGCATCTGCAAGCGCTGTGCGAAGCCCCGGTGGTGCGGCCCAAGCGTCGCACCGCTTTGCGTTACGCGGTGGCGGCCAGCGTGGTCGGTGTTGCTCTGGGATTGGGCCTGTTCAGCGGGCTTGGTGATCCCAAGCCTTTCAGCGCGGAGTTCAGTACACGCTTGGGCGAGCATCGTCAGGTGGCATTGCCCGATGGCTCGGTGATGGACCTCAATAGCCGCAGCATCGTCGCGGTGCACTATGAAAAAGGCCGGCGCGGTGTGGAGCTCAAGCGGGGCGAAGCGATGTTCAGTGTCGAGCATGACACCCGCCGGCCTTTCGTCGTGGCCGCCGGGGCAGGGCAGGTGACAGTGACCGGCACGCGGTTCGATGTGCGCCGTGATGAAGATCAGACCCGCGTCATGGTCGAAGCCGGTACGGTGAAGGTGCAAGGTAGTGCGCCGGACAACGTGGTGACGCTGACGGCGGGCCTGGGCACCCATGTCGACAATAAGGGGATGGTAGCGGCAGCTTACTCAGTGAATACCGAGGAACTGACCGCCTGGCGCACGGGCAAGCTGGTCTTCAATAACGCTACGTTGGGCGATGTGGCGCGGGAGGTCTCGCGTTACCGCGAGCAACCGCTGCGGGTCAGCACGCCGGCCGTGCGCGACCTGCGGCTGACCAGCGTGTTCAAGGCCAACGATACCGACGCCTTGCTCAAAGCCTTGCCGCACATCCTGCCGGTGGCCCTGCGAACCTTGCCAGACGGCAGCCAGGAAATTATTTCACGCTGACATTCAGGTTTTTTCCACGTTCTTCGTCTTCTCCTGCAACTGCAACTGGTTTGCATTAACAGCCGCGCACTCTTGCGATCACAGGACTGGGTTCGACGTGAAAAAACTTGCCGTCAACAACAATAAAATCTCCCGCTGGGCGCCACTGGCCCTGGCGCTCGCGGTCAGTGCCGCGCTTCCTGCGGCTTATGCCGCCGACGCCATTCATATCGAGGCCCAGCCCCTGGGCGCGGCGCTGAGCCAATTGGGCCAGCAGACGGCCCTGCAAGTGTTCTTCAGCCCCGACATGGTCGCTGGCAAACAAGCGCCAGCGGTAGACGGCAACCTTTCCCCTGAACAAGCCCTGCGCCAGTTGCTGCAAGGCAGTGGCCTGGATTACCGGATAGATGCAGGCTCCGTGACGCTGCGCCCGCTGAGCGTTGGCAGTGGTGAGACCGGCTCCCCGCTGGAACTGGGCGCCACTGATATCAAGGTGGTGGGCGACTGGCTCGGTGATGCCAACGCCGAAGTGGTGCAGAACCACCCCGGGGCACGCACGGTGATCCGCCGCGAAGCCATGGCGGAGCAGGGCGCAATGAACGTCGGCGACGTGCTGCGGCGCGTGCCCGGTGTGCAGGTGCAGGAATCCAACGGCACCGGCGGCAGTGATATTTCCCTCAACGTTGGTGTACGTGGCCTGACGTCGCGCCTGTCGCCACGCTCCACCGTGCTGATCGATGGCGTACCGGCTGCATTCGCGCCGTACGGCCAGCCACAGCTGTCGATGGCGCCGATTTCGGCGGGTAACCTCGATAGCATCGACGTGGTACGCGGCGCCGGTTCCGTGCGTTATGGGCCACAAAACGTCGGCGGTGTGATCAACTTCGTGACCCGCGCCATTCCCGAGAAATTCTCCGGCGAAGTCGGCACTACCCTGCAGACCTCCGCCCACGGTGGCTGGAAGCACGTCGAGAACGCCTTTATTGGCGTCACTGCCGACAACGGTATCGGCGTTGCGCTGCTGTACTCCGGTGTCAATGGTAACGGGTACCGTACCAGCAACAATTCCAACGACATCGACGATGTGATGCTCAAGACCCACTGGGCGCCGACCGATCAAGACGACTTCTCGCTGAACTTCCACTACTACGACGCCAGTGCCGACATGCCCGGCGGCCTGACCCAGCGGCAATTCGACGCCAACCCTTACCAGTCGGTACGCGACTGGGACAACTTCAGCGGCCGCCGCAAGGATGTGTCCTTCAAGTACATCCGTCAGATCGACGACCGCACCCAGGCAGAAGTACTGACCTACTATTCCGACAGTTTCCGCGGCAGCAACATCGCTAACCGCGACTTGCGCACCGTTGGTTCTTATCCGCGCACCTACTACACCTTCGGCATCGAACCGCGAGTGTCCCATGTGTTCGATCTGGGCCCGAGCACCCAAGAGGTCAGCGTGGGTTATCGCTACCTCAAGGAAGGCATGCATGAGCAGGCCAGTAGCCTGGGCCTGGTCAACAACGTACCGACGCCGGTCGGTCGCAGTGATGGCCATGTCTACCAGGACCGTACCGGCGGCACCGAGGCCAACGCCTTTTACGTCGATAACAAGATCGATATCGGCAAGTGGACTATCACGCCAGGCATCCGCTTCGAGGATATTCGAACCGAATGGCACGACCGTCCGGTCATCCCTTTGACCGGTCCGCGCACCCTGGAAAAACGCCGCGAAGTCCACAACAACGAGCCGCTGCCGGCGTTGAGCGTGATGTACCACGTCTCTGATGCCTGGAAACTGTTCGCCAACTACGAGACTTCGTTTGGTAGCCTGCAATACTTCCAGCTGGGCCAGGGCGGCACCGGCGACCAGACCGCCAACGGTTTGAACCCGGAAAAGGCCAAGACCTACGAGGTCGGCACGCGCTACAACGACGCTGTCTGGGGCGGTGAGCTGACGTTTTTCTACATCGACTTCTCGGATGAGTTGCAATACGTCAGCAACGATGTGGGCTGGACCAACCTCGGTGCTACCAAGCACACGGGTATCGAAGCCTCGGCCCACTACGACCTGGCAAACCTGGACCCACGCCTGGACGGCCTGACCGCGAACGTCGGTTTCACTTACACCAAGGCCACCTCCGAAGGCGACGTACCGTTCAAGGGCCGTGACCTGCCGTTGTATTCCCGTGAAGTGGCGACGTTGGGCCTGCGTTACGACGTCAACCAGTGGACCCACAACCTGGATGTGTACGCCCAGTCAGGCCAGCGTGCGCCAGGTACAACGAGCACCTACATCACCCAAGGTACCGCCGATGGTCAATTTGGCGATATCCCCGGCTATGTCTCGGTCAACGTGCGCAGTGGCTATGACTTTGGCGAGCAGTTGTCTAACTTGAAGCTGGGAGTCGGCGTGAAAAACGTTTTTGATCAACAGCACTACACCCGTTCGAGCGACAACAATGCCGGGCTGTACCTGGGGGAGCCACGTACGTTCTTTGTACAGGCAAGCGTCGGGTTCTAAGCCTGCATTGACTCGACATGTCCGCTCATCCTGGCCAGGTTGGGCGGCCACCCATGCCGATGGTGTGGTTTGTCTCTCACGCCTTCAGACGTTCTTCCTACCTCGATTCTGGAAACTTTCAGCGGCCTCAGGAACCGGCTCCCACAGTTATGCCACACAGGATATGCCTGCCTCCACTGGTTTCCCTGACGACTCATTAAGCGCCGGGGTCGCTGGAACAGTGAGGCCAGGCACCTGAATACACCGAACTGGAGAACTAGAATGTCGGTATCAGCATACAACCAGAGCGTCGCTCCTTCCCTCGATAACGCCTCCCTCGCAGATGCAAAGCCCAGCACCGAGCGGACTGCTACCGCGTCTAGTGCCCAGGTCACGATAGGCGTCAACTTCAGCTCGCAGCCTGATCAATGCGGCCCAGTATTCGGTGGCCCGCCGCCGCGCCCAGTCCCAGAAAACGTGCGCCCCAATCCCGGCCCGCCGTCGCGCCCAGTCCCAGAAAACGTGCGCCCCAATCCCGGCCCGCCGCCGCGCCCAGTCCCAGAAAACGTGCGTCCCAATCCCGGCCCACCTCCGCGCCCGACCCCCACGTTGCCAGACCCTTACTACTCCAAGCAAAGCAATGAGCAACTGGCCCAGGGGCTTTTGAATAATTATGACGCGCTCAAGGGCCGCTGGCCTTCGCGCGAGGTCACGCGCCAGAGCTTGCAGAAAATGGCCGATCAACCGTTAACGGGCAACCCCTATAAGGACCCGAACATCCGACTGGCAAACGAGGTGCTGCGGCGTCCCGGGTTGCTGCAATCGCTTGACCGAAATGGCAGCACCGGTGCATTGGATGGCCGTTTGTCCAAGGACGATATCCGGAGCTTTGTTCGTTCAGATAACCCCTTGAAACTGAATGACGACAAGCAGATCGTGCAAGACGTACTGAATAATTTCAACGCATTGAAAGGTGGCTACTTCAGCAGCACGATAAAGCTCAGGGAACTCAACGCACGCGCCATGCAGCCGTTGACGGGCAACCCTTACACCGACCATCTCACCCAGCTGTCGAGGGAAGTCATGTCCCGTTCAGATCTGAGGTCGGCGATGGACAATATTGTCAGTTGGCAACGCGATGGCAAGATCTCTCGACAGGAACTGTACGCGCTGCTTCGTTAGACCTGGCTGTCTTCTGCCGTGCACACGCGGCAGAAGTTGGCAGGCGTTTGACGCAGTAAATACAACCCAGGCGTGCAGAAACCGTTTACGAAAATGCACCACCAAGAAAATATCCACCGGTCATTGATTACCGGTGGGGGCCTTCATCTACCGGATTAGGTCTGGACCATGAATTCGACATCATTTGAATCCCGTCACTCCCAGTACAACGCCTCGGCCCTGGTCGGGCTTGCGCAGGAGGCAGAAAGCCCAACAGCATCCCGGCTACAGGGGCTCAACCTCACATCCTCGCCCAAGTCCAGCTTCAAGGCGCCCACCGCCGAAGATTTTGACAAAGGCTCTCGGGTGTTCATGGAAGAGCCGGCGCCCAGCCCTGTACTTTCGATGTTTGCCAGCTTTTGGAGCAAGTTGTCCCGCCGCTAGCAGGCCGTTCCAGGCCATGGATGGCCCACAAAACTGAGGCGGTTACAAACGCTCAAGGTTCACCGGGGCATATCGGGCGTCTTGGACGACCGTCTGCGGAACCATTGTTTTCTGAGAGCCACTCAGTCGGTGCTTGTGCCATGTTGATTTCGAGGCGTTTTCGAGGATCAGGCAATCAGGCCCAGGCTACGGAATCTAGATAGGGTGGAGGTGAATCATGATTGGTAGTGTCAATAATCCGGGCTTTACGCAAATGGCGGCGCCAGCGACATCAGGGTCGGCGGGAAGCGGTCACTCTCGTTTTGAGGTCGATGCTCGCGCATTAGGTAAACCGCTGCCAGCGGCGCAGCCAATCAACTCCCGATTCGCGAATGGCGCCGACCGGCACTTTGACGGTCAGAATCTGTACGGAGGCATGACGAAGGTTGGTAACCCCTTTGTCAGCTCAGACGATCATCTGTTGGCGACTGACCTGAAGAACAACCTGCCATTGCTGGACGCCTTCAAAAAAGAGGGACGACTGACCCAAAGCTCTTTGCAGGAGATTGCCAAAGAGGAACCCAGCAGCAGTAAGGTCTCCGAGCGCACGATTATGTTGGCGCGAGAGATACTCAACCGCCCCCGGCTGAACGATGCCATTACTGCAAAGGGCGGTGAAATCACCCATGAAAGCCTTACCTCGGCGAGCGACTCACAGATCGGTAATACCAACCCCAACACGCAGAGCGCGGATCCGTTCCATGGGAAAACTAACGCGCAGGTCGTCCAGGCATTCAAGGGGAAATTCAATGATTGGCGGGACAAGTCACAAGACAACGATATTTTGTTTGGATTAGAAAAACATCGCTACGTTCGAAGGGAGACAATTATTGAGATTAGCAAGGACCCTAACGTAACGGATGCTAAGGGTGAGGTTGTGCGGGATCCGCGCACCGGGTTCCCTTTGAAAAAATACAGCGAGGATGAGGTATATCTGGCCAAAAATCTTGTGGGGAGACCAGGCTTATTGGACTCTCTGGACAGTTACAAGGCTAACGGTTACAACATCTTCGGTAGCCGTAACGACGATGGGTGGTTGAAGAACTACAGCATTGATCGCTGGCTGGAGAACGACAAGAAAGAGAGAGGGTAATTAAAGAAGCGCACAGCGGCATGAGCAGCTGAAAGACTCAAGCTGCTCATGCCGCTGTGCGGTCATACCCGCAGTATTTTCCCACTGACCGCCACTGCCGCCAGCAACATGCCTATCAACAGGAAGGCGGTTGCCAGGCTGCTGCCATGGGCGATAAATCCAATTACGGCAGGCCCGGCCAATATCCCCGCGTAGCCCAGGGTTGTAATGGCCGGCACGGCAATGTGTTCTGGCATGACATTCTGTTTGCCAACCGCGGTATAGAGCACCGGGACAATATTGGAGCACCCGGCACCTACGAGTGCATAACCCAACAATGCCACTTCCCAGGCTGGGGATAATGTGGCGAGGAATGTGCCGGCGGCGGCGAGGGCGCCACCGGCCACGATGACCCAGGTCGCGCCCAGCCGGCGCACGATTGCGTCACCGGTCAACCGCCCGGCAGTCATGGTCAAGGCAAATGCCGCGTAACCCAGGCCAGCATAGGCTTCGTCAAGGCTGCGCTCGTCACTGAGGAACACTGCGCTCCAGTCGAGCACCGCACCTTCGGCAAGAAACACGATAAAGCACAGGCAACCGATGAACAGCACCACGCCGTGGGGCACGGCAAAAGCCGGGCCCGAACTCTCACTGCCATAAGGCAACAGATGCGGTGCGGCCTTGAGCAGCGCCGCCAGCGTAATGACGATCACCACGAGGGTTGCCTGCAGCGGCGACAGGCCCAGCCCCAGCAATGCCGAAACCCCCGCCGCGCCGACGATTCCTCCCAGGCTGAACAGCCCGTGAAAGCCAGACATCATGGTTTTGCCGCTGGCCCGCTCCACGATCACCGCCTGCAGGTTGACGGTGGAATCCACCGTGCCCAAGCCAGCACCAAACAGAAACAAGCCCGCCATCAGTAACGGAATTGAACTGACCGTCGCCAGCATCGGCAACGCCAGGCAAATCATGATTGTCCCGGCGCTCAACACCTTTCGGCAGCCATAGCGCGAAGCCAGCGCACCCGCTGCGGGCATGGCGATGATCGAGCCGACACCCAGGCACAACAACAGCAGGCCCAGCGTACCTTCGCTCAGTCCGGCGCGCGCCTTGGCATACGGCACCAGTGGCGCCCAGGCCGCGATGCCGAAACCGGCGATAAAGAAAGCGATACGGGTCGACATTTGCTCCAGCCGCCCGGGAACCACGGGCGCTGAGGTGGGGATGGCAGTCATGAATAATCCTTGGTCTTGCGTTCAACGAACGATGTCCGGCGCGACATCGTTGCATATCAGGCCGTGGCACGCGAGCCGGGCTCCCCTGGGATTCTGCTGGTCGTGGATTTTGTTTTAAAAACCTGGAACGTAAGGGCAGTTTGCAGCCACGTATGCCGTATCGAGTGTGTAGGAGGCGGTCTGGAAGGTGCGTAATCCCTGTGGGCGCTTTTGAACCCCTGGGTGCTCACGGTGGATTACCACCTTCCAGCCCGCCTCCCATCATCGGTAGGTTCTGTAATACGCTGTTGTCTCAATAGGTAGGCAAGCGCACGGACTCATCGATGAAACACTTCAGGCAAACAACGTCATGACCCTGTTCTATGACGCCCGCGGCAATATCTACGGCGTGGTCAGCCCGGCCTCATTAAGAAGCAAGGGTATTGATCTGCCCGAAAGCGCTGCCTTGGCCGCGCAGACTCGTGACCGTTGGGCAACATCCGCCATCGCCCGCGAATGCGATTGGGGCTCGACACCGCGCCCGGCCGGCGCAAAGGCCCACCGCAGCGACGGTCTGCTGGTCGGCCCGTTCCAGGCCGAGCCGCCGTTTGACCTGCTGATCGTTAACACCGACGGCTCTTTGGCCGAGCGCAGTGGCAATGGCTTGACGATTTTCGCCCAGGCGCTCACTGACCAGGGCCTGATGACTGGAGCCAGTGAGTTGCGGGTGCATCACGACAAGTCGGATGCGTTGACACCGGTACCGACACGGGTTGAGCCGGCAGTCCACGAACAGGTTGCCGGGTTCTGGCTTGAGCTGGGTTTTCCAGCTTTCGGGCCCATGGCGGTGGGGGCGCAGGCCGTTGGGCGGACGATGCTAGGCGCAACTGAACTGAGCCACGTGAGCGCGTTGGCGGTGATCAACCCACAGTGGGCAACCAGTCAGTTTGTGCGGGTGGGCAACCCTCATTGTGTGACGCTGGTCGAGCACGTTTCGGCATTGCCGGATAACGCACAGATGCAGCAGCCAGCCCTGTTCGAACCCTTGAAAGCGATTGCCTTCGCGCCCCCAGCGGGTGGCGGTGAACCCTGTGTGGCCGGTATCAACTTGCAATGGGCGGCGCGCCAGCCCGGCAACCGAGTCATCGCACGGGTGTTTGAGCGCGGGGAAGGGCCCACTGCGTCTTCCGGAACCAGCGCCAGCGCTGTGGCTTGCGCGGCATGGCGTGCTGGATGGGTTGAGAGCGGTGAGGTTGCCGTGGTGATGCCGGGTGGCATTGCGCCGGTGCGTTTGCACGCTCAGGGCGAGACGTTGCTGAGTGTCAGTCTTTTCGGGGCTGCACAGCCGCAGGCGTGAGGTTGTTCAGCCGCTGACGCTGCGATCCGGTGTCAGCTGTTTCTCTATCAGTTAGTCATTCCAGCGAAAGTTTGCGTAGGGCATTTCTTATTGCTAGGAAGTGGCTCATTGACTCGTTTTCTTATTTCGTAAAAGACACTTCCAACTTCGTCGTACGAAACTTCTTTTTTATTTTCAAACGGCCGATTTTCGCCTGGAATCGCTAAGCTTCAGGGCGTTCAAGGACTTTTTCTCAGCAACTTATTCCACGTTTAGCGAGAGGAAGTATCTCAGGGCGTTCATTCATTAACGGCGGGTAACAACGGATGGTTAACGCGTTTGTTTCGTCACGTTTCAATCTGATTCTTCCACGCATAAATATCGACTTACAAGTATTGGCATTCAAAGGCAGTGAGGCCCTTGATCAACCGTTCTTTATCCACGTGCAGGTGGTCAGTGAAAACCCTTCCCTTGATCTACAGGCGTTGCTTCACCAACCCGCCTACCTGGACTTCGGCGAAATCAACGAAGGCCTGCATGGTCAGGTTTACGCCGTGGGCCGGGACGACCCGGGCCGGCGCATTACTCGTTATCACCTGACCCTGGCGCCCCGCCTGGCTTACCTTGCACACCGGCATGACCAGCGGATTTTCCAGCAGCGCAGCGTGCCGCAGATCATCGCGGCGGTCCTGGAACAGCATGGCATCCTGGCGGACGCCTATGCATTCGAGCTAGGCCCTGTGGTTTATCCGCCGCGCACGTTCTGTGTGCAGTACGCGGAAAGTGACTTGCACTTCATCCAGCGGCTGTGTGAAGAGGAGGGCATTCACTACCATTTTCGTCACAGCGCGGACGCTCACCTGTTGGTCTTTGGTGATGACCAGACCGTGTTTCGCCGCTTGCCCGTGCAGCGCTACTGCCCTGACGGCGGGCTGCAAGCCGATACAAAAGTGATCCAGCGTTTCGACCTGCGCTTGGCCATCCGTAGCCAAAAGACGGTGCGCCGGGATCACGACTTTGAACATCCCTCGTTGCACCTGCAGGACAGCGCCGGTTCTGCTTCGATACTCCCGCTTGAGGACTATCGGTACCCCGCAGGTTTTGCCGGCCATGCCCGCGGCAGGCAATTGGCGCGTCGAGGGCTGGAGCGTCACAAACGCGACCGGCATCGGGCATTGGGCAAGAGTGATCAACCCGCACTGCGCAGTGGGCATTTCCTTGAACTGCGTGATCATCCCGACCCTTCCTGCAACGACCTTTGGCTGATCACTTCGGTACGCCACGAGGGTTATCAACCGCAGGTGCTGGAGGAGGCTACACCTGCGGCTGAGGTGTTCCGGGGGTACCGCAATCGCTTTGTCGCGACACCCTGGCAGGCTGTGCATCGGCCGCCCCTCAAGCACCCCAAACCGACCATCAATGGCAGCCAGACCGCAACGGTGACTGGGCCAGACGGTGAGGACGTGCATTGCGACGCCTATGGCCGGGTGAAAGTGCGCTTTCACTGGGACCGCCTGGACAAGGCGGATGATAAAAGCAGTTGTTGGGTTCGGGTTGCATCCGGGTGGGCCGGCGATGGGTTCGGCGCAACGATGATCCCGCGCGTGGGCATGGAAGTGCTGGTGACTTTCCTGGAAGGGGACCCGGACCGGCCGCTGATCAACGGTTGCCTGCCGAACGCACTGCACCGGCCGGCCTATCCTTTGCCACAGCACAAGACCCGCAGTGTCTTGCGCAGCCGCAGTTCCCTTGGCGGCGAGGGCGCCAACGAAATGTACCTGGAAGACCGTCGTGGCGAAGAGCTTGTTTACCTGCGTGCGCAGCGCGACCTGGAGCAACGGGTCGGCCATGACAGTCGGTTGGAGGTCGCGGGGGAACGGCGAGAAGTTATCCATGGTTTAAGCACGACTCACGTTGAAAGTGAAGAGCATCGTCATGTCACCGGCGATCGCAAAGTCGTGCTCAAGGCGAGCGATTACCTTGATGTGCAAGGCGATAGCCGGACCCACGTGACTCAGAACTTGGTCATTGAGGCGGGGCAGCAGCTTCACCTCAAGTCCGGTGCCAGCCTGGTGATCGATGCCGGTGCGCAACTGAGCCTCCGAGCGGGAGGAGAGCATCTGGTCATCCAGGCGGGCGGCATCTTCAGCAGTCGCCCTATCACCCAGGGGGGGTCACCGTCAGGGGGCCTACTGGAGAACACCTTTACGGTGTCCGATGTGCCACGGGTCTCCAAGGTACAAAGCAGCATCATGAACCTGTCCAGGCACCTGGGGGCGGATTACTGCCCGGTGTGCGAGCGCTGTCGTGAAGGCCAGTGTGAGCTGCCGGGGAGGGCTGCCTGATGCAGAACTTGCCAGGCCAATGGATGGCTCAACAGCAGCAAGCTGGGCGACAGCTGTGTTTGATCCTTGAGGGGCACAGTAACGCGCGACAGCCGCTGCTGGCGGCGCGCAGTTTGTCAGAGTATCGCAGCCTCTATGGCCAGACCGTGCTGGCGGAACTGGCGGTGGAGGGCCCGGTGATCCTTCTGTTGAAACAGATGAGCGAGCCCGCGCTGCTCAACCTCTTGCAACAGCCCGAAACGAACTGGGGCTGGCTGGGCGCTTTGCCATGCGAGGACCTGACAGGCGTGGCTCAACACTGGCGCGACCGTTTGCTGGTGGGGCAGGAAGGCGAGCAATCGCTCTACCGTTTTCACGACAACCGCACTCTGGCGCGTGCATTGGCCTATCTGTGCCTGGAGCACTGGCCGGTATTCCTCGGCCCGTTGATCAGCGTGTGCTACTGGCACGAAGACCGCTGGCGCACGGCTGACAACCCAGCCCCCGGTGAGCATTCGCTGCCTGACCCGGTCCCTTGGCTGAACACGCCCAACCCAAACGCCGAAGCCATCCTGCACGCCAATATCCTGCGTTACCTGTTGACCGAACACAGCGAAGACTTGGTCGCACTGGTGGAATTCCAGGACCCGAGAATCTGGCTGATACAGGTGCTGGAACAGGCGCGGGCCTGGCAATGGCAGGGGCCGGAGCAGTTGGAGTTTTTGGTGGTACGCAGGTTGGAGGAGGCCACAAGGAACAGCTTTATCCGGTGGCAACCGAAAGTGGGAGAAACACCGCAGGAACATTTTCAACGGATGGTGGAGCAGTGGGAATTGATGGGGGAAAAGGATGGGTAGGCGAAGTGTTGGAGTGTTGGTCGCGCTGGGTCTAATGGGTTGTGCGGGAGAGCCGGTTGATAGCGTTACGTTGGAGGTGGATTTACCAGCGGAATTTGAACTCAAAACGGCTGCGAATTATCTGCCCACGACTGGTGAGACCTGCACTTTGCCGCGACGTCGAGGCAAGAGGTCGGAACGGAAAGTGTTCTTTACTGATTACAAATCTTTGCCAAGTCGGGTGAGCTATGAACTACCGCTGAGTGAAAAAATCGAGGGTTGCCCTTCGGTGCTGCGAAGTCTGGAATTTGAGTTTTATGCGAAGTGGGGTAAGCGTGATACGGACGTAGGTGGGGATCGTGCAGGTATTGCCATTCGAGATGGCTGGAATGATCAACTTGGTATGCCTGAGTCGGGTGTACAGGAGCTAATCGGGCAATGTCAGTGGCGGTTCAGGACGGTGGGGCCGTTTCATGCGATCAGGAAGCTTCTGCGATGTCGCTCGATGAATGAAAGGGGAGAGTTGCAGAATTCTCTGGCCGGTGGTGTTGCTCAACGTGATCAGTTAGCAGGGAAAACGCTCAGGATGGTGCTGACGGTCACTGATGAGGAAGAGCCAGCTGTTGGGGATAACTGGGTAGTCGTACCAGGAGGCTGGAGGCGTTGTAAAGGTAAAAACTTTGAGGACCTTTACGGCTTTTGTGACGGCAATACCACCGACTTTAAGCCTATAAAAATGCCGGATGGTCGTGTTTGTGATGTCTATCCATCGTGTAAATAACAAGGAGCAAGTTCATGACGCTGGATGCATGGAAGCAATCTTTTTTCAGTGATAGAAAGCCGGCCTGTTCAGTGCGTGGGCATTGGGTGAGCTTTTGCCTCGTCGATGAACTGGGCGTGGGAACGGCATACGGTGGCCTGCCTTACACTGTCCACGATAGTGCAGGGCAGCAGTACAAAGGCAGGTTAGATGGAGAAGGGTTTGCCAAGTTGCAAGATATTTATTGTGGGCCTGTGGTGCTTGTTTTTGATGACCTGTATTCAGGTACAGAGCAGCCCTATCATTGGCTGATGTTGCGTTCCACCTACAAGCTACCTATCACCGAGCTTCAAATTCGGGCGGAGCAGACTCGGTTTGCTGCTTCTGATGGCCGGCGGCCCGACAGTAATCCTGCTCAGCAAAAGGCCAACCGGTTTTATCAAGTTGAAGTGCGTGATTTAGTCCGTCATGTCGCCCACTTGCCACCGATTATGCGACGGACTTATCAACCCCAGCAGCATGCATTGAAAATGATGGGTGACTTGGGATTCGGGCCCCCTCAGTCGATCTTGGCAGGAATCGTGTTGTTTCCCAACAACCACACCGCTATGGAGGTTCGACCACTGCGGGCCTTACGCCCGATGCTTTCAACGGCAGACAGTTTCTGTGCCTTGAACCTTTATCAGCTGGCACTGATGGCCACCTTGAGTTATTGCCATTTCGGCCAGGAGCCACCTAAAAAGCCTCACGACCAGGTTCAATTCCCCCTCAACCCAAGCGTCGGCCATCTATTTGCCGAAGAGCTATCGGGTTACCACGAGGCTTGGCGATTTGATGCAGAGCAAGTGGACCGTTTCTACCCCCTTTACGAAGAGGTCCCTTACTCCCGGCGTTTTGAGATTCTACCTTTCGATCCTGAGTTATACCCACAAAACCAACCGGAGCTGGAGGATGAGCAGGAGCACCCAGCCAATTTGCACTTTTTCGATGATGAAAAGTTTGGGACGGATACCCAGGCTTTTATCACCCATCACGATGACGTAATCCTGATTGCCGTGCGTGGTACCGCGAGCGCTGCAGACGGGTTGCGAGATGCCAACGCCCATCAGGTGGATTTTCTCGAGGGTGTCGGCAAGGCTCACGAAGGTTTTTATGAGGCCTACCGGGCAATGCGTAATTTCGTGCTGCGCTACCTAGACCAATTCCACACCGACCAACGAATAATCATCTGCGGCCACAGCCTGGGCGGCGCAATCGCTTTGCTTTTGGCAGAAGGCCTACGCCGAGCACCGGATGCCAACTACAACATCCTCCTCTATACCTACGGCGCCCCCCGCGCCGCTGATGCCGAATTCACAGCAGGCGCCTCCACCTTGGTCCACCACCGCATCGTCAACCACAACGACCCAGTTCCCAGCGTCCCGGCGCCATGGATGAACACCACCGCCAAACTCTGGGTCCCTGGTGCCGTCACCCTGTTCAGTGCCCCTGCACCGGGCGGCCTGCTGTTCGCCGCCGGTCTGGTTCGTTTCGGTGGGAACCCTTATCAGCACCATGGCGAACAACAACACTTCATGCCGATCATGCTCGCGGATGGCACGCGTTCTTCGGTGCTTTGGAAGCCCGGTTGTGAATCCATTCAAGAAGCGGGTTGCAACCGAGCGTTGCAAGTCCACGGCGACATGCCCGACCGCGAAAACCTGCTAAAACAGCTGTTCCAGGCCAACCAGCACTTCATGACCGCCAGCTACATCCCGGCTGCCTGGGCGACGTTGCGTCGCTGGCAACAAACCCAGGAAAGCGACGGCCCATTGGTCACGCCAAGAGAGTTTGAATTACTTGATCATGCACTGGAGGGCATGCGCCAGCAGTTGCGAAACAAACGCAGGGAACTGGCCCGGCTAAGACCTGCCAACGACCGTGGCTATGAACACAACGAAGCCTTGAACGCCGAGATCGATCGCTTGCACACCAGCCGCGAGCGCCTTGCCACCCTGCGCTGGCGCCGTCTGGACGCCCGTGATGTCTACGGCAGTCACGCCCACGGCGCTCATTTGCAACCCAGCCTCAAGCGCTGGTTCAGCCACCGTGAAAACCGTGAACCGGCCCAGGTCGCCAGTATCCCTCCCGCCACGCAAACCGAATGGGGGAGGGCGCAAACGCTGGATATCGACTCGATCGTATGACCGAGACGTTTACATAAACTCCACCTGCGCTGGCTGACGCTTCATCAACACGTTGCCATTGCGGATCGAGTACAGCGGCAAGCCCTGGCTGCGGATGACCTCGTAGTCGCTGTCCGCCGACAGGATCAACAGGTTGGCTGGCCGTCCAGGCTCCAGGCCGTAGCGGTCACCCAGGGCCATGGCCTTGGCGCTGTTGTCGGTGACCAGGTCGAGGGCGCTTTGCAGGTTGCGGTAGCCGAGCATGTGGCAGATGTGCAAACCGGCTTCGAGCACCCGCAGGATGTTGCCGTTGCCCAGGGGGTACCAGGGGTCGACGATGGAGTCCTGGCCGAAGCACACGTTCATGCCGGCTTCCAGCAGTTCGTTGACCCGGGTGACGCCGCGGCGTTTCGGGAAGGTGTCGAAGCGGCCTTGCAGGTGAATGCTCTCGGTGGGGCAGGAGACGAAACTGATACCTGAGTGCCCGAGCAAGCGAAAGAGTTTGGCGCAATAGGCATTGTCGTAGGAGCCCATGGCCGTGGTGTGACTGGCGGTGACGCGGGCGCCCATGTCGCGGCTGCGGGCTTCTTCGGCCAGCACTTCGAGAAAGCGCGAGTGCGGGTCATCGGTTTCGTCGCAGTGCACGTCCACCAGGCAGCCGGTACGTTCAGCCAGGTCCATCAGGAACTTCACCGAACTCACGCCTTGGTCGCGGGTGTATTCAAAGTGCGGGATACCACCGATCACGTCGGCGCCCAGGCGAATGGCTTCTTCCATCAGCTCGCGGCCGTTGCGGTACGACTCGATGCCTTCCTGGGGGAACGCGACGATCTGCAGGTCGATCAGGTGCGTGCTTTCTTCACGCACTTGCAGCATGGCCTTGAGTGCTGTGAGGTCCGGGTCGGTGACGTCGACGTGGGTACGCACATGCTGGATACCGTGGGCGGCGAGGGTCTGGATAGTCTTTTTGGCGCGGGCCTTGGTGTCTTCCTGGGTGATGGTGGCTTTGCGTTCGCCCCAGCATTCGATGCCTTCGAACAGGGTGCCGCTCATGTTCCAGCGCGGCTCGCCGGCGGTCAGGGTGGCGTCGAGATGGATATGCGGTTCGACAAAGGGTGGAATCACCAGGTTGCCGGCGGCGTCCAGGGCGTCGGCCGCCGCACTCGGTGCGCCCGATTGTGGGGTGATGCTGGCGATCCGGCCATGTTCCAGGTGCAGATCATGCAGGCCTTCACGGTTGCGCAGGCGGGCGTTGATGATGTGCATGGGCAAGTTCCTCTTGGCTAAAAACAGTCAGGCAGACAGCCGCCAGATCATCAGCGCAATGCCGATGTCCAGGCGATCATAAGCATTATCCAGCGTCAGCCCGCACAGGGCTTCGATGCGCTGGACGCGGTGCGTCAGGGTGTTGCGGTGCACGGCCAGGCGCTGGGCGGCGGCCACAAGGTTACCATTCTCGTGAAACCAGGCTTCCAGCGTGGGCATGAGGCTGGGGCCATGGTGCCGGTCGTGGCGCAGCAAGGGGCCGAGGCGTTCATTCAGGAATTGGTCGAGCAGGGCGCGATCACGCACGCCGCTGAGCAGCTTGAGCACGCCCAGTTCGTCGTACACGCATAGCCCGGCGCGTTCGCTGAAACGCCGCGCAGCCGCGAGTGCCTGGCGTGCTTCCTCCTGCGCCTGGGCCAGGCGTGCGGGTGGGTGAGCGGCGGCGCTGAGGCCAATAAACAATTTAAGCGGCGACAGGCGCAGATTCAGTGGGTTGAGCCAGTTGGCCAATTGCTGGCGGTTGGCCAATGCTGCGGCAGCGTCCTGTGCCGGCAGCAGCAACGTCCATTGGCCGGCTCGACCCTGCACCGGCAACCCGGCCGAGAACTGACGTAAACGGCGGCTGATGGCGTCGTGTTGTCGGGCCAGTTGCGCCTCCACAGAAGCCGCATCACCCTGGGCAAACAGCGATTCACTGCCTTCCAGTTGCAGTTGCACCACCTGCCAATGCCCGGCCAGCGGCATGCCCAACTGCGTGGCCCGGTGCAACAAGAGATCCAGGGATTGGTAGTCGCCGGTCAGCAAGCGTTCCAGTACGTCATGCCGCGAGCGCCCCAACTGCTCGGACTGGATCAGCGCCGAACCGATAGCTTGGGTCACCAATACCATTTTCAGCGAGTAGGGCTGTTCGACCAGCGGCATGCCGGCGGCTTCGGCAGCGTCGAGTAAGCGCTGGGGGATCGCCTGGATATAGGACGGCCCGGTCAGAACCACCAACCCAGCCACTTGACGCTCGCAGGCTTCCTCCAGCAATTGCAGCAGGTTGGCTTCGTCGCGCGGGTGATTGATCCCGGTGACGAATACCAGTTCGCCGCCCAGCACCCATTCGGCGATCCCGCTGTTTTCCGCCACATAAGGCCAGCGCACGCCGTTATCCAGGCCCGCCTCGCCCGCGCGCAGGCGCATGGACTCCAAGCCTGGCAGTGCGAGCACATCGGCAAGGGTCAGGCTCATGCTTGAGCGTCAGCCAACGGCGCTCGCACCCGTAGTACGGCGGTGAGCGCGATGTAGGTCAACGACGCGGCGACGATACCCACCAATGGCGCGACCCAGGGCGAGTTGAACGCCAGCACCGTGCCCACGGCATAGGCGACCAGTCCTGGCCAGTTGAACGCAGGCAGGCGGGCGTCGGCCAGGCGTGGATAGTGGCCGCGATAGCGATAGAAGAAGTCCGCCATGATTACCCCACCAATCGGCGGGATCACCGTACCCAGCACAATCAAATAGGGCACCAGCAAGTCGTACATGCCGAGTAACGCCAGCAGGGTGCCGATCACCGCACCGGCCAGGGTCACGGTCTTGCGCCGTTTGGTGCGCAGCAAGTTGCAGCCGGCCACGGCGAAGTTGTAGATGGTGTTGTCCTGGGTACTCCAGATATTGAGTAGCAACATGGCCATCGCCGCCATGGCAAAGCCTTGCAGCAACAACACTTCGACTACGTCCGGTTGCTGGTAGACGATGGCACCGTAGGCGCCGATCAGCACCATCAAGCCGTTGCCGATAAAGAAACCGATCAGGCTCGCCAGCACCGCCACCTTGGCCGAACGCGAAAACCGCGTCCAATTGGTGGCCTGGGTCGCACCGCTGACAAAGGTGCCGAACACCAGGGTAATCGCCGTGGACAAGTCCAGCTCAGCGGTCGGTACCACTGCCAGCAGTCCGTCCAGTCCACCGACTTTCACTGTGGCTACCCACATCGACAGAAACAGCAGAATGCCCATGGCCGGCACCGCGATATAGGACAGAATTTCCAGCCCACGATAACCAATGTAGGCCGTGGCGCAGAACACCAGACCAAACAACACCATCAACGCAAGCACACTGCCCTGGCTCAGTTCGAAATACTTGCCAAGCACTACGGCAGCAGTGGCAGTACCCCAGGCATACCAGCCGATTTGAGTGAAGCCGAGGATCAAGTCGCTGAGTTTGCTGCCCACTTCGCCAAAGCAGAAGCGCCCCATCAACACTGAATTCAGCCCGCTCTTGAAGGCGATGTAACCCAGGCCTGCGGCGTACATACCCAACAAAAGGTTACCCAGGGCCACCACGCCGAGCATGTCGACGAAACTGAACGCCACCCCCAGCTTGCCGCCGGCAAACATGGTCGCGGTAAAAAAGGTAAAGCCCAGCAGCACCATGGCGGTCGATGCCAGACCCTTGCGCGCATGCATGGGGACTTCGCTGAGGGGGTAGTCGTTGCCCGGTTCTTGCTGCGTCATGTGCCTTGCTCCCTGAGTGAGTGACGCAGCCCTGTTGCACCGTGCGTGCCAAATCGGCAGCAGTGACAAACGCACGGTGGGCGCTGTGCACCGTGCACAGTTTTTATAGCGAAAGAGGGGGGAAGCACAGCAAGGAATGGTCGCAGTGCCCAGTCGGGCACGAAAGCAGTGCAGCAGTGATACAAAGTGGATCAGTCAAACAGCGTCTGAGTCGTCTCGCCGCGATGGAAGGCAAAGGCGGCCTCCAGATCACTTTCGATGGTGCGCCCACGGGACAGCGGCGGCAGTGCACCGAGGCGGAAAAAGCCCACGTCAGTGGTTTCGAACCCGGCCATCGGTGCCGACTGATCCACCGATTCACACAGGAAGTACAGCTTGTAGAAATCCCGCACATCCGGTCGATACAAGCCTTTGGCCTTGTGCGTCACGCTGTACAGTGCCCTGGCGGTTACCGTCAGCCCGGCTTCCTCGCGAATCTCTTTGACGATGTTTTCGGCTGCCGACAAGCCGATATCCGCATACCCACCCGGCAACGCCCAGCAGCCATCGGTCAACTCCCGCACCAACAAAATCCGGTCGCCTTCGATAACCGCACCGCGCACGTCAATCATTGGCGTCGAATAACGCTGGGCAAAATCTGTGACCAGCCCGCAGATACGTTCCAACGGGACATTGCCCAATTGCGCCAGCATGCTGTGGGCAATCTCGGCAATTTCTTCCAGGCGCTCGCGCTCGAAATCATCAGTGCAAAAGTGCAGCCCCGTGGACGCCAGCGCCTGCAAGCGTTTGGCTTGGGCCAGCCAGATGTTTTCCATGGGTTACTCCTGGAGAGGCTTGGTCATGTACACGCGCCGCAGGCCGTGTTCCTCGGCGCGATGGGTTTCAACATAGCCGCGGCGATGGTAGAGCGCGATGTTCTCGGTCATGGCTTCATTGGTGTACAGGCGGATCACAGCGAAACCTGCGTCGATCGCCTGCTGTTCGGCAAAATCCAACAGCAACCGCCCGAAACCCAGGCCCTGGGTCTCAGGGGCGACGGCCAGGTTATCCAGCAACAGCGCGCCGTCGGCCTCCAGCAGGACAATAAAGCCCTGGACTTGCCGGGCGTTTTCCAGCACGTGCACGTCGCCGGCTTCCACCCGTTGGCGATAATCCTCGAGCATCGGCCCGGGCTTACGGCCGATCCGTGCGATATACGGCGAGTAAGCTGCCTGGACGATGGCCTCGATGGCTGCAACATCATGGACAGTGGCGGGGCGCATCATTGCCGCGTGCTCCTTGTGGCAGGGAAGCCACGACTGTAAGGGAGGCAGGCACAAAAAAACCACCGCGTGGGTGGTTTTTTCATATCGCAGGCTTACTCGCCGTGATAAATGCAGCCGCTGGTGCAGGTCTCGTGGATGCGAATCGCACTGAGCTCAGGCAGCAAGGGTTTCAGCTCATTCCAGATCCACTTGGCGAGCACTTCGCTGGTCGGGTTTTCCAGGCCAGGGATGTCATTCAAGTAGTTGTGGTCGAGGCGTTCATAGAGCGGCTTGAAAATCGCCTTGATCTCCGAGAAGTCGCGAATCCAGCCGGTATGGGGATCCAGGTCGCCGCTCAGGTGGATCGCCACCTTGAACGAATGCCCATGCAGGCGCCCGCATTTGTGGCCTTCCGGTACGTGGGGCAGGCGGTGGGCGGATTCGAATGTAAATTCCTTGAAGATTTCCACAGTGTTTTCAGCTCGGTCGGTGTCTGGCAGGCGGCGAGTTTAACAGCTTGATCCCTTGCCGCGCATACCGCTTGGTCATAGCGCCAGTAAGTGCTCGCCCAATTTGCCGTTATCCGCCAGCTCAAGAAACTCATCCCCCAACCGCCGGCTTTCGCTCATCGCGGTCTGCCAATATCTGTTGCGGCTCGGGTCGTCGCCCATAAAGCGCTTGAAGTCGCTGCGGTCCGGCAGTTTGCCGTGGGGCAGGCGGGCGAGGTAGTCCTTGGACGGCGCCAGCAGCAACACGTCCTGCAAACCCTGTGGATTGCTGCGCCGCCACGGCAGGCCTTTGTCGAACCAGCCGGGAATGACCCGGTCAGTAAAGTGCGGGTACAGCACAATGTCATCGCCTTGATAAGGCAGGTCGAGGTGGTAGTCGAGCAGGCCGCCGTCGCGGTAGGTGCCGGCGCCCGCGCCGGGCAGGTCGCGTACGCCTTGCATCACCATGGGAATCGAGCCCGACGCCAGCAGCGCCTGGCGCAGGTTGCCCAATTCCAGGGCGAGGAAGCGTGACGGGAAATCCTTCAACGGATGCACTGGCGGCGCCTGGCGCGGGTCGTGGATGATCAGCCGTTCGAAGTGCCGCGACAGCCGTGCGCGGCCACGCAAATTATCGGCAATCACCGACGACAGGCCCAGCCCGAGGCGACCACGGTGATCATCGGCAAGCAGTCCGTGGCTCTTGACCACCATGATGTTGAGGCGATAGTTGGGGTTTTCCAACACCTGCGCATCGCGGCCGGCCAGCAGGTCGTCGAGCATGCGCTGGCAGCTCTGGCTGACCGCAGCCATGGTCACGCCTTTGGCAAAGCTTTGTTCGTTATACAGGCGCCCGAGGTCCAGCAGACCTTGCACCGGGTCCGGCAGGCACGCACTGGCAAACCGCCAGGAGCCGATGGACGCGCCGATCAGCGCGCGTTCCCGTGGTGCACGCGGCAACCAATCGCCAAACAGCGCCAGGTCCAGGCCTTGGATACCCAGCGCCTTGGGGCCGCCGGCCGCGCCAGGCAGGATGCCAACGTCGGCAGGCGCCAGGCCCTGTTCGCGAATGCGCGCAAAGGCGCGTTTACCGGCCTTTAAGGTCAGGGCGGGAAACTTGATGTGAATCGCTGTCATACCGGTCTCTGTGGAAGCGAGCAGGGTTGTATAGGAAATCTCGCACAATAACTGGGGAAGGAGGATGTCGGAAATTGCCATGGTGGCAATTCAGTTTCAATTAAGTTGCTACAGGTACGGTGGCCGACGTAGGAAAAATCTTGAAACGGAGACTCCCCATGAAGCGCCTTACAGGGCTGGTCGCCGCCGGTATCATCGCCTTCACGGCGATCCAGGCCCAAGCCGTGGACCCCGACAAACCACTGAAAGTGCCTGCCACTGTTACAATTATCGCCTTTGATCAATTGGAAGCCACGGCCCTGGCCTTGCACCCGGGTTCAACACTGCTGGATACCGACCTGGACGAGGAATACGGCAAGTATCTTTACCAAGTTGAACTGGAGGATACCGACGGCATCGAGTGGGAGGTTGAATTGGACGCGCTCACCGGGCAGGTTCTCAAGAATCATCAGGAAACGTAATGAAGGTAAATTTATACGCCGGCAGTCGAATGGCGTTGCTGCTCCTGGTTTTTTGCTCAAGCCTGGCAGCCCGCGATCTTGATCAGGACGAGGCCTTGGTCCTGCGCCAGAACGGCGTGATCCTGCCGCTGGAGCAGTTGCTGGAACAGGCCATGGCGCGTCATCCGGGTTCGCGCCTGCTGGAGGCCGAGCTTGAGAAAAAGCACGGTAAATATGCCTATGAAGTGGAACTGGTCACCGCCGAAGGCGTGGTGCGTGAGATCAAGTTGGATGCATCCACGGGTGCGCTGATCAAAGACGAGGAAGACTGATGCGCCTGCTTTTGGTGGAAGACAACGTACCTCTGGCCGATGAACTGTTGGCCGGCTTGCAGCGCCAGGGCTATGCCGTCGATTGGCTGGCTGATGGCCGCGATGCTGTGTACCAGGGACGCAGCGAACCCTATGACCTGATCATCCTCGACCTTGGCCTGCCCGGTTTGCCTGGGCTTGAAGTACTCGCGCAATGGCGCGCCGCCGCGCTGGCCATCCCGGTACTGATTCTCACCGCGCGCGACTCCTGGGCCGAGCGCATCGAAGGGCTCAAGGCTGGCGCCGACGATTACCTGAGTAAACCGTTCCATCCCGAGGAACTGCACCTGCGCATCCAGGCACTGCTGCGCCGCTCCCATGGGCAGACCAACCAGCCCACCCTGCAGGCGGCCGGCCTGCACTTGGATGAAGGGCGTCAGTGCGTGTTGCGTGATGGCGCAGAGATCCAGCTGACCGCCGCCGAATTCCGCCTGTTGCGCTACTTCATGCTGCATCCCGAGCAAATCCTGTCGAAAAGCCACCTGGCCGAGCATTTGTATGATGGCGAAACCGAGCGCGACTCCAATGTGCTGGAAGTCCACGTCAACCACCTACGCCGCAAGTTGGGGCGCAGCGTGATCGAAACCCGGCGCGGCCAGGGTTACCGGTTTGGCGCCAGCGCCGAATGAGGTCGATCCAGCGGCGCCTGAGCCTGGGCCTGGTCAGCGTGATGGTGATTGTCGGCGTTGCGTTGGCGCAAACCAGTCTGTGGTTGTTCGAAACGGGTTTGCAGCGCTACCTGGAAGCGGGGCTGCGCAACGACAGTGAGAGCCTGCTGGTGGCGCTGGTACGCGGCCCGGATGGCTTGCAACTGCATGAAAAGCGCCTATCGCCAGCGTATCAACGGCCGTTTTCCGGGCACTATTTCCGGATTGATTTCGCCGATACGCACTGGCGCTCCCGCTCGCTGTGGGACCAGGACCTGCCGCAACTGCCCGAGGCCGGCCTCAAGGGCAACCTGCAACTGGGGCCGGAAGGTCAGCAACTGTTGGTGTTGCGCGAGGACTACAAGCGCTTCGGGCAGTCGATTTCCATCAGCGTGGCCCAGGACTACACGCCGGTGCGGGAAAGCTTTCGCCTGATGCGTCAGATCGGGCTGGTGCTGGGGCTGGCGGCGCTGCTGCTGGTGTTGATCCTGCAACGGCTCACCGTGCGCCGCGCCTTGCGACCCTTGGAAACCGCGCGTAACCAGATTGCTCAACTGCAACAGGGCCAGCGTTCGCAACTCGACACCCAGGTGCCACTGGAGCTGGAGCCGCTGGTGGCGCAGATCAACCACTTGCTGGCCCACACCGAAGACAGCCTCAAGCGTTCGCGCAATGCCTTGGGCAACCTCGGACACGCCCTCAAGACCCCGCTGGCGGTACTGTTGAGCGCGGCGTCAAGCGAAGCGCTGAAGGATCACCCTGAACTGAGCAAGCTGCTGCGTGATCAGTTGGAACACGTGCAGCAACGTCTCAACCGTGAACTCAACCGCGCGCGCCTGGCCGGTGAAACCTTGCCGGGTGCGTTGTTCGACTGTGACAAGGAATTGCCGGGCCTGCTCGCCACCTTGAACATGATCCACGGGGAGCACCTGGACCTGAGCTATCACGCCGCGCCCGGGCTGCAACTGCCCTGGGACCGTGAAGACCTGCTGGAGCTGCTGGGTAATCTGTTGGATAACGCCTGCAAATGGGCGGATGCCGAGGTGCGCCTGACCGTCACAGAGACTGGGCACAGCTACGTGCTGGCGGTGGAAGACGACGGTCCCGGTATCCCCGAAACCCAGCGCGATCAAGTCTTCAGCCGCGGTGCACGACTGGATGAACAGATTGATGGGCATGGCCTGGGATTGGGCATCGTGCGGGATATCGTCGAGGTGTGGGGCGGGGTGTTGCAGTTGCAGGAAAGTGCGTTGGGCGGTTTGAAAGTAACGATTGAGTTGCCCAAGCGTTAGTGCTGACACACCACAATCAAAATGTGGGAGCGGGCTTGCTCGCGAATGCAGTGTGTCAGTCACTGAATATGTCGACTGATGTACAGCATTCGCGAGCAAGCCCGCTCCCACATTGGATCTATTAAACCTTCAGACCCGGAACTGATCCATCAACCCCTGCTGCTGATTCGCCAGGCTATTCAACGCCTGGCTCACCCGCGCTGATTCATTCGCCTGTTCCGACAGCGATTCGGTCACATCGCGAATCGTCGCCACATTGCTGTTGATTTCCTCGGCCACCGCGCTTTGCTCTTCGGCGGCGCTGGCGATTTGCAGGTTCATGTCGCTGATCACCGTGACGGCCTCGCCGATCTGGCGCAGGGCGGTCACCGCCTCGCCAACTTGTTCGACGCTGCCCTGGGCCTGGCGATAGCTGTTGCCCATGGCGCCGACGACCTCTTCGGTGCCGCCTTGCAACTGCTCGATGACCTGGCGGGTTTCTTCGACCGACTCCTGGGTGCGTCGCGCCAGGTTGCGCACTTCATCAGCCACCACCGCAAAGCCACGTCCAGCCTCACCGGCGCGGGCTGCTTCGATGGCGGCGTTGAGCGCCAACAGGTTGGTCTGTTCGGCAATACCGCGAATCACTTCCAGCACCGAACCGATTTTTTCACTATTGGCAGCCAGGCCTTCGACCTGGTTCATGGCCGTGCTCATATCCGCCGCCAACTCCCCGATATTGCGGGTGGTGCGGTCGATTACTGTGAGGCCGTCGCGGGTCGCCTGGTCGGCATCGCGTGCAGCTTGGGCCGCCTGCGCAGCGCTGCGCGCCACATCCTGGGCGGTGGCACTCATTTCGTGGGAAGCGGTGGCCACCTGGTCGACCTGACGATATTGCTGTTCCATGCCGGCACTGGTTTGCGTAGCAATCGCGGCGGACTGGTCGGCGGTGCCACGGGCGTCCTGCACCGAGCGCTTCACCTCGGCGATAATCGGTTGCAGCTTGTCCAGGAAGCGGTTGAACCAGCCGGCCAGTTGGCCCAGCTCGTCCTGCTTGTCGTAGGCCAGGCGGCGGGTCAGGTCGCCTTCGCCGCTGGCAATGTCTTCGAGCATCTGCGCCACGCCGAGGATCGGCCGGGTCACGCTGCGTGCCATCAGCCACACCAGGATCAGACCGACCACCGCCGCCAGCAGGCCCAGGCCCAGTTCCAGCAGGGTGCCGCGCGTGTTATCGGCGTCCAGTTGCGCCTTGAGCGCTTCGGCCGGGCCTACCAGGACTTTTTCCGGCACATCCAGCAACACGCCCCACGGCTTGCCATCCGGGATCGGCGCGAACGGCGCCAGCACCTTGAGTTGGTGGTCGCTACGCAGGCTGCGGATGTGGGTGCTGCCAGACAGGGCGCTGATCAATTGCGCGCCGTTGGCGCTGTCGACCTGGTCCAGGCGCTGACTGAGCTTGCTGGCGTCCGGGCTGTGGCCGGCGAGCAAACCTGTAGGGCTGAGGATGCTGACCTGGGTCTGGCCGTCATACAGCTTGTGGCTGGCCTGTTGGCTCACGGCCTGCAGGCTGTTGAGGTTGATGTCGACCGATAACGAGGCGATGACTTTGCCATCGACCATCAATGGGAAAACGATGCTGGTCATCAGCACGTTTTGCCCGTCGATCACATAAAAGTAGGGTTCGATCACGCACGGCTTGAGGGTGGTGCGCGGGCAGGTGAACCAGGCGTTGGCCTTTTCACCGCTGGGGCCGACGCTGGCGTCGGTCATGTCGCTTTCCGGCAAGGCCATTGAGGTCAGCTTGCCGGGTGTCGGCTGCGACCAGTACAGGGCGAAGCGGCCTTTGTCGTTACTGCCCAACTCGGCTTGGCCGGCGAACAACTCATCCTTGCCATCCAGGGCATTGGCTTCGAACACCAGGGACAAACCGAGCAAGTCCGGGTTGGCCTGCAACGCGGCCCTGACCTGGCGGGTCAGGTCTTCGCGGGTGTCGAAGGCGTCGAGAAAGCGTTTTTCCGCCTGTTCGCGCAAGAACAGCACCTGACGGGAAAAACCATGGCCGTACTGATAGGCGTCCATGAACTGCTGCCGAATACCCAGCGCCTGCACTTCGCCTTGGGCTTCGATGCGCGCTTGGGCGGCTTCATCCAGCATCTGCATGCTGGACGCCTTGACCTGCTGCGAACTCTGCTCCATGCGATACAGCGACAGACCCACCAGCAGGGTCACGATTCCCAGCAGGCACAGGCCGGCGAGCAGGGTGATTTTCCATTGAATGGAGAGCTGCCTAAGCGACATCGGTACATCCTTACCTGAAAACACATAGAGCCCGGTTATCGGCTGATTTCACATTTTCTTAATTCAAACGATCAATTTAACCCTGAAAGCGGCGCCGCTTTTTGACATGCGCGCCCACCTGCTGCAAAGTGCGCGCCCTCTAATAAGACCTCCTTCAAGCCTGTACGCCGGCTGCCGCCCGATGGCCGCCCGGGCGCAGGCATGCCTGTTGTTTACGTTTTTTGCTTGAGGTAACCATGATTAACGCAGTTATTGCCGCGGTCGGCACCATGCTGGTGCTCAGCCTGTCCCGCGTGCATGTGGTCATCGCCATCATTGTGGGCGCGCTGGTGGGCGGCCTTAGCGGTGGGCTGGGCATCGAGGCCACGCTCACGGCCTTCAACGGCGGTTTGGGCGGTGGTGCCACCGTGGCCTTGTCCTACGCCTTGCTCGGCGCTTTCGCGGTGGCGATTGCCAAGTCTGGCTTGGCCCATGCCTTGGCCGACAAGGCGCTGCTGCTGGTGGACCGCCAGGAAGCCAGCGGTGGCAGTCACGTCAAATGGCTATTGATCGGCCTGCTGTGGGTGGTGGCGATTGCCTCGCAGAACATCCTGCCGATCCACATTGCGTTTATCCCGTTGCTGGTGCCGCCGCTGTTGTATGTGCTGACCAAGCTGCAACTGGACCGCCGCCTGATCGCCTGCGTGATGACCTTCGGCCTGATCACGCCCTACATGTTCCTGCCGGTGGGCTTTGGCAATATCTTCCTCAACCAGATCCTGCTGGCCAACGTGGCCAAGAGCGGCGTGGACATCAGCCAGGTCAACGTCACCCACGCCATGAGCCTGCCGGCCCTGGGCATGGTGGTTGGCCTGCTGGTGGCGGTGTTTATCAGCTACCGCAAAAAGCGTGTGTACGACCTGGAAAAAATCGAGCGCGTCGAGCAGGTAGCGGTGCAGTACAACCCGTTGACCCTGCTGGTGGCCGGCGTGGCGATTGCCTCGGCGTTCATCATCCAGCTGTGGCTGGACTCGATGATCATCGGCGCGCTGGCCGGCTTCCTGATTTTCTCGGTGTCGGGCATCGTGCGCTGGCGCGATACCGATGACCTGTTCACCGAAGGCATGAAGATGATGGCGATGATCGGCTTCATCATGATTGCCGCGTCGGGGTTTGCCGAAGTGCTCAAGGCCACGGGCGATGTGCGCTCGCTGGTGGAAACGTCGGCGGCGTTCATCGGCCACAGCCGTGGCGTGGGGGCATTGCTGATGTTGCTGGTGGGGCTGCTGGTGACCATGGGCATCGGTTCGTCGTTCTCCACCGTGCCGATCCTGGCCGCGATCTTTGTGCCGCTGTGTGTGCAACTGGGCTTCAGCCCGGTCGCCATCGTGTGCATCGTCGGCACGGCGGGTGCCTTGGGTGACGCCGGCTCACCGGCCTCGGACTCCACCCTCGGCCCAACCTCCGGCCTGAATATCGACGGCCAGCACCACCATATCTGGGACACCGTGGTGCCGACGTTCCTGCACTACAACCTGCCATTGCTGGCGTTTGGCTGGCTGGCGGCGATGACGCTCTGACCGGATCGTCCTACAGAAACTCGACCATTGGCCGTTAACCTCTCAAGTCGCCACTAATAAGAGAGAAAAGCCATGCGTCTGAGCCTCAAGGCCAAAGTCCTGTCCCTCGCCGTAGTGCCGGTGTTGCTGTTTGCGGTGGTCATCAGCCTGACCACCGTGTGGATCTTGCAAGGACAGGCGCGCAACGAGGTGGATGAAACCCGCCAGCGCCTGCTCAACGACGCCAAGGTTACCCTGCAAAGTTATGTAGAAGTGGCCATGAGCACCGTCAAGCCGCTCTACGACGCGGCTGCGCCCGGTGATACCGCCGCGCGCGCAGAGGTGGTCAAGTTGCTCTCCAACACCAGCTACGGCAAGGACGGCTACTTCTTCGGCTACGACTCCGAGACCATCCGCCTGTTCAAGGGCAACAGCCCAGACGGCGTGGGCAAGAGCTTCAAGGACAACCGCGACCCCAACGGCGTCTACGTCAACCGCGACCTGGTCAAGGTCGGCAAGGACGGCACCCACTACCTGCAATACAGCTCGACCCAACCGGGGCAGACCGAACTCGTGCCCAAAATGGGCTACACCGAATACCTGCCTAAATGGGACATGGTCATCGGTACCTCCGTCAACCTGGACGGCATCGAAGCCCAGGTCGCGGTGGTCGAGGCCAAGGTGCAGAAACGCATGGAAGGCGTGTTGCTGAGCATCCTCGGCGTGGCCGTGGTGGTGCTGCTGGTGATCGCTGCCGTCGGCTTGGTGCTGGCCAATACCATCCTGCGTCCGCTGAACTTGATGAAAGCCAACCTCGACGACATCGCTGCCGGCGAAGGCGACTTGACCCGCCGGCTGGCCATCACCAGCCAGGACGAGCTGGGCGATCTTGCCGGCGCGTTCAACCGCTTTGTCGACAAGATCCATGGGCTGGTGCGCCAGATCACCGAGATGACCACCCAACTCACCGGCCTGGTCAGCCAGGTCTCCGACCAGGCCCAGCGCTCCGAACAGGCCATGGAACGCCAGCGCCACGAGACCGACCAGGTGGCGACTGCGATCAACCAGATGTCGTCCGCTGCGCAAGAAGTGGCGCGCAGTGCCCAGGGCGCCTCGGTGGCTGCCCAGCAAACCGATGCCGAAGGCCAGGCCGCCAAGCGCGTGGTGGACGGCAGCATCGCGCAGATCCATGCGCTGGTGAACGACATCCGTAGCAGCGGCGTGTCCCTCGACAGCTTGCAGCAAGACGTGTCCTCCATCGTCAGTGTGCTCAGCGTGATCCGCTCCATCGCCGAGCAGACCAACCTGCTGGCGCTCAACGCGGCGATCGAAGCGGCGCGGGCAGGGGAGGCCGGGCGTGGTTTTGCCGTGGTCGCCGATGAAGTGCGTGCCCTGGCCAGCCGCACCCAGACCAGCACCCAGGAAATCCAGGGCATGATCGACCGCCTGCAAAAAGGCACCGAAGCCGCCGTGGAGGCCATGCGCCGTTCCAGCGATGCCGGGGACGGCACCTCGGCCCAGGCCAACCAAGCCGGCGCGTCGCTGGACACCATGGCCCAGTTGATTGGCACCATCAATTCGATGAACGCCCAGATCGCCAGCGCCGCCGAAGAGCAGACCGCCGTGGCCGAAGAGATCAACCGCAGCGTGCATCAGATTGCCGTGGCGGTGGACAGCGTGGCCGACGAGACCCAACTGGGTGCGCAGACCTCACGTAGCCTGGCGGATTTGGGGCAACGGTTGGGGCAATTGGTCGGCCAGTTCAAAATCTGACCCCTTCGTAGCAGCTGTCGAGCTTAAGCGAGGCTGCGTCAGCGGCGCGCCTGACACTCCGCAAACGCAGCCTCGCTTAAGCTCGACAGCTGCTACGCAAGCTGACACCACCCATGCTCGGTGGTGTTAAGCCGGTATCCAGCGGCTACGAGACATCACGCATCAGCAAGCCAAAGCGCACCTCCATCTCCGCCGGGACCGGTACATACACCGTGTGCCCATCTCCCGGCGCCACCTCGACAGCCTCGCCCTGGCTGTTGTGCATCCTCTCCAGATCAAAGTGAAAATTGCCGGCCGGGGTCATCAATTCCAGGTGATCGCCCACCGCAAAGCGGTTCTTCACCTTGACCTCGGCCAACTCGCCCCTACGCTCGCCGGTCAGTTCTCCGACGAATTGCTGGCGCTCCGACACCGAGCTGCCGTTCTGGTAGTTCTGGTACTCATCGTGCACATGGCGGCGCAGGAAACCCTCGGTGTAGCCGCGTTGGGCCAGGGATTCGAGGTCGTTCATCAGGCTGCGGTCGAAGGCGCGACCGGCCACCGCATCATCGATTGCCCGGCGATACACCTGGGTGGTGCGCGCGCAATAGAAGTGGGACTTGGTGCGGCCCTCGATCTTCAGCGAATGCACGCCCATGTGGGCCAGGCGCTCCACGTGCTGCACCGCGCGCAGGTCCTTGGCGTTCATGATGTAGGTGCCGTGCTCGTCTTCGAAGGCGGGCATCTGCTCATCGGGGCGGTTGGCCTCTTGCAGCAGGAACACCTGGTCGGTTGGTGTGCCAATGCCCAGGGTCGGTTCCGGTTGAAACACCTGGACGATATCGCCCGTGGCGTTTTCCACTGCCGGCGTGGCCTGGTATTTCCAGCGGCACGCGTTGGTGCAGGTGCCCTGGTTGGCATCGCGCTTGTTCATATAACCCGAGAGCAGGCAGCGCCCTGAATACGCCATGCACAAAGCGCCGTGCACAAACACTTCCAATTCCATGTCCGGCACTTGCTGGCGAATCTCGCCGATCTCTTCCAGGGACAGTTCCCGCGACAGGATCACCCGGCAGATCCCTTGCTGCCGCCAGAACTCTACGCTGGCCCAGTTCACGGTATTGGCCTGCACAGACAGATGGATCGGCATCGATGGGAAGTGTCGGCGCACCAGCATGATCAACCCGGGGTCGGACATGATCAGCGCATCCGGGCCCATGGCGATCACCGGGGCCAGGTCCTTGAGGAAGGTCTTCAACTTGGCGTTGTGCGGCGCGATGTTCACCACCACGTAGAAACGTTTGCCCAGCGCGTGGGCTTCCTTGATGCCGAGAGCCAGGTTGGCGTGGTCGAACTCGTTGTTGCGCACGCGCAGGCTGTAGCGCGGCTGGCCGGCGTAGACCGCATCGGCGCCGTAGGCGAAGGCGTAGCGCATGTTTTTCAGGGTGCCGGCAGGGGCGAGCAGTTCGGGGGCGAGGATGGGAGGCATGGGCACGGGTCGCAAAAGGTCGCGAAGGTAGCCGAGCGGTCACGACGGTTTATTGATCCAGGTCGTCGTTTGGGCTTTTTGTATCGCTGTGTATCGACAGGCGCTGTTGATACGTATCGATTTGCCCGCGCGGGTTCTCGACACAGGCGCGATACCTCAGGGGCATTTAATTGACTCCAACGAGGCACACACCGCCTCCACTCCTGAAACCTGGCGTCAATCCATAAGGTGAACATCATGCTGATTATCGCGTTCCTGGGCGGCATCCTGACCGTCCTCAGCCCTTGCATCCTGCCAGTGGTGCCGTTCCTTTTCGCCGGCGTTGACCGCACTCGCCGTTCGGTCCTGCTGACCCTTGGTGGCATGGTCCTAACCTTCGCGTTGATATCCAGCCTGGCCGTGGTCAGCAGTGAGTGGGTGGTGCAGGCCAATGACACCGGTCGCCATGTGGCACTGGTCGTGATGGTGCTGTTTGCGCTGTCGTTGATCTCGGCGCGGGTCGGCAGCTGGCTGGCACGCCCGTTTTTACGGTTGGGCAACCACATCGATCCCGACAGCCGCACACTGTCCGGGCCACTTAAATCGCTGTTGATCGGCGTCGCCACCGGCCTGCTGTGGGCGCCGTGCGCCGGGCCTATCCTGGGGGTGATCCTGACCGGTGCGATGCTGCAAGGCGCCAGCGCGCAAACCAGCGTGCTGCTGGTGGCGTACGGCCTGGGCAGCGCGTTGTCCCTGGGCACCTTGCTGTTTGCCGGACGCGGCCTGGTCAATCGGCTCAAGCGCTCGATTCCCGTCACCGGCTGGCTGCGCCGTGGGGCTGGGGTGGCGGTACTGGCGGCGGCGGTGGTGATCTCAACCGGTACCGACAAAACCTTGCTGGCCGGTACCTCATCCGAAGGTGTCAGCAGGCTGGAAAAAGGCGTGCTGGAAAGCGTCCCCAAGGCGGTCGATTACGTGGTGAGCAAGATCAAGGCCGAGCCGGCGCCGAGTGAAGAACAGGGCGCCATGCCATCGCTGGCCGGTGCGGTCGAATGGCTCAACTCGCCGGAACTGACTTCGCAGGCTCTAGAAGGCAAGGTGGTGCTGGTGGATTTCTGGACCTACGACTGCATCAACTGCCAGCACACCCTGCCCTACGTGAAAGCGTGGGCAAAAAAGTACGAGAAGGACGGTTTGGTGGTGATCGGCGTACATACCCCGGAATACGGCTATGAACGCATCATCGGCAACGTCAAGGACCAGGTGCGCAAGCTGGGCATCACTTACCCTGTGGCCATCGACAACAACTACGCGATCTGGCGCAACTTTGAGAACCAATACTGGCCCGCCCATTACTTGATCGACGCCAAGGGGCAGGTGCGTTACACGCATTTTGGCGAAGGCCGCTATGAGGCCCAGGAGCAGATGATCCAGGCGCTGTTGAAGGAGGCCAAAGCCCTTCAGTGAGGCGGTCTATGCTTGTTCGATAACCGAGGGCACTCCCAGGTTTCGCTGCGGACTAAGCAACAGGGCCTACACGAGGCCACTGCTTTTCTGACATGGACCGGACATGAATCAAACCAACCTGCAATTCAAAACCCTGCTGTTGCTGCTGGTCCTGGTGACCATTGCCTTTATCTGGATATTGCTGCCGTTTTACGGCGCGGTGTTCTGGGCGGTGATCCTTGGCATTATCTTTGCCCCGATGCAGCGCCGCCTGCAGCAACGCTTTGGCTGGAACCGCAACCTCACGTCCCTGGCCACCTTGAGTGCCTGCTTGATCATTGCGATCCTGCCGGTGATCTTCACCAGCGCCTTGCTGGTGCAAGAGGGCGCGACGCTCTATAAAAACGTCGAAAGCGGTAAGTTGGACGTGGCGGGGTATATCGAGCAGTTCAAAAACGTGCTGCCGCCGTATTTCCAGCACCTGCTCGACCGCTTCGGCATGGGCAACCTGGAAGGCTTGCGCGAAAATATCGTCAAGAGCGCGATGCAGGGCAGCCAGTTCTTTGCGACCCAGGCGTTCAGCTTCGGCCAGGGCACGTTCGATTTCCTGGTGAGTTTTTTCATCATGCTGTATTTGCTGTATTTCCTGCTGCGCGACGGCCCGGAGCTGGTGCGCAAGGTGCGCACGGCGGTGCCGTTGGCCGAGCCGCAGAAGCGCCGGTTGCAGCTCAAGTTCAATCGGGTGGTGCGTGCCACGGTCAAGGGCAATGTGCTGGTGGCCGTGACCCAGGGTGCGCTGGGCGGGTTGATCTTCTGGTTCCTCGATATCCCGAGTGCGTTGCTCTGGGCGGTATTGATGGCGTTTCTGTCATTGTTGCCGGCGGTGGGCGCGGGGATTGTGTGGGGGCCGGTGGCCGCTTACTTCCTGTTGAGCGGCTCGATCTGGCAGGGCGTGGTGCTGGCGCTGTTTGGCGTGTTTGTAATTGGTTTGGTGGACAACGTGCTGCGCCCGATCCTGGTGGGCAAGGACACCAAAATGCCGGACTACCTGATCCTGATCTCGACCCTGGGCGGGCTGTCGGTGTTTGGCTTGAACGGCTTTGTGATCGGGCCGCTGGTGGCGGCGCTGTTCATGTCCAGCTGGGCGTTGTTTGTGGAAAGCAAGCCGCGGGTCAAGTTGCCATTACCCTGAGCCTCAGGCGTGCAACCTGAAGGTCGAGGCGTGTTGCAGCTGTTTTTCGGCGGCGGACAAGGACGTGAGCGGGCCGCTGATGGCTTCGCCATCGCGTACTACGTACCAGCAGGCGAGCAAGCCCAGCTCTCGAAGAGGGGCGGGGACGGCGCTGCCGATGACGGACATGATCTGAACAGTGGGCATAAGGACCTCCAATCGCTATGGAGGTCACCTTACGGGGCTGGGCGGCGTAGGAAAAATCAACTGTCTCGATAGTCGACATCAACGCGAGCGTCAGTCCACCACCTGATCAAGCATGTTCACCACTTCCTGCTCACTGAGCAGACCCTTGCGCACCAGGTTTTCTGCCAGCAGTGCGAGGAATTTGGCGCTGCGGTGGCCTTCCAGGTGCTTGAGCTCGGTGAGGGCGCTGTACACCTTGCTGGACGTGCAGAGGCCAGCGGTGCGGTGTGGGTTTTGCGTAGGCATGGTCAGTCGTCCTTGTTGTTATTGGGTGGACAGGCTCGATAGTGGGAGTGTGTCGTGACACAAACATGACAGCGTGAGGCCCGGTCGAGCAAGTAGACATTGGTGTTGATGATGTGCGATTACGCGGCGGGCATTGTCCTCGGAGCGACCTTTGCAGGATGAATCCAGACTTTTCAGGCAAAAAAAAGGCCCCGCAACCTGCGAGGCCCGTTTCAGCGGGATCAACTACCAGCCGCGGCCGTAGTAGCCGTGGGGAGGGCCGTAGCCGCCGCGCGGTGGGCCGTAATAGCCACGCGGTGGACCGTAATACACCGGCGCCGGGCGGTAGTAGACCTGTTGTTGCACATACACCGGTGGCGGCGGTGCGTAGTAGACCGGCGGCGGCGCGGCATACACCGGCTGCGGTTGCACATACACCGGCTGCTGCACATAGACCTCACGTGGCTGGCTGGCAACCACGGAGCCCACGACTGCTGCGCCGACCAGGGCACCCAATACGGCCGGGCCACCCCAACCACCACCGTGGGCGGAGGCTTGGCCTGCCATCGCGAGTGCGCCAACAAGCAAGGCGATCTTGGGGATTGTACGAATCATGGTCATTCCTCGGTTAGCCCCTGCGCTTGTGGTCTGCAATCAATAGACTCAAGTAATGTCGCGGGGATACTTTTAAGACAACGTATTTCTGAAAAACAGCACAGCCGCTAGGTAAAGGTTGTGTAAGGTCTGTATCGAATCGCTTACTCAAGGAGTTACCCATGCAGATGCACCCCAACAAGGACACTCGGCTGTGCATGTCACTGTCGGCGCGCCCCGGGAATTTTGGCCTGCGTTTTCATAACCACCTGTACGAACAGTTGGGTCTGAACTTCTACTATAAAGCCTTCAGCAGCCAGGATTTGCCCGGCGCGATCGGTGGTATCCGCGCGTTGGACATCCGTGGTTGCGGGGTTTCCATGCCGTTCAAGGAGGCCGCCATTGCCTTAGTGGACGAACTCGACGATTCAGTTCAAGCCATCGACTCGCTGAACACCATCGTCAACACCGATGGGCATCTCAAGGCCTACAACACCGATTACATCGCCATCGAGCAACTGCTGAAACAGCACGCCGTGCCGCAGTCATCCACATTCGCCCTGCGTGGCAGCGGCGGCATGGCCAAGGCCGTGGCCAGTGCCTTGCGCGATGGCGGCTACGCGAATGGCGTAATAGTGGCGCGTAACCAAGCCGCAGGCCGCGCCTTGGCGCAGAACCTGGGCTATGAGTGGTTGCCCGAGCTAGGGGGCTTGCGCCCGCAGATGCTGATCAACGTGACACCTATCGGCATGACCGGTGGGCCTGAGGCGCACGCCCTGGCGTTTGATGCTGAAGCCGTGGATGCTGCCGAAACGGTGTTCGATGTGGTGGCGATCCCCTCTGAAACCCCATTGATCGTGCGCGGCCGTGCCAAAGGCAAACGGGTAATTACCGGCTTGGAAGTGATCGCGATCCAGGCGTTGGAGCAATTTGTGCTCTATACCGGTGTGCGTCCGACCCCAGAGCAATTCGAGAAAGCCGTGGCGTTTGCGCGTGCCTGAAACCTCATCCCATCGCATCCCCCACCCAGTACCCAAGTAGCATAGGTCTCCCCCCTGGCCCTTCGTACACTTGTGTCTCAGAGGGGGAGCCAACGATGCACAACAGTGAAGGCGTAGTCAGTGCCATGTCCCAGGCCACCGATGCCGGGCAGGCCGCCGAAGAGCTGGCGCGGCAACTGTTGCATCCGTACCTGGGTTTCGTGCTGTTTTTCTGCTCTGCCTCCTATGATTTGCAGGCCCTGGGCCACGCGCTGCAACAGTGCTTCGGCAGCGTGCGCGTGGTCGGCTGTACCAGCGCCGGCGAGATCACGTCCCAAGGCTATGGCCGCAACTGCATCACGGCGGTGGGCTTCAACCACGCGCACTTTTCCATCGCCACTGAGCTGATTGACCAGGTGGAACACTTCAGTCTGATCAACGCCCAGGACATGGTCGAACGCCTGGTCGGCGGTTGCCGCAGCAATACGCTGGCGCCGATCAAGGGCAACACCTTCGCCCTGACCCTGCTCGATGGCCTGTCCAGCCGAGAAGAAATGGTGCTCGCGGCCCTCAGCGCCGCGTTGGGCGATATCCCGCACTTTGGCGGTTCGGCGGGTGACGACAACTTCCTCACGCACACCCACGTCTACTTCAACGGCGTGTTCCACAGCGGCGCAGCGGTGGTGGTACTGGTCAATACCTGGCTGGATTTCGAGGTGTTCACCACCCACCACATCCTGCCGCGCTCGGAAAAGCTGGTGGTCACCGGCGCAGACAGCCCGTCGCGACGGGTCTTCGAACTCAACGCCGAGCCTGCCGCCGAAGAATACGCGCGGCATATCGGTGTGGCCGTGGCCAACCTCGACCACCGCACCTTCGCCGCGCACCCGCTGGCGGTGCGCATCCACGACCAATACTACGTGCGCGCGATCCAGCAGGTGCACGAAGACCTGAGCCTGAGTTTCTACTGCGCGGTGGAAAACGGCATCGTCCTGACCGCGATGAAGCCCGGCCCGATCCTGCCGAACCTGCAAACCCTGTTCGACGGCCTGCAGTCGCGCCTTGGCGACCTGCTGCTGACCATTGGCTGCGACTGTTTCCTGCGGCGCCTGGAACTGGAAGACAACGGCACCCTCGAGCAGATCGGCAGCTATCTGAGCGACCAGCGGGTGATGGGCTTCAACACCTACGGAGAACAGTTCAATGGCATGCACATCAACCAGACCTTCACCGGGGTCGCCATTGCCCGAGGCCGACGCTGACCTGCTCGCCCAGGTGGCGCGACTGCAACAGGACAACCACAAGCTGGCGCGGATCAATGCGGCGCTGATCGAGCGCATCGAGTCCGGCATGACCCAGGGCAACAACCCCTACACCACCTTCCAGCATTCGGTGGTATTGGCCGAGCAAGTACGCGAACGCACTGATGCGCTGAACCAGGCGATGGCTGAACTCAAGGCCAGCAACCACCTGCTGATCAACGCCCGGCTGCGCGCCGAAGCCCTGCGCGGCGAACAGGCAGCGGCGCAAAAGGCCCAGGAAAGCGAACGCTGGATCCGCCTGATCACCGACAACGTGCCGGCGCTGATCGGCTACCTGAACGCTGAGCTGGTCTATGAATTCACCAATAAAGTCTATGAAGAATGGTACTGCTGGCCGCGCGGCATGATGCTCGGCCAGAGCCTGCGCGAAGTGCACAGCGAGCAGCATTGCCAGCGCCTGGATGCCTACGTCGCCCGCGCCCTGGCGGGGGAAAGCGTGACGTTCGAATTCGCCGAAACCAACATCAACAACCAGGAGCGCTACATGCTGCGCTCCTATGTGCCGAACCTGTTGGCCAGTGGCGAAGTGGTGGGGATCTTCGTATTGATCCGCGACATCACCGAACGCCGTCGCACCGCTGAGGCCTTGCACCAGGCCTACCAGCACCTGGAGCAACGCGTGGCCCAGCGCACCTCGGAACTCACCTCGCTCAACGACCAGTTGCTCAAGGAAATCGACGAGCGCCGGCGCATGGAAACCCGCTTGCGCGAAGCCAAGCGGGAGGCCGAACAAGCCAACCTGTCGAAAACCAAATTCCTCGCCGCCGTCAGCCATGACCTGCTGCAACCGCTGAACGCCGCGCGCCTGTTTACCAGCGCATTGCTCGAACGCCCCAGCGAAACCCTGGTGCGCAACGTCAGCAATTCCCTGGAAGACGTGGAAAACCTGCTCGGCACCCTGGTGGATATTTCCAAGCTGGATGCCGGGGTGATCAAGGCCGATATCGCGCCGTTTGCCCTCAGTGAGTTGCTGGACAACCTCGCCGTCGAATACACCGAACTGGCCCGTGCCGAGGGGCTGGCGCTGCACTTTATCGGCTGCTCGGCGCTGGTGCGCAGCGATATCCAGCTGCTGGCGCGGATCCTGCGCAACCTGCTGAGCAATGCGATCCGCTACACCTACAAGGGCCGCGTGGTGCTGGGTTGCCGACGCCAGCATCAGCGCGTGTTGATTCAGGTATGGGACAGCGGCATGGGCATTGCCGAAGAGCGTCTGGAGGAGATTTTCCAGGAGTTCAAGCGCGGCGACGTGCAGCGCCCGGATCAAGATCGCGGGTTGGGCCTGGGCCTGGCCATCGTGGAAAAGATCGCCGGGATTCTCGGCCATCGCATCAGCGTCAAATCCTGGCCGGGTAAAGGCTCGATGTTTTCGGTAGAGGTGCCGTTGAGCGCCACCGCGCCCAAGTCCTTGCCGGCGCCGTGCATGAGCGAGCCGATGCTCGAACGCTTGCAGGGCGCGCGCGTGTGGGTGCTGGATAACGACGCGGCGATTTGCGCGGGCATGCGCACGTTGCTCGAAGGCTGGGGCTGCCGGGTGGTCACCGCGCTGTCGGAGCAGGACCTGGCGCGACAGGTAGACAACTACCATGCCGAGGCGGACTTGCTGATTGCCGATTACCACCTCGACAACGACCAGAACGGCGTTGACGCGGTGGCCCGCATCAACGCGCGACGGGGCCGAGCGATACCGGCGATGATGATTACTGCCAATTACAGCAATGAGTTGAAACAGCAGATTCGTGAACTGGGGCATACGTTGATGCATAAGCCGGTGCGGCCGATGAAGCTGAAGACCGCGATGAGTCATCTACTCAGTCGGCCCTGACACAGGCAATCTAAATGTGGGAGCGGGCTTGCTCGCGAATGGGGTGTATCAGACAGCACATCTGATACTGATGCACCGCATTCGCGAGCAAGCCCGCTTGTGTCTTGAACCAGGCTTAAACTGAAGGTGAGAGCGGTGAGTGACAAGCTGAATGCC
>NZ_JAHZMS010000015.1:0-62831 GCF_019456785.1 Pseudomonas sp. LAP_36
TCAGCTTGTCACTCACCGCTCTCACCTTCAGTTTAAGCCTGGTTCAAGACACAAGCGGGCTTGCTCGGGAAAGCGGTGGGCCAGTCAACATCAATGCCTGCTGGGCCGACGTCTTCGCGAGCAAGCCCGCTCCCACATGTTGATCCTCGGTGATTTCAGAACCAGGCTATTACCTCAGTCCGTACCGTACTTCGGGTTACGCGGACCGTACAGGATCCCCGCGCGCTGCCCCGGTGACAGCAGGCGCGCACTGGTGATACCGGCAATCGGGTGCGCCGCATCGGTGGAACTGTTGATCACTTGCTTGACCGCCGCCGTGATCAGCATGCCGACCAGGCCGCCGCCGTTGTTGTTGCCTTCCTCGCTGGAAGCATGCGCCGAGCCGGTCCACAGGGTGGTGCCGGTACGCAGGTCGACCAGTTTGGCCGAGGCCGTCACGGAGGTGTCGCTGGAGATCAGCATGTACTTGGTGCCGTAATTGGTAACGGTGATGTACAGCGCCGCGTCCGCACCAAAGATGTCATGCAGCTTGGCCGGTGCCACGCCTTGGATATCGTTGGCGGTGGTCAGGCCGTTCTGGCGGAAGGTTTCGTCCACCAGGGCGATCGGCAACACGTAGTAACCGGCTTCGGCCAGCGGGTAGGTCACTTGCGAAACCAGGCTGTAGGACGCCTGCACTTCCGGCGATTCATTGATCGGCGGCAGTACCAGGATCGACTTGGGTCGCGCCTGTTTGTACGCCGTGTAATCAATCGTCTTGGGTGCCGCGCAACCGCCGAGCAAAGCCAGGGCCAGCAGGGCGCCAGTGAGTTTTAACAGGCTCATTTAGTGGCGACTCCGGTCTTGGCGTTTTTCAGCAGGAAATCCATGTAGGCGGCGGACTCAGGGAAAAGCGCCTTCTCGGTGCGGAACTCCTGCACCATCTGGTCATCCTTGCCCATGCTCAGGTACAGCATGCCCAAGTGGGCGTGGTAACCCGGCGGGGCCTTGCGGCCGCTGGCGTTGATCTTCTGCAGATCCCGCTCCAACGCCTCGACCTGCGCTTCCTTGGGCTCGCCCTTGAAGTACTCGTAAACCTGCGGCTGGTAGCTTTCCCATTGATACAGGGGCTGGGGCGCCGTCTGGCACCCGGCAACCGCCGCAACTGCTGTCAGCGTCAGCGCCAACTTAACTGCCTTGCTCATCCGTGTACTGCTCCTTGAGGTGCTGCTGATCAGTTGCGCGGGTTCCAGGCGCCGGCGTTGATGCCGTCGACGAGGCGGTTGATGGCTTCGCGCATGGCCAGGTCGAGGACCTTGCCATTGAGGGTGGAGTCGTAGCTGGCGGTGCCGCCAAAGCCGATGACTTCACGGTTGGACAGCGCGTACTCACCGGCGCCCTGGGTGGAATACACCACTTCGGAGGTGCTGATGTTGACGATATTCAACGCGACTTTGGCGTAGGCCACTTGTGTCTTGCCACGGCCGAGGATGCCGAACAGCTGGCGGTCGCCAGTCTCTTTGCGGCCGAATTCGGTCACGTCGCCGGTCACCACGTAATCAGCGCCCTTGAGCTTCTGCGCGGTGCCTTTGATCGCGGCTTCCTGGGAGATTTCGCCCATGTTGTCGCGGTCCAGCACGCTGAAGCGGTTGGTCTGCTGCAGGTGGGTGATCAGGATGGTCTTGGCCTGGCCACCGAGGCGGTCGACGCCATCGGAGAAGATGCCGCGCATGTAGCTGGAGCGGTTGTCGAACTTGCCCACGGCAATCGGTACACGTACGCCGGAATAGGCGACGTTGGCGCTGGCGACTTGTTCCACTGGCAGCGCGCGGTTGCTCTCGGTGGCGCAACCGGCCACGGTCAGCAGCGCTGCGGCGGTGAGGCCGGACAGCAGGATTTTGGACAGTGAGTTCACAGGGTGCTCCTAAGTGGGGAAATCCAAAGCGATTAGCCGCTATCGAGAAGGGATATCTTGCAGGTCGTCGACAATGTATTGGCTCAGCCCACCAGTGAAATGTCGCTCGACACTGGCGTTACCGGTATTGGTGATAATGCCGCCGATGGTCTTCCATTGCTGCACCTGGCCAACCCAGTTGTTGGGCACCAGGCCTGGCCGGTCGTGGGCAAAGCGCAGCACTTGGGCGCCGGCTTTCTTGACCTTGACCTTGTAGCCGAAATCGATGCTTTGCAGGATGGTGCCGTCGTCGATGACTAAATTGGACAGCCCGCCGTTGGTGTCGATGATATGGCGCACGTAGACGATATCCACGTCCAGCAAATAATCGGCGGTTTCCTTGCTGGTGGCGTAGCGCTTGGCGTTGAGCAGGCGGTTGACCAAGTCGACGCCGAGCTCCTGGCGAACCTTGTCGTCTGGCATGAAATGTTTGCTTTTGCCGCCCACTTCAACGTCGAAGGTGTCGACCCAGTAGGTAGCCGTCTTGGGAATAGTGACCGGCGCCGGGGAGATGTAATACGCCGGCTTGGAGGCACAGCCCACCATAAGGCAGGCCGCGAGGAATACGGCAAACAGGCGCATGTCTGAATTCGTCCCTGAAAAGTATCGTGCTTTAAACAATCGCGGCATTTTACGGAGTTGAAAGCCGTTCTCAAGTTGTTTTGACGCCCAAGCTGCGCCGTTTTACTGGCGCTTACGCCCAAGTCCGCGGCGAAATGCCCTAAGGCATTGTCAGCAAAACAAAAACAATGATGGCTATTAGCCTGCACCGATCAAATAAAAAAATGCATGCTCAAGTTATGCCCGTGAAGGACGAGACAGTGGCTTGGTTCGTTCATTTATAGGGATATTGCGTGTTGAAAATCCTCTTCCGGGCGGCGGCGCTCGTTGCCGCGCTATCCATGACCGGCTGTGTGTCGTACACCGTCACTGGGCCCATCGGCGCCCCGCTCCATCCGGCCTCCAGCAGTAGCTCGCGCAGTGTGCAAGTCGCCGATGTGACGGTGAATGCTGCCGACGTCAACGAGGCCAACAAGACGGCCATCAGCCGCTCGCTGACGGCCCAGATCACCCAATACGTGCGCACGGCGGGTTATTTCAAGCAGGTCACCGAGTATCCGGTACGCCTGGGCGAGCACGACGTCACGCTCAAATTCAACATGACCTCCCTCAAAGGCCACCGCGCGCCGCACCCTGCGTATGTGCCGGGCGCGCTGCTGACGCTGACGATCTGGATCTGGGTCAACGGCCCGATCTACGTAGACAGCTTCGACGTAGCCGGCGACCTGGTCATCGTCGATCGCAACGGCCAGGAACTGGCTTCGGCGAAAGAGTCGATCAAGTTCGAACACAACGTCGGGCTTTACAGCGGCCAGTATTGGGCGCCTTCGATGGGCGGCCAGCAACTGACCAAACTGGTCGCGCAATTGCTCGACACCGCTACCGCCAAACTGGCAAAACCGTAAATTTCAGGAGCGACACATGAAAGGATTGATCAAATATTGCCTGGTTCTCGCGGCGGTCTTGCTGACCGGTTGCGTTTCTTACTCGCAGCACGAACTGCCAGCAGTGCAAACCTGGCCACCAACCGCGAACGCACCGGCACAAAAGCCGACGGCGTACGTGCGCACCACGGCGCAAAACCACGTCAACGGTGGCCCGGGCAACGCGGCAGTAGGTGCCCCGGTGGTGCTGTGGGAAAAGGCTGTGGCCGACACCTTCCAGCAGTCCAACCGCTTTTCGCGAGTGAGCACCGACAAGGTTGACTCGGACCTCTACGTGGATGCCACCCTGCACAACAATGAAGAATACAGCCCGGTGTCAGCGTTTATTACCGGCTTCACGTTCTGCATCATCCCCACCACTGCGAAGAACATCTTTACCCTCGAAACGGTGTTCAAGGACAAGGACGGCAAAGAGTTGGGCCGGGTCAAAAAGAGTGAGTCGGTGCGCACATGGGTGCATCTGGTGCTGATCGTAGGCCTGCCTTTCCAGACCGACACACGGGAAGTGGTCGAGGCGTTGACGCGCAGTACGCTGGATGAGGCGGTGCAGCGCAAGTTACTGTAAGGCCTGTACGTCGGCGGATATCCAGCTGACGCACCTCAATAAAAATGTGGGAGCTGCGAACCGCCGCTCCCACATTGTTACAGCCATGCCGCCCTGCTCAAGTGTTGATCACAATCGTCTTGGCCAACATATCGCCCAATCGACGGCGCAACCCGAACAGCACAAAAAGCCCGTCCAGCATACTGAACAGCAGCTTCGGAAAATTACGCAGAAACGATTGAAACAGCGTGCAGTTCATTGGATACGGGTAACCCACCACCGCCGTGCGGCACACCCGCTTACCCAGGCTCTGGCCTTTGGGCAAGGCATCGCAAAACAGAAAGTACCCGAAGGCTAAAAACATCAGCACATAGCGGATGCCATCGAAAAACAGCGGGCCCACCACCGAGCGCAAAGACAGATACGCGTAGTCCAGGTTGCGGATCAAAAACAGCAGGAAAAACACCACGGCCATATCGATGACATAACCGAGCAGCCGCCTGAACGGGCTGGCGAGGTTCCAGATTTCTGCCGCCGATGCTGAATCGTTCATAACGCGCTTATCCCCTGCCTCTGTCATAAATATCCGCCAGGCTGCGAACGCTCGTCAGGTTACCGGTCTGGATCACGATGGTCTTGGCGAACATGTCGCCAAGGCGTGTCCTGGATTCCATGAGGATCCACACCCAATCGATGACCACCAGTGCACCGGAGTTACGCGTGAACGACTGGGAAACGCTGCAACCCTTGAGGGTCTTGCGGTCCACCGTGGCAATGCTCAGCAGGCGCTTGCCCAGGCTCTGGCCGTTGGGGAGTGCATCGGCCAGCAGGAAGTAGGCAAAGCCCGCAAAAAACGCGCAAAGGAAACCAGCCTTGGGCGTCACCCCTGGGACATAGGCAGACAACGCCCCGGCGACGAATTTGACGATGAAAAAGATCAGCACCGCGATGGCGCAGTCGATGATGCGTGCGGCCAGGCGACGGCCGATGCTGGCCAGGATTGTGGGGCGTTTAGGGGTGTTATTTGCGTCCATACAGGGTTACTCCAACTTCAAAGTGATTGCGTCTATTCCGGGCGGGTGCAATTGCGCTCCCAGCCTTTTTCAATCGTGCCGCCGTACTTTTCACAGGACGCCCTTTCCAACAGAGCGTCCAGGGAATCGCGCCCAGGCTCAACCCACAGCAGGCCGAGCAAGTAGGCCGCCGCGGCCGCGAGCACCAGTATCGCAGCCATCCGAGTCAGCATGAATCGAAGCGTTGCTGCGGTTGTGCGCGACCGCTCAAACACGAACGCGAACAACAGCCCAATGCCGCACCACACGAAGCCTGCGACTGCCACGCCCAACGGCGTCGAACCAGGATCGAGGTAGGCCCAGGCCAGCATGACTACCGTGGCGCTGGCGCACATCACCAACAGGCACAGCCACTGGGCAACCCGACACCCGATGCTGAAAAAGCGCGCCGAGCGCATTTGAGCATTCACGGGAACGTCATACCGATGCGTGCCCGCTCTTCGGAAAACCAGATGCCTGTGACCTTACCGACCACCTCTTCAACGGCCACCTGTCCCATAAAGCGGCTGTCATTGCTGTTATTGCGGTTGTCACCCAGCAGGTAGACGTGCCCTGGCTCGACCTTGAGCGGAGCCAACTCCATCGACGCCGGCCCATTCACACGGTCTGCCGGCGCATGAAACAGGCCGAGGTTTTCACCGTTGCGGATCAGTTCGCCGTTGACGATGGCCAACGTATCTCCCCCAACACCCGCCACGCGCTTGATCGCCTCAGTGCCGTTCCAGCGATACACCACGATATCGCCGACCTTCGGCGCACCGGCCTTGAGGTCGGCCACAATGTAGTCGCCCACGGACACCGTCGGCGCCATCGAACCGGTCGGAATGTAGTAGTTCTTGAACCCCATCAGCGGCCCCCGCAGGACCTCCAACAGAATGAACGTGATCACGATCAACACGCCGACGTATAGCGCGTGGAACCGTTTGCGCGGCACGCCCGCCGGGCCCGTGTAACGGCGGGCCAACACGGCCGATACGATTGCCGAGCTGAGCTTGACCGCGATAATCCAGCCGAACAACACGTACAGCCCGATGGGCGAGGCGCTCAGACCGAACGCGCCGAGCAGCACCACACCGCCGTACAACAGCGCGGCAACCCAAATGGCCCACTTGATACGGCCCACGTAGACAAGCCCCCAGCCGGCCACCAGGCAGGACATCAGGAAAGCTTGTAGGGAGAGTTTTACGGGTTTCATTGATCATCCTTAATAATGCAAGTACGCGCGTTGCGCATATTACTGTGCGGCGCGCCAATCCACGTAACCCTTGACCGCCGCTAACTGGTTCAAAATGAAGCTGGAAAAATCTTCGAACAAAACTGTTGCCCCATCCAGTTCAGGATCAATTTCTACGATTGACCAATCGTTCTCTGCATCGAATGCATAAAGCACACGGCTCCCACTGCCAGTGGAAATAGGGGTCAGACCACCATTAACGTTAAATTTATATGGATTTCGCTAAAAACGTGGCCCGACCCCGATCCCTCCACATTAAATAAATCCGTCACGTTTACTTCCTAAATCACCCCCCTCACCGATTAATATTTATTACACCTGAATAATCACCAAATTTCGGTGCAACTTCGTAGTTCCCTGCCGGTTCAAAGGTTGATTGAGCATCTTCAACCGTATAGGGAATCATCCTCTCACGCCTAACGACAAGACCACCCTGCCGTCCAAATATATAAGTTGTTCCAAAAGCGACCTTGCCCCCCTCGAATTCACGGTGGGTGGCCATCGAGAGAAAAAGTTGGCTTTCGTCTAAGTAGTGAAATTGATAGGTCAGATACTCATGGCCTTTATCGTCAAGAAAACCGACGCCAACCATACCCTTATCTATCAACATTTCAACAAAACAAGAAGGCGTTGATTCCGACCCAATTAGAGCGGTATATGACTTACCTACCTGATGCTCGGCCCGTGCCGTGGACTCATTCATTGGTTCTATCGCGCATTTTTTTGCACGGAACCAGGATTTGCTATAAAAGACTGGCATGACCATTAATAGGTATTCCCTTTGGTATATCTGATGGCAGCATTAAAGGGGCAGATTTATTAAACAGCTTGTAAATAAATCAGTCACCTTTATCCGATCCCTTAACCCCGATTCCCCTTCACTTTTAATATGCCCCAGCATCCAAATCCGCAATGGACAACCAGTAAGCAACAACCGCGTCAAACGCCTTATCATCGGCGCGCTCCTGCAACGCAACCAGTGCCTGCCGCGCATCGCCGATGGACCAGCCAGTGGAGTTCAGAGTCAGCCATGCGCAGTCAAGGCGTCCCGCTTGCATAAAATCCTCGAACAACGGCTTTTTCTCGCGCTCAGGATCAAACCAAGTGGGCAGTTCCACGCCGTTCGGCACTGGGATGTGCTGGTCGACAACTTCAAAATAGCAACTGCTTTCCCACCAATTAGGGATTGGGTCGAACGGGTTCGGAAAGTTTCCGGTATAACGCTTTGCACCGTCAGAAATACTGGCCAGTGGCGTCAACGTCTTGAACGGTTCAACGTTGGCGAAGCCTTTGGAGTCGTCGCCAGTTTTCAACGACTGCGCATCCAATGCTTCCAGGCAATCAAACCCCACCGCCTTGGCGAACTGCTCAAGTTCGGGCGTGACACCCTCCTCAAGACTCATCGACATCATTGCGAGCACGCCCATCAGTTGCGCAGGCGTGCGGGCGATCTCTACGGTCATTCGGTCGCTGCCAACATACATTTTTACGAAGGTGGGTTCACGATCAACAAACCAGTGCTTCCAGTACCCAATATAGGTAGGCCAAGATCCGTCACTCCATATCGGGATCAACGCAGGTGGAAACCCATACCACTCGGCAGGGGCTCGCAGTGTGCAGATGGGCGTGCCGATGCTTCCATCGGCGCATGCCACCAGCGCGTCGTGTAACCCCAGGGCTTCTAATGCCGTTTTAACGTTCATGCCTTCACCGTTTTGGCGCCAGAGGCGTCGACCACTCGGGGATCTCCAGAAATAGGGGCCAGACCACCAATATACATTGGGGGGAAATAGGGGTCAGGGAAATAGGGGTCAGAACACAATTGACATTTGAAAGTCATCTCTTTGGTCGGCCAGCGAATCCTCTAACGGTTCGCTTACCCAAAGCTTGTGCTATCTGCGACGCAAACTTTCCCGTTCCGAATACGTAATTTCCATTTGTAGCATCTCTGATTTGGTCGATTACTTCCTGCTGAAGCTCATCCTTGAAAAGACGACGATACGCCTCAGCCCTCTGATCGACATTACTACCCAATTCTTTATAACAATCATGAGGCGTTATAAGTGCTGAAGTTTCCAGCTCTGCATTTGCTCGGTAGCTCGTCCAACGATACTCAGCGGGATGATCCACCATTCCCGCTCTGACGGGATTCATTTCTATGTAACGATAACAGGCCATCAAATAGCTTTCGTGTTGCACCAAACAAGAACGATAACGACCTTCCCACAGAGTTCCTGTTCGCTGATAAGTACGATTTATATTTTGGACATAACGCTGACCAAGTCCTTTCATTAACGAACAAGCACTTAGAGCGGTAGTTGGAGTCAGTAACAAATGCACGTGATTCGTCATGAGACACCACGCGTGAATTTTGCAGCCATGCGTTTCCGACAAGAGCTTTAAGAGGTGGATATAAAAAATATAATCATCTTCTGAATAGAAGCAAACCGAACGATTATTTCCGCGCTGTATGATGTGCAGCGGAAGACCTGGTACCAACAACCGAGGACGACGAGCCATAACAAACCCCTGATTTCTGAAAGAGATCAGCTTAGTCGTCTGCAACAAAAATAAAGGAAGATAATGATTTCAAAAAATAAATCAAATTTTTAAAGAGCATAATTTTTATAAATAGCGAAAACCGTTAGATACATTAATTAAACATCACAAAAAAGTTAAACCCTTGTATGGATTTCGCTGAAAACGTGGTCTGACCCCGATTCCCACCGACGTTGTTCACGGCGTCGGTTTCATCGAGGCGGAATTTCTTGCCCTGGGAAGTTTTCTTGGTCTTGCTGTAGAAGCTGTAGTCCTGGTTTGCAGCGGCTTTGAGCTCGAGGTTTTTGCCGGAGACCAGGTACGCTTCGTTGCCGGCATTGACCTGGCTGGCGACCAATTGCAGGTTCTGCCCGGCGCTCAGGGTGGCGTCGCCGCCGGCCTTGATCACGCTGGAGACTTGCTGCACGTGGTCTTCGATGCTTTTGATCTTTTTCGAGTTGTAGGTCGAGTGCTGTTCGTTGGCTGCCGCGATGGCGTTGAGGGTGGCGATCACGTGCAGGTCGCAGCCGGCTTGCAGAATGACGTGTTGGCTTTTTGATGCCTTGCGCGTTTTTACGCTGAGGACTTATAGTCCGCCGGTCGCCCACATGGCGATTCAGGTTTGGCGACCTGACGGTAGAGAATGCGCAAGCTGGGAGCTTTTTTGCAGCCACTTGCGCGCCTGCAAAGTCGTCTTATGACGGCTGTGCGCGGGAGACCTTCGGGTCTGCCGGTTTTCTCTACTGCCGGTTCGCCAACCTGCGTACAGCTGTCACCCATTCGTTTGGCGACGTTTGAGTGATGGCATTCATCACTTAAGTAGAGAGTCCAAAAATGAATAGATACATGCCCCTGACAGGCCACGATTCAGCTATCCCGGCGCTGCTGATCGACACGCAAGCGCCCCTTGATGTTCTCTATGACGCCGCCACGTACCGCATTCGTGCGGTGACTCAGTTTTTGGAGAACCTTGCGTTTCGGGAGGAGATCAGCAGTGATGCGATTGTGCTGCACGACTTTGCACTGTTGTTGGCAATTCCGCTGAGAGATGGGTGTGATTTGCTCGATGTGATTGGGCGGAAGTTGAATTCACAAAATTCATAAATAAAAATGGGCGGTTATTTTCATAACCGCCTTATTTGAAGCATTTCACACAGATAAAAATAAAAACTCAATTTTTAAAGAACGCAATATTGCCAAGCAAGCTCCACTCACACTCACACAAAAAACGTTGCCTGACCCCGATTACCACTGAACAAATCCGTTTCCTTTATCTCAGTAATACCGTGTACTACCATCCCCCATTACCAGATATATAAGACTTGACATACTTCCATCTCGTGACGATCCAATACGCGGAAAATAAAAATGTAAGAGGAAATCCGATCCAGTTGTAAACCCACGGAGAGTCCGTACCCAAGACAAGAGTAATCACAGCCGCGATGAGCATTGCAAGTACCAAGCTAATAGCCAATATCATAAAAAAAAGGGAGATGGATAAAAAAAACCCATCTATCCATTTATTTTTTCTCATGCGAAACCCCCTCATAAAAAGTATACCCTTTATCAGCAACAGACTTCAGATACAGTGTCAGTGCTGAGCCATAGGGTACTGCTTTTCCAAAAACAAACTTATTATTATCAAAACTATGCACGGTAACTCCGAACATCGAGTTAGGCTTATTAAGTCCGTCCGCCAAGCCCATTTTAAGAGGAACCTTAACGAAGCCAGAGCCCAATGACAATGCTAAATCTGCACCACTATAAATAACAGGTCCATAACCGCCAGGAATCTCATTAAATACTTCTTTTACGGGGTTATAGCCACCCCGGCTATTGTTGAAATGATTATAAACTCCCGTAATACCTTCTGACACGTTGCCGAGCCCGAAGGTCCCCATCGGAATGCCGAAGCCGCACCCGACTAGCGAGACACATAATGCGTAACCCGCCGACACGCTAATCGCTCCCCCCCCTATCGCGGCAGCATCCTTTGTCACCGGAAGGGCATCGCGTGTGCTGAAGTCAAATACGGTATCGGTCATTGAGTAATTGAAGAGCCCTTTGTCTTTTTGCGCATTTACCCACTCAAGCTCCTTGCTCAAACCGACCATATCGGTCTCGCTCAGATATGCATCGTGATATTCCTTCGTACCCCTATCCAAATGAGCCCAGCACTTGATGATGTAGCACGTGGCCTTATCCAGATTGGCCTCCGTGAAGTCGCCTTTCTGCGCCTCAGCCTTAATCGCAGCTATCTCGGCCTCATGAGCAGCTCGGTTATAGACGTCTACCGACATCGCATTCCCCGCCGCAACAACAGCGCCAGAGGTACCGTTGCCAGAGCCGACTACAGTCCCGACGCCTGCTGCGATAAATGCGGCCATCGCATCTTGATCCACACCCTTGATACCATTTTTACCCAACGCATCCGCAATGCTCGGCATCAAGGCCGCAGAAGCCCCCGCGCCCAACGCACCGCTCTGCACACTGCCACTGGACAACCCCATAGCCGCGCCCGCCAGCGCATGCAACATCACACGCGCCGCGCCTCCTTCAGCCCAAGCCGCCCGAGTGGCCGCATCTGCCTTCGGATCAGTCGCACGTGAGTGGGCGTAATCGCCAATTTTATTGAAGATATCGCTGGAGGCCGTGTTAGCGACAATACCCACCGTCGTTCCCACAGGTGCACCACCCAGCCCTGCCGCAATCAACCCGGTCGCAATGTCTGCCATTAACTTCTTGTCGCCACCAACCTGCCAGCGCTTGGCTTCCGCATAAGCGGCATTTGCTGCGAGTACCGTTCCAGCGGCGTCCGGCGAACCGGCTTCGGTCTGGGTTTTGGCTTTATCGGCCAGTGCTTTCGCCTCGTCCGCCTTCGCCTTGCCCACCGCACTGATCACTCCACTGGCCAACTGCGCCGAGCTTTGGATCAGGTCGATACGTTCCTGCATGGCCTTTTCATCAGGCCGGTCGAGCTTCTGATTGGCATTGGCAGTGTCGCGGTTCAGCCCGACTAGGTCATTGGCGCCTTCGGCATTGCGAACCACAATCGTGCCTTCGCTGACCGCGCTGCGGGTGTAACTGTGGTCTTTATCCTTGAGTGCTATCGGGATGGCGCCGCCCGGCGAGGTGCCGCCGCCGCTGCTGGTGGAGACCGAGATGCTCGCCGACTGGCTCTCGATCTCACTCTTGTTCTTGATATCGCTGACGATCAGACGATCCGTGCTGAGGCGGTTGTTGTCAGCGCTGGCTTCGCTGGCAATCACCGCGCCTTGCAGGGTGGTGGTTTTGCCGACATTGATGTCGTAGCCGCCTGTGCCCGCATACAAGCCGCTCTGGTTGGTCACGCCCTTGTAGTCGCTGTTCATCTTGGCGGCGGCAAGGTTCGCCGAGGCGGCGACGGTGGAGCCGTAGCAGAACGGCGGCACGCAGATGCTCGCGCCGAAGCCTGCGCTGTTCTGTTTGCTGCGCGATGACTCGGTGTCCTGGAGAGAGATGATATTGAGGTTGCCGCCAATATCGGCCTTGATCCTGTCCGCGCGAACCTGGGCGCCTTTGAGGGTGGTATCGCCACCGCTTTGCAACAACAGGCTGCCGGTATCGAGGGTGCTGTTGACTTGAGTAACGGAGTTACCGTTGCCATTGTTCTTGGCACCCTGCGCACCGAGGTCGAGGGTGAAACCGTTTTGCTCGCCAATATTGAAGCTGGCGCCGATGGCGGTTTTGGTTTTCGACCCTTCGTTTTTGCGGTCGGTGGTGTTTTGTGCGCTTTGCATCAGCACATCGTTTTTGGCCAGCAACAGGGTGTTGGCGGCTTTCAAGCGGCTGCCGGTGATCTGGATATCACCCTGAGTCCCCGCCGCCGCGCCTGTGGCAACGATCGACAAGTCTTGCCCAGCGTTGAGCGTGCTCTGCTTGGCGGTGGCGCTGTTGAATTCGCTGCTGTTCTTGCTGCGGTTATTGGCCAGTTCAGTGCCGATCTTGATCAGCGAACCGTTGCCGGGCGTGCCGCCAGTTTTGTTTTTGAAGCCGGAGCTTTGTGCATTGGCGTCCGACGCCTGGCCGTTGAGGTTGTAGGCGGCGAGGGCTGCCTGAGCAATTTTGACTGCCTTGAGGCGTGGGTCATCAGCACTGCGCGCCGCTTTGACGGCATCGCGCATGCTGGTGGCGGTGTCCACCACCGAGCCCGCGATCACACGCCCAACCGCCAAACTTTTTGAACTGTCCTGACTGGTCTGACTGACCGTCTCCATTCCCGAAGTAACGGTGACATTCGCCCCGCTCAACTCCATGTTCTTGGTGCTCACCAAATCACTGGCCACCACCTTCAACTCACGCCCCGCCGTCAGCGACACGTTGCCCGCGCTAGAGCCAATCGTGCTGCCGGTCAAGGTCATTTCATTGGCTGTGCCGTTGTGTTTGGAGCTGTTGATGTACAGCTTCTGGTTGCCGGTCATGTCGTCCAGACCGAGCTTGTTGCCGGTCAACACGCCGGTGAGGTCGCGGTTCTTCTCCTTGTGCATGTCGGTGCGGGCGAAGGTGTTTTGCGCCGCGTCGATGGTCAGGTCGCGGCCGGCTTGCACGGCGAGGTCGCCGGTGCTGACCAGGTTGGAACCGGTGACCGTGGCGTCGCGCTTGGCGGCGACGGTAACGGTTTCGCCGGAGACCATGCTGCCCAGGGCGGTGGTGCGTTTTTCGTCGACTTTGTCTTGGACTTTGCTCGACTTGAGGCCGCCCCAGCTGCTTTTGCTTTCCTTGCGTTCGTGGCGGGCGCTGTCTGAGTTGCTGACGGCGAGAATGCTCACATCCTGGCCCGCGACCAATTGCGTCGCACCTTTTTCGGCAGTGACTGAGCTGCCCGCCAGCAGCAAGTTTTCACCGGCCACGACGGTGCTGTTTTTGCCAGCGCTGACGAGGCTGCCGACGTTGTTCATGGCGTCGGTTTCGTCGAGGCGGAATTTCTTGCCCTGGGAAGTTTTTTTGGTCTTGCTGTAGAAGCTGTAGTCCTGGTTTTCGGCGGCTTTGAGCTCGAGGTTTTTGCCGGATACCAGGTACGCCTCGTTGCCGGCATTGACCTGGCTGGCGACCAGTTGCAGGTTCTGCCCGGCGCTCAGGGTGGCGTCGCCGCCGGCCTTGATCACGCTGGAGACTTGCTGCACGTGGTCTTCGATGCTTTTGATCTTTTTCGAGTTGTAGGTCGAGTGCTGTTCGTTGGCTGCCGCGATGGCGTTGAGGTCGCGGGTGGCAATCAGGTTGACGTCGCGTTTGGCCTCGACCTGGCTGGCCACGGCGCTGATGTCGCGCCCGGCGATCACGTGCAGGTCGCGGCCAGCCTCGACCACGGAGCCTTGCTGGGCGATGGTGGTGAAGTTGGAACGGGTGCCGATGGCGCCGCTGTCGAGGCTCTTCGAGGCGGTGATGTTGACGTCGCCTTTGGCCTGGACCGCCATGTCAGCGCCGCTCTTGAGCACGCCGCCGACGTTGTTGATGTTGCCACCGGCTTTCAAGGCCAGATCGTTGGCCGATTCGATGCGCGCGGCGCTGTCGACGAAGTCGCTGCGTTCGGTGCGGTAGCTGCTCGCGCTTTCGTGGGTGGTGACGCTGCGTTCGTTGAGCAGGTCGGCGCCGGCGGCGAGGTTGACGTTGCCCGCGCTGATCACACCGCCCGCACGGTTGCTTATGTTGTTGCCGGCCAGCACATCGAGACGGCCGCCCGCTTGCATCAACCCGCTGTTGGCGAGGTCGCCGCCAACGTTCGCCAGCAGGCTGCCGGTGGCGCGCAGGGTGCCGGCGTTATTGAGGTTGCGGCCAGTGATCAGGCTCACGTCACTGCCGGAAATCAGCGCGCCATTGGGCGCCAGGCGGTTGTTTGCCTGGGCCAGGTACAGCACCGGCACCAGCACTTGTTGGCCGGCGACGGTGGTGTTTTCCAGCCACACGATGTCGTGGGTCAGGGCCGCGACTTGTTCGGCGGTGAGGCTGACGCCCACTGACAGGTTGAGCGCGGTTTTGCTGCTGATGGCGTTGTCCATCAGGTGCTTGAACAGGTCGGCGTCGCTGGTCTGGCCGTCGATGAAACGCTGGCCGGTGCGGGCGAGGACGGCTTGCTGGATCAGGCGCTGTTCGTAGAAGCCATCACCGAGGCGACGTTGTGCCGTCTCGGGGTCGTAGCCGAGCCGGGTCAGCATGTAGTCCGAGCCGAGGAACTGGCGCATGTCGGTGAACAGCGGGTTGGTTTCGATCAGGTACTTGTGCGGGCTGGCCGCGAACTGGCTGGTGGGCAGGCCGTTGGCGCCTTTGCCGTCGTTGAGGTGGAACAGGCTGTTCTGCCCGGTGGGCAGGTCGAATCCCGGCAGGCTCAAGGGATTGACCTGTTGCTGGGTGAGATCCGGCGGCAATTGCGGGTTGAGTTTCACCTCGGTCGAGTAGCCGGGCGCATGGGTGTTGGCACCGCTGCCGACATAGGTGTAGCCACGGTTCACGACCCGGTTATCGATGCCGTCCTGGGCCTTTACGTCCGCGGCGCCACCGGCCTGGATGACGGCGGCGTAGTTTTGGTCGGGCGCCATCAGTTGGGTGGTTTTGCGCAGGGCGGTCTTTTCGTCTTGCATCTTACCGATGAACGAAGCCAGGCCGGCTTCGACACCGTCCATGTTCTGGCCCGCCGCATAGCGCTGGGTGAACGCAGCCGCTTCGCGGTACCAACCACCCGGCTTGCGCTCACGTTCGGAGGTAAAGACCCGGTCGTATTGGGTGTCGTGAGTCACCAGGCCGACGTTGCTCAGTTGATTGACGCGCACGGTCATGGCGCCGCCGGCGGCAATGCTACTGCTGCTGTTTAGCAGGTCGCCGCCGCTCAGCAGCATGTCGCCGCCGGAGGTGATGCTGGAACTTGCGGTCGCGTCGCTGACGATAAAGTGATCACGCACGGTGATCTGGAACGGTCGGTTCTGCTTGCCGCCGTCGCAGTCGCCACCGGTCACGCCAAAGATACAGGCAGTGGGTGTGATCGAAGCGCTGTAGATGCCCGATTGGGTGGTCAGCACGGTACGGATGTTATCGATCGTGCTGGCGGCCAGGATCAGGTTGCGCTCGCTTTCGATCGTCCCCGAACTGTTGATGATGCTGGTGGCCGCCGCGCCTTGCCCGTCGCGATCGACGCGCAGGTTGCCCATGGCGTAAATCGTGGCACCGAGGTTTTTCAGGCGGTCGGTGCGCAGGTTCATGTCGCCGCCGCTGAAGATCAAACCGTGGTCATTGAGCAGGTTGTCTACGGACAGGTCGAGGTTGCCTTGGCTGGCGACGGTACCGCCGACGGTCCAGTCCAGGCCTTTGCCGACCAGGCTGCGAGTGCCGAGCAATTGGCCGGTGGCGGTCTGTTTCAGGTTGTCGACGTTGACGGTCAGGCGCCCGGCCTGGATCGCGGTGCTGTTGGTCCAATCGGTTTTGTCGAGGGTCAGGTCGCCGTTGGTGACCAGGCTGCCGCCGACGTCATCCAGGCTGATGCCGCTCAGGTCGAGCACGCCGGTGCCCACGTGCAACACCTTGCCGCCGGTGTTCTGGAAGGTGTTTGCAGCGAGGCTCAACTGGTCGTTGGCGGTTTCCAGGCTGCCGCTGTTATTCAACAGGCCGCCGATGGCGTAGCGGGTTTTACCTGTGTTGCCCAGGGCGCGCATCTGGCCGCTGTTGTTCAGGCCGGCGCTCGCGACATCGAGGGTCGTGGCGCTTTCGATCAAGCTGCGGTTGGTCAGGGTACCGCGCAGATTGACGTCGATCCGGTTGCCGGCGATCTCGCCGCCGTTGTCGACATTGACCCCGGTAAGGCTCACACCACTACCGGCGAACAGTGTGCCGCTGCCGTTGTTGAAGTTGATCGCGTCGACCGTTGCATCACCGGCTTTGGCAGCGATGCGCCCACCGTTGTTATCCAGCGTATCGGCGCTGATATTCACGCCAGCCTGCTCGCTGTGGATCAAGCCGTCGGCGCCGTTCTGCAGCAGACCAGTCGTGGTGATTGCCACCCCACCGTTGGCGGCGAGGGTGCCTTTGTTCTGGTTATCGATGCTGTTGGCGAACAGCGTCAGCAGGCCCTGGCTGGCGAGCTTGCCGCCCTGGTTGTCGATGTGGGCAGCGCGTTGCACCAGCAACGGCCCGACACTCGCCAGCTTGCCGTTGCGGTTGATCAGGTCGCCGAGCAAATCCAGGGTGATCGAGCCACCGCCGGTGAGGTTGCCGGCGCTGTTGTCGAGGCGGCTACCGTGCAGGGTAAACGCGCCGGTGCTGTCGATGATGCCGCCCTGAGTGTTATTCAGCAGGCCGTTGACGGTGAGGGTTTGAATGCCATCGCTGAGCAGTTGGCCTTTGCGATTGTCGAGGCTGTCGGCGGTGATGTTGAGCGCCTGTTTGGCACTCAGTGTGCCGCCCTGGTTGTCCACCTGAGCGGCGGTCGCGGTGAGGGTGCGATTGGCGATCACCGTGCCAGTGTTGCTGATGTGCTGGCTGTCGAACGTGACGTCGCCAACGGCATTGCGGGTGTTGTCGGCGTTGACCCCGGCTTCAATGATGCCGGTGTTGGTCAGTTGGCCGTTACTGGCCAGGGTGATGCTGTCGCGAGCGGCGAGAGTCTTGCTGTTTTTCAGCGTGCCCTTGGTCTGCGCCTTGAGGCGGGTGCCCGCATAGACCGCGCCCTTGGTCTCCAGGCTCGCGGCCTTGATATCCACCGCGCCGCTGGCGGCCGCCTGGGCCATGCTCAAGTGGCCGTTGGCGTCGAGCTGAATATCGCCGCCACTGGCGGCCAACGTACCGTCGAGCTTTACGCCCACGCCGGCTTCAGTGCCCACCAGCTTGATGGCGCCGGCGTACATGCCGCCCAGGGCCGAGGAGTCAATCGCCAGTTCCGGTTTCGCGCTGCCGTCATCGGCGCGCACGGTGGTTTTCAGGCTTTGCGCGTCGACATCGTTGCGCCCGGCAATCACGGTGAGCTGGCGTGCGTTGATCTTTGCATTGATCTTGGCGGTGCGGGTGATGATCTCGAAACGGTCGACGTTGCTGGCGTTCAAGCCCTGGCCGTCGATGGTCACCGCACCGCCATCGACCTGGTAGTGATCCAGGCGGCCGACTTTATCGATGACGGGTTTGCCGGTGGTCAGGGTGACGTTGGGCGTGTTGATAAACCCGCAGCCGTTGCAGCTGACACCGTAGGGGTTGGCCACGATGACCTTGGCCGACTGGCCCGCCACTTCGGTGTAGCCACGCAACTGGCTGGGGCTGCCACCGTTGACTTCGTTGAGGATGACGTTCGCCGCGCCACCCTTGAGGTTGGGGTTGCCGACGATGATCCCGCCCAGTTGGGTGCTCTGCACCGCGCCCGTGGCATTGTTGAGAATCACGCCATTGGGGCCGACGTTATAGTCCTTGAACTGGTTATGGGACAGGCCGCTGCCATTGGGTGTGGCGATGTTCACCACCGGCACGCCATTCCCTGCCTGGCCAACCGTAGTGCCCGGGCCGCTGACCGCAATGCCGTCGGCCTGGGCCAGCAGCGGCTGCCAGAACAGCGCGTTGGCCAGGATCAGTGCCAGGCCGCGTTGGGTCAGGCTTTTCAGGGCGGTAGCAGGGCGAGCGTCCATATTCAAAATCTCAAGGCAGCGGTGTTGATTACAGGAAAAAATCCAGGCGGAAATAGATCGGCGCTTCGCGCTCGGTCACCACGCCAGGTCGCTCAAGGGAATGGGCAAAGGTCACGCTGGTGCTGACGTTTTTACCGCGGGCGAACAGCTCCAGGGAGTTACTCGACACGCGACCATGCTCATCATCGTTGTAGCGATCGTTGCGAATCACGCCCTGGTCATAACCGACGCTGGCGCCGTACTCGGCAAAGGCCGGGCGCATCCAGTCGAGGGTGACCGGGCGCGCCCAGCGCACTTCGTTACGCCAGTAACCGCCGCTGTCCCCGTTCAGTTGCTGGTCCTTGAAGCCGCGCACCGAGTAAGAACCACCCAGGCTCATGCGTTGCGCCGGGTACAGCACGTCTTCACTGCGCTGCCCGGTGGCGAGGCTGGAAAAACTCAGCGACTCGCCCCACAGCGTGAAGGGCTGCAGGTAGCTGACCGTGGCGGTGTACTTGCGATAGCGCGGGGTCGCCGTGAGGTTGCCGTTGGCATCCCGCTCTTGTTGATTGCTTTGCGCGTCGAAGGCGCCAATGCCGTTTTGCATGCCGACGTCCAGGTTGACGAAGGCATTGCCGATACGTCGGCCATGGGTGAGGCCGACTTGAAGTTCGCTGAGGCGGTTGCTGCTGGTCGACAGGCGCGAGTCAAGCAGGTAGTTGTTGGTGCGCAGGTGCGACAGGCCGACGTTGACCGAGGTCTTGCTCACATCGTCGCGATGAATAACGCGTTCGGCACGCAGCTGATGGTTCTGGCTGTCGCCGTTCTGCTTGAGTTTGAGGTCATCCAGCATGAAGAAGGTGCGGTATTCGCTTTCGCTGTAGGTGTAACTGAAGTTCCACCAGCCCCACGGCAGGTTGTAGTAGAGCATGCTGCTTTTCGAGGTTTTCTGATGGTCGCTGATGGCGTCGTGGCCGCCGCGCAGGATCAGTTGATCGGCCAGGCCCAACGGGCTGTCCCATTCAAGTCCCGCGCCCCACTGCTGTTCGCCGGTGCTTTTCTGGCCGTCGTTGTTACGCGACAGGCTGGCGCGCCAGGGCTTTTGCGGCACGTTCTTGACCAGCACTTCACTGCCGCCTACTTGGCTGCCAGGGGTCAATTCCATCTGCGCCTGCTTGGACGGCAAGCGGCTGAGCTGGTCCACCAGCTGCTCGACTTCGCGCAGGTTGAGTGCTTCGCCGACCTTGCCGGGAAACGCCATGGCCAGCTCGCGGTCGGTCACGCTGCTGCCCTGTGCGCCCTTCAGCCCTTCGAGTTTGCCTTCCACCACCAGCACCTGGAGATGACCGCTGGAGAGGTCTTGTTGCGGCAAGTAGGCACGGCTGGTGACCCAGCCTTTGGCGATGTAGTAGTCGGTGATGACTTTGAGCAGTTCATTGAGCTGCGCCACCCCCAGGCATTGGCCGACATAGGGTTTGAGCAGCAGTGTGCGGTCGCCGCCGGACAGGCTGTCGGCGCCCTTGAGTTCGATGTCCTGGATGGGAAAGCAGCGGGTATCCGCCGGCAGTGCGGGGGCCTGGGGTTTGGTGTCTTTGCCGGGCAGGTCCTGGAGTTCTTCCAGGCGTCGGCGCTGCTCTTCAAGAAGGCGATTCTGGCGGTCGCGGATCAGGTCTTGATCCCCTGGCGTAGGGGCGGCCATGGCGCTGTTCAAGCTCAAATAAGCGAGCAGGAAAGTGCATAGCAGATACCGAGTCCGTGGCGTTAACAAAGACATGTTCGATCCATCGAAAATCAAGGGCGGCAAACTAACATCGAACTTCCGCTTACTCAAAGAACAGAGCAAGTTGAATAATTATTCAAGCTGTTCGCGCAACTCATTGATTATTAACAATTAAAAACTATCAAACAGACATACGGCTTATTGCTGGAAGTTATATTCCGACAAGCGGCAGCTGTATTGATGACGATTTCGTCGGAGAACTTAATAATTGCCACTAGTTGGCCATCAAGTTCTTACCGAGATAAGTTAGTACCGAAAAAGTCAGAAAAGTTCGCGGAGGTTTTGTGAATTGGATCCCACTTATCGGTATTTACCAAAATCGTTCCCACGTTGCATGGGAACGATTTTCCAGCGTTCTTCTTAGCTGGCGTCTTTGTTCTGATCCTTGCCTGGCACCAGGGTCAACCCAGGTTTTTCTACATCACGGGAGACATGGGATTTCACCTCCGCAACACCGCCTTCCTCGTCGTTATGGATCACCAACACCCCAGGCCGACGCAGTTGCTCAAGGTCACCTTCGCCGAGGCTGAAGCTCTCGCTCAGGTTTTTGTCAGTAAGCGCCTTGGCCTCGGCCCGGCGCTGGGCGAACTTGCGACCTCGGCGTTGTTGGTAGCGCGCCCAACTGATCAGGATGACGGCGTTGAACAGGGCGATCCACAGGTAGATCTGCAGGGTATTGAGCGCGGCGAAAATCGGCGCCTCGAATCGAGGGCCACCATGTGTCTCCAGCATCGACGTAATCCCACGTGCCAACAACCAGATCAAGCCGGCCCAGGCCATCAGGGTCAACAGTACATCGATGACCCACATCACGGAGCGTTGGCGGGTTCTGACCAGTTTCATGATCACGCCTCCTCATTTTCGAGCGGTTTGATACCACGGTCCGGGCTGACCCAGCGCGCACGCTTCTGATGCTGGTTGAACAGCACTTTTGGAAAACTGACCAGGGTGGTAAACAGGCTGACCAGCCAGAACACCATCGGGTACCACACTGTCCAGAACAGGGTTTTCCACAGGTCTTTCTCGTAGCGGCGGTCAATCAGGATGCTCACCGCAAACTGCAGCAGGCACACCATCGCCAACACCAACCCGGTAAACGCCGGCGGCATCAACGACTCGACAGCAATCGCTTGTGGCAGCGGGATGAATTTGCCCACGCCCCAGAAGATCACCGACAGCAAAAAGGTGAAGGCCCAGCCGGTGGACAGGCAGTATTCGAACAGCAGTGGCCACAGGTAGCGGTGACGCCATTGCCAAATGCCGCGGATATTCTTGAACAGCACTTCGGCGCCGCCCTGGGCCCAGCGCAGACGCTGTTTCCACAGGCCACCGACGGTTTCGGGCATGAGGATCCAGCACAGGGCACGGGGCTCGTAGAAGATGCTCCAGTGATCGAGTTGCAGCTTCCAACTGACATCGATGTCTTCGGTGATCATGTCGGTGCTCCAGTAGTCGATGCGGTCCAGCGCCTTTTTACGGAACGCCACCACTACACCGGACACCGTGAAGATCCGACCGATTACCCGCTGCGTGCGCTTGATCAAGCCGATGATCGAAGAGAACTCGCCGACCTGCACGCGGCCGATCAGGGTCGAGCGTGTGCGGATGCGTGGGTTGCCGGTCACGGCGCCCAGGCGTGGGTTGTCGAGCATCGGCGCGACCAGGTAGGCGGCCGCGTTTTTATCCAACAGCGCATCACCGTCAATGCACACCAGGTATTCGCTGCGCGCGGCAACGGCGCCCATGCGCAAGGCCACCGCCTTGCCCTGGTTCTGCGCCAGGTGCAGCACGCGCAAGCGTGGATGCTGCAAGGCCAGGGCATCCAGTACCGCTGCGGTGTTATCCGAGGAACCGTCGTTGACGGCGATCACTTCAATGTTCGGGTACACCTGGGCCAGCGCGGCCTCCATGGTGTCGGCGACGTTCTCCCCTTCGTTGTAGCAAGGGATGATGATCGAGATCAGCGGGTCGCCGGCCAACGTTGGGGCCGGCGTGTCCTCTTGCCAGGGCCAGTGGCGCTCCCAGTGCAGCCAGAAATACAAACCGCCTGCAATCCACAACCCTGACATGAACAGCGGGTAGAAAAACACAAAGTCCATCAGGAACTGCCCGGTGACCAGGAAGATCAGGCCCAGGGGCACACCCAATACCAATGCCAGCACGAATAAAGCCAGGATTCTGTCGAACATGGTCAAGGGTTCCATTGGTTGGAAAGGGCCGGACGCACAGTCTTCAGGTCCGGGGAGTTTTCCAGGAAGTTGTCCGGGTAATAACCAAAACTCGTAACACCCTGGCGCTTGAGTACGCCCATCCATTCAGCCAACTGCGTGGCGCTGATATCCGGCGCGGCCTTGGTGCGCCAGTCTTTGGCTTGCAGTTCGAATACGGTCCGGTCGAGCGCACCGGGGCGAGCCTTGACCGTGGCCACCAGTTTTTCCAACCAGGCGTTGGAGTTCTTCAAGGTCTGGCCTTCCATCAGCGGCATGGCCATAGGCGCCGTCCAGTCGTAGGTCTGGAGGAAATCATCGAGGTTTTGCGCAAACCAGGCTTCGCTGCCGGGGTTGAGCATCGGCTCGGCGAAGATATTGCGCGCGGTCAACACCTGCGGACCACGGATGGCGCGGAACTTGGCGGTCAATTCGTTGGTGAAGTCGATCAGGTAGCGGCTCTTGAAGCGGGTCCAGCGTTGCATCACTGCCGGGTCGGCGCGCAGGGCGGCGATGGTGTTTGGCAGGCCGTTGGCGGCGTACACCTTTAGCGCTGCGGGGCTGGCGTCTTCAAAGTCGCTGAGCAGCGCATCATCGTGGTACAGCACGCCGTCGACAGCACTGTTGCCGGTGCTCGCCAGGTCCTGGTAGATCTCGCCGATCATCTGCCGCACCTTCGGATCGAACGGTGACAGGCGCTGGTATTGATCCGGATCGATGCTCACCTTGCCGGTTTCCGGGTCCCAACGCGTCACGCGCGGCAATTTGGAGTCGAGGGCGAAACTCAGTACCGGCATCCAGGCAAACACGCTGGCGCGGGCACGGGTGTGCAACTGCCAGGCGACACGGTTGAATAGATCGGCACGCATCGGCAGGTGGCGGTTGGGGAAGTACAGCGAATGCACCAGGCCGTCACCCTTGGGGTCGGCGTAGGCTTGCAGGAATACGGTCACGGAGCCCATATCCACCACACGCTGTACCAGCACATCGAGGTTGCGCGCCTGTTGCACAGGGTCGGGGTCGTAGACGTGGTCCAGGTCCACATGCAGGACGCGCAGCGGGGCCTTGGCCTGCACCGAGACGATACTGCTGGCAAAGTGCTCGCCGTCTGGATCGGAGTCCACCAGAAAGCGCGGGCTGTTCATCAACTTGTTCGAGTCGTCGAGACCGTCGTCCAGGGTCAGCGCCATCTCATAACCGTGCTCACCTACGACCGCGAGCGAGGTGCCGTCGGCTGCGCCATACGGCCATACCCACACCCGGGGCGCCTTGCCGGTGACTGCACGAATCTTGTCTGATATCGCGGCCACGTCAGCCCGCATCCGCGCCTGGAACTGCGCTTCGGTTTCATAGCGATTGGTCGCCGGATCAAAGCGCCGCGTCGTGGCGGCCGGCTCCAGGTTTCCCTGGGGGTTGGCCAGGATGCCCTTGTGATTGGCGTCGGTATGGGCAGCGATTTCCACCAGGCCGGAGCGGGACACTTCCCGAATCTGCTGCCAGGTCAGGAAGTCGCCCCGTGGCCGTGGCGTACCGGCGAAGTCCACCGGCTGGTTCAACGGCGTATCGATCCAGCTGCCTACCGGCGCGAGCAATGCCGGCCAGTTATAGGCACGCAAAATCGGCATCACGCGGGTGTAGAAGCTGGAATAGCCATCGTCGAAACTGAGCATCACGGCTTTGGTTGGCAGTGGCGGCCCACCCCGGCGAGCGGCAAGGACCTGATCCACGCTGACCGCCTGGTAGCCGTTCTCCCGCAGCCAAGCCAACTGCTCGATCAAACGCTCGGTGCGCACCGCCACCACCGCCTGGTCGGGGTCGGTATCATTGACGTCGTGGTAGGCGATGCCCAGGAAATGGTTTTTCGGCCACGGCGCTTCATTGGCCAGTATCGGGCGCTCGGCGGGTGGCGTGAATGGCGCGGGTTGCTGGGCGCAGGCGCTGGCCAGCAATACGCCCAGGACCAACAAACAACGGCTGAGGAGGGTCATGATCAGGCTCTTCTAGAAACGGTAAGTGAGGTCGACGAGCAGGCGCAGATCGCGTTCGCGATCGCCGTCATACGTTCGGCTGACCAGGCTCAGGTTGGCGCCGGCTTCCAGTACGTCGTTCCAGCGAATACGCTGGCCGTAACCGATCAAACCGACACCGCCGGCGGAGTAATCCTGTTGGCGATAAGTACCCGCACCGATCTGGAACTGCTGACTCCACTGGGTCTCGTAGCGGTGATAAAGCACATGGTTGACGTTGACGGTGGGCATCACGCCGAAATCCGACTTCGGGTTGAAGTACAGCGTGTCTTCCTTGCTATTGCGGCTGGCACTGACTTCCAGGCCCAACTCCACTTGCACCTTGGGTGAGCTGTAAATGCCCTCGCGGCCAGTGAGCAAGGCTTCGATGCGGTCGTTGCCATCGCTGAAATGCGACGGGCTCACGGCCAGTTTCCACTCGCGGCTTTCGTTGGCACGCCAGCGGATAAAACCGCTGCCGCCGTTGGCCGTGACATCGGTATTCAGGGCGCGCAACGGAGTGGTCGCCGAGAGGTAGTCGAGGCTGCCGCCGTATTGCCAGTGGTCGTTGATGTCGCGGGCAATCGATACGCGCGCGCCTTGTTTGGAGCCAAAGCCGTAGGAGTGGTTGGACACCTCGGCTTCAAGGGTCATGTCACGGGTACGCCGCTCCACACCCACGCGCTGCCAACGGTGATGGCCGGTACCTTCGGTAAAGTCGGCGGTGCCGTAGCCCACACCGGCGAACAGGCGCCAGTCTTCGTCGATGGGCGGCGTGTAGATCACGCTTTCAATGCCCCAGTCACGGCTACCCGTTATCGCGCCGGCCTCCTCGTTATTGCTGCCACCGTAGCTTTTACCGGTGTAGGCCTCGACGCGGACTTCGGCCATGTCGTGCACATTGCGCAGGCGATTGAGGCGCTGTACCTGGCGGTTTTCCGGGGCACGGGCGACGACGTCGTCGGTGAGCAGGTCGAGTTGGCGCCACTCCTGCAGGTCCAGCGCCGTGAAGCCTTGGGACATTTCCACGCCGATGTCACGCGGGCTCTGGTTTTCAGTTTCCTTGAGTGAATCTTCAGCGCGTCTTGGCCACTCACGGGCACGGTACATCTCCGCCTGCGCCAAACGCACACCGATGCTGCCTGGGGCTTTATTTCCCAAAGCCTCCAGGTTTGCTTCGCTGGCGTTCAGGTCATCGCCATAGGTACCGGCTTGGGCGGCCAATTGTTGGGCGTCCATCCACTCGTCGTTAGGGTTGCCGATGGGCAGGCCCTTGAGTTCAACCCGAGGTTTCTCGGTGCTGGCCAATTTATCGGCAACAACGCGTGCCTCTGCCACCTGGTCGTTTTCCAACAAGGCGTAGAACAAGGCAGAACTGTCTTTAACGTGATCACCGGGGTCGGCATCCGCAGCTGTCAACGCCTGGCGATACAGCGGTGCGGCCTTTTCCGGCAAGCGCTGGTCGAGGTAGGCGGCAGCGACCCAGCGCACGGCATAGGTCGGCAGTTGCACACCTTCGGCCTTGAGCGTTTCGTACTCACGAATCACCTCAGCGGTGCGCGCCCGCGCCTTGAGCGCGCCGAGGCGGTCGATGCGCCAGACCACCACGTCGCCCTTGGCGCTGGCGTCGGGGGTCCAGCGCGCGAGCAGTTTGTCGTAGGCCTCAAGTGCGCGGTCGGCGATCACAAAGCGTTCTTTCTCGGTACGCGTGGCGAACTCGGCCATACGCACGCGCTCGGCGGCCAGGTCGCCCTCGAGGCGGCGCTGCGTGACTGCATCGATCAGGCCCGGGCGCTTGGCCGACAGACGCAAGGCGGCTTCCGGCAGGCGAGCCTTTTGCAGGGCGACGATGTATTCGCGGGCGACTTCAGGTTTGTCGCCGGCGCGGATAAAGGCCTGGTCGAATTCAAACAGCGCGTCGTAGTTCAAATCGGCGCGGGTCAGCGCGTAGCCCAGGGCCATGCGCCGGTTGGGGTCATCGGGCTTGGCGGCTACCAGCGCGCGGGTGCGTTGCACGGCTTCGCTGGTTTTGCCGCCGTCAGCCTGGGTAAGGGCCAGGCCCAGTTGCAGGTCGACATTGTTCGGTTCACGCAACAGCGCTTTGCGATAGACCGCCTCGGCCTGCGCCCACTGCTTCTGGTTGCGATAGGTTCGCGCAACCGTGGCCAGCGCCTGGGCGGTCAAGTTGCGATTCTGACCCTGTGCCTCGTACACCTTCAGCACTTCGGCATCCTGGCCGGCCCAGCCAGCGATCACCACGTGGTCGCTGATCTGGCCTGGCGTCTGGCGCTCGGCAGGCAATTGGCGCAGTTGAGTCAGGGCGGGTGTGAAGTTGCCGTTGCGCGCCTGGATGATCAGGGCGTCGTAGGCCGGGTCGGCCATGGCAAAGGTGGGCATCAGCAACTGGCTGCACAAGGTTACCCCGATGAGCAGCCGTAACCGGCCTGAGGCACTGAGTGGGAGATTTCGCAGCATATCGTGAGCTTCCTTACACACGGAAAGCTGTAACGATGGGTGGTCCTGAGCGATTTGCATCAGGGTGTCGGCGTCTCGTGACCCGACCTAGCTTTCCTGTATGAACTATCCCCGACGCAGGTACGAAAAAGGACAATGCATAACAATTGTTCAGAATTGCCCTGTGAATCTGAAAATGAATGGGGGAGCAGACTTGCCTGCGATAACGGGTAACCCATCAGCACGAGTGCCGACCGTTGACCCTTATCGCGGGCAACCCCACTCCCCCATTATTTATTTCTGGGCGATGACCCAGTTTTTACTGTGCGCCGCCGACCGCACCGACTTTTGACATAACGAAACCAATGAACTGCTCGACCGTCATTTTCTGGCCGTTGAAGGTCACTTCATTGTTAGCGTAATGCAGCTTGGAAACCACGTCGCTGCCCACCAGGGTCGCCAGTTGTGTGCCAACGGCCATGCCGCTGACCATTTCGCTGGCCATCTGGGATTGCTGCTCGATGGCTTTAGGATCGGTCACACCGCCAACCTGCGCTTGCAGGGCGGCAACGTCGGCGATCATTGGCTTGGACAGGGTCAGGTTGGCGTCCAGCAGCGCGACCATTTGCTTGCCCAACTCAACCGGCGGCAATTCCATGGAGGTCGGCTTGGCCAGGTCCAGCACCAGGTTGAACTTGCTTTCACCGTGGGTGGTTTTCAGCGACAGGTTTTCCAGCGCCACGTGTGGCTTGGCGGCCAGCAACTGGCCGACGTTGGCTTCAGCCAGGGCCTGCTCGGCTTCAGTCAGTTGCAGCTCCGGCACCGGTTGGCCGGCGGCGGCAGCAGCTTGCACCGGCTGCATCTTGTCCTGATACAGCTTGGTCAGCAGCAGGCCAGAGGGCACATCGATGTTCTTCACGCTCAGGGCCATGGCGGCAGAGCCCACGGGTTTGCCCTGATAGCCGATCTCGTCGATCTTGTAGTCGACGCGGCCAGACATGTTGTTGTCTTTGACTTCGCTGGTGTCTTTCTGCTCGAAGCCCTTGAGGGTCATCACGGCTTTCTGTGGGCCGAAGGTGAGCTTGGTGTCGGTCAGCTCTATCGTGTTCTGCCCGGTGTAGAAGCCGAAGGTGGATTTCTCCAGGTTGCTGGCCACGGTCAGGCCGGCGAATTCAGCGTCGAAGGGTGCGCCATTGGCATCGACCACAGCCAGTTTGAGGCTGTTCATGTAGCCGTCGACCTTGACCTTCTTGCCCTCGGCGGTGCTGTCGAAATCCAGGTTGAGGCCAGAGAAATTCACCGAAGCCGTCTCGTCCTTGAACTCCAGCGGCAGCAGTTCCAGATTACCGCTCACCGAACGGCTGTAGCCGATATTGGCCACGCCTTTGAGCGGTGACACGTCTTTGGCGGCGGCGAACCATTTCTCAGTGGTGGCGTTCTTTTCCAGCGCGTAGTGACTGGTCGCCATGACCGGCAGCCATTTCAGCGATACCAGGCGCGAGAACGGCAGCGGGCCGTGTTCGATATGGTCGACAATCAGCAGCTCGGGGTTCGGGTTCTGCTCGCCGAAGAACGAGCCCTGGCCCTTGAGGCGATAGTGCGCGGTGCTGCTGAACAGGCCACGGTCCAAGGACACCAGCTCCAGGGCAACAGTGCCGTCGACGCCGGCCATGGAACGTTGCAGTTCCTTGTTGGCGTCCTGCACCGCCGTTTGCAGCACGGGCTCCAGCTGCTTACCGGTGTACCAGGCACCGCCTGCACTGACGACGCCAACGGCGACAACGAAACCCAAAAGAACAACGGCTGGCTTATTCATGAAGTGACCTGATCAAATCCTGTGAGAAGTGGGCTGTCTTCCTTGAACCCCGAAGGGGATTGGCTCAAGCCCGCCGAAAACGGGGGAAGATTAGCACTGGCGGCCACAAACGGCCCAGCCTTTCAGAGGGATCAGTTCAGCACTAGTTCACGAATACTCCAGTTCTATTTCATCCAACTGGTGGTCGAAACTCTTCAGGCGTGCCGTCCAGGTGTACACCAGCACCTCAAACTCGCGGTGTATGACCGCATTGCCGGGGGTGTCCGACTTGGGGTCGCAGAAGTCCAGCTGGTAGCGCTCGCGGGCCATTTGCGTGGCGACGTCGGACAGTTCCCGCGCGTTGCTCAGCCAGTGCCTACCGTCAGCGACCTGCTGATCAAGTGCCACGCACTGTTTTTTCAGGACTTCGAGGCTTTTCTCCAGGGGCGTGCCGGTGAGGTCACCCATGACTTCCTGGAAGGTCCGCCCCGGCTGCCAATAGCTGCCCCAGAAATAGCGGTCGAACACGGTCTCGACCCGGCGCAGGGCGACCTTGGTGTCCCAGATCGCCACGCGGGTCTTGCCTTGTTCGAGGAGTTTTTTCTTCACCCGTTGATTCTGGTAAGAGGCCCACGCCACGACGCCGATGGACAGGGTGCCGATCACCAGGCAGGCACTGTCGAGAAACACCATCGCCTTGTCGAGCTGATGGGCGAGCATCACGCCGTAGAAATAGGTCGCCGATAACAACACCAGTGCGAAACACACGCACCAGAAAGCGGGAGCATAAGGGTTTTTCATTATTGGAATCCCCATGAGCAAACGCGAGCAGTGACAAGCGGATCGTCACGGCGGTCCGCCTGTCAAAGCATAGCTATTCGCTCAGGGTTTGCCGGGTTGTGACGCGTGCGTTCGTCCGCTTTCCCAACCGCCGCCCAGGGCCAGGAACAGATCGATCTGGCTCATGGCAACCTGGGTGTTGGCCGCCGCCAGTTGCGCACGCACATCGGTGTAGGTGCGGGTGGCTTGCAGGTCGGCCAGGAACGACGCGCGGCCGGCCTGGAAGAAGCGGTGGGTCTGCCCTGCTGCTTCCTTGGCCGATTCGCCGGCTTCGGCCAATGCATCGCGGCGTTGCAGTTGCGCAGTGTACTGCGCCAGGCCGGTCTGGGTTTCGCGGATGGCATTGAGCACCACGCCGTCAAAGTGCGCCAGAGCGCCCTGGGTGGCGGCTTCGGCTTCGTGAACGCGCGCGCGGGCGCCGTTGGTCGGCACTGTCCAACTGATCATTGGGCCAAAGCCCCAACGGTTGGTCGCAGGCTGGCCAAGGTTTTCGAGCAGGCCAACGGTGCCCACGGTGGCGCCAATGCTGATATCCGGGTAAAGCGCGCCAGTCGCCACGCCGATTCTCGCGGTGGCGGCGGCCAGTTGACGTTCGGCCTGACGCACATCGGGACGGCGCTTGAGCAACGCCGCGCCATCGCCCACCGGCAGCAGTTGGGCGATGTGCGGCAGCTCGGCGCAGGTGCCAGTGCCCGCCGGCAGTTGGTCCACCGGCTTGGCCAACAGCATCGACAGGCGGAACAGCCCGGCCTGGCGCAATGCTTGGTAGCGCGGCATGTCGGCGCGCAAGGATTTGTATTGGGTTTGCGAGCGCGTCACCTGGGTTTCATCGCCACGCCCGGCGTCACGCAGACGCTGGGTGAGCTTAGTGCTCTGGGCCTGCAGGTCGAGGGACTCATTGGCAATTGCCAGCTCTTCGTTCGCGGCACAGACCTGGGTATAGGAGCGCACGACATCGGCTACCAGGGTGATGCGCGCAATATCAGCAGCCGCCTGGGCCGCGTCGGCACTGGCCTGGGCGCTTTCGATGCCGCGTTGTAGCGTACCGAACAGATCGAACTGGTAGGACGTGGTGATACCCACGCTGCCAATATTGCCCACCGGGACTTTTTCCGTCAGTAAAAACGCTTCGCCAGACTCTTGCAGACGCTGGGCTTCAGCCTTCGCGCCGAAGCTCCAGCCGCCTGCGGACTCCGCTTGCTGGGTCTGAAAGCGCGCACGCTGCAAGTTCGCAGCCGCCACGCGCAAGTCGGTGTTCGACGCCATCGCTTGGCGCACCAGCTCATCCAGGCGCGGGTCTTTGTACAGTTTCCACCAGTCGGCCGGCACCGGCGCCGACACCACGTTGTTACCCTCCCCAACAATTTGCCCTTGCAGATCGCCACGGTTGACGGCGGCTTTATCCGGCAGTGTGTAATCCGGGCCCACCACTTGGCAGGCCGACAGCAGCAAACCCAGCGCGGCGGTCGCCAACAGCTGCTTCATGGTTTGTCTCCGTCTTTAACCTTATCGCCGATGATCGAGACAGTCGCCGTACGCCCGGCGATCATGCGGAAGTCCGCTGGCACATCGTCAAACGCAATGCGCACCGGGATCCGCTGGGCCAGGCGCACCCAACTGAACGCCGGGTTGACGTTGGGCAACAGGTTGGAGCCGCTGCTACGGTCGCGGTCTTCGATACCGGCGACGATGCTTTGCACATGGCCACGCAGACGAGCGTTGTCGCCAATCACGCGGATATCCACGCTCATGCCGACGTGGATGCCGTCGAGCTTGGTTTCTTCGAAATAGCCATCGATATGGAAGGAATTGCTGTCCACCACCGACAGCACCGGGCGCCCAGCGGTGACGAACTCCTGGGTACGCGGCGCACGGTCGTTGACATAACCGTCCACGGGGCTGCGGATCACCGAGCGGTCGAGGTTGAGCTGGGCAGAGTCCACCGTCACCTGGGCTTCAGCCAGGGCAGACTGGGCCCGGGCCACGCGCGATTGGCTTTCTTCCAGTTGCTCGCTGGGCACCAGGTTGCCGAGGCCACGGTTACGCTTGTACTCGCGCTGGGCCTGGGCCAAGGTTTCCTGGCGGTCGGCCACGGCGGCCTGGGCTTGGCGCAGGGCCAGCTTAAAACGGTCCTGATCGACGGCGAACAGCACCTGGCCCTTGGTTACCAACTGGTTATCGCGCACGTCGACGCGCTGGATCAGCCCGGACACGTCCGGGGCGATCTGCACAATGTCGGCACGGATGTGGCCGTCACGGGTCCAGGGGGCAAACATGTAGTACATGACCATGCGCCACACAACGACGACCGCAAACGTCACGATCAACAGCGTCAGGACGACACGGCCGATGGTCAAAAAAGGTTTTTTCATGTCATCAGGTATCGACTGAGTGAGTCCACCGCGCCCAGCAACAGCGCGTAGAGTCCCACGTTGAACAATGCCCGGTGCCAGACCAGGCGATAGAAGTGGACGCGGGTCAACAACCCGTGCACCACCAGAAACAACACATAAGTAATGCCCATCAGCACCAGCAACGTGGGCAGGAACACCCCGCTGATATCCAGATCACCGATCATAAAGGCGCTCCATCGGGTAGCGGCGCTTGCACCTCGGCGCCGCCAATGAATTCCACGCCCGGCAGCAGTGACAGGCGCAAACCAGCCAGCGCGTGCAGCAGATGCAGGCGGGTGTCATCTTCGTCTTGCAAACCCTGGCCGTTGAGGGCGCGACGCGTGCGGTCCAGCGTCATCAGCAGACCGCTGGGCGCCGGCAAGCGTTCACCGGCCTTGAGGCACGCCTTGAAGTAAGCGCCCACGCCTTCCACCACCTGATTGAGCAGCACCCGTGGCACACCGAGGATGCGCGGTGAGTAAGCCAGCAGGTCGAGCAGGTTCAGCGCCACGCGCAAATCGCGCAAGGCGGTGCCGGTGTCCTGGTTGATCAGGGCCAGGCGCGGCAGGTGTTGCATCAGGCGGTCGAGCATTTGCACGGCCATGTGCCGGTGCTCGGCCAGGGTCGCGGGCTCGGTGAGCGTGACGATGTCGCGCCAACTGAAACGCGTCAGGCGCTTGGCCGCCAGTTCAGCACCGAACGGCCGTGCAATCAGTGTCCACACGAAGGCAAACAGCAAGCCCACCGGCCCAGCCAGGTTGACGTTGGCGAAGTTGAGGAAGTCCGCGTCATAGGCGCCCTGGATGCTGATAAACGACGAGGTATTCACCAGCGTCAGCAGCATGCCCAGGTAAAATCGCGGCTGCACGGTGAGCGTGCCGATGCAGATAAACGGCACGGCAAACGCCAGCACCAGCATCGGGAAGTCATGCAGGTTGGGCAGCACCAAAAACAGATAGAGGCTGGCGAACAACACCGACATGGCGGTCCAGAAAAAGAACCGGTAGATCTGCGGTGCGGGGTCATCCATCGTTGCAAAGAAGCTGCAGGCGACAGCAGCCAGGATCACTGCGCTGCCGCCGTCGGTCCAACCCAGCAAAATCCACAGCACCGAAGCAACGATGATCGCGCTGACGGTGGAGAACGCCGAGTAGAACATCAGGCCACGGTCGAGGAAGGGCGTGAGGCGTCCCAGGCGCCAGTGGCGGTAGACGGCGCGCCAACTGTCCTGGCTTTCACATTGGATAGCGGCTTGCAGGCTACGGCAGTCTTGCCACAGGTCGATCCATTCGCCCAAACGGTAAAGGGCGTTGGAGAACAGCAGCGTGTGGCGGTCGTCCAGCGCTTCGCCGTGGGGTTGCAGGGCGTCGACCTGGTCACGCAGGGCGCGCCAGCTGTCCATCGGCGCGCTGTCCTGGGTGTTTTCCAGCCATTGGCGGGTCGCTTCCAGCAATGGCGTGATTTTATCCAGGAACTCCGGCGCGCGATGCTCGATGGCATACAGCGCATCGTCGAGTGCATCCACCACTGGCAGCAGGTGAATCATGCGCCCGCGCAGCTCTTTGGTATTACGCACCGTCTGTGGCCTTGCGCCTTCGTGGGGCAACTGGCCGATCATCAGTTCGAGGGTGTTGAAGGTGGCGACCATGCCGCCGCGCAGCGTGCTGATTTCTTCAGGCTCAACATTGCGGGCCAGAAAGCGCTGGCTATAAACCTGGGCGTCGGCAAACCACTTGGTCACCGAGCCATCGAACACCGGCATGAGACGGCGCGGCCAGAACATCGCGCCCACTACCGCCGCGACGACGATGCCGAGGAAGATTTCTTCGGTACGCGCTTCGGCCACATCCCACACAGCCAGGGGGTTATCCACCACCGGCAAGGCGATCAGCGGCAAGGTGTAGCCGGCCAGCATCAAGGCGTAGTTGTTGGCGGTGCGCAGGTGCATGGACAGAAACAGCAACGTGCCCGTCCACAAGGCAATCACCACCACCAACATATAAGGCGACTGCACGAACATCGGCACGAAAATCACCGCCGCCGCCGCGCCCATGAAGGTGCCGATGGCGCGGTACAACGCCTTGGAACTGGTAGGGCCGACAAACGGGCTGGAGACGATATACACCGTGGCCATCGCCCAATACGGACGCGGCATCTGCATAAGCATGGCGATGTATAACGCGATCATCGACGCCGCGAAGGTACGCACCCCATAGAACCAGTCACGGGCGGGCGGGAAACCGGTAAAAAATCCGTTCAAAGCGTCGCCGCCTCGAAGGCGCGCAATACCCGCAGCGCGGCTTCCAGATCGTTGGGGGCGATATCCGCCAGTACGTCCTTACGCAGCCGCACCAATTGCGCCTCCACCGCTTGCACCAGCTCACGGCCGCGCTCGGTGAGGCTCAAGGACTTGGCGCGACGGTCGTGGACGTCTTCTGTGCGGCACACATAGCCGTCTGTGCACAGCCGGTCGAGCAGGCGCACCAGCGACGGGCTTTCCATGCCCGAGGCCTGGGCCACTTTGACCTGGTGCACGCCATCGCCCAAGCGGCCGATCATCAAGAGCGGCACGGCGCAGGCTTCGGAGATGCCGTAGCTCACCAGCGTGGTCTGGCAGATTTTGCGCCAGTGACGGGCGCCCACCACCATGCTGCTGCTCAGGTTCATCTGGAGTTGTTCGAGAGATTGAGGCACTGGATAGTTCGCATACAGTTAGTTTGCTAACTATCAATATGGTAGATGAAGCCACCATCGTCAAGTTTTGAAACAATTTAGCGGATGGGTGGTGGGGGCTGGGGATGGAGAAAGCGGGCTTGAGCGCGGGCGAGTCATTTGAGTCGCTGCAAAACACATGGGGGAGCTGGCTTGCCTGCGATGGCGGCGGTCAAGTCGAGGTAGATGTCGACTGACACTCCGCTATCGCAGGCAAGCCAGCTCCCACGTTTAGACCGGGCTGGCTTCAAGCTTACTGTCTGGCTTGAACCCCTCGTCCACCCCGCAACATCAGATTCAACTCATCCACCACCACCGCCCAATCCGCATCCTCCAGAATCTCCTCGCGCAAAAACGCCCTTTGGCTGTCCGTCCAAAAGAACGCATCCGCCAATTTCAACTCCGGTTTGAGCGGCGAATGAACCGCCACGAACCGCTCAATACTCACCGGGTCATTCTCCAGACCCAGCTGTTTGAACAATGACGGCAAACTATGCACGGGCGATTCCATGACGGGCTCCTGAAAGAAAAGAATTAACCCAGTCTAGCGACAGCCCTCGGGTTGCGCCGACGGTACGTTGCACAACACAAACAACCGCGCCCTGGCACCGCCGCCATCCTGGCGACTGAGTTCGCGCCAGCCGACGGGCAGCGGCGCGAATTCATCCGGCGCTTCGTTGCTGCTGATCAGCCACACGCGCCGGGTCTCGGCGGGCAGTGCTGACAGGCGGTCGAGATAGATGCGCCCGCCGTCCTGGTCTACCAAGGTACCGAAGCCATACGCATTCGGCCGAGTGGGCGTGCCGTCCGGTTTGGGCGGGGTGTAGAGCTGCAATTGGGCGTCGGTCTGGTCGTAATACACGTAGCTGAGGTACCACATCATGTCGCTGAGGACGATGCGGTCGTCTTCCTGGTAGTTGCGGTTGACGAACTCCACCGGCACGTTGAACTGGTCGTGTTCATCCACGGCAAAGTTGTTCTTCAACCCCACCAGTTCGACGCCGACAAACAGCACAAACAGCGCCACCCCCAGCAGTGAAAACCGCGACGGCAGGCGGTCGATAGCCATCGCCACAAGAACCGGCAAGCCCAAGGCGTATACCGTCAGGTAGCGCTCGATAAACACCGGGGAAACAAATGACACGCCGTAGACCAGCAGCAGTGGCAACAGGAAAAACAGCGCCAGCAGGCTGGCCGGTCGGCAGCGTTCGCGATCTCGCCAAGCGGTGATCACAACAACAGTCACCAGCAGCAGCGGAAACAGCCAGAACAACGGCGGCCAGAAGCCAACGCCTTCATCCTGGAGCACGAACTGCCAGATCATCGAAGGCAGGGAGAACAGGCTGACCGGTTCTTCCCAGCCTATGTCGCCGCCCACCTTGAGCTGTTCGACGTGTTGCACCAGGTCCAACAGGTTAGGCAGCCAAGGCAGATACAACAGCACAATCGCGGCGTTAGCCGCCCACCATGCCGGGCGGGTGATCAGGCGCCGGTCTCGCGGCGCCGTACCCCAAAGCACACCCAGATAGGCCCAATGCACCAGCACACACAGCGCCGTGAAGTAATGGGTGTAGAAACCAGCACTCATCAACACGACATAGGCCGCCAGATAACGCGTGCGCTCGGGTTGACGCACCCAATACACCAGCGCCAGCGTGGCGCCCAGCAACCACACGCCCAGTAGCGAGTACATGCGCACTTCCTGGCTGTAGCGCACCGCCGTAGGTAATAGCGCCAGCAAAATGCCCGCCAGCACCGCCGCACGACGGCTGGACAATTGCTGCGTCAGCCAGACGCCCAGGCCCACGGCGACCACACCGGGGACGGCGCTCATGCTGCGAATCGACCAGATGCTGTCGCCGAACAGCTCAATCCAGCCGCGCAGCAGAAAAAAATACAGCGGCGGGTGCACATCATGCGCCGCGTGGAACCACAGGTCGGCCACGGCGTATTCGCTGAGCAACAGGCTGGAGCCTTCGTCGCCCCAGATCGCCGCCGCCGTCAGGTTGTAAAAACGCAGGGCCATGGCCAGCGCCAGAATCGGCACCCACCAGAGTCGGCTGATCCAACCGGCACCTTCCCAAGAGAGGCGGTTGAGTGCGGGTAACGTCCCGACCTTTTCGTTTTGCTCTACCACAGACCGACGCACCTCGATTCCCCTGCCCTTGATTGCCTGAGTGCAAACACCGCCACTCTAGGACAAAAGCCCCTGATTCGCTTCTATAACCCGATAAATCGGCAATTTGTGCAGGGCTTCTCCGAAGCGACCGTAGGAACACGCTATTATTGCCCTCCTCCAAGGACTCAGGATCAAGGACACGTCATGCGCATCGGTTTTCTGTCACCCCTGGCACTGGCACTGCTCGCGGGTATGACCCAACAGGCCCAGGCCAGCTCCGACGACTCGTGCTACCCCGATTGGCGGGTCTCGCGTGACAGTCTCGACGCGTGCAGCAACCAACCCTTCCTCAACCCGGGCAACGACAGCCGCGTCAACCTGCGCCTGCTGCTGGCGGACAAAAAGGCTGCGCTCCTGGCGCCCAATGCCTTGAGCGAAGACGACCTGGCCCAGGGCTTTGGCCCGGTGCCCTTCCCGGTCTATCGACTGGCGCCTATGCGCAGCACAAACGAAGAACCCGACAACAAGCCGGACGACTCGCGCACCGCCGAACTCGACACGCTGCTCCAAGCTCTGGGCATCAAGCGCGACGAGTACAAAACCGCCGGTGAAGCGTTCCTCAATGGCGAGGGCAGCCGCTGCCGCAGCAACGACGATGACAGCGCCACCGCATTTATCAGCCAGGTGATCAAGGCTGACATGCCGGCGGCCGAGCGCGAGGTGCTGGTGAAGGCGCGTTTGCAGTTGCTGACCGCCTGCTCCTGGGACGGCCAAGTGGCGGACGCCCAGCAGATCCAGTCCGCCGACGGCCAGCTGTTTCGCACTTACCTGCAGGCCGCCGCCGACTTCTACAGCGGTCGTTTCAGTGACGCCGAACGCGGTTTTGCCGCTGCCAGCAGTAGCAATGTGCCTTGGCTGCAGGAAACCGCGCTGTACATGACGGCGCGCACTTCTTTGAACCAGGCCCAGGCTGAAGCCTTCGACGAATACGGCATGCCGCGTCTTGAGCATGTGGATAAGTCCGCCCTGAGCGATGCCGAAGAAGGATTCCTCACCTACCTGAAAACTTATCCACAGGGCGATTACGTGGCCTCCGCCCGTGGCCTGTTGCGCCGCGTGTATTGGCTGGCGGGTGACAACACCAAGCTCGCCGAGGCCTACGCCTGGGCGATGACTCAGGCGACTGATACGCAGCGCAATGTGTCGGTGGACGAACTGGTGGAGGAAGCCGACCTCAAGCTGTTGATGGTTAATAGCGAGACCGTCACCACGCCGATGATCCAGCTTGTCAGCGACCTGATGGTGATGCGCGGTGGCAACCAGCCTGCCCTGTCCCGCGCCGACTTGGAGAAGCAAAAAGCCGCATTCGCCAGCGCGCCGGAGCTGTACGACTACTTGCTGGCGGTGTGTGCGTTGTACATCGAGCATCAACCGGACGCCGCCTTGAAGCAGTTGCCCCAGAGCGTGCCGTCGAGCCTGAACTACTTCGCCTTCAGCCAACAGACCCTGCGCGCACTGGCCCTGGAAGCCAAGCAAGACTGGAAAGGCGCCGAAGCACTATGGCTGCAACTGCTGCCCCTGGCGAAAATGCCGCTGCAACGCGACCAGCTTGAGCTGGCGTTGGCGATGAACTACGAGCGCAGCGGCCAGTTGGCCAAAGTGTTCGCCGCCGATTCGCCGATCAGCGCCAAGCAGGTGCGCTACATTCTGCTGCGCAACGTTGCAGGCCCTGAGCTGCTGCGCCAGCAGATCGCCCAGGCCAGCGACCCGCTGGAACGCCAGACCGCGCAATTCGTGCTGCTCTACAAAGACCTGCTGCGCGGCCAGTACGCGACATTCGCCGAGGACCTCAAGCAACTGCCGGTCGCTGCCCCTGAAGATAAGCTGGGTACCAGCTTGGGCTACGTCTACAGCGCCAGCCAGACCTTGAAGCTGTTCCAGTGGAATGGCGATAAAGCCGAATCCGGCTACGCCTGCCCAGCCATCACGCAAACCGCCGCCGTCCTGCAAAATGACGCGAAGAATCCACAGGGCCTGAACTGCCTGGGTGAATTCATCCTGCGTAACGGCCTGGACGGCATGCCATTGGAGCAGGCGCGCGCCGCCGGCAGCCTGGGCAGCACCGCATCGGACTTCAAGGGCGAAACCTTCTCGCGCCTGGACGGCTACAAACAGGTGATCGGCAATACCAAGGCGCCGAAGAATGACAGGGCCTACGCGCTGTTCCGCGCCATCAACTGCTATGGGCCGTCCGGCTACAACAGCTGCGGCGGGCAAGACGTTGAGCCCGCCGTGCGCAAAGCCTGGTTCCGCCAGTTGAAAAGCAGCTTTGCCGACACCCAGTGGGGCAAGTCGCTGCAGTACTACTGGTGAAACACCTGTGGCTAGGCTTGCTGTTACTGGCAAGCCCGGCCTTCGGCGCCGTCGACGCCCGCAACTATGACGCCTTTTGGCTGTGGAGCGGCGTCACCCCACAACCGGTGCTCAAGCAGGCCAAAACCCTGTACATCCTTCAGGGCCAGATCAACGCCACCCGCCGCGCGCCAGGGCGCGGCGTGCAGATGATCGCGCAGGGCATCAGCGTGCCGCGCATCACTCAGGGTGAAATCTGGATCGTCTACCGCGCCCACACCCTGCGCTGGCCAGAACAGGTCTACCGTCAACTGCTCGGCCAGGTGCAACGCTGGCGTGAAGCGGGCAACCCGGCCGTCGGGATCCAGATCGACTTCGACGCCCGCACCCAATACCTGCACGAATACGCCGACTTCCTGCGCGACCTGCGCCAACGCCTGCCGGCCGACCTGCGCTTGAGCATCACTGGCCTGATGGATTGGAGCAGCAACGCCGACCCGGCCGCCATTGCGCAGCTCAAAGGCGTGGTGGATGAAGTGGTAGTGCAGACCTATCAAGGGCGGCACAGCATTCCGGATTACGCGGCGTACCTGCCACGAATGAATAGGCTGGGGTTGCCGTTCAAGATCGGGCTGATTCAAGGCGGGACGTGGGAGGAACCTGGGTATTTGCAGCGGAGTGAGTGGTTTCGGGGGTATGTGGTATTTTTGCAGAACCCTTGAAACACTCCCCCTCAACCGGCGCCCCACACCACGCCTGTCACAACCCACCCCCATCCCAGCAGCCCAACCACTATTGCAACCCAATTGGCGCTCGTGAGATGCGTGTTTCTCGCCCCGTCGGGGTCATGCTCCAAATGATTAATCGCATCTTGCAACTGCAACGCCAGCGCGACCTGCAACATTGCGATGCAGGCAGCTACAGCGAGTGCGGCGAACGGTGAAAGCAGCCACAACACCGTGAAGGGCAAACACCCGCACACAAAAATCGCCACCGCCAGGCAACGTGGCCACCAGTGGTAGGCGGACTCGCCCTGCTCCAGTTCACGCATCACGCTGAGGATCAGCGAACAGAAATAGCACGCCGGAAATAGCACCCGAACCCAGGGCCATAGCCTCTTGCCCGTGGCCCGCTGATAAAACGTCCATTGTCGGTAGAGCCAGTAGACGAAGTAGCCGCCCAGCGTCAGCAGCATCATGACGAGGAATTTGCGCGGGGCCACGACCAGAAACATCGGTTCACGAACCGGCATCCAGCTCAGGCTGGAGCGCGGTGTGGCATAGGGATTTTCGGCGATGGACATGGGCAGTATCTCGCGAGGGTTGCCAGCCGAAGCTAACGCTCGCGAGACGTTCAAAGTTCACACCCCACTCAATCAGGAGGCCTCCTACAACCGATTACCTACCAGTCGTAGGTCAGGCTCGACACCACCGTGCGCCCTTCCCCGTAGTAGCAATCCAGATTACTGGTGCACTGCGACACGTAGGTTTTGTTAGTGAGGTTCTGCACGTTCATCGCCAGTTTCACGCCTTTGAGCTTGAGCGGCGAACGGCTCAGGTCGTAGCTCAGGCTGGCGTCGTAGACGCTGTAGGACGGCACGTTGAAGGCGCCTTCGTAGTAGTCGCCCAGGCTTTGGCGCGCGTAGCGTACGCCCAGGCCTGCGCCGAGGCCGGCCAGTGGAGTGTCGCCGAGCACGGTGTAATTGACCCACATCGATGCGGTGAGCGGCGAGATGCCGGCAGGGTGGCGGCCTTGGCGGCCGTCGTTGTCCTTGGTGTATTTGATGTCGTTGCGCGACGCCGATGCGACGATGTCCCAAGCGTCGCTAAGCGCAGCCTTGGCTTCCAGCTCCACTCCGCGTGAACGCATGGCGCCGCTTTGGGTGCTGAAGGTGGTGTCCACGGGATTGGTGGTGAGCACATTTTCCTGGTCCAGTTGGTAGACCGAAACCTGCACGAAACTCTTCTGGCCGGGCGGCTGGTACTTCACGCCGACTTCGTATTGGTTGCCGGTGGACGGCTCGAACGGCTTTTGGTTCGCATCGGTGCCCGCCAACGGCAGGAAGGATTCCGTATAACTGACGAAGGGTGCCAGGCCGTTATCGAACAGGTACACCAGTCCCGCACGCCCAGTGAACGCCTGGTCTTTGCTGGCGAAGCGGGTATCGGTCAGGGGTTCTTTATTGACCACGTTGGCCCAGTCGTAGCGACCGCCGAGGACCAACGCCCATTTGTCCCACTTGATCTGGTCCTGCACGTAGAGGCCGGTCTGAGTGATGGTGCGGTCCCAGCGATACGGCTGGCCAAAGTTCAAGCGCTGGCCATAGACCGGCTTGAACAGGTCGATGATCGGCGGGTTGCGATCGTACAAACCATGGAACTGCGAGTTGGAATGGTAGTAATCCAGGCCGAAGATCATGGTGTGGGAGAACGCACCCGTGTCGAATTCGGCCTGGGCGATGCTGTCCACGCCAAACACTTTGTTGTTCTGCGCCCAGTCCACACCGAAGCGTTGCAGGTAGCGTTGGTCCTGCACGCCGGTGACCGGGTTGGCGACAAAACGGTAGCCGTGCAACGGTGCGGTGTAGCGGTCGTCGACCTCGGCGTAGCGTGCGTTCTGCTTGAGGGTCCAGGTGTCGTTGAGGCGGTGGGAAACCTCGTAGCCCAGCACGTATTGCTCGCGGTTGTACTGGTTGACGCCCGGTTCGCCTATGAACAGGTCGCGCTTGATCTTGCCGTTGGGGTTGTCCCACAAGGTGCCGGACGCCGGCAAGCCTTGGGCTTCGGGCACGCCTTTGTCTTTCTGGTACTGCGCGAACAGCGTCACGTTGGTGTCATCGTTGGGCCGCCAGGTGAGGCTGGGCGCGATGAACTGGCGTTTGTTTTCGACGTAATTGACTTCGTCCTGCCCATCGTTGGCCAGGCCGGTGAGGCGATACAGAAATTGCCCCTGCTCATCCAGCGGGCCGCTCAGGTCGATGGCCGCGCTTTTATGCTCGTAGGTGCCGGCTTCCAGTACCACTTGGTGTATCGGGGTTGCGCTGGGTCGCTTGCTGACCATATTGACGATGCCGCCGGGCTGGTTCTGCCCATAAAGCACCGAGGCCGGGCCCTTGAGCACTTCGATGCGTTCCAGGGAATACGGCTCGATCTGCAACGCGCCCCCGGTACTGCCGCCGCCGTAGGGCAGGTGCAAACCATCGAGGTAAAGCGGCGTGGGCGAGAAGCCCCGGGAAGTCGGCTCATCGAACAACTTGACCCGGTCGGCGAAGCCGCCAGCGCTCATGCCAGGGGTGTAGAGCAACGCCTGGGTGACGCTCTGGGCCCCACGCGCCTTGATTTCGGCGGCGGTGATCACGTTGATCGTTTGGGGGATTTCCACCAGCGATGAGTCCGTCTTGCTGCCGGACGCACTGCGCGTTGCCACGATGCCGTCCACCGGGCCCCAGGCACTTTCCTGCGCTTGCTGGCCGCTGATCTGGGTGGCGCCAAGCTGCAAAGGCCCGCCATTGGGAATCGCCTGCAACGACCAACCACCCTGGGATTGCACCGCCAACAAACCGCTGCCCGCCAGCAGCCGTTCCAGGCCGGACCCGACCCCGAAGCGCCCCTGCAAACCGGCACTGCGCTTGCCTTCGGTGAGCGTGGCGTCCACCGACAGCAAGATGCCTGAGGCACTGGCAAAGCGATTCAGCGCCTGGTCGAGGCTGCCAGCCGGAATGTTGTAGCTGCGCAGCGTCTCGGCGCTTTCTTCGGCATGAGCGAAAGTCGGTACCATCGGCACCGTCGCCAACAGGCTGACAAACAAGCCACGGCGCAGGGCGCGGGCCAAGGGTTGGATTGGGTGGTGCGGCATTGCAGGACTCCCCGTGAGAACGCTTCTTGATTGGCTTTCAAGAGGTATCCCGAGCGGGACGCAAAAACCGACAAGCACGCCTGAAAAAATGTTCAGACCCGCGCCTTGATCGTCACCCAATAGCGCGTGACCGCCTGCACCTGTACCGGCAACGAACGCTCCAACGCGGCGAGAATGGCGTCGGTATCGTTCAGCGGAAACACGCCGGTGAGCAACAAGCCCGCCACCGCCTGATCACACCGTAATAACCCCGGACGATAACGGCTCAGTTGCGCGACAAACTCACCCAGCGGTTGGCGCTCGGCGATCAGGCGGTGTTCGGTCCAACTGCTGGCATTGGCGCTCACCGCCGCCAGCGCCGAGCTTTGGCGCTGGTTGAACCATAGGCTGTCGCCCGCATTCATCTGCACGGCTGCGCCATGCAACGGGGTGACGCGCACGCGACCTTCGAACAGGTCGACACGGCTGCCGTCGGGCAGCTCGCGCACGGCAAAGCGCGTGCCCAGCGCCTGCACATCACCCGCTGGGGTTTCGACGATTAAAGGTCGAACCGGGTCGTGCCCGCTGGTCAGCAAGATCTCACCCCGGATCAGGCGGATACGCCGCTCAGTGCTGCTGAAACGCAGGTCCACCGCACTGTCGCTGTTGAGGTCCAGGCGCGTGCCATCGCTCAGGGTGACGTGACGAATCTCACCGGTGTGGGTGCGATATTCGGCGAACGCGGCTTGCCAGGGTTCGCTGCGTTGCACCAAGTAACCACTGCCGCCGGCCATCAACAACACGCCCAGCAGCTTTAGCGCCGCGCGGCGCTGGGTGTCCGGTGTGTCGCGCAACACTGCGCGGGCGCTGTCGGCGGGTACGGTCCCAAGGGTGTGTTGCAAGTGCTGCAAACGCTGCCAGGCACGCCGGTGTTCCGGGTCGGCGGCCTGCCAGCGGGCAAAGGCCTGGCGTTGTTCGCCTTGCAGGTCGCCGCCCCATTGCAGCATCAGCCACTCGCTGGCTTGCTCGACAATGGCCTGGGCAATAGGCGCGTCATGTTTCATTCTTCGTAAGCTACTTGGTAGCAAGCCACAATCGCACGGGTCATGTATTTCTGCACCGAGCTGACGGTGACGCCCAAACGCTCGGCGATCTGTGCATAGCTCAAGCCTTCGAACTGCGACAGCAGGAATGCGCGGCGCACGTTGTCAGGCATGCGGTCGAGCATGGCGTCGATCCGCATCAGGGTTTCGAGGATCAGCGCGCGGGTTTCCAGGGACGGCGACTCCGGCTCGGGCAAGTGCGCGATGCTTTCCAAATAGGCGCGCTCAATGCGCAGGCGCCGCCATTGGTCGATCACCAGGTTGCGTGCGATCTGCGCCAGGTAGCTGCGGCTTTCCTTATCGCCGGGGAAGCGTCCCGACACCAGCAGGCGCAGGAAGGTGTCTTGCGCGATATCGGCGGCGTGTTCGCGATCGCCCAGGCGCTTGCGCAGCCAGCCTTGGAGCCAGCCGTGATGATCGCGGTACAAAAGATGAAGCTGTTGCTGGCCGTCAGTCGCGGTGTCCATGAAAAGCTCAGATACACTATTGAGAGCAATTATCATTACACCTTATTTCGCGACTGACAAAAACTCTTTGTAACTCAGCGCCCAGCGGCTTGCAGCGGGTACACCGATTCCCAGCCGCCACCCAAGGCTTTGTACAGGCCAACCATCGCCAGGGACACACCGGTGGAGCTTTCCACCCACTGCTCTTGCGTGGCCAGCAGCGCGCTTTGCACGGTCAGCACGTTGACGAAATCCACCACCCCTTCAACGTACTGATGCTGCGCGGTGGTCAGGGCGATCTGGTTCTGGCGCACGGCTTCAGCGAGGCTGTCGCGCCGCAGTTGGCTGGCGTTGTAGCGGGTCAGCTGGTCGTCGATCTCATGCCAGGCGCGCAGTACGGTTTGCTGGTAGGCAAGCGCCGCTTCCTGTTGCTGGGCTTCGCGCAGGTTCAGCATGCCTTGCAAACGCCCGCCATTGAACAGCGGCAGGCTGAACTGCGGGCCGAAGGCAAACGCGCGTGAGCCCCAGGAACCGAAATCCGAGAGTTGCATGGCCTGGGAACCGAGGCTGCCGGACAAGGTGATGCGCGGGTAAAAATCGCCCTTGGCTACGCCGATGCTCGCGGTGGCAGCGTGCAGCCGGGCCTCGGCCTGGCGGATATCCGGGCGACGCTCGGCCAACTCCGACGGCAAGCCAATTGCAACCTGGTGCTGGGTTTGCGGCACGGCGGCGTCCTTGGACAACTGCGCGTGCAAGGCTTGCGGCGGCTCGCCCATCAGCAGGCTGAGGGCGTTGATCAGTTGGTCCTGACGCTGTTGCAAATCTGGCAGGCGCGCTTCGATGGCGGCGACTTGGGCAGCGGCTTCGGCCACATCCAAATCTGTCGCCACGCCGTCAGCCAAGCGCAACTGCGAAAGCTTGAGGCTGTGGCGGGCGACGTCGAGGTTTTGCTCAGTGACGGCGCGGGTGTTCTGTACGCCGCGCAGTTGGATGTAGTCCTGGGCGGTCTCGGCCAACACTGACAGCAGCACAGCGCGACGGTCGTTTTCAGCCACTTGCAGGGTGGCGTCGGCGGCTTCGGTTTCACGTTTGACGCGGCCCCAGAAATCCAGCTCCCAGGAGGCGGAGAAGCCCATGTCCCATTGATTGAAGGCCGAACGGCCGTTGTTGCCGGACGGGTCGCTCAGGCCTTTGCCACTGTTGCGTTGGCGTTGGTAGTCACCGGTGGCATTGACGTTGGGATAGCGCTCGGCAGTGGTCACTTGGCGTACGGCGCGGCTTTGTTGCAGGCGGCTGCTGGCCAGTTTCAAGTCGAGGTTATCGGTGAGCGCGCGACGCGTGAGGGCCGAGAGTTGCTCGTCGTGGAACACATCCCACCAGCGTTCCTGCAGCGGGTCGCTGACGGCGCGGCTGGCCGCCTTGCGGCCCTGGGGTTCGCTCCATTGCGCCACTTGCGGGCTCTGGGGTTTCTGAAAGTCCGGGCCGACGGTGCAGGCACTCAGGCTGATGATGCTCAACGTGAGCCAGGCAATTTGTTTCATTGCTGGGCCACCTCACGCTGCTGCGCGACCGGCTGAGTGTCGACGCTGGCTTCCACCGACATGCCGACCCGCAGGCGCTCGGTCAGCGCCTGACCCGGTTCGAGGACGATCTTCACGGGAATCCGCTGCACCACCTTGGTGAAGTTGCCAGTGGCGTTGTCGGGTTTGACCGAAGCGAACGTCACCCCAGTCGCAGGCGCCAGGCTTTCCAGATGCCCGTTGAGCAGTTCACCGTCGAGGCTGTCGACGCGCACCTGCACGGCTTGGCCGGCGTGCATATGGGAAAGCTGGGTTTCCTGGAAATTGGCCACCACGTAGGCCTGTTCCAGCGGCACGACCGCGAGGATCTTGCTGCCCGGCGTCACATAGGCCCCGACCCGCACCGCACGCTCGCCGACCATGCCATCCACTGGCGCGACGATGCGCGTGTACGACAGTTGGTAACTGGCCAATTCCAGCGCGGCCTGGGCGCGTTTGAGCCCACCTTCCGCGGCATCGCGCTGGGCCGTGAGGATTTCCACTTGCTTGCGTTCAGCCGCCAGCACCGCCGTAGCACTGGCCAGGCGCGCGGTGGCCTGGTCGATGCGGGTCTTGGCCTGCTGGGCGTTCTGTACGGTGCCGGCGCCCACACCGGCGAGGTGGTTGTAGCGGTTCAACTCGTGTTCGGCGAAGGCCACTTCGGCGCGATCCGCCGCGACAGTGGCCTGGGCCTGGGCGATGACTGAGCTTTGGCGTTCGAGGGTGGCGGTGGCGTTTTTCAGTTGGGCTTGGGCGACGAGCGTGTCGGCGTCAGCCGCCTGGGCGGCGGCGCGGAAATCGCGGTCGTCGATCAGCGCCAGCAGTTGCCCGGCCTTGACGCGCTGGTTGTCTTCCACCAGCACCTCCTTGATAAAGCCCGCCACGCGCGGTGCCACCAAGGTGAAATCAGCGGCGACGAAGGCGTCGTTGGTGGTCTGGCGCTTGCTGCCGAGCAGGCCCGGCGCGGCCAGGTACACCAGAACGCCGACAGCAAATACGGCGATAACGGAGACGGCAATTTTGTCTTTGCGTTTCATGAGCAGTCCTTTCAATCAAGTCGGTGCGCGGGGCGGGAAGATCCGCGTGGGCATCCAGAAAATCAGCAGGATCAACGCCGCCGCGACCGCGGCCATGACGTAATAGAGATCCGAAGAGGTCAGCACCACCGCCTGCTCGTGCAGGCGGTGCGCCAGGCCCGACGCGTCGCCATCGACCAGGGGCGAGTTGCCCAGGCGGTCCACCAACATCGTCGAGTGAAAGTGCAGGCGCTGGGTGGTCAGCGCATCGAGCACGCCCGTGGCAATCACGGCGGCCAAGCCCTTGACGGTGTTGAACCAGGCGGAGGCGAACGGCCCGTCCATTGGCTGGATGCTGCCGGTGGAAAGCATCAGCAGCGGCAACACGGCCATCGGTTGCCCGAAGATTTGCAGCAGGTACAGGCCGTAAAAATCGTCGCGAATCCATTCCGAGGTCAGGTGCGCGCTGCCTATGCAGCACAGCACCAACATGCCGAGGCCAATGCCCAGCACCCAGCGGCAATCGACCCACCGCAGGTTGCACAGCGCCGCCACCAACGGCAGTGCAATCAACTGCGGCAGCGCCATCAGCAACATCACCGGCGCAGTTTGCAGGGGCCGGTAACCCTGGACCTGGGCGAGGAAACTCGACGGGATGATGATCACCGAGGTCAGCACCATCAGCACGCCTGCCAGCACGATCAAGGCGAACGCCAGGTTGCGCAGGCCAAGCATCTGCAGCTTGAAAAACGGCATCGGGTGCGACCATTCATTGACCATGAACAGCACCAGCAACACGCCGCCGCCGCTCAGCAGGAACGTGATCAGCCCCGACTCGAACCAGTCCAAACGGTTGCCTTGCAGGATGCCGATCACCAGCATGCAGATCGCCGGGAAGCCCAGCAGCAAGCCGCGCCAGTTGAATTGCTTGAAGCGCTCCAGACGCAGCGGGTCTTGCGGCAGGCCGTAGGCCACGGCGGCCATCGCCAACAGGCACGGCGCGACGATCTGCCAGAACGCCCACTGCCAGCCGACATATTCGGTCCACAGCGCCGCCAACGGTGTGCCCAGGCTTGGACCGAAGGTAGCGGTGAGCGCATAACCGGCCAGCCCGTACAACTTGACATTGGCTGGCAGGAAGCGCAGCGCCACGGTCATCAACATCGGCGGTAATGCACCGCCCGCCAGGCCTTGCACGGTGCGCAGCACCAACAGGCTTTCGTAATTCGGCGCGAACGGACACAAAATGCCGAGCACGGTGAACAGGCCGATGGCGCACAGGGTGAAACGCCGCAGCGAAAAAGTCACCGAACACCAGGGCGCAAAGGCCATGGCCGACACGGAGGTGGCGGTGTAGGCCGCAACCAGCCAGGTGCCTTCGTCAAACCCGATGTATAGAGCGCCGCGAATATCTGCGAGGGCCACCTTGGTGACCATCTCGTTGAGACCGGAGACCAGCACCGCCAACAACACGCCGACCAGGCCGATGATGATGCGCGGGCCGAATACGGGCGGGGTGATGGCAGTGGGCTTGGCTGCGGCCGCAAGGGTGGGGGCAGCGAGGGAAGTCATGAACAGGTAACTCGGAATGGTCAATACCCGAGCAGTTTAATCAGGCACACATATGACAAAAAGTTACTTGTTGGCAGGTTATAAGTGCGCCAGACGCAATCCTAAAAATCTGCGCAAACTCCTGTGGGAGCTGGCTTGCCTGCGATGGCGGGCTGTCTGATACACACTGGTTAATTGACCCACCGCTATCGCAGGCAAGCCAGCTCCCACATGGACCGTGCTCGCTTTAGATTCAAGTGGGTTGGGCTTCGAGCCAAGTGGCGTGGCAGCTTTCGCGCATGGTTTCGCGCAGCCATTTATGGGCGGGGTCTTTGTCGAATCGCGGGTGCCAGGATTGCGCCAATACCAGCGTGGGCAGCGAGATCGGCAAGGCGAACGCGCGCAGTGGCAGTTTCAGGCGATTGGCGCTCAACAACGCTTCCTTGGGCACCGGCAGGATCAGGTCGGAATCGGGCAGCATGAACATCGCGCCGTGAAAGCCTGGAGCGATCATCGCCACCCGACGCTCAAGGCCCTGGGCGTTCAGCGCGGTGTCGATCGGCCCACGGGCAATGCCGCGCCGCGAGATGCTGATATGGGAATAGCTGGCGAAGCGCGCGGCGGTGATTTCCTCGTCGAACAACGGGTGGTCTTCCCGCGCCAGGCCGACGAAGGTCGTGGAAAACAGGTTTTGCACCTTCACTTCGGGGCTGGTCGGCGTGGTGTTGCTCACGCGCAAATCCAGCCGCCCTTCGCGCAGGGCCTCGTCGTCGGTGTCGCCTTCGGGCACAAAGCACAGCTCGCACAGCGGTGCCATGCGCTCCATGGTGTCGAACAGGCGACCGCCATACACGCCGATAAAAAAGTCATTGGCGCGCACGCTGAAGCGGCGGCGCAAGGTGCTCAGGTCAACCTGGTCCGCCGAGCGGAACAGCAGCGCCGCCTGCTCCACCACATTGCGCACCTGGCCCTGCAACTGAAGCGCCTTGGGCGTCGGCACCAGGCCGCGACCGGCGCGTACCAGAATCGGGTCGCCCACCGCTTCGCGAATCCGCGTGAGGGTGCGGCTCATCGCGGCCGGGCTGAGGTTCATCCGCCGTGCGGCGCCGACCACACTGCCCTCATCAAGCAAGGCGTCGAGGGCGACCAACAGGTTCATGTCCGGTAGCTGCATGCCAGGCACTCGTGATCAGTGGGGAGTGAACTTGGCGCAATCGTAGCGTATTCAGCGTTGCATGCCCCAGCGTTTCACCGTCAGCCGCTCAAACGTGTCAAACACCAGGTTTTCCACCAGCAACCCGATCAGGATCACCACCGCCAAGCCAGCAAACACCTTGTCGGTGTACAGCTCGTTGCGGTTCTGGAAGATGTACCAGCCCAGACCACCCTTGCCGCTTGTTGCACCGAATACCAGCTCGGCGGCGATCAGCGTGCGCCAGGCAAACGCCCAGCCGATCTTGAGGCCCGCGAGGATCGACGGCAGTGCCGCCGGGATCAGGATGAACAGCACAAAGCGCATGCCCTTGAGGCCATAGTTGCGGCCGGCCATGCGCAGGGTCTCGGACACGCCGAGGAACCCCGAGTACGTGTTGAGCGCCAACGCCCACAGCACCGAATGCACCAGCACGAAAATCAGGCTGTTCTGCCCCAGGCCAAACCACAGCAGCGCCAGCGGCAACAGCGCGATGGCCGGCAGCGGGTTGAACATCGAGGTCAGTGTACTTAGCAGGTCGCGGCCCAGTTGGGTCGACACCGCCAAGGTGGTCAGGGCAAACGCCAGCACGATGCCGATCAGGTAGCCCTTGATCAGCACCACCAGCGAGATGCTGACTTTGCTGAGCAATTCACCACTGAGCAGGCCGTCGTAAAGCGCATGAAAGGTCTGCAGGAAGCTCGGTAGCAGCAGGTCGTTGTTCTGGTAGCGCGCAACGGCTTCCCAGAGGATCGCGAGCACGATCAAGATCAACCCCTTGCGCAGCCAGCCTTGTTGCCACAGGCGTTGGCGCAGGGGCAGCTCGCGTTCCACGGGAATGCTGAGCAGCGGTTCTAGGGTAATTTCGTATTCCTGGCGCATTGAGCTGCCCCTTCAGTAAGCGATGCGAATATCGGCAAAACCCAACTCACGTTCGGCTTCGGGCGCTTCATCGAACAACAAACGATGAATCCGCCGCGCCGACGCCTGGAACGCCACGCCACCAAGGCTGTGCAGGTCGTATTGATGGCTGTGGATTTCCGCACGCACACGCCCAGGATGGGGCGACAACAGCAGGATGCGATTGCCCACCACCAGCGCTTCTTCGATGGAGTGGGTGACAAACAACAGGGTGAAGCGCACCTCCTCCCAGAGCAGCAGCAACTCTTCCTGCATCTTGCGCCGGGTCAGCGCGTCGAGGGCGGCGAAGGGCTCGTCCATCAGCAGGATTTTCGGCTGCATGGCCAAGGCACGGGCGATGGCGACACGGGCTTTCATGCCGCCGGACAGGGTGTGTGGGTAGGCATCGGCAAAGGCCGTGAGGCCGACTTTGTCGAGATAATGCAACGCACGTTCTTCGGCTTCAGGCCGCTTCAAGGTTTTCGACGCAAGCAGTGGAAACATCACGTTCTGTTTGACGGTTTTCCACGGCGGCAGTTGGTCGAATTCCTGGAACACCACGATGCGATCCGGACCAGGTTGTTCGACCTTTTGGCCCAACAGGCGGATCTCGCCTTCGCAAGGCTTGATAAACCCGGCGATGGACTTGAGCAAGGTGGATTTGCCGCAGCCCGAAGGCCCGAGCAGCACGTAGCGGTCGGCCGGGTCGATCTCGAAACTCACCTGGTGAGTAGCCCGCACCACGCGCTCAGGCGTACGGTATTCCAGGCTGACGTTATCCACCGCCAGTAACGGGGCGGTGGTATGCAGGTTGCTGGCCGTGTGGCCTTGCAAGGGTGCGTTCATCTCAACTTCCTTGCAGGGGCTTGGCGTCCTGGAAGAAGTAGTCCTTCCACGATTCAGGCTTGTTCTTGATGGCGCCGACGCGGTAGAGGAATTCCGCCAGCGGATAGGTATTTTTCGGCGTGACGCTGAATTCGAACTGCGGGTTATCGATGATTTTCAACAACGCGGCACGGTCGATCTTGGCCTTGGTCACGCGGATGTAAGTGTCGGCTGCGGCGCCTTTATCGTTCTGGGCGAACTGCGCAGCTTCAGTCAATGCCTCGACGAACGCCTTGTAGGTTTTCGGGTTGTCGTTGCGGAATTTCTCGGTGGCGAACAGCACCGTCGGCGAGTTCGGGCCGAGCAGGTCGTAGGTGTTGAGCACCACATGCACGTTCGGGTTGGCCAGGGCCTGGTCCTGGAACGGCGGGTTGGAGAAGTGCCCAGTCAGCTCGGTACCGCCAGCAATCAGTGCCGAGGTGGCATCCGGGTGCGGGACAGCGACGGTGTACTTGTCGAGGCGATTGAATGCTTTATCGCCCCATTGTTTGGCGGCGGCGTATTGCAGGAAGCGCGATTGCACCGACACGCCTACTGCCGGTACAGCGATGCGATCTTTTTCGGTGAAATCGGCAATGGTCTTGACCTGGGGATTGTTGCTCACCAGGTAGTACGGAAAGTTGCCCAGGGAAGCGACCGCCTTGACGTTCTGCTTGCCGTGGGTGCGGTCCCAGATGGTCAACAGCGGGCCGACACCGGCACCCGCGATATCGATGGAGCCGGAGAGCAATGCATCATTGACGGCTGCACCACCGGACAATTGGGTCCAGTCGACCTTGATGTCGATACCTTCCTGCTTACCGTATTTTTCGATCAGGTTCTGATCACGAACCACATTGAGCAACAGGTAAACGATGCCGAACTGCTCGGCGATGCGGATCTCGCCTTCAGCCTGCGCAGCAGCCGGTGCAACAAGGCCGCCAGCCAGCAGGCTGACGCCCAGACCGACGGTCGCGGCCAGCCGTGCAAATGGAAGTTTCCTGGACATGGTCATGCTCCGTATCAGAAAGGCGCGTCGCCCTGGATGGTGGTGCGAAACAGCTTGCGGCGCAGGTGGCTCGGGCACCCGGCGGCCAGGTGGATCAGCGAGCGGTTGTCCCAAAACACCAGGTCGTGGGGCTGCCATTGGTGGCGGTAGATGTTGTGGGGCAGCACGCTGTGGGCGTAGAGCTGGGCCAGCAGGTCGCGGCTTTCGTCTTCCGGCAGGCCGACGATACGGGTGGTGAAACCTTCACTGACGAACAGCGCCTTGCGGCCGGTTTCCGGGTGGGTGCGCACGATGGGGTGTACGACTTCCGCAACTTGGGCCAGCTGCTCAGGGGTCAACGTGGGACGCCAGTTGCCTTCGAATTTGGTTTCGCTGTAACGCGCCGTGTAGGAATGGGCGGCGCTGCGGCCTTCGACGGCTTTGCGCAGGTGTTCCGGCAATTGGTCCCAGGCTTTGTGCATGTCAGCAAACAAGGTGTCGCCGCCTTCTGAAGGCAACTCTTGGGCGTGAAGCATCGAGCCCAGGCTGGGCAGCTCCTTGTAGGACAGGTCTGAATGCCAGAACTTGCCCGCATCCCCCAGGCCGATGGATTGGCCGTTTTCGATAATGTTGGAGACGATCAGGATTTCCGGATGGTCAGCCAGCAAGAACTGTTTGAGCACATGGATTTGCAACACGCCAAAGCGACGGCTGAAGGCGATCTGTTGTTGGGGGGTGATGCGCTGATCGCGAAACACCACGACGTGATGGTCCAGGTGCGCACGGTGAATACGCGAGAAATCCTGATCGTTGACCGGGCGCGACAGGTCCAGGCCGATGATCTCGGCGCCAACGCTACCGGGAAATGGACGAATCTCGAACGTTTGGGCGGTTGCGGTCGCTGTTGGAACAGTAGAGGTGGCGGACATGAGGTCACTCCCGGTCAGACAGGGAAATGACTTTATAGATATAAGAACGGCATTTTAAATACCGTTAGTGAATATCGATATACGGGAATGTGGTGACCAAACCCCGCGCGCTTGGCGCCAAGGGAATAAACTGCAGTGTCGAAGTGACGAGCGCTTAGCTGCCTGTACTGCAATTTCCCGCTCGATAGAAGGCGAGTTGAACCTGAATGCGTAAGACCCGATAGAGGCTGGCTGTGGGTGCTCAGAGCGTTATGTTGAAGCGCTTACAAGCCGAAACTGTGCGCGTTTGACAAGCCTATGGTCAGTCTCTAGTGTGCATTGGATCCAATTAGCCATGCCCATTCTAATAAGGAGCATAACGTAACCGTGACGCAGAAGCCGACCCCTTTGAACAGCATCAAGATCAGCGGAACGATCCCCGCCCATCTCGCTCGCTCCGTGATTGAAGAAACCTTGCGCAACGCCATCTTGGACGGTCGGTTGCCCTGCGGTACCGCCATGCGCCAACAGGAATTGGCCAGCCTGTTCGGGGTCAGCCGCATGCCGGTGCGCGAAGCCTTGCGCCAGCTGGAAGCCCAGTCACTGCTGCATGTGGTGACCCACAAGGGTGCTGTCGTCGCACCCTTGATCGAGGATAATTCGGCCGAAACCTATGAACTGCGGATGCTGCTGGAGTCTGAAGCGCTGCGCTCGTCCATCCCTTTGCTCACCGAAACCGATATCGCCGAGGCGGACGCCATCATCGTCGCCTTGGAGCAGGAAAAAGACTACACCGAGATTGGTCGCCTCAACCGGCTGTTTCACATGGCCTTGTATGGCAAGGCCCCGAACCAGCGGCTGCTCAAATTGGTGGAGCACGGTTTGAACGAGGAAGAACGTTTCCTGCGTTACAACCTTGAGGCCATGGGGTTGGGCCAGACGTCCCAGGAGGATCACCGCGAACTGCTGAGCCTGGTGGCACAGAAAAAAATCGAAGAAAGCATCCTGACGCTGCGCAATCACTTGATGCGAGGCATGGAGGTAATCACGGCATACCTCAATGGCCTGGATGCCGGCGACAAAAAAGGCACGTAATAAGCCTTCCAGCTTTCCTGTCTCGATCTTGCAGTGTTGCGGGGTTCCCTAACTAACGGTTAGTACCCCGCCCCACGAAACTTCCCACTTTCAATAAAGACACTAACTTACAGCCCATATTATTTAGAAAAACTTCTAACACATTTGTATGCTCGCCAAATTGTTTAACCCGCTTATCATCTTTTATTACTAAACCAGACACTTCACTCGATGCTGCAGTCGCCTCATTAGAAGCGCCTTGCACGCGTACGGCTGGTCCATACCTATTCACTTCTTGCCAACTACAAGAACTCATCGCTGTTTTTTCACAGCAGACGCAATAACTTATAGGCACCAACCATGCATCAACCGTTACTTGAAACAGCAAAATTGCAGTTATGCAGCCATTCGTTATTTCCAGAAATAACTTCCCTGCGCAAGTTACAACTTTTTATGGAAAGCCACATATTTGCCGTCTGGGACTTCATGACCCTCGCCAAACGTCTGCAACGGGACCTGACCTGCACGCGTCTGCCCTGGCTGCCACCTGCCGACACGCAAGCCGCGCGCCTGATCAATGAGGTCGTGCTGAGTGAGGAGTCAGACGAGCATCCCGAGGGAGGCTATTGCAGCCACTTCGAACTCTATCTGGAGGCCATGGCCGAAGTGGGCGCCAGCACCTCGCCGATCAAACGCTTTGTTGCGCTGCAACGCCAAGGCATGGAAGCGACTGCCGCCTTGCGTGAGGTAGAGATTCTTCCCGGCGTGGCCCGCTTCGTCAGCGACACATTGCATCTCGCGCTGAACGCGCCTACCCATTGTGTGGCGGCAACATTCCTGCACGGTCGCGAGCATGTCATCCCGACGATATTCGAGCGCATCCTGCAATCTGATGAGCTTATCCATCGCCACGCGCCGACACTGTGCGCTTACCTCAAGCGTCACATCGAATTGGACGCCCAGGATCATGGCCCAGCAGCAGAGCAGTTGCTCCAACACCTTGTCAGTGCAGACCCGGCGTACCCGCAACAGGCCAACAATGCCGCCCTCGCGGCCGTGCAAAGCCGTATTGCATTCTGGGATGAGGTTCAGGCCTCGCTGCTGGAGGTGCACCCATGAGCGCAGCCGACTACCACGCCATTGCCGACGACTGGGAGCGCCGCGCAACCATCCGCACACGCCCTCGCCGTTTGCTGGAAGACGATGACAAGCTCATCTACCCGATGTGCCGCCAGCCCTTGGTGCTCTGTGCAACCTTCCTCGAACACTGCCCGCAATGGCGCGATTTCGTGCTGGTGCAAAGCTTCTACAAATTCATCAACGACGTGGTGATCTTCGAGACTGAGATCGTCGACAAGACTGCGCGCAGCATTGCCAAGAATCGCTTCTCGGTGCCCTTCCCGCTTGCCTGCCGCGTAGATGCGATGACCGTTGTCGTGGACGAGGACTACCACGCACTGGTTGCGTTGGATTTCCTGCAGCAAACCGTGGCCATGACCGGCATACAACCGTTGGACCCGCCCAGGGAAATTGAATTGAGCCGTGCGCTGCCTGCGGCCCAGGCCAAGGCGCCAGCCCACCTGCGCGATGCAATAGCGCTGATTGGCGTGGCCATTGCCGAAAACACCGTGACCCACGAGGTGGCTGCGTTCGCCAAGGACACCAGTGTCAAAGCCTCCATCCGTGGCTTGATGGCCGATCACCTGTTTGATGAGGGCCGCCATGCGCAATTCTGGACACGGCTCGTACGCCTGTATTGGCACACGGCGAGCGCGGAAGACCGCGACAGCATCGCTCAGGTGCTGCCGATATTCCTGGCTCAGTACCTGACGAACGACCTGCAAAAAAACTTCGACCTGCACTTGATCGAACACCTCGATGCCAGCGAAGGCCTGCGCAGCGCATTGCGCGATGAAGTGACGGCACTGGCGTTCCCGATCACCCGTCGGCACCCGCTGATGGACAACATTCTGGGCTTCCTGCAACACAGCGGTTTGCTGCAAACGCCGAGTGTGGCGCAAGCGTTGGACAATTACTTGCCGGTGTCCGGGAGGCTGACATGAGGCGCCTGACCATCGGGTTTGCTGGCACCAGCAGCGCCTTGGGCGCCATCAGGCAAGCGCTGGAACAGTATGGGCATGCCTTGAGTGATGAAGGCATCGACTTGTTGATCGATGACGGCAGTCAGTCGCTGCGGGCCCCAGCAGATCGACTCCTAGTGTTCAGCCTGCGCCTGGGTGTTGGCCCGATAACCGAATACGGGCTACCCGCGCTGCAACTGCGAGCCTATGGGCCCGACCGGCGATTATCGGCTGTGCTTGGCATCACCGGAGAACCCAGTGGCAACGGCCAACGGCTGCGCCAGCGGGTAACCCATGCCTTGGTGGAGTGGGTCGCGCTGCACGTGAGTGGATTCTCGCGGGACACTGGATATTTCTCTGTGCACGCGGCCGCCAATGAATGGCCCGAGCAAGGCTTGGACGCGCTTGACGCGCTGGCATTTGTCCATCGATTCAACCGCACAGAAGACCCTGTTGTCATGCGGGAAGCCCAGGTGCCCGTGATCGAACAGTTGCAGGCCAGCCTTCGCACCTTCGCCGATCGGCCGGCGCTGAACATCGCCGGCAACACAGTGATCTATCGTCAATTGCAGCTTCACGCCTTGGCGATCCAGCAACAACTACAGCCGTTGCTGGCGACTGGGCAGGCGCCAACGGTGGTCGGCGTGTGCCTGGAAAAATCCATCGAGTTGTACGCCAGCATTCTTGCGGTGATGGGCTGCGCAGCCGTGTATCTGCCGCTGGGTCCGGACCACCCGGTTCAACGCCATCAGGCCATGCTTGAGAGCGCGCAAGCCAGGGTATTGCTTGACGCGGGTCAGCATCCCTTGCGGGGACGCTTCACTGCACTGGATGTCAGCAAGGTCGACCCGCGGAGCGCCGACGTCATGCGTCCGTTGGTGCAGACTCGCCCGCGCCCCGACGGTCCTTGCATGACGCTCTTTACATCAGGCACCACCGGTCAACCCAAGGGTGTGCTGCTCAGCCAGACCAACCTGGCGCATTTCACGGCCTGGTTCAGGTCCTGTATGAGCCTGGATGAGCTGAGCCGCGTCCTGCAATTTTCGCCATTGAGCGTTGACGCTTCGCTGATCGATATTTTCCCCAGCTTGTTAGCAGGGGCCGAGTTGATTGTCCCCAGCGCAGAGCAACGACAGGACCCTCAGCAACTGCTGGATCTGCTTCAACGGCAGCGCGTCACCCACGCCTTCCTGCCGCCTGCGCTGCTGAGCATTCTGCCGCTCGATCAACCGCTGGGCCTGACACACCTGCTTACCGGCGGCGATGTGTGCGAGCCCCATGTGATCGAACGCCTCGCGGGGCACTGCCAGTTTCACAACCTCTATGGGCCCACGGAGGCCACGGTGCTGGTCACCCATCGCACGCTGCTCCCCGGTGATAGCAACCGCAACGTCGGAAGCCCCATCGCCAACAGCCAGGTGCTGATCCTTGACGAGAACCTGCAGCCGGTAGATGAACAGGTCATAGGCGAGGTCTATATCATCGGCCCTGGGGTGAGCCTGGGGTATGTGAACGCGCTGCAACAGCTTGCCAGCCCTTTCGTGGAACTGGCGGTGCCAGGGGGTCAGTCGCTGAGGGCTTACCGCAGCGGTGATCTGGCACAGTGGACCGCCGATGGGATTGTGCTGGGGGGGCGCCGTGATGATCAGGTGAAAATCCGCGGCTTTCGGGTCGAGCCCCAAGAGATAGAGCAGTGCTTGCGTAACCGCCGGCTGTATCGCCAGGTCGCAGTGGTGATCGACCATGACCGCAGGATCCGTAGCTTTGTCGCTCAACCCGAACCGGGGGCCACCTTGGCGGCCCTGCAGCAACACGCGCGACAGTGGCTGCCGGATTACATGCACCCCGGTTTCTGGAGCCTGTTGCCGCACATGCCATGTTCCAGCAACGGCAAGGTCGACCGGGCAGCATTGCTCGCATTACCGGCTCAATCCGTTTTGCAGACTCCCAGCAACGCGGCGCAAACCCCACTTCAGATTCGATTGACCCGCTTGTGGATCGAGCTGCTGGCGTTGCCCGTGGATGAATTGTCCATCGATGAGAGTTTCTTTGAACTCGGCGGCCATTCGATTTTGCTGTCGACACTCTTATTGCGTTTTCGCGAACAATTCGGCCGCAGCTTCTCGTTGAGCCACTTCATTGAGGCGCCGACTATTCGTACCCTCGCAACATGGGTGGAGGACGGGGAAGGGCCCGATGCGCCCTCTAGTCAGGCGGTTCGCGACGCACAACAGGAGTGGTCACTCAACCTCCTTCCCGAGAACCGCGCAGGCGACCCGCACAAAGTGATCGTGACAGGGGCCAACAGCTTTGTTGGTGTGCATATCGTCGAGGCGTTGCTGGCCGGTCATGCAACCCAGGTGGCATGCCTGGTGCGTGAGGAGCCGGGGCATTCGGCGATGATGCGGTTTACCCAAGCGTTGCGCGAGTACCGCCTGGATCATCTGGACCTGAGCCGGGTGCAGGTATTCGCCGCCGATATCAGCCTGCCTCGATTGGGGTTGGCCAACGACGCTTACGACACGCTCACTCGGGACTTCGGTGTGCTGGTGCACAACGCGGCACGGGTCAACCACGTGATGGACTACGCATCACTGGCCAGGGACAACGTTGACCCCATCTTCGAATGCTTGCGCCTGTGCGAGACGCACTGCAAGAAGGTCTTTAACTTTATCTCGACGCTGTCAGCCTCAAGCAGCTTGGACACCCAGGGCTATGTCCTTGAGGCACCCGCCGCGACCACGCTGCCGCTGTACATCAAGAATGGCTATAACCTGTCCAAATGGGTCGCCGAGCGGCAACTGGGACGTGCGGTGGAGCGCGGAGCCTGGGTGAACATCCATCGCCCCGGCAATATCAGTTTCCACAGCCGCACGGGGGCCTGCCAGCCGCAGAAAAATCGGCTGATGCTGATGCTCAAGGGCTCACTTCAACTTGGCCTGGTACCGCGGCTGGCGTTGAATTTCGACCTGATGCCGGTGGACTTCCTGGCTCGTTTCATTGCATTCCACTGCGCCGGCTTTCAAGCCAATCGCAGTGTGTTCAACCTGCACAACCCACAACCGTTGAGCTGGGCGCATTACCTGGATGCTTTCAGCCGAGCGGGTCACCGGTTCAGGCGGGTGAGCATTGCACATTGGCAACAGGAGATACGAACGGTCAGCCAGGACAACGCACTGTTTGGCGTGCTTGGTTTTTATCTCGAGCGCCTCGACGAAGACATCGGCGACACCTCAATGATCCGCCACGACAACGCGCGACAGGGCGTCCAGCAGATGGGGGCACACTACCCCGACAAAGATTCGGCGCTGTTGAGCAAAGGCTGCAATTACCTCAAGGCCATTGGCTTTCTTTGAACGCCTCAGGACAACCTCATGAAACCACTGCAACCCGATACGTTAATTCGCAACCCGGACGGCCTGCCGATAGTCGCGTCGGTCGTGGTCGACTGCCATGCCTCCCGTCTGTGGAACATGGTCGGGAATTTTTCAGGCTTCGATGTGTTCATTCCTGACCTGACGCATATCGAAATGACAGGCACAGGTGTAGGCGCCTTGCGTACAAAATTTTTCCGCGATGGTAACTGTGTGGTGGAGCAGCTCAATAGCCGGGACGAGCAGACCATGCATATGACCTGGACCACAATCTATAACACCTTGGGCGTGGCCAGGTTATGGGCGGCGATCGGCGTTGAAGCACTAGGAGTGGAGTGTTCCAGGGTGACATGGACGATTATTGCGCAGCCCATGGATGAGGCAAACGCAGGGTTTGAACAGTTTGTGCAGGACTTCGCCAACAGCGCCCTGGACAATGTCCGTCGGTTGCTTGGCTGAGCGGCAGGAGCGAGGCTACTCGCCCCTGCCCGATCAATCAGCAGGTCAGATCTTGAAACTATCGACCAGTTGCTTCAATCGATTGGCCTGCTGCGACAGTGCATCGCAATCCTTCAGGGTCTCATTGAGATTGGCCACGCCCTGCTGATTCAGCAGGTTGATCTGGTTGATGTCGACGTTGAGCGTTTCCACCACGGCTGTCTGCTCTTCGGTAGCGGCGGCGACGGACTGGTTCATGCCGTCGATCTCGACGATCCGCTGCGTCACGCTGACCAGGCGCTCACCCGCCTGGTTGGCGACCTCGACGCTTTCTTCACTGGAGGCCTGGCTGGCATTCATAGTGGTAACCGCTTCACGCGAGCCCACTTGCAGTGAGGTGATCATTTTGTGGATCTCTTCGGCGGACTCCTGGGTGCGGTGAGCCAGGTTGCGCACCTCGTCGGCGACCACCGCAAAACCTCGACCAGCCTCACCGGCACGTGCCGCTTCAATGGCGGCGTTGAGTGCGAGCAGGTTGGTTTGCTGAGAAATACCCTTGATCACATCAAGGATGTGACCAATGTTGTCAGTACTGGCGTTCAGGGTTTCGATCTGTGTGCAGGACAGGCTGATCTTCTGCGACAGTGCCGACATTGCAAGGATGGTTTGCTCCACCACTTTGCGCCCATCATCGGCCTGCTCACTGGCTCCGCTGGCGTGCTGCGAGGCATCGGCGGCGTTACGCGCGATTTCCTGGGTGGCGGCGCCCAGTTCGTTGATCGCAGCGGCCACGCTGTTGGTGCGCGCGCTTTGCTCGTCGGAACCGATGATAGAGGCATTGGACGAGGCCATCACACGCTGGGACAAGTCGTGCACCTGGCGCGTTGCCGAAGACACTTCCGAAATCGATGCGTGGATGCGTTCTACGAATTGATTGAACGCGCTGCCGACTTCGCCGAACTCGTCCTTGCTGGTGACAGCCAGGCGACGGGTCAGGTCACCTTCGCCCTGCGCAATGTCCTGCATCGCCACCCCCATGGTGGTCAGAGGCCGCAGCAGCACTTGGATGAGCACACTCAGGAGCACGGCAATCGCAACCACGGCGATCAACATGGCAATCAGCGCGGAAGTACGGAACTTACCCAATGCTGCGTAGGCTTTGTCTTTATCAATCGACAGACCGATATACCAATCTGCGCCGGGCAAGCCGCTGATCGGGGTAAATGACAGGATGCGGTCCTGGCCGTTGAGAACGACCTCCTGACTGACCTTCTCGATGCGTAACTGAGTGCCGGGGTAGATGTCTTTGAGGTTTTTCATCACCTGCCCTTGATCAGGACTGACGATGACTTGGCCGTCGCCGCTGACTAGGAACGCATGGCCGATGCCGCCGAAGTCTACCGAGTTGATGATTTTCACCAAGGTCTGCAGGCTCAGGTCACCGCCGACTACGCCGAGCAATTCACCGTTCTTTTTCACCGGCATCGCGATGGTCACGATCTGCCCACCCACTGCGGCCATATACGGTGGTGTAAGCATGGGCTTGTCCGCAGCCACTGCCTGTTTGTACCAAGGGCGCTGACGGGGGTCGTAGCCGTCGGGCATTTTCGCGTCCGGACGTTGCGTAAACACGCCGTTGGTTTGGCCAACATAGGTGAACTGGAAGTTTGAGGTGAACGCCGGTTGATCGACCAGACCAGGGAGGTCGGCAGCACCGCCTTGATGGGCGACGTTTTGCGTGAGGCTTTCGAGCACCAGTATTCGTCCGCTAAGCCAGTTCTGCACACTGCTTGCGGTGAGCTCACCTGATTGCTCGATGGACGACTCTAGGTTCTGCTTGATGGTACTGCGCTGCAGGTAGTCGTTGTAGAGGGTAAATAACGCGAAGGCCAGAACCACAACGCCTGACGCGGCCAACAGAATTTTATGACTGAACTTGAGATTCATTTCATCGACTTCTTTTGCCAAAGGGGGGTTAGCGTGCCGAGTGGAACATTCCATGTAACGTTATAGGTGGACTCTTGGGCCGCTCTATTTCGGTGCACGCATGGCTCGTCAGGCTTTCGGCCAAGCCGAGGCAAAACTTAGGAAAATGTAAGACGGATCGCCATTTTTCGTAGGAAACCGACCGGTGGTTGTCGTACGAGGATTGGATAACGAACGCTTTGAGCGCTTAGGCACCTTGGTCTAGGTCCTGCGATAGAAAATGAAACCAACCAATAATGTAGCGAGTTACGGGCAGGATGCCCGGCTGATCAATCAGGTCTGTCAGCAATACAAAATTGCTGATCTAAACGACAAAACCCCTGTCTGCGTTAACAGACAGGGGTTTCGGAATTCAATCTTGACGATGACCTACTCTCACATGGGGAAACCCCACACTACCATCGGCGATGCATCGTTTCAC
>NZ_JAHZMS010000016.1:0-46936 GCF_019456785.1 Pseudomonas sp. LAP_36
CTCTTTGTTTACCAAGGAGTTTTCCGTTTCGACTGCGCCGGAAGTGGGGCGAATTATAGACTTCCAGGATCTGCCGTCAACCCCTTTTTTTCACATTTCTGTCATATAGGTCAAAAAGCCCCCAGAAACGCAAAAGCCGGCCCCAAGGGGCCGGCTTTCTTCCTACCGAGCCTTAAAGACTAGGAAAGGCAAACTGCGACGCTTCATGGCTCGCCCGTTGCGGCCAGCGCTGTGTAATCGCCTTGCGACGTGTGTAGAAGCGCACCCCATCCGGACCGTACGCATGCAAGTCGCCGAACAGCGATCGCTTCCAGCCACCAAAGCTGTGATAAGCCACCGGCACTGGCAGGGGAACGTTAACGCCGACCATGCCCACTTCGATCTCATCGCAGAACAGCCGTGCCGCTTCACCGTCACGCGTGAAGATACAGGTACCGTTACCGTATTCATGATCGTTGATCAGTTGCATCGCCGTTTCCAGGCTATCCACCCGCACCACGCACAACACCGGTCCGAAGATCTCTTCTTTATAGATACGCATCTCAGGCGTCACACGATCAAACAAACTCCCCCCCAGGAAGAAGCCCTCTTCGTGCCCGGCAACACTCAAGCCGCGACCATCGACAACCAGCTCAGCCCCCGCCGCCACTCCGTCTTCTATATAGCCACTGACTTTGTCACGCGCCTGGCCAGTCACCAACGGCCCCATATCCAGCCCGCAAGAAGTGCCCGCGCCAATTTTCAGCGCCTTGACCTGCGGCACCAGCTTGGCAATCAACGCATCCGCCACTTGGTCGCCCACGCACACAGCCACCGAAATCGCCATGCAACGCTCACCACAGGAACCATACGCCGCGCCCATCAAGGCACTCACCGCGTTATCCAGGTCCGCGTCCGGCATCAGTACCGCGTGGTTCTTCGCCCCACCCAGTGCCTGCACGCGTTTGCCACACTTGGTCGCTTCGGAATAAATGTATTCGGCAATCGGCGTCGAGCCCACGAAACTCAGTGCTTTCACTTCCGGTGCTTCGATCAGTGCATCCACCGCACCCTTGTCACCGTGCACCACACTCAGCACGCCTTTAGGCAAACCGGCCTCTTGCAGCAATTGCGCGATCAACAGCGTCGAGCTCGGATCACGCTCCGATGGTTTCAGGATGAAACAGTTACCGCAGACTATCGCCAACGGGTACATCCACAACGGCACCATCGCCGGGAAGTTGAACGGCGTAATACCGGCAACCACGCCCAGCGGCTGGAAGTCCGACCAGGCATCAATGTTCGGTCCTACGTTACGACTGTATTCGCCCTTCAGAATCTCCGGCGCCGAGCACGCGTACTCCACGTTTTCGATCCCGCGCTTCAACTCACCGGCCGCGTCTTCCAGCGTCTTGCCATGCTCTTCGCTGATTAACTGCGAGATGCGTGCTTCGTTCTGCTCCAGCAACTGCTTGAAACGAAACATCACCTGGGCGCGCTTGGCTGGCGGGGTATTACGCCACGCCGGGAACGCAGCCTTGGCCGAGTCGATCGCTTGTTGAATGGTTTCACGGCTGGCCAACGGCACCTGGTGGATCACCTGGCCGGTCGACGGGTTATACACGTCGGCACTGCGGCCACTGTCGTTGACCATCTCACCGTTGATCAAATGCTGGATAAGGCTCATGCAGGGCTCCTGAAAAATTGTTCTATATAGAAGGAGAAATCAGTCGATCTTGTTCAGCACTCCGCCGACCGCATCGAACAAGCGATCCAGGTCCTGCGGCTTGCTGTTGAAGGTTGGTCCGAACTGCAGGGTGTCACCGCCAAAACGCACGTAGAAACCGGCTTTCCACAAGGCCATGCCGGCCTCGAATGGACGCACGATGGCATCACCGTCACGCGGGGCAATCTGGATCGCACCGGCCAAGCCATAGTTGCGAATATCGATTACGTTCTTGCTGCCCTTCAAACCGTGCAGCGCATTCTCAAAGTGCGGTGCGACTTCGGCTACGCTCTGCACCAGGTTTTCCTTCTGCAGCAGGTCCAATGCCGCCAGGCCAGCTGCGCACGCCACCGGATGCGCCGAGTAGGTGTAGCCGTGGGGGAATTCCACCGCATACTCCGGCGTCGCCTGGTTCATGAAGGTCTGATAGATCTCGCTGCTGGCAATCACCGCGCCCATCGGGATCGCGCCGTTGGTTACTTGCTTGGCGATGCACATCAGGTCTGGGGTCACGCCGAAGCTGTCGGCCCCGAACATCGAACCGGTACGGCCAAACCCGGTGATCACTTCGTCGAACACCAACAGGATATTGTGCTGGTCACAGATCTCACGCAGACGCTTGAGGTAACCCTGTGGCGGCACCAGCACGCCCGCAGAGCCGGCCATTGGCTCGACAAATACAGCCGCGATATTCGATGCATCGTGCAACTCGATCAGCTTGAGCAATTCATCAGCCAGCGCGATACCGCCCTGCTCCGGCATCCCACGGGAGAATGCATTGCTCGCCAGCAGGGTGTGCGGCAGATGATCAACATCCATCATCGCCTGACCAAACATTTTACGGTTGCCGTTGACGCCGCCCAGGCTGGTGCCGGCGATGTTCACACCGTGATAACCACGGGCGCGACCGATCATCTTGGTCTTGGTGGCCTGACCTTTCAGGCGCCAGTACGCACGCACCATCTTCACCGCCGTGTCGGCGCACTCGGAGCCGGAGTCGGTGAAGAACACATGGTTAAGGTTGCCAGGGGTCAGGGCCGTAATCTTTTCCGCCAGTTGGAAGGACAACGGGTGACCGTATTGGAAGCCCGGCGAGTAGTCCAAAGTCCCCAGTTGTTTGGACACCGCTTCCTGGATTTCCTTACGCGTGTGCCCGGCGCCACAGGTCCACAGGCCCGACAGCGAGTCATACACCTTGCGGCCTTTGTCATCCGTCAACCAGCTGCCTTCGGCGGCCACGATCAGCCGCGGGTCACGCTGGAAGTTACGGTTGGCGGTGTAAGGCATCCAGTGCGCGTCCAGCTTCAGTTGGCTGGCCAGGGACGATGGGGCGTTTTCGGGCATGTTCATCAGCAAAACCTCGCAAGGCAGAAGGCAGCGTCGGGATTGAAACGCGTGGTTGCAGCTAAATTGCCATGGCGATAAAGTCGGTGAAATCCAACTCTTCTAACCTTCAGTCAGGCCGTCACTAAACTATGAGCAGCCGTCGACCCGATCCCCTGGCCCAAGTCAGCGACTTCGATATCCGCCTGCTGCGCATTTTTCGCAGTGTGGTGGAGTGCGGTGGTTTTTCAGCGGCAGAAACCGTGCTGGGCATAGGCCGTTCGGCCATCAGCCAGCAAATGAGCGATCTTGAGCAACGCCTCGGGCTAAGGCTGTGCCAACGCGGCCGCGCCGGTTTCTCCCTGACCGAAGAAGGCCGCGAGGTCTACCAATCGGCCCTGCAACTCTTGAGTGCCCTGGAAAGCTTTCGCACCGAGGTCAACGGCCTGCACCAGCATCTGCGCGGCGAGCTGATCATCGGTCTCACCGACAACCTCGTCACCCTGCCCCACATGCGCATCACCCACGCGCTCGCACAATTGAAGGAACGCGGCCCGGATGTGCAAATCCAGATCCGCATGATCGCCCCCAACGAAGTCGAACAAGGCGTGCTCGACGGTCGCCTGCATGTCGGCGTGGTGCCCCAGGCAAGCGCCCTGTCGGGATTGGAATATCAACCGCTGTACAGCGAGCGTTCGCTGCTCTACTGCGCGGTCGGCCACCCGTTGTTCTATGCCGACGACAAGCAGTTGGACGACGCTCGCATCGATGACCAGGACGCCATCGCACCGACGTTCCGCCTGCCCGCCGAGATCCAGGCCCATTACCAGGCACTCAACTGCACCGCCAGCGCCTCCGACCGCGAAGGCATGGCGTTCCTGATCCTTACCGGACGCTATATTGGCTACCTGCCCGATCACTACGCCGGCCTGTGGGTACAACAAGGACGACTGCGCCCGCTGAAACCGGCTACACGTTTTTACGATTTGAGCCTCGCATCGGTCACGCGTAAGGGCCGTCGCCCCCATTTGGTGCTGGAAAGCTTCCTGGAAAGTCTGGCAGCAACGCGCTAACGCGGGCCTCGAGCAAAAAGCTGAGCACTTGGACAGTTTTTTGCAAGCCCACCAGGACCTAGAACTGTCCGACTCGAGTTTGCCCGCCATGCCACCAGAACCCTCCAGCTCCAGCGACCTCATCTACGGCCTCAACGACCGCCCGAAACCCGCTCCGGCCCTGCTCGCCGCACTGCAACATGTGCTGGCCGCCTTTGTCGGCATCATCACCCCGCCACTGATCATCGGCTCCACTCTGGGTCTGACCGCCCATTTGCCCTACTTGATCAGCATGGCGTTGATGCTCTCCGGTGTCGGCACGTTCATTCAGGCACGTAGGCCATTTGGTATCGGCGCGGGGATGATTTGCCTGCAGGGCACCAGCTTTGCGTTTCTTGGCGCGGTGTTGTCGGCGGGCTTTCTGGTGAAGCAACGCGGCGGCAGCCCGGAAGACATCATGGCGATGATCTTTGGCGTGTGCTTTTTCGGCGCCGTGGTGCAGATCGTGCTGAGCCGCTTTATCGGCCAACTGCGCCGAGTCATCACGCCGTTGGTGACTGGAATTGTCATCACGTTGATCGGCATCAGTTTGATCAAGGTCGGCATCACCGACCTTGGCGGCGGTTTCAACGCCCCGGACTTCGGCGCGCCTATCAACTTGGCGCTGGGTGTGTTCGTGGTACTGACCATCATCCTGCTCAACCGCTCCAACACACCTTGGGTGCGCCTGTCGGCAATCATCATCGGCCTGGCCCTCGGTAGCCTGGCCGCGTGGTTCAGCGGCAAACTCATGCCTCAAGCCCTGCCCGACCTGCCGCTGGTCAGCCTGCCTATTCCGTTTCGCTTTGGTTTCAACTTCGACTGGAGCGCTTTCCTGCCGATCGCGCTGATTTATCTGATCAGCAGCATCGAAACGGTCGGTGACCTCACCGCCAACTGCATGATCGCCCGCCAGCCCATCAGCGGCCCTTCTTATATAAGCCGCCTCAAGGGTGGCGTCCTCGGCGATGGTGTCAGTTGCATGATCGCCGCCACCTTCAGCGCCTTCCCCAACACCACGTTCGCGCAGAACAACGGCGTGATTCAACTCACCGGCGTCGCCAGCCGATACGTCGGCTTATATATCGGCGTGGTGCTGTTTTGCCTCGGGTTGTTTCCATTGATTGGCGCAGTCCTGCAGCAAATCCCCAAGCCGGTCTTGGGCGGCGCGACCCTGGTGATGTTCGGCAGCGTGGCCGCCGCCGGTGTGCGCATCCTTGCTCAGGCACCGCTGGACCGACGCAGCATGCTGATCATCGCCACCTCGTTTGGTGTGGGCCTGGGTATCGCCGCCCAACCGAACCTGCTGCACTTGATGCCGACGCTGGTGCAGAACCTGTTCGACTCCGCTATCACCAGCGGCGGCCTGACTGCCATTGTGCTGTGCCTGCTATTACCGGAAGCCAAACCCACCCGCGTCGCCGCAAACCACACACCGGAAAGCGACACGCTGGAACCGCTTTGACAGTTTTATTGCATCAGGACTTGTCTGAGGCTTGAGGGTGGGTTATCTGTGCACACGTCGTCTCTATCGATCAGCACGGAAACCTCCATGAGCCTCGAAGTTCCTGCCCACAGCAACCAAGCCGGTAAACCCGCCAGCCGCATTCGGCAAAAGAACGAACAAGCGATTCTCCAGGCTGCTGAAGATGAGTTCGCGCGCCATGGCTACAAAGGCACCAGCATGAATACGATTGCTGCCAGTGCCGGGCTGCCAAAGGCCAACTTGCACTACTACTTCACCAACAAACTGGGCCTGTACATCGCGGTGCTCAGCAACATCCTCGAACTGTGGGACAGCACCTTCAACGCGCTGACCGCCGAGGACGACCCGGCCGTAGCCCTCACCCGCTACATTCGCACCAAGATGGAGTTCTCGCGGCGCCAACCCCAGGCCTCGCGGATCTTCGCCATGGAGATCATCAGCGGCGGCGAATGCCTCACCGAATATTTCAGCCAGGACTATCGTGCGTGGTTCAGTGGCCGCGCGGCGGTGTTCCAGGCCTGGATCGACGCCGGCAAGATGGACCCCATCGACCCCGTGCACCTGATCTTCCTGCTGTGGGGCAGCACCCAGCACTACGCCGACTTCGCCACCCAGATCTGCCGCGTCACCGGTCGCACCAAGCTGACCAAGCAGGACATGGACGACGCCGGCACCAACCTGATCCACATCATTCTCAAGGGCTGTGGCATCAAGCCCGTCCAATAAACGAAGCGACTTATGCCTTTCACGCTCACCGGCCTTTGCGAATTTCGCGAAGAAATACGCAAAAGCCGCTTCATCACGCTCGCCGCACCGATCACCAGCCCGCAGGACGCCCAGGCTTTTTTCGAGCAGCACAGCGACCTGAACGCCACGCACAATTGCTGGGCCTGGAAACTCGCCGATCAATACCGCAGCAACGACGATGGCGAACCCGGCGGCACAGCCGGGCGGCCGATCCTGGCGGCCATCGAGGCACAGGGTTTTGATCAGGTCGCGGTGCTGGTGATTCGCTGGTACGGCGGCATCCAACTGGGCACCGGCGGGCTAGCGCGTGCGTACGGCGGTGGCGCGAATAAATGCCTGCAAAATGCCGAACGCATCGAATTGATCAGCCGTGTGCCCTTAAGTTGCGCTTGCGGGTTCGCCGAGCTCAACCTGGTGAAACTGCGCGTGGCTGAACTGGGCGGGCTGGTGGTGGAAGAAACCTTCACCGCCAACGGCGTCGAGCTGCAACTCGCATTGGGCGAAGCGCAGATCGACACCCTGCAAACCCAGCTTGCCGACCTGAGCCGTGGGCGCATCTTGCTGCAACGCTGAATCAATCTGCCGGTACCGACCGCACCGGCAGCAGTTGCGCGATGCCCCACAGCACTTCAAACAGCACAATCCCCCAAAGTATCGACGTGGCACCGTGCGCCAGCGCGTAGAGCTGCCAAGTGCTAAACAATGCGCGACCTGCTGCATCGTACACACCGAATTTGCGCTGGGGATCACGAATTCGCAGCACCGCCCATACGCACACAATCGACCCCAGCAAATTGGCCATCAGCACATGCGCCGGGGCAAACGGCGGAAATTCCCCAGGCAGGTTCAAGCCCTGCAACAGGCTGTGCAAAAACAAAAAACTCCACGGCGTGACAAACGCTGCGGTAACGATCAAGTCATACCAGGCGCTGGCACGCACCAGGGTTCGGTATTGGGCAGTGGTCCACATCTCAACTAGCTCCTTTAATTCAAGAAGCCAGCAAGGTAAAGCCTGGAGTATGCTCCAAGGTCAAGCCCCTTCGAGTGCGCCCGATGCGTATTGGCGAATTAGCCCAGGCCAGCCAGGTCAGCCGCGACACCCTGCGTTTCTACGAGCAGCGCGGGTTGATCGCCGCACAACGCAGTGCCAACGGTTACCGCGACTACCCTGCGGACATGGTGCAACTGGTGCTCTACATCAGGACCGCGCAACGCCTGGGCTTCAGCCTGGGCGAGATCGGCAGCAGCGTCGCCACCCTGTGGCACGCGCCCGACCCCGACAGCGCCGTCACACAACTGCTGCAAGACAAGCTCAACCTGATCGAAACCCGCATCGCCAAACTCGGCCAATTGCGTCACGAGTTGCAGCAAAGGCTCGGGCAACGTTGTCCATTGAACCCGTGAACCTCCATTCCACAGGAAGCCCTTCATGTCTACGCCAAAAACCGCATTGATCATCGGCGCCTCGCGCGGGCTGGGCCTTGGCCTGGTCAAGCAACTGCTCCAGGACGGCTGGGACGTGACCGCCACCGTGCGTGATCCGAGCAACGCCGATGCCCTGAAAGTCGTCGGCCCGGTGCAGATCGAGAAACTCGACATGGACGATCAGCAAGCCGTGATCGCCCTGAGCAGGCGTCTCAAGGAACGCACGTTCGACCTGCTGTTCGTCAACGCCGGCGTCAAGGGACCCGCCAATCAAGAACCCGGCCACGCCACCCTGGCCGAAGTCGGCCAACTGTTCTTCACCAATGCCGTGGCGCCGATCAACCTGGCCCAGCGCTTTGTCGGGCAGATCCGCAAGGACAGCGGCGTACTGGCCTTCATGAGTTCGGTACTGGGCAGCGTGACCATCCCCGACGGGGCGGACCTGGCGCTGTATAAGGCCAGCAAGGCGGCGCTCAACTCCATGACCAACAGTTTTGTCACCCAACTGGGTGCCCCTAAACTCACGGTGTTGTCACTGCATCCAGGCTGGGTGAAGACCGATATGGGCGGCGAAAATGCGCACATCGATGTCGACACCAGCGTGCGCGGCCTGGTGGACCAAGTGAATGCCTACACCGGTAAAGGCGGCCATCACTTCATCGATTACAAAGGCGACACTATCGCCTGGTAAATACCCATCCACTGTGGGAGTGGGCTTGCCCGCGATAATCTCAAGAGCACCGCGCTCCTACAGATAGACCCGAACATAGACTACAAGTAAACTCCCCCCTCGCCTTCACCGGCGACCCTGGATCAGCAGACAGGGCAACACTGAGCTGGCAAACCTGAACCCATCATTCAGAGGAGCCGGCCAATGCCTGCGACCCGTATCTGGTTAAAAAACCCCCTCGCGATTTTCACTGCCAATGGTCTCGATGGCCGTGGCGGCCTGGTGCTGCAAGACGGTGTGATCACCGAAGTACTGGGCTGGGGAAGAGAGCCTGCCGTGCCTTGCGGGCATGTCTTCGATGCGCGCGAACATGTGATCCTTCCCGGCCTGATCAACACCCACCACCACTTCTATCAAACCCTGACCCGCGCCTGGGCGCCGGTGGTCAATCAGCCATTGTTCCCTTGGTTGAAAACCCTCTACCCGGTCTGGGCGCGGCTGACCCCGGAAAAACTCGCCCTGGCGTCGAAGGTGGCACTCGCGGAGTTGCTGCTTTCTGGCTGCACCACGGCGGCAGACCACCATTACCTGTTCCCTGACGGCCTGGAAAACGCGATCGACGTGCAAGTTGAAAGCGTGCGCGAATTGGGCATGCGCGCCATGCTCACCCGCGGCTCCATGAGCCTCGGCGAAGCCGATGGCGGCCTGCCTCCGCAGCAGACCGTGCAACAGGGCCAAGTCATCCTTGAAGACAGCCAACGCCTGATCCGCGACTATCACCAGCGCGGCGACGGCGCACAGATCCAGATTGCCCTGGCCCCCTGCTCGCCGTTTTCCGTCACCCCGGAAATCATGCAAGCCAGCGCCGAACTGGCCAACAGCCTCGACGTACGCCTGCACACCCACCTGGCGGAAACCCTCGACGAAGAAGACTTCTGCCTGCAACGCTTCGGCCTGCGCACCGTGGATTATCTGGACAGCGTCGGCTGGCTCGGCCCGCGCACCTGGCTGGCGCATGGCATTCACTTCAACCCGGATGAGATTGCGCGCCTGGGCGCCGCCGGCACCGGCATCTGCCACTGCCCAAGCTCGAACATGCGTCTGGCGTCCGGCATCTGCCCGACGCTGGACCTGCTGGCAGCAGGCGCGCCTATCGGCCTGGGCGTGGATGGCTCCGCCTCCAACGATGCGTCAAACATGATCCTTGAAGCACGCCAAGCCCTGTACATCCAGCGCTTGCGTTACGGCGCGGAAAAGATCACCCCGCAAGGCGTGCTGGGCTGGGCGACCAAAGGTTCAGCGCAGTTGCTCGGGCGTACAGACATTGGCGAATTGGCGGTAGGAAAGCAGGCCGACCTGGCGTTGTTCAAGCTGGATGAGCTGCGTTTCTCCGGCAGCCACGACCCAATCTCGGCACTGCTGCTGTGCGGTGCGGATCGGGCGGATCGAGTGATGATCGGCGGCAAGTGGCGTGTGATTGACGGCCAAGTGGAAGGCCTGGACCTGAAAGGCTTGATCGCCGATCACACCCAGGCGGCACGGCAGTTGATCGCCGGAACCTAATCCAAACAAAGCTCCCACATTAGTTTTGGGGTGTACCGAAGCCCCTTACAACCCCAACAACGACAACATAATGAAGGTCGCAAACAACACAAAATGCGTCATCCCTTCGATGGCATTGGTTTCGCCATCGTTGAGGTTGATCGCGCTCACAATGAGCGTGATCAACACCATCACGGTCTGCACCGGCGTCATCGCCATCTGGAACGGCTGGCCGGTGTAGAGCGCCATGGCTTCCATCACCGGCACCGTCAGGATCACCGTCGACAACGAAGCACCCAACGCAATATTCACCACCGACTGCATGCGGTTCGCCAAAGCGGCGCGCAACGCCGTCAAAATTTCCGGCGCTGCCGAAATGGCCGCGACCACAATCGCCGTGATCACCGGCGGCGCGCCCGTGCCTTCCAGGCCAAGGTCCAGGGTCTTAGACATCACTTCGGCCAATGCACCGATCACCACCACCCCAAACACCAGCGTGCCGATGGAAAATGCCAGGTTAACCGACGGCGCTTCCTGTTCTTCCGGCTGCTTCTTGCGGCGTTTTTCCGGGTAGCTGTAGCTGAAGAAATAACTGTGCGGCCCCACCTGCATGCGCAGGAACAGGGTGTACAACACCACCATCGCGCCAATGGTGAAGGCCGAGTAAATTTTCCAGTCGGCTTCGGGGATGAATTCCGGCACCACCATCGACACGCCCATGGCGGTGAGGATCATCACGCTGTAAGTACGCGCCGAATCGTCGTTGTAGGACTGTTCACCGTGCTTGATACCGCCCATCAGCGCAGCCAGGCCGAGAATCCCGTTGATGTCGAGCATCACCGCCGAGTAAATGGTGTCGCGCACCAGGGTGGGCGAAGGCTCGTTGCTCATCATGATCGCCAGGATCACCACCTCCACGAGCACGGCGGCCAGGGTGAGGATCATGGTGCCGTAGGGGTCGCCGACTTTTTCCGCGAGTTGCTCGGCGTGATGGGCAACGCGCATCGACGCCATCACAATAAAGCCAATGAGTGCCGCGCCAGCCAGCAGCGCCACCATTTGTCCGCTGTGCAGCATCCAGTGCTCCAGCGGGTAGGCGGCGATGGCGGCAATCAGCGCCAGCAGCATGAATTTTTCTTGCTTGAGTGAGGTGAGCATTTCGGGCCTTTTAGTACCGCAAATCTGTCATTGATGGGGTACAGACTGCGCGATGTCGCTAACGTTTCGTTACATCTTAATTGAGAGGGTTCTTGCATGAATAAAGCCAAAACTCTCCTGCTGGTCAGGTTTTACCGATTATTTCAGCCATGGCCTGTAGAATGCCGCCATTGCACCTGATGAGAATTTAGAAAATGTACGATTGGCTCAACGCCCTGCCCAAGGCTGAATTGCACCTGCATCTGGAGGGCTCGCTGGAGCCTGAGTTGCTGTTCGCCCTGGCCGAGCGCAACAAGATTGCTCTGCCGTGGAACGACGTCGACACCCTGCGCAAGGCCTACGCGTTCAACAACCTGCAAGAGTTTCTTGACCTGTACTACAAGGGCGCCGATGTGCTGCGCACCTCCCAGGATTTCTACGACCTGACCTGGGCCTACCTGCTGCGCTGCAAAGCGCAGAACGTGATCCACACCGAACCCTTCTTCGACCCGCAGACCCACACCGACCGTGGCGTGCCGTTCGAAGTGGTGCTCAACGGCATCGCCGCTGCCCTTAAAGATGGCGAGCAACAACTGGGCATCACCAGCGGTTTGATCCTCAGCTTCCTGCGCCACTTGAGCGAAGCCGAAGCCGAGAAAACCCTGGACCAGGCCTTGCCGTTCCGTGACGCGTTTGTGGCCGTGGGCCTGGACAGTTCGGAAATGGGTCACCCGCCGAGCAAGTTCCAGCGCGTGTTCGACCGCGCCCGTCACGAAGGCTTCCTCACCGTGGCCCACGCCGGTGAAGAAGGCCCGCCCGAATACATCTGGGAAGCCCTCGACCTGTTGAAGATCGAGCGTATCGACCATGGCGTGCGCGCTATCGAAGACGAGCGCTTGATGCAGCGCATCATCGACGAGCAGATCCCGCTGACCGTGTGCCCATTGTCCAACACCAAACTGTGTGTGTTCGACGACATGGCCCAACACAACATCCTCGACATGCTCGAGCGTGGCGTGAAGGTGACGGTGAATTCGGATGACCCGGCGTACTTCGGCGGCTATGTCACCGAGAACTTCCACGCGCTGTACACCTCGCTGGGCATGACCCAGGACCAGGCCAAGCGCCTGGCGCAGAACAGCCTGGATGCCAGACTGGTCAAGCCATAACTGACTGAACGCAGTCCAACATGTGGGAGCTGGCTTGCCTGCGATAGAGGTGTATCAGTGAGCAATTTATTGCCTGGCACACCGCTATCGCGGCGGTTCGACGGTTCGACAAGCCCGGCTCCCACATTGAACTCATCGTTCTCACATCACCACCTCACCCAGCCAGGGTGAATCGGGCGATTTCCCGCTGCCCGATAGCGTGCACCTGCAAGGCCTGCGACTCGTTGATCACACTGATCCAGTTCGACTGCAAAAACAGTTGCAACAACCCTGCCCCCAACGCACCGCCCAGGTGCGGTTGCTGCTGGCTCCAGTCAAAACAGCTACACACCAGCGGCGATGCCAATGCCTGAATGAAAATACCCAGGCCGGCCAAGTGCTGCGCGCCTTTGACCGTAATGTCGGTACGCAACTCATAGCGCTCGATCCACCCCGCCTCCAACAGATGTTGATACAACTGCGCCCCCAGCTCCCCGCCGAGGTGGCCGTGGCACAACCGGGCATGGCGTAACAGCGGCGGTGCAACCAGGGCCGCCGCTGTTACGCCCGGCGCGCTGCGTGCAACACACGCCATGGTGGTTCTGGCCAAGGCATCGATGGCAGCGCTGACATCAGGTGCCGCAACACGAAACAAACGCTTGCCACGCCGGGCCTCAACCCGCAGCAAACCACCTGCGGTCATTCGCGCCAAGTGCGCATTGGCGGATGTCGGAGACAACCCGGCGAGCGTTGCCAACTCAACCGGCGATTTGGCCGAGCCATCCATCAAGGCCCACAGCATGGCGGTGCGTTTGGGCTCGGCGAGCAAGCTGGCGATCTGACTGATGCAAGGTGCCACTTCCATCTTTTCACTCCCTGTCGATTTATTTTTCTACTGAGGTTGGCGCCAAAGTATAGGGCCGTAAATCGCCGGTTCCACGGCGTCTGACAGCGTAGATAGGGACGGTATCTGAGTGAAATTTCCTGCTTTGATGGAGGCCGTTACGTCGCGCTCAATGGCTCCGGTAATTGGGCAGTCAACATCGCACAACGGGACACGAGCATTTCCCGCAACAGGTTGATGGGTTTGCTCAGTTGCGCGCGATGAGCACACAGCAGATTGAGTGGCGTACGCTCACCGCGCAGCTCAGGCAGGATCAAGCGCAGGCGCCCGGCCAGCACGTCAGTACTCACATCCAGCCAGGACTTGTAGGCAATGCCTACACCCGCCACCGCCCAGCGGCGGACTACGTCGGCATCGTCACTGAAACGGTCGCCGGAGACGGTCAGGCTGACGTCGCGTTTACCGTCGTGAAAAGTCCAGTGGTCGTGGACCCGGCTACCGAGCATGTACAGCAGGCAATTGTGCTGGGCCAGTTGCTCCAACTGCCGAGGCTCGCCAAACCGCGCGAGATAGCTGGGGGAAGCGCATAACACGCGAACGTTTTCCGGCGCGACGGGGAGCGCGACAAGGCTGGAATCCTCGGGTTCACCGTAGCGTAGGGCGATGTCCACCGGCTGGCGGAACAAGTCGGCAATTCGATCACCCAACAACAGGCGCACGCTCAGTTGCGGGTGCTCATGCTGGAATTCATCTAACCACGGCAGCAATTGGTTACGCCCGAAATCGGAAGGCGCCGACAGCTGGAGCACGCCACTGACATGGTCCTGGCCGCTGGCCAATAAGCGCCGCCCTTCATCCAGCGAGCTCAACGCGGCGCGAGCATATTCCAGGAAACCGTCGCCTTCAGCCGTCAAGCGCAGGCTGCGGGTAGAGCGCGCCAGCAAGCGCGTGCCCAGTTGCTGTTCGATGCGCTTGAGCGCGGCACTGGCTACCGCAGGCGACAGGTCCATCACCCGTGCGGCAGCGGACAGGCTACCCAGGTCCGCCGCACGCACAAACAACTGCAAATCATCAAAACGCAGCATGCATTCCCGCTCATTATCAAAATTTGGTTGAAACAGACCTTTGTTTTAGCGGCTTTTATCTCCTGGGGAAATAGCCAATCATCCGTGCATCCCGTTCATTACGTATCTGGAGTTGAATATGTCCACTGCCTTTAACGTCATCGCCACGCTGATCGCCAAACCCGGCCAGCAGGCCACCTTGGAAACCTTGCTGCGCGGCCTGCTGGAACCCACCCGCCTTGAGGCCGGTTGTGAGCAGTACGACCTGCACCAGGACCTGCAACACCCCGAAACCTTCTACATGCTCGAACGCTGGAGCGACGAGGCAGCACTGGCCGACCACGACCAGAGCGCGCACATCCAGAGCTTTCGCGCCAAGGCCGCTGATGTGATCGAACACTTCGACCTCAAGCGCCTGAAGTTTCTTGCCTGATCACCCGCCCTTTTCCTGGAGCCATCATGAAAGCCATTGCCTACTACGCCTCGCTGCCGATCAACGACCCGAACGCCCTGCAAGACATTGAGTTGCCAGCGCCCGTCGCCGGCCCGCGTGACCTGCTGGTGGAAGTCAAAGCCATCTCGGTCAACCCGGTGGACACCAAAGTGCGCCAGAACGTCGCCCCGGAAAACGGCGCCGCCAAGGTGCTGGGCTGGGACGTGGCTGGCGTGGTCAAGGCTGTCGGCAGCGAAGTGACGCTGTTCAAGGCCGGTGACAAGGTGTTCTACGCCGGCTCTCTGGTACGCCCGGGGGGCAACAGCGAATTGCACACCGTGGACGAACGCATCGTCGGGCACATGCCGAAAAGCCTGGGTTTTGCCGACGCTGCCGCCCTGCCACTGACCGCCATCACCGCCTGGGAACTGCTGTTCGAACGCCTGCAAGTGCGTGAAGGCAAACAGGATGAAGACCAGAGCCTGCTGATCGTCGGCGCCGCGGGTGGCGTAGGATCGATCCTGACCCAGTTGGCCAGCCAGCTCACCGCCTTGAAAGTGATCGGCACCGCTTCGCGCCCGGAAACCCAGGAATGGACCAAGGCCCTCGGCGCCGACCTGGTGATCGATCACAGCCAACCGCTGAGCGAAGCGCTGAAAGCAGCTGGCCACGCGCAAGTGACCCACGTCGCCAGCCTGACCCAGACCGACCATCACCTGGACCAACTGGTCGAAGCCCTGCAACCCCAGGGCAAGCTCGCGCTGATCGACGATCCCAAGGCACTGGACGTCAGTAAGCTCAAGCGCAAGAGCCTGTCACTGCATTGGGAGTTCATGTACACGCGCTCGATGTTCGAAACCCCGGACATGATCGAACAGCACAACCTGCTCAATCGCGTGGCCGAACTGATCGACGCAGGTACCCTGAAAACCACAGTGGGTGAGCACTTCGGTGTGATTAATGCGGCGAACCTGCGGCGTGCCCATGCGCTGCTGGAAAGCGGCAAGGCCAAGGGCAAGATCGTGCTGGAAGGGTTCTGAAAAACGTCTGTCAGTGTTGTCCATTATTCCTGTGAGTAATGGACGACACCGCTAGTCTGAGAGTTGATCTTTGTCATATGTGTGAGCGTATTCGGGTTTATATTGGCGGCCTTTGCCACGATTCTTTTACGTGAGGAAGTCAGCAATGAAGATCCTGATAAAAGCGTTAGCAAAATCCGCAGGCAATAAATGGCAGGTTCGTCTCGACGGCGACGCGTTCACCTTCCGCACCGAGGCCGAAGCCCGTGCCTTTGCCGACACCCTGCAAGCCCGTATCCAAGCCCCCCACCGCTTTCCGAACAGCCAGCAACGCTCCGCCGCTGGCTGATCCGCGCTTCAGCCCTGCGCCTGCTCGGCCCTCGCCCGTTGCAGGCGCTGGGTCGACATCGCAATCGTTACCGCCAATACACCGCACAGGCTGATGACGATGGCCATCGGCATCGCCGTGCCGTCGTGCAGCACACCCACTAATGAAGCAGCGCCCGCCGCCACGCCAAACTGAATGCACCCGAGCAGCGCCGACGCGCTACCGGCGCGTGCACCCTGCCCGCTCATGGCACACGCCGAGGTATTGGGCAAAATGCAGCCCAGGCTCGCGATGCAGATAAACAGCGGCACCAGCAACGGCCACAGCGCTTCGGTGCGTAAGGCCGTGATGCCGAGCAGCGTCAACGCCGCCAACAGGTAAACCCACACACTGCGCGACAGCAGGTACGCCGGGCCACGCTTGGCCAGCAACCGCGCATTCACCTGTGCCACCAGGATAAAGCCTGCGGCATTGGAGCCAAACAGCCAGCCGTAATGCTCGGCTGGCACGCCGTAGAGTTGGATAAACACGAACGGTGAACCGGCAATGTAGGCAAACATCCCGGCAATCGAAATACCGCCAGTGAGCGCGTACCCCAGGTAAACCCGATCGGACAACAGCGAGCCGTAGCGACGTAACGACCCGGACAACGGCTGGCGCGGCTGATGGGCCGGAAAGGTTTCCGGCAGCCCGATCGCCACGGCGATTGCCGCCATCACGCTGAATATCGACAGCGCCAGGAAAATCGACTGCCAGCCCCATAATCCCACCATCACCCCGCCAGCCAGCGGCGCGAGGATCGGCGCCAGGCCGGTGACCAGCATCAATTGGGAAAACACTTTGGCCGAGCCCACCGCATCGCATTTGTCGCTGACCACCGCGCGGGAAATCACCATGCCGGCGCAGCCACCGAGGGCCTGCACGAAACGCGCGCCGATCAGCCATTCCAGGGACGGCGCGAAGGCGCAGGCAAAGGAGGCCAGCGTAAACAGAGTGACACCACTGAGCAGCGGGCCGCGTCGACCAAAGCGGTCCGCGAGTGGGCCATAGATCAACTGGCCGATGGCCAGGCCAGCGAAGTACACCGCCAGGGTCAGCTGGATGTGTTTTTCATCGGTGGCAAAGGCCTTGGCCATTGCCGGGAAGCCCGGCAGGTAAAAATCGATCGCCAACGGAGCGAAGGCGCTCAAGGCGCCCAGAATCAGGATTATGCGAAGGTTCATCGGGCACCCAAGTCAAACGGCAGCCCAACAGTCTAGCCGCGCTTGGGCGCATTGAACACGATAGCTCGCTAACTATTTTTACCCGTCAGGCAAGCTTGGCGCTGTAGCCTTCTTCCGTGATCAGGCTGATCACCTGTTCGGCAGACAGGCGGCTCTCGACGCCGACCTCCTTTGCCGCCAGGTCGACCTTTACGCTGGCCGCCGGGTCCTGGCTCTGCAGCGCCTGGGTCACCGCTCGAACGCAATGGCCGCAGGTCATTCCTTCAACGCTGAATACTTGCATGACATGACTCCTTTGATGAGGTTGAACCCAGTCTCGACCTTGCCACGATGGCAAGGTCAAGTTCTGAAAACTTCTGCCGGGCTGGTATTTGGCGGCCTCAAAGGCCAAGCTTCATTCCTCTTCGATTCAAACCACGGAGCATTCGCCATGCGCTGGTCTTTTTTTGCCCTTGCCGGCCTGATGAGCTTGTCTGCCGCTGCGCCCCAGGCCGTTGCCGCAGAAGACTATGCGGTGCTGATCATTTCCCGGGAACGCCTGGAAGTGCCGACCAACTGCGAGATCGGCCTATACCTGAATGATCAACTGGCCGGCCGGTTGTTCCAGGAGCAAGCCACGTCGTTCAACCTGCCGGCGGGCAACCTGTCGTTGCGCTTGAAGCTGCTACCGGGCCAATCCCCAGGTTGCCTGCCAGGCCTGCTCGCGCCACCCGCGCAGAACATCACGCTCAAGGTCGGTGACGTGCGCAAATTGCGTATCGCCCAGGGCCCGGACGGCATGTACCTCAAACCCGCCGCACTGGAATATTAACGGCGCTTGACCTTCCCCACAGGTCAAGGTTGATCCTAGGGGCAACTTCTCCTGGAGGACTGCCCCATGAATGGATCCACCACCTTTGACCTGCCCATCAGCGGCATGACCTGCGCCAGCTGTGCCGGCCGGGTCGAGCGCGCGCTGGGCAAAGTGCCGGGGGTGCAAAGCGTCAGCGTCAACCTGGCCAACGAACGTGCCCATGTTGAAGTGCTTGGCCAAATGGACGCCAGCGTGCTGATCGCCGCCGTCGACAAGGCCGGCTACACCGCCACCCTGCCCCAAAGCGAAACGGCCACCGAAGCCAATCAAGCCCAGCGCCTGCATCGCGAGCGTTGGGCGTTGCTGCTGGCGATCCTGCTGGCACTGCCGTTGGTGCTGCCCATGTTGGTGGAACCTTTTGGCCTGCACTGGATGTTGCCCGCCTGGGCGCAGTTCGCCCTGGCCACACCGGTGCAATTCATCTTTGGCGCGCGCTTCTATATCGCTGCCTGGAAAGCCGTGCGGGCCGGCGCTGGCAATATGGACCTGCTGGTGGCCATCGGCACCAGCGCCGGGTACGGCCTGAGCATTTATGAATGGCTCACGGCCCACCCAGGCATGGCGCCGCACCTGTACTTCGAAGCCTCGGCGGTGGTGATCGCGCTGGTGCTGCTGGGTAAATACCTGGAGAGCCGTGCCAAACGCCAGACCGCCAGCGCCATCCGCGCCCTGGAAGCCCTGCGTCCCGAACGGGCGATTCGAGTGCTCGACGGTCGCGAAGAAGACGTCGCCATCAGCGCTTTGAAGCTCAATGACCTGGTGCTGGTCAAACCCGGCGAACGCTTCCCGGTGGACGGCGAAGTGGTGGACGGTCAAAGCCATGCCGATGAAGCCTTGATCAGCGGCGAAAGCCTGCCGGTGCCCAAGCAGACCGGCGATAAAGTCACCGGCGGCGCCATCAACGGTGAAGGCCGCCTGTTGGTGCGCACGCTGGCCCTCGGCGCCGAAAGCGTGCTGGCGCGGATCATCCGCCTGGTGGAAGACGCACAAGCCGCCAAGGCGCCGATCCAGAAACTGGTGGATAAAGTCAGCCAGGTGTTCGTCCCTGCCGTGTTGGTGCTGGCCTCCATCACCTTGATCGGCTGGTGGCTGTATGGCGCGTCCCTGGAGACCGCGATCATCAATGCCGTAGCGGTACTGGTGATCGCCTGCCCGTGCGCCCTGGGCCTGGCCACTCCCACCGCGATCATGGCCGGTACAGGCGTCGCTGCACGCCACGGCATCCTGATCAAGGACGCCGAAGCCCTGGAACGCGCCCATGAAGTCAGCGCCGTGGTCTTTGACAAGACCGGCACCCTCACCTCAGGCACGCCGAAAATCGCCCACTTGGCGGCAGTGGATGGCAATGAAGCGCTGCTGCTGCAAAAAGCCGGCGCGTTGCAACGCGGCAGCGAACACCCGTTGGCCAAGGCCGTGCTGGATGCGTGCCATGAACAAGGCTTGAACGTGACCGACGTGAGCGCCAGCCAATCCCTGACCGGGCGCGGTATCGCCGGCACGCTTGAGGGGCAACCGCTGGCCTTGGGCAATCGTCGGCTGCTGGAAGAAAGCGGCTTGCGCATGGGCGACCTTGCCGACTCCGCCAAGGCGTGGGAAGCCGAGGGGCGTACCTTGTCCTGGTTGATCGAGCAAGGTGCGCAACCGCGTGTGCTGGGGCTGTTCGCGTTTGGCGATACCCTCAAGCCCGGTGCGCTGGAGGCTGTGCAGCAACTCAAGGCCCAGCACATCAGCAGCCATTTGCTCACCGGTGACAATCGCGGCAGCGCCCGCGTGGTCGCCGAGGCCTTGGGCATCGATGATGTGCATGCCGAAGTGCTGCCCGCCGACAAAGCCGCCGCCGTCGCCGAACTAAAGAAAACCGACGTCGTCGCGATGGTCGGCGACGGCATCAACGACGCCCCGGCCCTGGCCGCCGCCGATATCGGCATCGCCATGGGCGGTGGCACCGACGTGGCCATGCACGCGGCCGGTATCACCCTGATGCGCGGCGATCCGCGCCTGGTGCCGGCCGCGCTGGAGATCAGCCGCAAGACCTACGCAAAAATCCGCCAGAACCTGTTTTGGGCCTTTGTGTATAACTTAATTGGCATTCCCCTGGCAGCGTTTGGCCTGCTCAATCCAGTGCTGGCGGGGGCCGCGATGGCCTTGTCCAGCGTCAGCGTGGTAAGCAATGCGTTACTGTTGAAGACTTGGAAACCCAAGGATCTGGAGGATCAACGCCCATGAACATCGGCCAAGCCGCACGCCAGAGCGGGCTCAGCGCCAAGATGATTCGCTATTACGAATCCATCGGCCTGCTCAAAGCCGCCCACCGCACCGACAGTGGCTATCGCGTGTACGGCCAGGATGACTTGCACACCCTGGCGTTTATCAAGCGTTCGCGGGATTTGGGGTTTTCATTGGAGGAAGTCGGCAAGTTGCTCACCCTGTGGCAGGACCGGCAACGGGCCAGCGCTGACGTGAAGGCGCTCGCGCGCCAACACATCGAAGAGTTGAACCAGAAGATTCTGGAACTGGGACAACTGCGCGATACATTGCAGGACCTGGTGGAGCACTGTCAGGGCGATCATCGGCCGGATTGTCCGATTCTCAAGGAGTTGGCATCGGGCAGCTGTTGCGCCTGACCAGGCGTACACAAAACAACTGTGGGAGCTGGCTTGTGTGGGAGCCGGGCTTGCCCGCGATGCAGACACCTCGGTATGTCAGTCACACCGAGTTGATGCTATCGCAGGCAAGCCAGCTCCCACACAAGCCAGCTCCCACATTCGATCGCAGTTGCTCTGACTACTGCATCCACGGCGGTGGCGGTGGCTCGTCCGACACTTTGCTCTGCGGCGCATCATCCGCCGCGCGAATCGCCTGACGACGTTCATCATCCAGCCGCGCTGCTTCGATTTCGCGGATCACACCGCCCACGTCCGCCAACTCCTCCGGCTCGTCGAACTCGCCGGTCAAGACGCTGGCCGGGTGCAAGGTGCCGGCTTCGTACAGCGCCCACATTTCCTTGGCGTACTTGGTCTTCTTCAACTCGGGAGCAAAACGCCCGAAATAGGAAGCCATGTTGCCCACGTCCCGCTCCAGCATGCTGAACGCGTGGTTGTTGCCCGCCGCATCCACCGCCTGGGGCAGGTCGATGATCACCGGGCCGGTTGGCGTCAGCAGTACGTTGAACTCGGACAAGTCACCGTGCACCAGGCCGGTACACAGCATCAGCACGATCTGCGAGATCAGGAAGGCGTGGTATTCGCGCGCCTGGTCCGGATCCAGCGTCACGTCGTTCAGACGTGGCGCGGCGTCGCCATACTCGTCGGCCACCAGCTCCATCAACAGCACGCCTTCCAGGAAGTCGTAAGGCTTGGGCACGCGAACGCCCGCGCCGGCCAAGCGGAACAACGCCGCCACTTCGGCATTCTGCCAGGCATCTTCGGTTTCTTTCTTGCCGAACTTGGAGCCTTTGGCCATGGCCCGGGCCTGGCGACTGTTACGGACCTTACGGCCTTCCTGGTATTCGGACGCTTGACGAAAACTTCGTTTGTTCGCCTCCTTGTAAACCTTGGCGCAACGCAATTCGTTGCCGCAGCGCACCACATAAACAGCTGCTTCTTTACCACTCATGAGTGGGCGCAGCACTTCGTCGACCAGACCGTCTTCGATCAGGGGTTCAATGCGTTTAGGAGTCTTCATCAGCTTTTATTGTGGGTCCTGTATTACCAAACACGCGTGTGGAACTCGTTATACGGCAATCGGCTCGCCGGTGGGAGAGGCTACCGACCTCTGACCCCTTCAGAATGCATCCAATATGCCAATTTGTGGCGCAATCAACGCTCGATGATCGCCGTCACGCCTTGACCGCCGGCGGCACAGATCGAAATCAGGCCTCGCCCCTTACCTGCTGCGTCGAGCAACTTGGCCAGATTGGCGACGATACGCCCACCTGTGGCGGCAAACGGATGCCCGGCGGCCAGGGAACTGCCTTTTACATTAAGCCGGCTGCGGTCGATGGCCCCCAACGGCGCGTCAAGCCCAAGGCGCGTCTTGCAGTAGTCCGCATCTTCCCAGGCCTTGAGTGTGCACAAAACCTGGGCAGCGAAGGCTTCGTGGATCTCGTAGTAATCGAAGTCTTGCAGCGTCAGGCCATTCCTCGCCAGCAGCCGCGGCACGGCATATACCGGTGCCATCAGCAGGCCTTCGGCGCCGTTGACGAAATCCACCGCCGCCGCCTCACCATCGCGCAGATACGCCAGGATTGGCAAGCCGCGTTCCTTGGCCCAGGCTTCGCTGCCCAGCAGTACCAACGACGCGCCGTCCGTGAGGGGCGTGGAGTTGCCGGCAGTCAGCGTGCCCTTCTCGCTGCGCTCGAAGGCGGGTTTAAGCGCGGCGAGTTTTTCCAGGGTCAGGTCGGGGCGCAGGTTGTTGTCGCGGGTCAGGCCCAGGAACGGTGTGAGTAAATCGTTGTGCCAGCTTTCAGCGTAGGCGGCGGCCATTTTCTGGTGGCTTTCCAGGGCCAACTGGTCCTGTTCGGCGCGGGGGATTTGCCACGTCTGCGCCATCAATTCGCAATGTTGGCCCATGGACAGGCCTGTGCGCGGCTCGCCATTACGTGGCAGTTCGGGCTTGAGGTGATGGGGACGAAGTTGTAACAGGACTTTTAATTTATCCGCCATGGATTTGCTGCGGTTGGCTTGCAGCAGAATCTTGCGCAGGCCCTCATTTACACCGATGGGCGCATCGGAAGTGGTGTCCACCCCGCCGGCAATCCCGCATTCGATCTGGCCCAGGGCAATCTTGTTGGCCACCAGTAATGCGGCTTCCAGCCCGGTGCCGCAGGCCTGTTGAATGTCATAGGCCGGTGTCTGCGGCGACAAGCGCGAGCCCAGCACACATTCGCGGGTAAGGTTGAAGTCGCGCGAATGCTTGAGCACCGCGCCGGCCGCCACTTCGCCCATGCGCAGGCCGTGCAGCTTGTAGCGTTCGATCAGGCCTTCCAGCGCAGCCGTCAGCATCGCCTGGTTGCTCGCGGTGGCATACGGACCATTGGAGCGAGCGAAAGGAATGCGGTTACCGCCAATGATCGCTACACGGCGCAATTGAGTCATGGAAAGCTCCCTGATGGTTGTGGGTGGAATCATCAAGCCTAGCCTAGGCTCAATCGAACGACTGCCACCCCGGGGTGGTCAACCCTTTGAACCCCAGCCTTCGGAGAGCGTTCCATGTCTGACCGTTATATCGACTTCGCCAACTCAAGCCTCGGCCATCGCCTGGTCGCCGCCATTGGCCTGCCGTCACCGGTACGCCTGGAACGCTGGCAAGCCGGGCGCCTGCGTCCGGTGGAAGGCGCGTTGCTGCTGGGCGGTGGTGCGCTGGCAACCAACGTGCAAGCGTTTGCTCACAAATTCACCGACGCTATCTACACCTACGGCAGCCAAGCCTCGACGTGGATTCCCGGCCATGGCCCCAAACTCAAGGCCGTGGTATTCGATGCCAGCGATCTGCAGCACACCGACACGCTCAAGCAACTGCGCGAGTTCTTCCAGCCGTTGCTGAAAAACCTGGATAACAGCGCCCACGTGGTGATCCTCGGCCGCGCGCCGGAGAGCCTCCGCGACCCGTTCGCCGCCAGCGCACAGCGCGCCTTGGAAGGTTTCAGCCGCTCGTTGGCCAAAGAGTTGCGCAATGGCGGCGTGTTGCAATTGCTCTACGTCGGCGAGGGTGCCGAAGACCAACTGGAAGGCGCGCTGCGCTTTTTCCTCTCGCCGAAAAGTGCGTATATCTCCGGCCAGGTGATTCGCCTGGAAGCCTGCGCCACCCCCGTTGAGGATTGGACGCGACCACTGGCCGGGCGCAAGGCGCTGGTCACCGGCGCCGCCCGAGGCATTGGCGCGTCTATCGCTGAAACCCTGGCCCGCGACGGCGCCGAGGTCATCCTGCTCGACGTGCCGCAGGCCAAGGCCGACCTCGAAGCCCTGGCCGCGCGCCTGGGTGCCCGCACCGTGGTGCTGGATATCTGCGCCGAAGACGCCGCCAGCCAATTGATCGAACAACTGCCCGATGGCCTCGACATCCTGGTGCACAACGCCGGTATCACCCGCGATAAAACCCTGGCGAATATGACCCCGGAATACTGGGACGCGGTGCTGGCGGTCAATCTAAACGCACCGCAACTATTGACCAAGGCCTTGCTCGACAGCGGCACCCTGCACGACAACGCCCGCGTGGTGCTGCTGGCATCGATCAGCGGCATCGCCGGTAACCGTGGGCAAACCAACTATGCCGCGAGCAAGGCCGGGTTGATCGGCCTCGCGCAAGCCTGGGCGCCATTGCTCAAGGAACGCGGCATCACCATTAACGCCGTGGCCCCCGGTTTTATCGAAACCCAGATGACCGCGCATATTCCGTTCGCGCTGCGTGAGGCCGGGCGGCGCATGAGTTCGCTGGGCCAGGGTGGCTTGCCGCAAGACGTCGCCGAAGCGGTGGCCTGGCTTGGCCAACCGGGTTCCGGTGCGGTCAGCGGGCAAGCGCTGCGGGTGTGTGGGCAAAGTATCCTGGGAGCATAGGCATGCAATGGAAGACATTAGGCGCTACGCCGTTTCTGCCGCCGTTGTATTGGCGCGCGGCGCTTAAGCGCAAGATTACCGGCAACACCCTGCCCGAACAGGGGTTGCGCTGTCGGGTGAGCATCGACCCTAAGCAGGTGGCGGCGTATCGCAAGGTCTGTGGTTTTACCGACAGCCCGATTCTGCCGGCAACTTATCCGCATATCCTGGCGTTTGGTTTGCAGATGCAGCTGCTGACGGAGAGCAACTTTCCCTTCCCACTGCTGGGGTTGATTCACCTGAATAATCGCATCCGCATTCACCGTCCTCTGGGCGGCGTCAGCGAGCTGTCCATCAGCGTGCACACACAAAACCTCAAGCCCCACCCCAAAGGCGCGACCTTTGAATTAGTGACCAGCGTCGAGGATTCCCTCGGCCTGCTCTGGGAAGCTGAGAGCCGCATGCTGTGCCGGGGCGTGAAACTGGAAGGTGACGCAGAGGATCACGCCCAGCCTTCCCCGACCCATGTCAACGAACTGACCCGCTGGAAAGCCCCTGCCGACATCGGCCGCCGTTATGCACGGGTCTCCGGTGACTACAACCCGATCCACCTCAGCGCCCTGACCGCCAAGCTGTTCGGCTTCCCTCAGGCCATTGCTCACGGGTTATGGAACAAGGCGCGCACGCTCGCCGCCCTCAGCGAACACCTGCCCGCCGCCAATATCGAAATAGACGTCGAGTTCAAGAAACCCGTGCGCCTGCCCGGTGATGTGACGTTATTAACCAGCGCCGCCGGTTCCACCGGTGAGTTGTGGTTGAAAGGCGCTGGCGACATTGAACATATGGTAGGTAAGTGGCGGCCGATAGCCTGAATTAAACTGATTAATTGTATATATACACCTTAAGTAATAGCGGACTTTTTTAAGTCCGCTTTTTTATTCAACTCTTTGATTTCAAAAACATATACATCTTGATACACCCTCCCCCTATACCCTTGGCATTAGTCGCTTAACCGGTTCATTGCAGCGGTATATAAATCGTTAATACCAAAGAGATAATTGAGAGAGCGCGCCGCCGGGGCTGTTATAGCCACACGGACAAACGCATCGCTATCCCAAGAAATAGCGAGCGCTTGAAGACAACCAAGGTTGTACAGGTGCAGGGAACTCAATCATGAAAACTCAAATCGTGTTTTGGAAAGCAAGTACCGCGCTGGCCCTGGCAGTAGCACTGGCACTCGGCGGCTGCAGCAGCGGTGGTGGCGGGCATAAAAGCGGTGGTTCCTCCGGCGGTTCCTCCGATGCCGGCGGTGGCGGGACTGGCGGCGGCACCGATCCAGGCGTCAGCTCAGCCTCACTGGTCACTGCCGACGTGGTCGATACCGGCGGCGATACCATGACCGACCTCAGCAACACCTTCAGGAGCCTGGGCACTACCCTTGGCAGCCTGCCGATCGTTGGCGCAACCGCTGGCGACCTGGTAACGGCGACCGGCAACGCAGTAGACACCATCGGACGCGGCTTGTCGGATGGCCTGGGGACGCTGGGTACCGACAGTAACGCACTGGGCAAAACCGTCGCTGGCGTGGCCAATGGTGTGTCCGACCTGGGAGATGGCGTGACCGTGACCGGTGCCAACGTCGCCACCCTGCTCGGGAACGTGCCGGTGGTCGGCGGCGCCGCACCGGCGGTGGGCAATGTGGTGGGCAAGGTCGGCTATGCCGTGACCATGCTTGGTGACACCCTGAGTACCGCGAGCACCAGCGGCCCACTGGGTTCGGTTACCCACGCGGCAGGTGCGAAAGTCCTGGTGCCGGTTGTTTCCCTGGTGGAAAACACCACCGCTAAAGTCGGCAACGCGACGGGCCTTGATAAGCCGGTGAGCGGCCTGCTGGAAAAAGTCGGCGATACCGTCGATGGCCTGGGCGATAAAGTCGCCAGCGCAGGCGGCACGGGCAACCCCGTGACTGGCGCCGTGGGCCACGTGTTCAATGGCGTTGGCGGCGTGGTCGACAAGGCCCGCGGTTATGTCGACCCTGATGCGGACACCAGCGGCGGCAGCGACGACAGCGGTACAGGCAGCACCGATAAACTGGGCCTCGCCGAACTCATCGGTGGCGTGATCGCCGGTGCCGGCGGTGGCCTGGACGCTGGCAACACCAATGGCGTGGTCAGCGCAGCAGGCGTCACCGGTGTCAAAACGGGCATCACCGTGGCCGCCCTCGGTGGTGGCACGCCAAGCACTAAAACCAGCGTTCCGGTCGCAGGACTGACCGGCCACATCGGCAATGCACTCAACCCTGTGACCAGCGGCGTGCAGAGCCTGACCCAAACCATTGGCGGCTCCACCGGCCTGGGCGCCCCGGTCAACGGCCTGGTCACCCATGTGGGCAACGCGGTTGGCAGCCTCGGCGGCAAAATCAGCGGCACTACTGCCAACCCGGTCACCAACGCCCTGGGCGGCACCGTGACCGCCGTGGGTGGCACCGTCGCGTCGATCGGCGGCCTGGTCACCGGCGGCACCAATACCGGTGGTGGCTTGCTCGGTGGAGGCCTGAACCTCGGCGCCGGTGCCTCTGCGGGTGCAGGAGCAGGCGCCGGTGCAAATGGGGGCCTGCTGGGTGGGCTGTTGGGTGGCCTGACCGGCAAAAATTAGAATTGCACCTGGCCGATTAGACGGCCTCACCTACAGCGCCTACGCTTGGTTGAGACGAGAGACCCACTAAGTCTCTCGTCTTTTTTAGGGGTCAATGATCGACCCCTGAAAACACCCGAACCGCGCCCCCAGAGCCCGGCGGGCATCTGCGAAACGCTGCAGCAATTTTGACCATGGAGTGTCCTATGCGCGCTTTGACACCGTTGTTATTGCTCACCCTCAGTGCTTACGCCCACGCCGATACCCTACCCAGCTTCCTCAACAGCAACGACACCATCCGTAACCTTCCGGTGCCCAACCTGCCCGCCGATGCCTACCGACCGGCCGCGACGCCCACCCAGGTGCCGGTGCCAGCCCCCACCGCCGGGCAGCCGTTGCTGATGGACACCAAAGTGACCATTCGAAAACTGCAGATCGACGGCGGAACGGTTTACCCACTCAAGGACATCGCCCAGGTATTCGAGCCGCTGATTGGCCATGAAACCAACCTGGCGCAATTGATCGAAGCCACCCGCAACATCACCCGGCGCTACCAGGAAGACGGCTACCTGCTGTCCTACGCCTTCCTGCCGGAACAACGCTTCGAAGGCGGCCTGGTGCAGGTGGTGCTGGTCGAAGGCTACATCCGCGATTACCAGCTGCAAGGCGACATCGGCGCCGTCTCGTCCTACGTCGACAAACTGGCGGGAAAACTCACGGCCGAGCGCCCACTCACGCGCAAGACCTTCGAGCGCTACACCACCCTGATGAGCGCCATCCCAGGCGTGACCTTGCAGGCGCAAGTGCCTCCGCCAAGCACGACAGACGGCGGCACTCACATGCAGATCACCGCCAGCCGCAAGCCCTTCACCACCAGCATGAGCCTCAACGAGGCCAGCCGCGGCGGAACCCAGGCGCTGCTGACCGGCACCAGCAACTCATGGACGTCCATGGGCGAACAACTGAGCCTCAGCGGCCTGTTTCCACCTGGCGAAGACAAAGAACATTACTACCGCGCCAGCTACAGCCAATTCATCAATGCCGAGGGCACCCAGGTGGTGCTCTCGGGCGAACGCTACCGCGCCGCCCCCAGCACCCGCCTGCAACTGGGTGATGGCTTCGAGCTCAAGCCGCACCAGGAAATCGACCGTTACTCAATCGGCCTCAGCCACCCCTTTATCGCCTCGCCCACGGAGTCGTTGAGCCTCGGTACGCGCCTCTATGCCGTCGACCAGACCACCCGTTACACACTGGACGGCTTCCCCCAGCGCTTTGAACTGCAAACCGACCTGCGCGCCCTGGCCTTCGAAGGAGACTGGCGCAAGGCAGACACCACGTCGCTGCGCATCATCAGCGGCGGTGTGTACCAAGGCATCAATGGCATGGGCGCCACGACTCACACGGACTTCGGCGGTCTTAAACCCGACCTCGACTTCTTCCGCCTGCGCCTGTCCGGCGTGCAAAGCAACAAGCTGCTCGACAACTGGCAAGGCGTACTGTCCGGCGCGCTCTACTGGAGTAACGACAACCTGCCCGACAGCGAACGCGCCACCTTCGGCGGGCAAAGCTTCGGGCGCGGCTACCCCGACGACCAGGGCACGGGCGACAAAGGCTGGGGCGTGGCGTACGAGGTCAACTACAGCTACAACCGCGCCGGCGACTGGGTGAGGATCCTGCAACCCTACGTGGTGTTCGACCGCGCCAAGACCTGGTTCAACGACCTGCCGGTCAAGGGTAACGACATGTCATCGGCAGCGGTGGGGCTGCGCTTTGGCGACGCCAAGTACTACAACATCGCGCTGGAAGTCGCCAAGCCGATGTCCGACGTAGCGCTGGACAGCTTCGATCGACGCCCGCGCTACTCGTTAAGCTTCAGTTATCAGCTCTGACTGTAGTGAGCGGGCTTGCCCCGCGCTGGGCTGCGCAGCAGCCCACTATTCAGCCGCCTCCGTTCCAACTGGGGAAACTCAGCGCCGCCAATGGGGCTGCTGCGCAGCCCAGCGCGGGGCAAGCCCGCTCACTACGATTTAGCGTTGGGAACGGGAAACAGGTTGTTCAACGTGTCGATCAGCCGCACCAGGTAGATCGGCTTGCGGAACAGGTCCAACACCTGCAAACGCAGCATGTCGCTCACATCATCCATTTCGGCATGGCCCGACATCACAATCACGGGCAGATGAGAACGTGAGGTGTGTTCGCGCAGGCGCTTGATCAAGGAAATGCCACTTTCCTCGGGCATACGCAGGTCGGTGATGACCAGGGCGATGTCGGGATGGAGTGTCAATTCTTGCAGGGCGAAGGTGACGGAGTTGGCGGTAAAACAGACAAACCCCTCGTTTTCGAGGGACTCGGCGAGTTCGATGAGGGCGTCCTCTTCATCATCCACCAAAAGAATTTGTTGGCGGGAAGAAAAAGAGGCGCTCATGGCTGTACCTGGACAGAAAGAACGTTAATGAGTGTTTCTCACAGTTATCAGCAGACTATCAAGTCGTCATTTTAGTAGCGACGCTATCAAAGATGGACTTGATCTTAGTTCCAAGGCCTGTACCTGCACCGACGATCACCAGTGCAACCATGGCCACGATAATCGCGTATTCAATACCCGACGCGCCGTCTTTGCGTTGAAAAAACAACTGCGTCTGGACATAAAGTTTCAACATCATGTCAAGGAACATAATACTTCTCCCTAAAACGCCACTGAAAGCCGGAAGGGCTCTATCACCAGATGATCACGGCGTGCCACTAAAGCATTGTCAACAAACCTCAGACTCACAACTGTAAGAACGGATTAATCACAAAGTATTAGTCGCAACGTTGGCGCCATAAACGTAGGGTTTAAAAGGCGAGGTTTAAAGGTCCGATAATTTTTACCTGGGTTAATGGCTTTTTGTCCTAGCTGAGCTACCTTCAAATAGCCAAATCGTTAGATGTTCATCACAGCCAGGTTGCGGATTAACTCGTTTGGATTAGACGGGTGTGTAGTGCAACGGGGAAAGGGAGAGCCGTCATGAACAGTCGCATCAGCATGGTCCTGGCCGGCTTGTTGCTGATCGGGGCATTGATCGCCGGGTACTGGGGGCTTGTTTTGAGCCGCGCACCGGAACCAGTCGCAGCCCCCGCCGCACCTGTCGTTTCCGTGGAAAACACCGTCACCACCGCTGAAGACCAAACCCGCCAACCGGTAGTGGTCCTGGTGCATGACGTGCCCGCCTTTATTCCCCTGACCGCCGCCGACCTCGCGGTGGAAAAACTGCGCACCGTGCCTGCCGGCAGCCTGACCCAACTCGACCAGGCCCTCGGCCGCATGCCGCTGCGCGCCCTGGGTGCAGGCACCTGGCTCACCGAGGACAGCTTCAGCGGCGGTGGCCCGCTGGCGCGCATGATTCGTCCCAATGAACGCGCGCTGGCCGTCGCCGTGGATGAGGTGATCGGCGCGGGCGGCCAGTTGACCCCCGGGGATTACGTGGATGTGTTGCTGTTCCTGCGCCAGGATGCCAGCAACAGCGAGCAATCGGCCCAGGTTGCCCTTCCGGCGATGCGCCTGCTCAGCGTCGGCGATCAGTTGGGTTTGGCCAACGATGGCCAGCCCGCACTGCCACCGCCGGCCACGGCCGAAGAGCGCGTCCAAGCCGCCCAACGCCGCGCCGCCGCACGCACCGTGGTGCTGGCCGTGCCAGAGCCTTTATTAAGCCGCCTGATGCTCGCGGCGCAAGCCGGCACCTTGCGCCTGGCCGTACGCAGCGCCGAGGAGCAACTGCTCAGCCGCTACTGGGCCGGCGAAAACGACGCGCCGGAGAAACTCGACAGCGCCAACCGCGACCTTTACCAATTCACCCAATTAGCCCTGACCGGCCCGCCAAAACGAATCGCGCCGGCCGGTGGCGGGCCTGGCGTGCGCCGTGGCATTGAAGTGATTCGCGGTGCCCAAGCGGCGCCACAAACTCCGTGATCGAGCAAGGATGCCTTGAATGAGCCATCGCTACGCACCCATGTTCACGCAAATGGCTTGGGCTTTGATGCTGTCGTGCCTGCCGGTCGGCATGGCCTTGGCGGCGCCGGGCAACTGCAGCGCCCTGGGTCAACTGCCGGCCGTGGTCGAAGTGGGAGAAGGCCTGCAACAAGAGCTGCAATCGCCAGTGGCGATCACGCGCCTGGCAATCGGCGACCCGAAAATTGCCGATGTGCGCGTCAATGGCGACCGTCACTTCCTGCTGACCGGCGTCACCAGCGGCGCCACCAGCCTGATGGTGTGGACCGCCTGTGCCAGCGTGCCGCGCCAGAGCATGGTGTTCGTCAAGGGCAAAGCCACCTCGGCGCTGACCAGCCTGTCATTGTCGCCATCGCAAGACCCACTGCTGCCCAGCCAGGTGCAGACCGATATCCGCTTTGTGGAAGTCAGCCGCACCAAGCTCAAGGAAGCCAGCACGAAGTTTTTGGGCATTGGCACAAACTTCTTCCTTGGCAGCCCCAATCTCCTGTCCCCCGCGGAGAGCGTCTTCAAGCTGCCGGTGAGCACTGAGAGTTTCAACATCGGGTTTGGCGGGGGCCGGGTCAAAGCCATGATCAACGCGCTGGAACGCAGCGGTTTCGCCTACACCCTGGCACGCCCAAGCCTGGTGGCCATGAGCGGTCAGAGCGCGTCCTTCCTGGCCGGTGGCGAGGTACCGATCCCGGTGCCCAGCGCCGGCAGCGACACCATCTCCATCGAGTACAAGGAGTTCGGCATTCGCCTGACCCTGACCCCCACCGTGATTGACCGCAACCGCATCACCCTCAAGGTGGCGCCGGAAGTCAGTGAGCTGGACTACAGCAACGCGGTGCAGATCCAAGGCATCCAGGTGCCGGCCCTGACCGTGCGCCGCACCGACACCAGCGTGTCCCTGGCCGATGGCGAAAGTTTCGTGATCAGTGGCCTGATCAGTACCAATAACCGCTCCACCATCAGCAAGTTTCCCGGGCTGGGCGATATCCCGGTCCTCGGGGCATTTTTCCGCGACTCCAACATCAGCCGCGAAGAAAAAGAACTGCTGATGATCGTCACGCCGCACCTGGTGCAGCCGTTGGCCGCCAACGCCCAACTGCCGTCGCTGCCTGGTGAAAAACTGCGCAGCTACGACCCGAACTGGTACCGGATGTTCTTCCTGGAAAACGGTAATTTCGACCGTCGCAGTGGACTTTCCCAATGAGCGATAGCCTGAGCCAGACCTTCCTCGCCATCACGCGCAACACCACCGACCTGGAGTGGCTGCAGGGTGCCCTCGCGCCCCTTGGCCAAGTCGTCAGCGCCGGCACCGGCAGCCTGGACGAACTGCTGGCGCTGGTGGACGTGACGTTCGCCAACCTGGTGTTCGTCGGCCTCGACCGGGAAAACGTCGTGGCCCAGAGCGCGCTCATCGAAGGTGCCCTGGAAGCCAAGCCGATGCTCGCCGTGGTCGCCCTCGGCGATGGCATGGATAACCAACTGGTACTCAACGCCATGCGCGCCGGTGCCCGCGACTTTGTAGCCTACGGCTCGCGTTCCAGCGAAGTGGCGGGGCTGGTGCGACGCCTGAGCAAGCGCCTGCCAACCGTCGCCCACAATGCACAGTTGGGGGGCCTGACCGTACTGTTTGGCACTCAGAGCAACGCTGACGGCGCAATGCTGGCAACCCACCTGGCCATGGTCGTGCAGAAAAGCGGGCAGCAGACCTTACTGCTCGACCTGGGCCTGCCCCGCAGCGACAGCCTGGCCTTGCTGGGCCTGGAGAGCACGTTCAATTTCGGTGATGCGTTGCGGCATTTACGCCGCCTTGATACCACGTTGATCAACAGTGCCTTTACCACCGCCCTGGATGGCCTGCGCATCCTGGCGTACGCCACCGGTGACGAGCCACTCAAACTGACCAGCGCCGCCGAGCTGTACATGTTGCTCAGCGCACTGCGCCAACACTTCCAGCACATCGTCGTGAACATCACCGGCCAGCCAGACAGTGAAGCGCTGCGCACCTTTGTCAGCCATTGCGACAAGCTGCTGTGGTGCACCGACCAAAACGTACTGGACTGTCGCCGCAACCTCGCGGTGCTCAGCCGCTGGCGCGAAAAAGGCATGAAGCTTGATCACGCCAGGCTGGTGATCGACCGGTACATCAAGGCCTGTGCGCCGGACACCGACGCCCTGGAAAAAAGCTTCGGCCTTGAGTGCGTCGCCGTGCTGCCCCTGAGCGCTGAGCTGCGCCTGAACGTGAAAAACCAAGGCCAGACCCTGTTCGCCCTGGCCCCACGTGAACCCCTGACCCAAGCCGTACGCACCTTGGGCGAGCGCCTGGCAAAACGCTCCGAGGGCCTTGCTAAGCCCTCAATGCGCTGGTTTGAACGCATCCTGGGGGCGGGACGATGAGCGGCGAAAAACTGTTTGGCGGCCCGGCCCGCAGCGTCAGCGGCAACAGCGATCACGATGGGCTGAAACTGGTGCTGCATCGCTACATCATCGACGCCATCGAGGAGTCGGGCAAAAACCTGCTCGAAGGCACGCGCCAGTCGCTGGCGCAATTTGTCATCGACAAGGTGTCGGAATACATCACGCGCATGCGCCTGGCGATTTCGCGCTATGAGATGGAGCGCCTGGCCGAAGAGATCGTCGACGAACTCACCGGTTTCGGCCCGCTGGAAGTGCTGTTGCGCGACCCGTCGGTCACCGAAATCCTGGTCAACGGGCCGCACCGGGTGTTTATCGAACGTGATGGCCTGCTGCACCAGAGTGACTTGCGCTTCATCGACGACCACCACGTGGAACGCGTGATGCAACGTATCCTCGCGCCGCTGGGCCGACGCCTGGATGAGTCCTCGCCGATGGTGGATGCACGCTTGCCCGACGGCAGCCGGGTGAACGCGATCATCCCGCCGATTGCCCTGGACGGCCCGTGCCTGTCGATTCGAAAGTTTCGCAAAGACATGCTCAAGAGCAGCGATCTGGTGGCCATGCAGACTATCGACCAGAGCATTTTCGAGTTCTTCCAGGAGGCCGTGGGCAGACGCTGCAACATCCTGATCAGCGGCGGTACGGGTACCGGCAAGACCACCTTGCTGAATATCCTCAGTCAGTTGATCAACCCCCACGAGCGCTTGGTAACGATCGAAGACGTCGCCGAGCTGCAACTGGGCCACCCGCACGTGGTCCGCCTGGAAACCCGTCCGCCCAACGCTGAGGGACACGGTGAGGTCAGGTCCAGCGACCTGATCCGCAACGCTTTGCGGATGCGCCCGGACCGCATCATCCTCGGGGAAATCCGTGGTGTGGAAGTGCTCGACGTGATGACTGCGATGAACACCGGTCACGACGGCTCCATGAGCACGGTGCACGCCAACAATGCCCAGGATGCGTTGCTGCGCCTGGAAACCCTGGTGGGCCTGACCGGTCGCGTGATCGCGGAAAAAACCTTGCGCCAGATGATCTGCGCCGCACTGGACGTGATTATCCAACTGACGCGTATGCCCGATGGCCGTCGCTGCGTGAGCGAGGTGGTGGAGGTGGTCGGCGTGCGCGATGACGTGTATGTCACCAACACCCTGTTCCGCCTGGACCGGCGCACCGGCGTTGGTTTCTTGCGCGAAGCCCTCAACCCGGCCGGCGACAAACTGCGCCGCGAATCGGCCTTGCCACCCTAGGGAGCGCGTGATGACTGGACCGGTGTTGCTGCTTGTCTGCCTGCTGCTGATCGGCTTGTCGTTCTGGCAGCTTCAACATGCCCTGCGCAAGGCACAGACGGACCGCGTGTTGGAACGCCTCGGCGATGGCCAGCCCGAGGCCCAGGAACCGAGTACCAGATGGACCGGCCTTGAACGCATGTTCCTGCGCGCGGGGCTGGGCAAACCCACGGACCGTTTGGGCCTGTGGCTGAGCGCCTGGGTCATCGGCGCACTGCTGGGCTGGTTGCTCGCCGACGGGCTGGGCCTGATCGCCATGATCGTGGGGCCGCCCCTGGCATTGCGCATATTTATCAGCTGGCGTTATCAACAGCGCGTGCAGCGCATGGTCGAGCAATTGCCACAGTTGTTGGACCATAGCGTACGCAGCCTCAAATCCGGCAGAACCCTGGCAGACGCCGTACTGGGCGGGGTCGAGAGCGTTGAAAACCCACTGAAGGACGCCATGGGCCGCGTGCAACGCAATGTGCGCATGGGGATCAGTCTGCCGGATTCGGTCAGCGACTTCGCCGAGTTTTACGAACAGGACGAATTCCGCCTGTTTGCCCTTGGCTTGAAGGTCAACCATCGCTATGGCGGCAATGCCAGCGAATTGCTGGAAAACCTGATCAACATGATTCGCGAGCGGGAACAAGGCGCCCGTCAACTCAAAGCCATGACCGGCGAAACGCGCATGACGGCCTATGTGCTGGGCGGCCTGCCCGTGTTGATCGTGGGTTACTTCATGGTGGTCAACCCCGGCTATTTGATGACCATGTGGAACGACGGCACGGGGCGCATGATGCTGTTCACCGCGCTGGCAATGGACCTCGGCGGCACCTTTATCATGTGGCGCATGCTGAGGAGTGTCTGAGATGGCACTTTTGGCCTGCGCCTTGTTGTTGCTCGCCGCCGCGGTATTGGTGGGCGGCCAAGTGCTCGAGAATCGACGTCGCAGACGCCGGGTGGCTGAACGCTTGCAGGGGCGGATGAGCGGCGATGCAAGGATCGGCACGCTCATACGTCAATTGGGCGCGAGCACCCTGGCGCAGCGCTCGGTCAGCCTGGACAACGAGACGCAGATCCTGCTCAACCGGGTCGGCTGGCGCAAGGCTAGCCAGCGCTCGCTGTTTGCTGCCTTCCAGATTGGTTTGCCTATCGTGCTGCTGGGTCTGACGCTCATCGGCCAGCAACTGCTGTTTCCTCACGCAGAACCTGCATGGATTGCCCCGATGTTTGCGCTGGGCATCGGCTACCTGCTCCCAAAACGCGTGTTGGCTGCGGCGGCCAAACATCGCCAGCAGGCCATCGCCAAAGAAATCTCAACGTTCATTCCGCTGCTGCGCATCTTGTTCGAGTCGGGCATGGCGGTCGAGCAGTCGCTGCGGGTGCTGGGCAACGAAGCCGAACGCCTGCTACCCGCGCTTACCCATGAATTGCGGCTGATCCTGGCGCGTGTCGATTCCGGCCTGGAGCTGAGCGAAGAACTGGGCAAGACCGCGCGCTTGCTGGAAGTGGATGAGTTCACCGACACCTGCATCATCCTGCAGCAATTGATCCATCAGGGTGGCGGCGCGATGAAGTCCTTGCTGGCGCTCAAGCAGTTGCTCGACGACCGACGCCTGACTCGCCTGCAGGAGTACATCTCGAAGATGTCGGCAAAAATGTCAGTGGTGATGATGGTGTTTCTGTTCCCCGCGTTGCTGATCGTGCTCGGTGGCCCGGCGTTTATCGGCATCGCCAGCGCTTTGAATCACTTTTGAGGAGACGTTGATGAAAGTACTGATTGCCGGCGTGGCCCTGCTGATGCTCGGCGGCTGCGCCACCAACGGCCAATCACCCTGGGCCGCGATGACCTCATCCGGCAGTTGCGCCAAGCCGAGTTCAGACCAGGAATTGGCGCTCAACCTGTCGGACGACCTGGCCAACGAAGGCAAGCTGCACGCCAGCCTCGCCAACCTGCAAAGCCAGCCCGAGTCCTTGCCCCAGGTGCGCCAGCGCAAGGCCCGCAATTACCGCTTGCTGGGGCGCAGCGAGGCCGAGCCGTTGTACCGCAGCCTGCTCGGCACCTGCATGACCGCTGAAGGCGAACACGGCCTGGGGCAATTGGCCGCGGCCAAGGGCGACAACGACCAAGCGATGGCCCATATGCAACGAGCGGCGCGGCTGGCGCCCACGGACGAAAAGATCCGCAATGACTTGGGCGTGGTGTACCTCAACCAGTTGCGCCTGGAAGACGCTCGCTTTGAATTCATGACCGCCATCGAGCTCAAGCAGGGCGATCCTTTGGCCGCCGTCAACCTGGTGACGCTGTTGATCTATCAGGACGACTGGGGGCAAGCGGCGAAAGTGGTCAGCCAGTTGGGCCTGAACCCCGAGCAAGTCACCGTTGCCCAGGCACGCGCGGAAAAACTCAAGGGCTCCCGCGCGGCGACGCGCAAAGTAGCGGCGGTGAGCGATGCCCTGCCGGTGACCCTCAAGTAAGGAGTGATTGATGAAAGCACATTACCTTATTGGCCTGGCGCTGCTGCCGCTGAGCGCACTGGCTTTCGAACCTGGCCCGTCGTCCCCGCAACAAGCGGAGACGGAAAACTGGCTGGCCTTGCAGGTCAATGGTCGGGCCGCTTCGGCGACACCGCAAAGGACCACTCCCGCAGAACGGGAGCAAGCCTTTCAGCGCTGGCTGGACAGCAATAAGCATCCGATTCCGGAGTTCTTTGAATCGGAGTCGGGAGGGTCTTCCCAAGGCGGGAAGAGCCAGTGACACCCTAGTGGGCGGTGACCCGTTGGCGCATCGCCGAGTTATTCGGTGACAAGGCCAACGCCAGCTGGGTGCGGTTGTGCATGTGGGTGAGGCGCAGCACCTGAGACACGTACAGCTTGACGGTGTTCTCGGTGATCCCCAGCTCACAGGCAATCTGGTAGTTGGTCTGGCCCTTGCCCACCAGACGAGCCACATCGAGCTGGCGCGGTGACAGCTGGTTGAAGATGGTCGGAATCTCCACTGGTCCAGCCTCTTCGGCGACCGGCTCGCCATCGTCCACCAAGCCGGGGCTTGGGCTGCGGCGCACTTTATCGAGGTCCTGGTACAGGTCATTGATGGATTCGGAGAGGTATTGCAGCTTCTGGTTCAAGTGCCCCAGTTGCAGCTCTTTTTGCCGTTCTTCCAACGCCGCTTCCTGGCGTTGCAGGCCTTCGAGCAACTCATCGAGGTTGATCGGCTTCTGGTAGTAATCCGAGATTCCTGCGCGCAGGGCCTTGATCACGTCCTGCTTGTCGGCACGTCCGGTCAGCATGATCGCTTCGAACGCCCGCTGCTTGCCCGCCACCTTCTGCATGGCCTGCACCAGCTCGATGCCATCCATGTCCGGCATATGCAGGTCGCACAGGACCAAGCCGATGTCGGCATCCTCGCCGAAGCGTTGCAACGCATGCCGACTGGATTCACAAGGGACGCAGCGGTAACCACTGCCTTCAAGAAATTCGCAGAGCTCTTCCACGATCATCGGCTGATCGTCGACCACGAGCACTTTCACCGCTGAGGTAAGCTTGTTCACGCGCCACTCCATGCCTGGAAAGCCAAAAGATTGATCGATCCCTTTTGACAAAAAATCCTATACATCCAGTTAATAAACGTAGACCTACTTTCCGACTCTGTACACCGCGATAGAGACCTCGTCAGCCTAATGGATCCAAAACCAATATAGTCCAAACCCAGTCAATACAAAGGGCGCAAAAGGCTGTTTTGTTGACGCTCCCGTAACCGCGCCTGGAAGAGGCGCGCTAAGCCTTTGACGGACAAGCACCCAGCCACTTTGGAACAGCGCTGCGCCGATCAAAGACCACAATAAATAGTCCAGCGTACTGGCCAGCGCCAGGGCGGCCAGCAGCTTCACATCACCCGCGCCAAAGCGGCCCAGCGCATAGCCGGGCAAGGTCAGCAGCAGTGCCACGGCAAAGGCCCAGCCACCTTCGCCGGCGGGCGCTCCGAGCCAGGTGGTGCCCGTCCATAACAGGTAGAACAGCGCCAGCAGCGCCGCCCCCAGGGTCAAGCCGTTGGCGATTTGCCGTTGATGCATGTCCTGCCATGCACAGAGCCCCAACCAGAGCAGTATCACCACGCCATGGATCACGTAAAAAACATCCCTTTTTGCCGAATGATTCTATGCTGATATCAAGTAGTAGCCGTCAGGGTAGACGCAGTCATGAAAACAAGCCTCCCTAGAAAGCAAAAAGGTGCGGCGGCGATTGAGTTCGCGCTGGTCTTCGGGATCTTTTTTGCGGTGTTCTATGGATTGATCAGCTATAGCCTGCCAATGCTGTTAATGCAGTCGTTCAACCAGGCGGCAGCGGAGGCCGTACGCCAGGCCATGGCGGTGGACCCGGTAGCCGCGGGCACCGCTTATGGCACGCAGGTGACTGATCGCGCCAAAACCACGGCGATCCAGCAGTTGAACTGGATTCCACCCAGCTTCCAATTTACCGACGATTTAATCACCGCCGCCTACAACGGCACCACGCTGACTGTGACGATTAAATACCCCACCAGCCGTCTCTATTCAGTGTTTCCGACATTGGTAGTGCCGGGCATAGGCCCCGTGCCAAATCTGCCGGCCAACCTGACGGCCATGTCGAGTCTGCAGTTTTGACCTCGGGGGATAACCTCTTCGGGCGCCTGCTCGGCCGCACCAGCGCCACGCCCCTCGACACACCCGCCGTACCCACGCCAGGGTTGCATCTGCAACTGGATCCCCAGGGCCACGTATTGAGCATCAGCGGCACTCTGCGGCCGCAGCTCGCGTCGCATGAGGTGGGCGAAACCCGACCACTGTTGCGTGACCTGTTGTGCGCCACCAGCGCGTTGAGCATTGAAGGCCGTCCGGAAGACTGGCAGCACCAGAACCTGGACCTGGACTTCCAGGGTGCTACCGGCCAGGTCCTGCACACTCGCGGCTGGATCGAAGCCGAGGGTGACGGCTGGAGCCTGCGCCTGCTGGACGTCGGCGACTTGCTGGCTGGCTCGCAACTGGCCCAACACCGTGAGCAGAATCATCAACTGGCCTGCCAGATAAGCAGCCACTTGCGGGTGTGCAGCCTGGCCCGTCTGCCCGAGGTGTTCAACGAGCACCTCCGGAGCGTGGCGCAGCGCTGGCGAATTCCCTGCCTCGCGCTGGCGTTGCTCGATGAAGAAGACCAGCACTGGCGGATCTACAGCCACTACGCCGCCCACGATGCCCCCGCCTTGTGGCGGACCGGCCAACACCTGGGCACCAGCCTCGACAGTGTGAGTGGCAACACGCCGCTGAGCCTGGCCCAGCAGCGTAGCGACAACCCACGCCTGCAGAGCATTTTCGGCAATGCCGATGGATTCCTGGTGCCCTACCGTGACAGCCAGGGCGTCGCCGCGTGGTTACTCTGCGGCCTCTACAACGGCCAGCAACACGCCCGCGAACAGGACTGGCTGAACCTCACCGCCGCCCTCGCCGCCCCCTTGCTGAGCCGCTTGCGCGAGCAACGCTATCATCAACAGCTCGACCGCATGGAAGCCCTGCAAGGCCTGCTCGGCACCGGCTGGTGGGAGCTGCTGCCGGCTACCCAGGAAATCCAGCTCGCCCCGCAGTTGCTGCACAGCCTCAGCCCGGAGGACGGCCCCACCCACCAACCGCTGGGCCTGTGGCTGGAGCTGATCCACCCCGCCGACCGCCAGGAACTCAACAGCCGCCTGCACGATCTGCAGGCACTGGGCAAACCACTGCTGACCAGCGTACGCCTGCAACGCACCGACGCCGAGCACAACCCCCTCTGGTACCGCGTACAGGGCCAGGTGCTGGGCATGGGCGATGACCGCCGCTGGGTCGGTTTCATGCTCGACATCAGCGACATCAAGAACCAACAACTGCAAGCCGCCGCCGCCCATGCGCGCCTGGACAACCTCATCGCCAGTTCACCGGCAGTCATCTATGTGCAGCGCTATGTCAGCGGTGCCCTTCACCCGGCGTTCTTCAGCGATAGCCTGCTGCCGCTGCTGGGCTGGACGTTGGCCGAGTGTAACCACGACAGCCTGGCGTCGCTGATTCACCCCGAAGACCGCGACCTGTACTTCGAACGCACCCGCCAACTGTTGCGCGAAGGCGCCGTGCGCAGCCGCTACCGCCTGCGCGACAAACAAGGCCAATACCATTGGCTGCTCGATGAAGCCAAATTACTGCGCGATGACCTAGGATTGCCGCTGGAAGCCGTCGGGCTGTGGCTGGACGTCACCGAGACAACCCAGGCTGCCGAGCAGATCAAACAAAGCGAAGAGCGCTATCGCATCCTCGTTGAAGACTCCCCGGCAATGATCTGTCGCTACCGCCCGGACCTGACCCTGACCTTTGGCAACACGCCGCTGGCCAATTACCTGGAATGCTTGCCCGCACAGCTGCCGGGGCAGAACCTGGGGCACTGGCTGTCGGAAGAACAGCGCCAGGCCTTTGTGCAACGTATCGGCCAATTAAGCGCGGAATTTCCGGTCAGCACCGCCGAAATCAGCCTGGAATTGCCCGGCCGCGAACACGCCTGGTGGGTATGGTCAGACCGTGGTGTGTTCGATGAACAGGGCACGCTGGTGGAAGTGCAAGCGGTGGGCCGCGACAACACCGAAGTGCGCCGCTCCCAGCAGCAACTGACCCAGAGCGCAAAGATGGCCACCCTTGGCGAAATGGCCACGGGCCTGGCCCATGAGATCAACCAGCCGCTGAACGTGATGCGCATGGCGATCGTTAATGTGCTCAAGCGCCTGAGCACTGGCGATGCGCAAGTCGACTACCTCACTGACAAGCTCCAGCGCATCGACACGCAGGTGCAGCGCGCGGCGCGGGTGGTGGACCATATGCGCGTGTTTGGCCGCCGCTCGGAAATCGAACAACAGCCCTTCGACCCGTCACAGGCGGTGGAAGGCACGCTGTCACTGCTCGGTGAAGGCTTGCGCGGCAAAGGTGTGGAGGTGCGCGTCACGCCAGCGGACGCTGCGATGCAGGTCAAAGGTTACGTCGACCAGCTTGAGCAGGTGCTGATCAACCTGGTGGTCAATGCCCGCGATGCGCTGTTGAGCAAACAGGAAAAGGACCCGGCGTTCCGCCCCTGGATCGCAGTGCATTGCGAGCACGACAGTCGGCATGTGCGGATCTGGGTGGAAGACAACGCTGGTGGCATTGACCTTCGGTTGCTGGAGCGGATTTTCGAGCCGTTCTTTACCACCAAGCCGATTGGCGTGGGCACGGGGTTGGGGTTGTCGGTGAGCTACGGGATTGTGGAAAACATGGGCGGACGGTTGAGCGTTGCCAATGGGGAGCACGGTGCGCGGTTTTGTGTGGAATTGCCGATCAGTTAGATCACCAGGTAGGCGCGGCCCATATGGCAACTGAGGTTGGCGCCGACTTCGGCGTTGCCAGCAGTGATGCCTAGTGCACTGAGCAACCCGTTCACGATCGGGTCCAGCACCGGCGACAAGACGTCTTTGACAGCAGTGATCAATGTGTTGGTGATGGTCGCGAGCAAACCCGAGACACTAGACAATGGGCCGCTCGTTGGATTCCCAGGAGGGGGAACGTATATCACCTGAATCCCGCCCAGCGTATTGACCAAGCTTTTAACTACATCTGAAGCAGGAACAACGGGTTGATAGGTGGGTGTCAGGTTCATTTCATTGACCGGTGAAAACGTAAGCTTCTGAGTACTGCCTCCAACCGTCGCGTGTACAACCGATAGCAATAAACTGCCCCCCAAACCGGCTTTACGTGGGGCACATCCAAAAATCCCTGCGCACGTCTGTACACCAATATCCACTAGAGCGACGGGCTGAACAGTGGCAGCCGCTGCCGAGGAGAATGCCTGCACCGGGTCAACTTTTCCGACTGACACGTCCGCCAGCGCTGTACTCGCCTGAACGGTCAGTGACTTCGTTGCATTGCTCGCGCAACTAAAGTCAGTGACATAGGCATTTGCACTGGCCATTTCGATGTTGATATCCAGGCCGCTAAGCAATTGCACATCCGTACGGTCACACGGTTTCAACACTAGACACAGAAGCGGATCCAGCATGCCCACAAGATTCAGGTGCAACAGGTTATTGACCACTCCTGTTACCGGGGTCGTCAACGCTGAAACCGCAGACGTCAACTGACTCAGTCCGTTGAGCACAGGAAGTTGAATAGACACCAACGTGCGGACTTGCGCCGTACGCACAAAAATCTGATCTGTCGGAGGGGTCTTCAACAAGCCCGCTTTGGCCTTTGCAGGGTTACCAATAGCCGACAGCTGGGGAGGTACGATCACTTTGGTTTGGACCGAAACGTTTCCTATCAAGGGAATATTCAACTGAGTTGCAGCACTCACCGCACTCTTGCTACTGGAAAGCTGCGCCACGGTCTGTAGGAGTTGAAACACCTGCACGCTGGTATTCAAGGCTGCGGCCGGTGTTCCAGTAGCGACCTTCAGCAGGTCTCCGACCTTCAACAGTTGTGTGTTGGGCGCGATTGCTTTCACTGAAATCACGTCGTTAATGATCGCCGTGGCCACCGAGCCATTTTTTTGCAGCACCTTTACCGCGGCGTCGATCAACTGGCTGGCGGATGCAGCGGTGTTGAGCAACGCATCGTAGTCACCTGCCTTGACATTCAATTGAATCGCCAGCTGATCCAAGTAGCTGAGTAGGTTCACGTTCGTCGTCAGCAAGCCGTTCCAGCCCGCAGCCGTCAGGGACAGGTTGCCGCCCAACAGATTGCCGATGAGCATGTTCAATAGAGGAGATTTGCTGGCGTCGACCGTTCCTAGGCCGCTGCGAATCGTCAACTGCGCCACCGGCGGCGCATACGCAGCCACGGCAGTGGCACTCAGGATCATCTGCGTGGATGTTGGCCCGCCGCTGAACATGCTCCAGATCCCGCCGGCAATGCTGGTCATCACGCTGCGCGTGGCCACCACTCGCACGGCATCGTTTTTGGTGGCGTCTGCGGTGAATACACGGATATTGCTGGCATTGGTGGTCAATGTGCCGCAGGTCACGGCCAGGCCACGGCTGTTGTCACCGGCGACCACGGTGAAGCCATTGCGCGTGGCGTTTTCCTTGGCGTAGTCGTTGGCGGTGGTGGTGGGCGTGCACAGGCCGCCACGGCTGGCGGCTTCCAGGGCCGAGGTGTCGGCGATGGATTGCAATTTGCGCTTTTCCAGGTGGAGGCGGCCGCTGTCTACCGCGAGCAGCATGAACACCAGGGCCACTGCGAGGGTGCCCGCAGCCATCAGGCCAATCGCACCACGCTGATGGGAACCAAGTCGGGGAGACATCAGGCACTCCTTAGCGCTTACTCTCCTTAGTTGGTTTTGAGTGTAGACAAGGGCTGGCCAGTCGCCAGATGAATGATTGACAGAGACTTATTGGCTGACCGAGTTCCAATGTGGGAGCGGGCTTGCTCGCGAATGCGGTGGGTCAATCGGTACATGTGTGACTGACACACTGCATTCGCGAGCAAGCCCGCTCCCACACTGGATTTCCCACATTGAATCTGTGCTGGGTTTTAGTGGGGTGGGTAGCTGGAGAGGATTCGGGTGATCGTGGTGCGGATGGCGTTGTTGCGGTCCTGCGGGTTGGGCGAGCTGGCCATCATTTGTTCGTCGCTGCCGCGCCAGACCAGTTTGCCGTCTTTGCCGTCAAGCAGGTCGATCTGGAGGGTGGCGACTTTGTAGGTGATGTTGCGGGTTTCGTTGTACATCGGCGCGCCCCAATAGCCGTTCCATGGGCCGCCCCATGCACCACCATAATTGGTGGTGACTTGTTGCTGGCGGTCTTCGACGATCAGGTAGGCCTGTACACTCAAGTCGGCCTTGCTGCCCGGTGCCGCGGGGCGCAGGCCGCGTTGGTCGAGTTGTTCGCCCACTGCCTGACGGATGCGTTGTTCGGTGAGGTCGCTCTTGATACGTGGGTCATCCGGGCGATATTGCAGGGCCGGGTCTTTCCAGGCCCAACTGCGGTAGGCGCCGAAGTCCCGGCTGGCATCAAAATCGTGGTTGACCTGGCTGGTCTGGCAACCGCCCAGCAACATGACAACTGCGAGCAAAGCGATACGACAAAACATGGTTTTTCTCCAAAAAGCGACCCGCGCTCAAGATGAGAATAGCTGTTAACTCGGAGGATACGCCGTCATTGCCTTTTGCACCGCCTGGCGCAAGGCATCTCCCCGTTCACTGAGGCTGCCCTGGCTGCTGGTTTCCGCGCTGGCACTCCACACCGGCTGGCCCGTGCGGGCATCGAATAGATTGACGCGCACCACCACGACCTGGACTTCATAGGTGCGTACGATCGGCACCGAGTTGTACATGCCGTAGCCATTGCCATAGCGGTTGTAGCCGCCGTAACCGTAGCCATAGTCATCCTGGACTTGCTTGAGGCGCTTCTCCTGACGCACATCGGCGCTCACCAGCAGGTCTGCCGGGCGGTTGTCGTGCAAGGGACGCAGGCCGCGCTGGTCAAGCGCGCCGCTGACCGCTTCGGCAATTTGCGCCGAATCCGCCCAGGCCGTGCCCGCCGGGAGCTGGCCATTGCGCCACGCCCAGTTGCGGTAGGCGCCGTAGTCGCGCACGGGCGCGGGATAGGCGCTGGCATCAAAGGTATTGGCTGCCTGCGGCGGCGCCGGTGGAATCGGCGCCGAAGCGGAGACATAAGGGTTGGGGCTCGAACACGCCCCCAAGCCGAGAGATAACAGGATCAAACAGAGACGACGCATTTCGACCTCCGCAGACTGGGCCGTTTAAACCGGACGGCAAACCCAGTGCAAATAACGCCCAAGTCCGGCAAAGCTTGGGTGACGACGGTGAGCGAGTTCCATCTCCAAAAGGTCCTGCAAATCCGCGCGGGCCTGGAATTCCACCGGCATATAGTCATGGAATACGCGAACGCCACTTTGGCTTTCGACCTGCCAAAGGCCTTCGAGTTGCGCCGCCAACTCACGTGGATCGAGCGGCTGCTGCGGGGTGAGACTCTGCTTTTCGCCGGCCATGTCGTTCTTGCGCATTTTGCGGAAGTGGCCTTTAAGCAGGTTGCGGTAAATCAGCGCATCGCGGTTGTAGAACGCCAACGACAACCAGCCGCCAGGCACCGTGAGCTGGTGCAGCATCGGCAGGATCGCATGAGGTTCGGCCAGCCATTCCAGCACGGCGTGGCACAGCACCAGGTCGTAGGGTTCGGTGAGTTGGCCGAGCAGGTCTTGCCAGGGCGCATGGATAAAGGTCGCGGTCTGCCCGGCGTCGGCAAAACGTTGGCGGGCGCCGTCGAGCATCGGTTCAGCAGGTTCCGCCAAGGTAACCTGATGACCTTGCTCGGCCAGCCACAGCGACATGTGGCCCAGGCCTGCGCCGATATCCAGGACTCGCAAGGGGCGTTTGGGCAGGGCTTCGGTGAGGTCCGCCTGGAGCACCGCCAGGCGAATCGCGCCTTTGGCACCGCCGTAGATTTTTTCGGCAAAGCGCGTGGCCAGTTGGTCGAAATGACGATCACTCATGGGCAAACCGCCGTTCGCTGTCGGCCAATTTGGCGCGCACCACCTCGTTCATGTCCAGGCCCAGTTCGCTGCACAGCAACAGCAGGTACAACACGATATCGCCGACTTCCTGGCCAGCGTGGGCGAGTTTCTCAGCCGGGAGCTGGCGCGATTGGTCTTCGCTCAGCCATTGGAAGATTTCCACCAGTTCGGCCATTTCTACGCTGGCGGCCATGGCCAGGTTTTTTGGGCTGTGGAATTGTTTCCAATTATTTGTATCGCGAATGCGGTGCAGGCGTTCGGTGAGGTGTTCGAGGTTCATGCGGGGGCTCCTGAAGGTGGGTAGCTTCGGGGGGATTGGCGGTTAAGGCAAGTGAATCTGTGGGGTGCTTGAGGGCGCCTTCGCAGGCAAGCCAGCTCCCACATTGGCATGGGTTTGCAAATTAAAATGTGGGCGTGCCTGCGATGGGCATAGGTCTCTACACAGACTGTAGTGAGCGGGCTTGCCCCGCGCTGGGTGGCGAAGCCGCCCCAAACCAGGCGACTTGGTTTTATC
>NZ_JAHZMS010000017.1:0-41893 GCF_019456785.1 Pseudomonas sp. LAP_36
CAACCATCGCCTGCAAGAGGTTCTGCCAATGCCGCGCCATGCGCTCAATGGTGGCAGCGTCGAACAGGTCAGTGGCGTAGCTCAGCGAGGCGCGCAATACGTCCTGGGACTCTTCGATATCGAGGGTCAAGTCAAACTGCGCAACCGCCTCATCCCAGCTGACCGGACTGATCTGCAGCTGTTCCAGGCGCCGCAGATGCCCGCCCGCCAGGCTGACATGGTGGTTGAACGCGACCTGGAACAACGGGCTCAAGCTCAGGCTGCGCTCCGGTTGCAGCGCTTCCACCAATTGCTCGAACGGCAAGTCCTGATGAGCCTGGGCTTGCAGCGCACGCTGCTTGACCTGAGCGAGCAACTGGGCAACGGTGGTCTGCCCGTCGATATCGGCCTTGAGCACCTGGGTATTGACGAAGAAACCGATCAGCCGCTCGGTTTCGACCCGGTTACGGTTGGCGATCGGCACACCCACGCGAATATCCTGCTGGCCGCTGTAGCGATGCAACAACGCCTGGTAGGACGCCAGCAACAGCATGAACAACGTCACGCCTTCGCGCTGGGCCAGGGCCTTGAGGCTGTCGAGCAGCGCCGCAGGCAATGGCATGTTCAGCCGTGCCCCGCGATGAGTCGGCACCGCGGGCCGCTGGTGATCGAATGGCAGCTCAAGCACCGGTTGTTCGCCGCCGAGCAGTTCACGCCAATAGTCAAGTTGACGCGCGGTCTCCCCCGCTTCCATCCACTGGCGTTGCCACGCGGCGTAGTCGGCGTACTGGATCGGCAGCGCCGGCAGTTGCAGCGGCTGCCCCTGGCTATAGGCGGCGTAGAGCTGTACCCATTCATCGACCATCACTTGCATCGACCAGCCATCGGAAATGATGTGGTGCTGCACCAGCACCAGCACATGCTCATCCGCGGCCAGGCGCAGCAGGCTGACGCGCATCAGCGGGCCCTGGCGCAAGTCGAACGGCTGGGTGATGCGGGCTTCTACCAACGCCTTCAGGTTCGCCTCATTCGCTTCGGCCAAGCTGATTTCAATGCGTAGTTCAGGGCTGACCACTTGCACCGTACGGTCAGCATCCTGCTGCAAATGAGTACGCAGGCTTTCATGGCGTGCGACCAGGGTGTCGAAAGCGCGCTGCAACGTGATGTGATCCAGTTGCCCCTTGAGGCGTAGTGCGCTGGGCACGTGATAGGCCGCGCTGTGCGGGTCCAGTTGCCAGAGGAACCACTGGCGTTCCTGAGCGTAGGACAGCGCCAATGGCTGGTTGCGCTCGGCCCGCGCTATCGGGCTGGTTTCAACCCTGGCGTCAGTCAACGCCTCCACGAAGCGACCGAGGACCGGCTGGTCGAACAGTGCCTTCAACCCGACATCCAGGCCAAGACCATGGCGAGTGCGCGATATGGCTTGGGTGGCTAACAGGGAGTGTCCGCCCAGCTCAAAGAAATGGTCATTCAGGCCGACCTGTTCCACGCCCAATACCTCGGCCCAAATGGCGGCGACCCGGCGTTCCAGTTCGGTGTGCGGCGCCACGTATTCACGGGTTTGCACGTCGACCGAAGGCAACGCCTTGCGGTCCAGCTTGCCATTCGGGCTCAGGGGCATCTGTGCCAGCAGCATCCACTGCGCCGGTATCATGTAGTCCGGCAGGTGCTGGGCCAGGTGGGCGCTCAATACATCGCGCCAATCATCACCCGCGTTTTGCAGCACCAGATAGCCCACCAAGGATTGGCCGCCTACCGCCAACACCGCCGTCTCGCGGACCCAGTCGTGTTCCAGCAGGCGCGCTTCGATTTCACCCAGCTCGATGCGCTGGCCGCGCAGCTTGACTTGATGGTCGATACGCCCGGCGTACTCGATCACGCCGTCTTCACGGTAGCGTGCCAGGTCGCCGGTGCGGTACAGGCGTTCGCCTTTGACGAATGGGTGCGCGATAAAGCGCTCGGCCGTGAGTGCCGGCCGACGGTGATAACCACGGGCCAGGCCAATACCGCCCAGGTACAGCTCGCCCAGCACACCGACCGGGACGGGCGCGAAGTTGCTGTCAAGGATGTAGCAACCGAGGTTGGCAATCGGGCGTCCAATCGGTACCGCATCGCAGCCTTCATCGACACATGTCCAGTGGGTCACATCGATGGCCGCTTCGGTCGGACCGTACAGGTTGAAGAGCCTGGCTTCGGGCAGCTTGGCGAAGACTTGCTGCTGGGCATCAATCGGCAGCGCTTCGCCGCTGCACACGAGGCGTTGCAGGCTCTGGCAGCTCGATACCGTCGGATCCTGCAGGAACGCCTGCAACATCGACGGCACAAAGTGCAGCGTGGTGACTTGCGCTTGATTGATCAGGTGGATCAGCCTGGCCGGATCACGGTGATCGCCAGGCGCCGCGACCACCAGGCGCGCGCCGGTCATCAACGGCCAGAAAAACTCCCACACCGACACGTCAAAGCTGAACGGGGTCTTTTGCAACACGCTGTCGCTGGCGTCCAGTGCATAGGCTTCCTGCATCCATTGCAAGCGGTTGGCCAATGCCGAGTGCCGATTACCGGCGCCTTTGGGTTGCCCGGTGGAGCCTGAGGTGTAGATCACATAGGCGAGGTTTTCGCCATCCAGTGCAACGTCTGGATTGGCTTCGCTGTAAGCGTCGAACCCCGCGTCACTCAGTACCAGGCTCTCGACACCGGGCGGAAGCGGCAATTGCTCAAGCAGATGGGCCTGGGTCAACAGCAACTTTACGCCGCTGTCGTCGAGCATGTAGGCCAGGCGCTCACGCGGGTATTCCGGGTCCAGCGGCACATAGGCGCCACCGGCCTTGAGGACGGCGAGCAAGCCCACCACCATGTCGATAGAGCGTTCCACAGCCAGGCCCACCAACACGTCCGGGCCCACCCCCGCTTCGATCAAGCGATGGGCCAGGCGATTGGCGCGGCGGTTCAACTGCGCATAATTCAAACGCTGCTGCGCGAAGACCAGCGCAGGTGCATCCGGCGTGCGCGCGGCCTGCTCTTCGATCAACTGATGCACGCTGCGGTGCAACGGGTAATCGCGCGCAGTGGCATTCCAGTCGTAGACCACGTGTTGGCGCACAGCGTCCGCCAGGGTCGGTAGATCGCCCAGGCGTTGCTCGGCCGCACCGCTCAAACTGTGCAGCAGGTGCTGGTAGTACTCGGCCAGTTGGCGAATCTCGCCCTCGCCGAACAGTTCTGTATCGAAGCTGAATTCGAATTCCAGCGCTGCACCTGCACCCAACAGCACGGTTAATGGATAGTGCGTCTGCTCGATATTTTGCACGTTGCTGAACGCCAGCCCGGCCGGCGCGCCCTGTGCCAATGCCGCAGAGACCGGGTAGTTTTCAACGACCAGGAGGGTGTCGAATAATGCCGTACCGCCCGTGTCGGCCCAGCGCTGGATATCGAACAGCGGTGTGTGTTCGTGCTCGCGCAGGCTCAGGTTCAGTTCTTGCAACTGCTGCAACCATTCGCCGACCCACAGCTGCGGGCTGGGCGTGGCGATGATCGGCAAGGTGTTAATAAACAAGCCGACCTGCTGCTCGATGCCCTGCAACCCCGCTGGCCGACCGGAAACGGTGGCGCCGAAGGCGACCGTGTCCTGGCCGGTCTGACGTTGCAGCAATAGTAGCCAGGCGGCTTGAACCACGGTATTGAGGGTGACCTTGTGCGCCAGGGCAAATGCCCTGAGTTGCGCGGTCTGCGCCTGATCGAGGGCCAGATGCAGCGTGCCTTTGCTCGGCGAAGGATGGGTCGATACGCCACGCGCCAGACGCGTCGGTGTTTGCAGCGCCGCCAATTGGCTTTTCCAGAACACCTCGCTGGCCGCCACATCCTGCGCCTGCAACCAGGCGATATAGTCGCGGTAATGCCCCTGGATCGCCGGCAACGGCTGGCCGGCGTAATGCTGCAAGACTTCGCCAAACAGCTGGGCACGGCTCCAACCGTCCAGCAGGATGTGGTGGTTGGTATAGATCAGATGAAAACGCTCGGCACCGGTACGCACCAGTTTCAGGCTCAGCAGCGGCGCCCGTTCCAGCACAAACCCTTGTGCCCGTGTGGCCTCGCTCAATGCGTCGAGTGCCGCTTGCTGGTCGGGGCGCGCCTGCCAGTCGTATTCGGCGAACGGCAACACGGCATCGCGGTAGACCGCTTGCAACGGCTGCGTCTGCGCGTCCTGCCAGACAAACCCGGTGCGCAGCATGTCATGCCGCGCCAGCACCTGCGCCCAGGCACGTTGGAAACGTGGCACATCCAGGCCCTGGATATCAGCGCGTAATTGGCTGACGTAAATGTCGTCCTGCCCCTGCTGGTACAGGCTGTGAAACAGCATGCCTTGTTGCATGGGCGACAGCGGATACAGGTCCTGCACGCCCCGGCATGGCAAGGCCAAATCGTCCAACTGTGGCTGGGTCAGGCGGGTCAACGGCACGTCGGCGGGGGTCAGGCCGCCCTGTTGCGGGTCGACGCAATGTTCGATCAGCGCCAGCAGCTCCTGCTGGTAGTCATCCACCAGGCGCTGAATGGTCGACACCTCAAACATCTCGCGGCTGAAGCCCCACTGCAGGGCCAATTCACCGCCGTACACCTGCCCTTCCACCGTCAGCCAGTTGGCCAACGGCGCTTCAGGGTCCTGGGCCTGGCCGCTGCCCTGGGTCGCCGGAACGAACAGCGCCGATTCGTTGAACTGGCGGTCGAACTGGCCCAGGTAGTTGAAGGTGATGCGCGGCGCGGCCAGGCCTGACAAGGCCTCGCGGGCGTCAGGCGCGCCAAGGTAGCGCAACAGGCCGTAGCCGATTCCTTTGTGCGGCACGGCGCGCAGCTGCTCCTTCACCGACTTGATCGCACTCGACAGTTCGCCGTCGGCTTGCAGGCGTACGGGAAATAAGCTGGTGAACCAGCCAACCGTGCGGCTCAGGTCGACTGTGTCGAACAGGTCTTCGCGGCCATGCCCTTCCAGTTGGATCAGTGCGGCGGGTTGCTCGCTCCAACGGCTGATGACGCGCGCCAGTGCGGTCAGCAACAGGTCGTTGACCTGGGTGCGATAGGCCGCCGGGGCGTCTTGCAGGAGTTGGCGTGTGTAATCGGCACTGAGGCGGATTTCCAGCTTGCTGCCCAGACGGTTCTGCAGGCCACCCTGAGGGTTGTCGCACGGCAAGTCGGCGCTCGCAGTCTGTGCCTGCCAATACGGCAGTTGGTCGTCCAGCGTCTGCGCATGGGCCTGCAATTGCTGCGCCCACCGCTGGTAGGCGCTGGTCTTGGGCGGCAGTGCGGCGTTGCGGTAAGCCTGTTGCAAATCTTCAAGCAGGATGCGCCACGACACGCCATCCACCACTAGGTGATGGATCATCAGCAGCAGGCGCTGGGTGCCATCGGCCATCGCGACCAGGACCGCGCGTACCAGTGGTCCGTGTTCAAGATTGAGACTGCGCTGGGCGCTATCGCAAAGTGCGGCCAACTCGGCGTCGTCAGCGACGTTGGCTTGCCACAACTCGGTGGTTGTCACCGGCTCAGCATGGGTTTGCTGCCAGCCTTCGGCCTGTTGCACAAAGCGCAGGCGCAGGGCGTCGTGGTGGTTGATCAACTGGGTCAAGGCCGCTGCAAGGCGCGCGGGCTCCAGGGTTTCGCGCGGGGTCAGCAGCAACGACTGGTTCCAATGCTCACGCGCCGGGATCGCCTGCTCGAAGAAGCTGTGCTGCACAGGAGTGAGGATCACCTCGCCGGTGACTGGCCCTTGTTCGATAACGGTTGCCTGCTCAAAGGCGGCCACCAGCGCCAGGCTGCGCACGCTCTGGTATTGGAACAAATCCCGCGGGCTGAGGCGTATGCCCGCCTGGCGCGCACGGCTGACCACTTGGATGGAGATGATCGAGTCACCGCCCAGTTCGAAGAAGTTGTCTTCCAGGCCGATCTGCGGCGTGCCAAGCACATCACTCCAGATCGCCGCCAAGGCTTTTTGCAGGTCATTTTCCGGCGCGACATAGGCCTGCTGTGGGGTGGCGTCCGGCAATGGCAAGGCTTTGCGGTCAAGCTTGCCGTTGGCAGTCACCGGCAACTTGTCCAGGGGCACCATGTGGGTGGGCACCATGTATTCCGGCAGGCTGCTGAGCAACCAGGCCTTGAGGTCGCGCGGCGCTGCGCCTTCCAACACTAGATAGCCCACCAACTGCTTGCCGCCCTGCACCAGCACGACGGCTTCACGCACCGATGGGTGCTGCATAAGGCGCGCCTCGATTTCACCCAGCTCGATCCGCAGGCCGCGCAACTTGACCTGGTGATCGAGGCGGCCAAGGTATTCGATTACCCCGTCGGCCCGCTGGCGCACGCGGTCGCCGGTGCGGTAAAGGCGTGCGCCTTCACCGAAGGGGCTCGGCACAAAACGCTCGGCGGTGAGCGCCGGCCGCCGATGGTAACTGCGCGCCAGGCCAGTGCCGCCCAAGTACAGCTCGCCGCTGACGCCCGTGGGAACAGGGTTGAGCTGGGCGTCGAGCACGTAGGTGCCGAGGTTGGCGATGGGCCGACCAATGGGCACGCTGTCGGCGCCTTCGTCGACGCAGGTCCAGTGGGTAACGTCGATGGCCGCTTCGGTCGGGCCGTAGAGATTGAACAACCCGGCCTGGGGCAATTTGGCGAACACGTGCAACTGCGCGTCCAGTGGCAAGGCTTCGCCGCTGCAGACGATACGTTGCAGGCTGATGCAAGACTGCACACCTGGCTCATGGATAAACGCTTGGAGCATCGACGGCACGAAGTGCAGCGTAGTGATGCGGTGTTGCCTGATGGTCTCGATCAGACGAGCCGGCTCGCGGTGTTCGCCCGGCATTGCGACTACCAGGCGTGCACCGGTCATCAGCGGCCAGAAGAATTCCCACACCGAGACGTCGAAGCTGAAAGGCGTTTTCTGCAGGACCGCATCGCTGGCGTCCAAGCCATAGGCCTGCTGCATCCAGCACAGCCTATTGACCAGCGCACGATGGCTGTTGCCGGCGCCCTTGGGCTTGCCGGTGGAGCCGGAGGTGTAGATCACGTAGGCCAGGTTCAACGCGTGCAGGCTGACGTTTGGCGATTCAGTACGGTAGCCATCGAGCCAGCCGGCGGGCTGGTCCAGGGCAATCACCTGAATGCCATCGGCAGGCAGCAACGGCAACAGGCTACGCTGGCTGAGCAACAACTGGATGCCGCTGTCCTCGACCATGTAGGCCAGGCGTTCCGGGGGGTATTCGGGGTCCAGCGGGAGGTAGGCGCCACCCGCCTTGAGAATCGCCAGCAGACCGACCACCATTTCGATGGAACGCTCGACGCAAATCCCCACCAGGGCGTCGGGGCCAACGCCCTTCGCGCGCAGGGCATGCGCCAGTTGGTTTGCACGCGCATCCAACTGAGCGTAAGTCAGCGTGGCAGCGCCAAACACCAGCGCCGGCGCATCGGGCGTGGCCCGTACCTGGTCTTCGATCAGGTGATGAATGCCGCGCTCAGTCGGATATGCCTCGTCGGTCCGGTTCCAGGTTTGGATCAACACCTGCTGTTCATGCGCGGCCAGCATCGGCAATTCACCGATGCGCTGCTCACCGTCGCCCACCATGGACTGCAACAGGCTGATCCAGTGCGCGGCCATGCGCTGGATAGACGACGCGTCGAACAGGTCATTGGCGTAGGTCAGCGCGGCGTGCAGTGTGCCGGACTTTTCATAGGTATCGAGGGTCAGGTCGAACTGGGTGGTGCGGCCTTGCCATTCCACCAGCGCCAGCTCCAGGCCGGAGGCGGTGCTGACGCTTGCGATGTCGGCGACCACCGGCTGGTGGTTGTACATCACTTGGAACAGCGGCGTATGGCTCAGGCTGCGCTCGACCTTGAGGGCTTCTACCAGACGCTCGAACGGCAGATCCTGATGGGCCTGCGCACCCAAGGCATGCTCTTTGATGCCTTGCAGCAGTTCATTGATGCGGGTTTGCCCGGTCAATTCGGTGCGCAAGACTTGGGTGTTGACGAAAAAGCCGATCAACCCTTCGACTTCAGTCCGGTTGCGGTTGGCAATGGGCACGCCAACGCGGATGTCGCCTTGCCCGGTGTAGCGATGCAGGAGCACGTTGAAAGCACCGAGCAACAGCATGAACAGGGTGACGTTGTGTTTTTGTGCGCAAGTGCGCAGTTGTGTCGCCAACTGCGGGCCGATTGCGAAGTTATAGCGCGTGCCTTGGTAGCTCGGCATGGCCGGGCGCGGGCGGTCCGTGGGCAGTTCCAGCACCGGATGCTCATCGCCCAGGCGCGCCTGCCAGTAGTCCAGTTGGCGAGCCTGTTCGCCGGCCTCCAGCCAGCGGCGTTGCCACAGGGCGTAGTCGCTGTACTGGATCGGCAAGGCCGGCAATTGCGGGGTTTCATCACGCTCATGGGCGTCGTAGCAGCGGATGAACTCATCGATCAGCACGTTCATCGACCAGCCGTCAGAAACGATGTGGTGCAAGGTCAACAGCAATACGTGTTCCTGGGCATCGAGCTTGAGCAATTGCACGCGCAGCAGCGGGCCGTTTTCCAGGTCGAACGGCAGCAGCGATTGACGGGTCGCCGCTTCGTTGACGGCCTGTTCGCGCTCAGCGTGGGCCAGATTGCTCAGATCGAGTTGCTCGACGCTTAACGACGTTTGCGCCGCCACCTGCAACAGGCGCTCATCAGCCTGGCGCTGGAACACCGTGCGCAATGTTTCGTGGCGCGCGACCAAGCTGGCGAATGCCTGCTCAAGTGCGCCCAGGTTCAACGCGCCCGTCAAACGCACCGCACCCGGCAGGTTGTAGGCGCCGCTGGCGGGATCCAATTGCCATAGAAACCACATGCGCTGCTGCGCGTAGGACGGCGCCTGGCGATCCTCCACTGCCACCCCTGCCGGAATCGGAAACCGGGAAAAATCCACGCCTTCTTTCTGCAAGGCCTGCAGGAACAATTGGCGCTTTTCCAGGGGCAACCCGATAAACCGGCGAGCAAGTTTCAAGGAGTCTTCAGCATTCATTTCTTGGAGTCCGGAGCAATAGGCAGGAAGCACAAAGGCACGTCGTCCCTATAAAACGAACCGGAGAGGGAAAAATTAGCGGGGGATGGGCGGCGTGGCGCGAGGTGTCATCAGGGGTTACATCAATCTCAGGAAGACCACACGAACCCGAGCTAGCATTGACGGACCCCACTTTTTGCAACTACATTTAGTTACACGCAGGGAACGCCGTGTCCAAAAATGAAAAGCTGCTCGCCAAACTGCTCAACGAGCACATGGCATTTACCTGGCCCGAACTCGTCACGCTGCTGCGTCGGCTCGGCTACACACAGATTGAAGGGGCTGGAAGCCGCGTCAAATTCGACATCGGTGACCCCAGTGCAATGATCACCTTGCACAAGCCTCACCCTGGTAACGAACTGAAACACTACATTCGGCGCCAGATCATCGAGCAATTGAAATCAGGAGAACTGATTCAGTGAACAACCAACTGAAACACAAAGGCTACATCGGCTCTATTGAAGCCAGCCTCGAAGACAACTGCCTGTTCGGCAAGATTCTGTTCATCAAGGCGTTGGTGAGCTACGAAGGCAAAACCGTCGCCGAGTTGGACGCCGCATTTCGTGAGGCAGTGGACGACTATCTCACCACCTGCCAGACCCTTGGGCATACACCGGAGAAGCCTTGCAAAGGCTCCTTTAATGTCCGGGTCGGCCATGACCTGCACTTGGCGGCGGCCCTGGCGGCGACTCGCAAGAAAGTGACGCTCAATGACCTGACACGCCAGGCACTGAATGAATTTTTACAGCATCACAGTGCAGATACTTGCCCGGCGCTTGGCTGATTACCCCAATCGCCGAGACCCCAACACCGCGGAACCCAGCACCACCGCCCCCGCCACCAATGCGACCCAGAACCCGCTGGTGGCGCCAAAGTGGTCGATCATCCAACCGGAACTGGCGGCGCCGATGGCCACGCCAATGCTGAGGCCGGTGATCAGCCAGGTCATGCCTTCGGTCAGGCGACTGACGGGCACGATCTGCTCTACCAGGGCCATGGCCACGATCAGGGTCGGAGCGAAGAACAGCCCGGAAATAAAGATCGCCACCGCAAGCCCAGGAATGTTGGTCACCAGCAGCAATGGCAAGGTGGTCAACGCCGTAGCCACGCCACAGAACAGGAACTGCCGGGGCAACGGCGCCTTGAGTTTAAGGGTGCCAAACGCCAGCCCTGCCAGGCATGAGCCAATGGCGTATACCGACAGCACAATGCTCGCCGCCGTCGGCTGGCCCTGATGCTGGGCAAAGGCGACGCTGACCACATCCACCACGCCAACGATCACGCCCATGGCCAGCAGCAGGATCATCAGGATCAACACGGAGGGGGAAGCGATCAGCCAACGGCCGTGATGGTCCTGATGCTCATGCACAGGGGGTTCTGTCTCGCGTTGCAACACAAAGGTCGTGACGCCCACCGCCAACAACAGCGCCGCCACCAACGGACCCGCTTCCGGGAACAGCACCACGCTCAGGCCCACCGAAATCGGCGGGCCGACGATGAAGCACACCTCATCCAGCACCGACTCCAGGGCAAAGGCGGTTTGCAGCTTGGGCTGGCCGCGGTACAACTCGGTCCACCGCGCCCGCACCATGGCCGACATGTTTGGCATGCACCCGGCCAAGGCGGCAAACAGGAACAGCATCCAGTTCGGCGCCTGCAAGCGGGTGCACAGCAGCAACAACAGCAGCGCCCCGCCGCCGATCAGCGCGGCAATCGGCAGTACTCGCCCTTGGCTATGGCGGTCCACCAGCCTGGACACCTGCGGCGCGCAAAATGCCGTGGCCAAGGCAAATACCGCCGCCACCGAGCCCGCCAGACCATACCCGCCATGCACCTGCGAGAGCATGGTGATCAAGCCAATGCCTGTCATCGATATCGGCATGCGCGCCAGCATACCCGCCAGCACAAAAGCTCGGGCGCCAGGGACCTGGAACAACTCGGCGTAAGGGTTTGCCATCCTGCTTGACCTCTTCCTGATTGCCCTGGAACTTGCTATCTGCAAGGCTCAAGGCAAAATACATACGGTGCGTATGTGTCAAATCATGCGTAACATACGCAGCGTATGTCAATCTTTCACTTGCCCATTGTGAGTCCTACCATGAGCCGAGCCCGTGCTGAAATGATCGAAGACACCCGCGCCCGGCTGATCGCCAGCGCGCGCCAGGCCTTCGCCTTGCAAGGTTATGCCAACACTTCGATGGATGATTTCACCGCCCGTGCTGGCCTGACCCGCGGTGCGTTGTACCACCACTTTGGTGACAAAAAAGGGCTCTTGGCTGCGGTAGTTGCCCAACTCGACAGCGAGATGGACGCCAGCTTGCAGCGCATTTCGGATGAGGCCGCAGACCCCTGGAGTGGTTTTTGCGAACGCTGCCGCGCCTACTTGCGCATGGCTCAGGAGAATGAAATACAGCGCATTGTGTTGCAGGATGCGCCGGCCGTATTGGGTGATACCGGCTCTCAGCAACAGTGTGTTGAATCATTGCGCCAACTGCTGGAGGCCCTGATGCAGGCCGGTCTCATCCACCAGGCCCCGAGCGTCGCGCTGGCGCAATTGATCAATGGCAGCCTGGTCAACACCGCCCTATGGATCGCCCGCGATGAACACCCCGGCGAGCGACTGGAGCAGGGCTTGCAGGGCCTGGAGCTGTTGCTGCGAGGCCTGTACCTCACACCAGCCGCTTGATCTGCTTATGCCGCCAGACCAACCGGTAATACGCGGCCTGCAATGCCAGCATTGCCAGGTAAGTCACCGGAAACGCCATCCACACCCCTTCCAGGCCGAAGTGGGCATTGAACAGGTAAGCAATCGGCAACTCGACGCAGAGCACGCAGAAGATCGAGATCGCGACCGGCATCAGCACCACGCCACTGGCGCGCATGATCCCGCCGATCACAGCTTGGAAGCCGAATACTAGGATGCTCCACAACATGATGTGCAGCAGGTGTTCGGCGTTGATCCGTGCCGCGTCGTCGGTGATGAACAGGCCGAGTAACCAGTGGGACAGCACATAACCCAGCACAATCAGGCCGCCGGTGAGGCAGGTGTTGATCAACAAGCCCGTGCGCAGGATCGGCCCAATGCGTTCCAGGCGCCCGGCGCCAATGGCCTGCGCACCGAGGATTGATGCGGTGATGGCAATCGACAGTGCCGGAAACTGCACATAGTTGACGATTTGCGTCACCGCGCCATACGCCGCGGTGGCCTGGGAGCCATGACCGTTAACCAGGGCGAGAATGACCAATTCTGACAGCGACAGCACCACCATCTGTAAGCCGGTAGGCAGGCCTATGCGCAGGACCTTTCCTAAAATCACGCGGTCCAGGCGTAAGGCCGCGAGCAGTTCGCGATCCGGCGCCATCACATGGTTTTTATGGCGCAGCCGCAAGATCAAAAACAGCATTGCCAGGGCGTTGCCTACCAGTCCGGCATATACCGCGCTCTGGATACCCATGGGCGGCAAGCCGATCCAGCCGCGAATCAGCGCCGGGGTCAGCAGCAGGCCGACCAGGGTCGAGACCATCAGTGCCAGCAGCGGCGAGATCGTATCGCTGACGCCACGCAGCAATTGGGTGTAGAGAATGAACACCAGCAGCAACGGCATGATCAGCATCATTTTCTGGGCATAACCGACCGCATCGTCGAGCACATCAATCGGCGTGCCCAACGCCTGCAAGGCCGAGCGCGCAAACAGGCTGCCCAGCACTGCGGCGATCATACCTACCAGCGCCCCCAGGGTCAGGGTGGCGCCGGTAATCGCCTTGACCATCCCTGTTTCCTGGGCGCCCCAGGCCTGGCCGATCAACACCGAGGCACCCGCCCCCAGGCCAATCACCAGGGCGATAAAGAAAAACACGATGGGAAACATCCCCGACACCGCTGCCAGCGCCTGGGTGCCGAGCATTTGACCGACGTAGATACCATTGAGGGTGCCGGAAAAGCTTTGCAGGAAGTTGGACAGCACCATCGGTGCCAGAAAGATCAGGTAGATCTGCCAGAGCGGGCGTTGCAAGGGGCTTTGCATGAAAAACGGGGCCTCGGATAACTAAAGCGTCCGAAGGTTATACCGTAAGTGGATCCCATCAGTTAAGGGACGGGATTCTGAACATGGCCTTTGTAGTGGCCGGGCGTGCCCCAATGCAGTCAGTTAAGAAGTCGGAAGAGCGGCAAAACTCCCCCGCCACAGGTACATCTTCGCCCTTGACTGACTGGCATTAGGGCACGCCCGCTCACTACAAAAATACCGTCGCCTCAAACCCCGTGCTTTTTTGTGGCCGCCGTGGGGCAGTTGTTCACTCTGGCTCAGGCCGGCGCGTGCCCGTTATTGAGTATGTAGTCGATGTTAGCCATATCGAAACGATTGTCCTCGTAGCCCACCCCGCCCTGGCTGTTAGTCCCAATATCCAGCTCGCGCAACAGTCCGGGACGCTTGAGCAGCTCAGCCGCAAGTTGCTGTGCTTCTGGGCTGAACATTCGATTCGACGGAATAACTCCAGCAGCCTCCTTCAACTCATTGACGTTAATGTAGTCGTCGTTTGTGCCAGCGGTGAACTGCCTGAAGTTATCCTTTATGCCCTGAATCAGGTCGTGGTTATCCATATTCCGGTACTTGTCCGACGAGTAGGCCAGGTTATCCCTGGAGAACGCCCCATCAAGAACGCCCGTGCCGCTTTGATCAAGTTCCTTGAACACCTCACCGCGCTCAAGCAGCTCATTGGCCAACGCCATCTCGGCTCTCGTGGCGGGCCGACCATCCAAGTGATAACCGCTGGCAACCGCAGTGAGTGATTTGTCGGTGATCAAACCCGGGGAGTTTGGATCTTCAAATGAACTGAAACGCGCCAGTATCTTGTTGAGAAGATCTTGCTTGCTGTCGTTCGCATAAGGACGCTGCCCCGACGCTGACATCGAGCCATCCCATTGGTTTTCATTAGCGTAGTGCGGTGCAGACATGATTGGCTGTTGCCAATCAGCCTGAGGTGCATATTGGTTTTCGAGGCGCTGGCGCTGCATGGCGCCGCTGTACCGCCCTGGAAATTCCCGCATGGGAGGTGCTTCTTGCTGATCGATGTAAGCAACGGTCCGGTCCACGTCGCCCTTGCTGATTAACCCATCTGATGAACCGCCATGGTTGATTCCGTCAAGCATGGCGTTCAATTCAGGCCGTTGGAGAATCTCCCTTGCCAAAAACGTCATCTGATCATGAAACGGATTTCCGGTCAGTGGGCGGTTAGCCGCGTTCTGAAGGGATTTCTGCGTCACAAACCCGCTGTCAGCACTCTGGAAGTAATCGAAGTTTCTAGCGAAGTCCCGCGCAACCACTGAGTTGGGTGCACGCCAACCAGCATTATCAGAGGTAGCCTTGGGTTGCTCGCAGCGAGGGCTGAAATCACCGCAATAAGGTGTTTCCTGACGAAGATTTACATAGGACATAGCAAGACCTCAGATACTGGAATCGATAACTGCCAACCCCAACCGATTGGGCGCTGGATCAACATTCCATCTGTGGTCATGAGCGGAAAAACAGTTCCCGCGGACGGCTGGGGAGCGATTTTCACCGGTAGGAAGCATGACTGTTCGCTGACCCACCGCTATCCCAGGCACGCCAGCGCCCACGGTGGATCTTAGTCGTTTGGGGAACGATCACTCGGGGGTGATAGGCAGCGAGCGTTTGTGTGCTGTCTTGCTGTACGCCCCCTCGACAATCGACCTCACGTGCTCACTCACCGGTTCGCCCATCAGGTAGGCATCGATCTCTGCATACGTGCAGCCGTAGGCGTGTTCATCCAGTTTGCCCGGCGCCAGCTCTTCGAGATCGGCGGTGGGATGTTTATGCACCAGGTTGTCCGGCGCGCCGAGGGCGCTGGCCAGTAAGCGCACTTGGGTTTTGGTCAGGCCCGACAGCGGTGCCAGATCACAAGCACCGTCGCCGAATTTGGTGAAAAAACCCATCAGTGCTTCGGCGCCGTGGTCGGTGCCGACCACCAGGCCGTTGTGCAGATTGGCTACAGCGTACTGGGCAATCATCCGTGTGCGCGCCTTGACGTTGCCTTTGATGAAGTCAACTTGGCTGGCGTTGGCTTCGGTAGCGGTCAGGCTGGCCATCAGGCCGTCGACACTGGCGGCGATGTTCAGCGTTTCGGTGTGGTCCGGGGTGATGAAATCCAGGGAGGCCTGGGCGTCGCTTTCGTCTGCCTGAGTTTTATAGGGCAGGCGCATGGCGACAAAGCGTGAGGCGTAGCCCTCGGCCCGCAACTGCTCGACTGCCAGTTGGCACAGGCGGCCGGCGGTGAGGGAATCGACGCCGCCACTGATGCCCAGCACCAGGGCCTTGCAGCCGGAGCTGCGCAAGGTGGTCTTGATGAAGTCGATGCGCCGTTGAATTTCCTTGGCTTCACCGCCCTTGACCAGTTGCCGATTGATATTCAGTTCCTGCGCGATACGATTTTGCATGTCACACCTCCACGCTGCCGACATTGAACACCTTTGCCGCGTACTGCAAAAACGAGGGGTCTTCGCAGACATTCTTGATCGGGTCATCCGAGAACTTCACCACCGGCTCACCGTGCACCCGCACCAGTTTCATCACGATGCTCAGCGGTTCGACGCCTTCCACATCGCAGGCCAGGCTGGTGCCCATGCCGAAACCGAACTTGGCCTTGCCGCGCACGTGGCGCAATATCGGCAAGCATTTTTCGAAGTTCAGGCCATCGGAAAACATCAGGTCCTTGGTCATCGGGTCGATGCCCAGTTGCTTGTAGCGGGCCAGGACTTTGTCGGCCCAGACGATGGGGTCGCCGGAGTCCTGGCGCAGCCCGTCATACAGTTTGGCGAAGTACAGGTCAAAATCCTTGAGGAAAAAGTCGGTGCTGATGGTGTCGGTCAAGGCAATACCCAAGCGGCCGCGGTATTCACGCACCCAGTTTTCCAGGCCGGCGTTCTGGCTTTCGCGCAGCCGGCCCAGTTGCTGGTGCACCATCATCCACTGGTGGGCCATGGTGCCGATCAGCGGCAGGTCGAATTCGTAGGCCAGGTGCGCGTTGCTGGTGCCGACGAACTGGCCGGGGAAGTCGCGGCGCATGATGTCGACCACTTCGCGCTGGGCCTTGAACGACAGGCGCCGGCGGGTGGAAAAATCGGAGACGCGCAAGTCGGCCAGCTCGTCGCGGCTGAGGTTTTTCTCCAGCCAGTCGAACTTCTGGTAGAGCTTGCGGGTGATGTCTTCCAGGGTCACGTCGGGGTATTTATCGCGGTTGCGCAGCTCGCTGACCAGCGCCAGTACCGGTTGCTCGAACATGATGCAATGCAGCATCGGGCCGACCACGCGGATGTTGAGTTGGCCGTCGACCTCACTGACGTGGATATAACGCAGGTTGAAGCGGAACAGGCCGAGAAAGCGCTCGTAATCCGGCGTGAGGTACTCACGAAAACGCGGGTTGAACAAGAAGCGCAGCTCGCCCTCACGCATCTGCAGGCCGGCGAGCTTCTCCAGCTCGTCGCGCAGTTGCGGGATCAAGTGGCCGAGCTTTTCCTTGGACCGGACGATGAAGTTGTATTCCACATCGACATTGGGGTGCTGGTGCAACACCGCCTGCATCATGGTGAAGGTGTAGTAGTCGGTGTCGAGCAAACCCTGGATCACCGGGGATTCGTAGTCGTATGCACTTTCCATGGTGTGTCTCCTTAACGCGCGGCCATCGCGGCCAGTTCTTCGCGGGTGCTGCTGATGACGGCACCGGCTTTGAGCAACTCATTGACGGCCTGTACGCCGCCCTCCTCGGTAATACCCCGGCACGCCGGCAGGTGCAGGACCACTTCCAGGCCGGCCTTGAGCAGTTGCAACGCGGTGGTCTTGACGCAGTAGTCCAAGGCCAGGCCGCCGACGATCACACGCCTGACGCCTCTGGCGTTCAGGTACTCGATCACGCCGGTGGACAGCTTGTCGTGCAGGTCGTGGTAGCAGGCGCCGTAGGGGTGCAGGTCGGGTTCGACGCCTTTCCAGATGAAGTAATCGTAGTCATACGGGGTGGGCAGCTCGTCGAGCAAGGTAAAGCCTTCGGTGCCGGGAACGCAGTGGCTCACCCACGTCACATCGGCATGGGCCAGGCCGGTGGGCCGCAGCATCTCGCTGTGCTGGGTGACCACCCAGGGCGCGTGCGGGGTGTGGGCGTCCTTGCTGCCGACACGGTGGCCGGCGAGGCTCGCCATGAAGTTGAGCTCGGCACCGATCTGGTCACCGCCGGCCACCGGTAACTCATCGGGGCACAGCGGCGTGAAGCTCTTCTGGGCGTCGACGTCGAATGAAGCAATGGCAGTTTTCGCGAGGGTCATGGCAGCTCTCCTTTGGCCTGGAAACAAAAGTACACGTCATGTACTTTCATTGCAAGAAACATTTAGTTATCTATCTTGACGCCAGTACATGACATATCTGTTCGATTCGTTAGACTGTGCCCCACCGCTGTTTAGAAGGACGTCACATGACACTGAGCGCCTACCTCCATACCGTCGACCTGTGTGTGCTGTTTTACTGCCGCACCTCCGGCCAATTGAAGCTGTTGCTGAACAAGCGCGAAGCCGAACCGTTCGCTGGGCATCGGGCATTACCCGGCGTGGTGGTGAATGGCGGCGTGCAAGATCTGAGCCTCCAGGATGCGGTGGAGCGTTTGCGTGCAAGCGACAAGGTCGGCCTGGACCTGGCCTGGAGCGAGCAAGTGGGCACGGTGGGGGATGCGTTTCGTGATCCGCGGTGCTGGTCGTCGTCCACGTACTACCTGGCGATTGTCGCGGATGAAGTGACGCTGGGTGAGCACCAGGGCTGGTTTTCGTTGGGCGCGGTGGCCGATGGCAGCATCAAGTTGCCGTTCGATCACAACAACATCGTGGCCGCCGTGCAGGAACGCTTGTTCTCCAAGTCGCTGTACAGCAGCTTGCCGTTGATGTTCTTGGGCGATGAATTCAGCGCGCCCGAAGCGACCACGATCTTTTCCCTGGTGCTCGCGCGGCCGGTGTTGAAGACCAGTATTCGCCAGCGTTTGTTGAAGCTGACTGAGGCAGGGTATTTATGCGAGACGGGCCGCAAGAAGAATGGTGAAGGCGGCCGGCCCCAGGCGACGCTGAAGAATCTGAAGCCTGGGGAGGTTTACTTCTTTGATCGCAGTTTTGCCGAGTAGCACCTCTTTCGAGAACAATGAGATTCCAAGGTGGGAGCTGGCTTGCCTGCGATGACGGTCTGTCAGCTATAACCTTATTGCCTGACCCATCGCTATCGCAGGCAAGCCAGCTCCCACATTGGATCTCCTTTTGTCTGAACAGGCTTTAGTTCATCCAGTTGCCGCCATCCACGTTGTACGTTTGCGCCACAACATAGTCAGCGTCTTTGGAAGCCAGGAAAACCGCCATTCCCGTCAAATCCTCCGCCGTGCCCATCCGCCCAAACGGCACCTCATCCCCTACCCGCTTCTTTTTCTCGCCTGGCGCCAGCCCTTCATGCTTGGCGAAGAGCGCATCCACCCCGTCCCAATGCTCACCCTCCACCACACCCGGTGCAATGGCGTTGACGTTGATCCCTTGCTTGATCAGGTTCAACCCTGCCGATTGCGTCAGGCTGATCACCGCGGCCTTGGTCGCGCAGTAGATCGCCACCAGCGGCTCGCCCCGGCGCCCGGCCTGGCTGGCCATGTTGATGATCTTGCCGCCGTGGCCCTGGCTGATCATCTGCCGCGCGGCGGCCTGCAGAGTGAAGAGTGTGCCGGCGACGTTGATCGAGAACAGCCGTTCGAAGCTCTCGCGGGTGATGTCGACGATGGGCGCCAAATCGAACAGCGCGGCGTTGTTGACCAGAATATCCAGCTTGCCGGCCTCGGCCACCACGGCGGCAATTGCATCATCGATGGAGGCTTGGTCGGTGACATCCATCTCTACCGCGTAAGCCTGTGGGCCCAACTCGGCAGCCGTGACCTGGGCTTGTTGCAGGTTGATGTCGGCGATGGCGACCTTAGCACCTTCAGCGATGTAGGCCTGGGCAAACGCACGGCCGATTCCGCGCGCCGATCCGGTGATCAGCGCGCTTTTACCTTCGAGACGTTTCATGAAAATGTCCTGTAGAAATTACTTCGGATAGCCGGCGCGTTTCATCTCGCGCTCGGTAGTGGACTGCGCTTGGTGCAAGGCCTGGTCAACCGACATACCGCCGGTCAGCGCCGCCGAGAACAACTTGCCGACCGATGTGCCGATGGCCTGGAACTCGGGAATAGTCACGTACTGGATGCCCACATAAGGCACCGGTTTTGCCGACGGATGCGCGGGGTCAGCGTGTTTCATCATTTCCAAAGTTACTTGGGCAAACGGTGCGGCTTTCAAATACGCCTCGCTGTAGGTGGACTGGCGGGTGCCTGGCGGTACGTTGGTGATGCCTTCTTTGTCAGCGACCAGTTGGATGTAGTCCCTGGAGGTGGCCCACGTGATAAAGGCCTTTGCGGCGTCCTTGTGCGTTGAGGTAGCCGGGATGGCCAGGGACCAGGCGTAGAGCCACGAGGAACCTTTATCCGTGACTTCGGTAGGTGCGGCAGCGAAACCTACGCTGTCGGCGACCTTGCTTTGAGTTTTATCGGTGGTGAAGGAACCGGCCACGCTGGCATCGACCCAGATCGCACATTTGCCACTGTTGAACAGCGCCAGGGTCTCGTTGAAGCCGTTGCTGGAGACGCCCGGCGGGCCGTATTGCTTGAGGGTGTTGACGTAGAAGTTGGCGGCCGCTGTCCACTCGGGGCTGGTCAGCTCGGGCTTCCATTGCTCGTCGAACCAGCGTGCGCCAAAGGCGTTGGCCATGGTGCTCAGCAAGGCGATGTTCTCGCCCCAGCCAGCCTTGCCACGCAGGCACATGCCGTACTGGCCTTTGTCCTTGGCGGTGAGCTTGGCGGCGAACTCGCCGAGCTGGGTCCAGGTCGGGTGCGTGGGCATGCTCAGGCCGGCTTGCTGGAACAGGTCGGTGCGGTAGTAGGTCACCGTGCTTTCGCCGTAGAACGGCAAGGCGTAGAGGGTGTTGTTGACCGACAGGCCCTGGCGCACCGAGGGGAAGATATCATCGGCGTCGTAGTCGGCCGGCAGTTGGGTCAGCGGTTCCAGCCAGTGCTTGGCGCCCCACAATGGAGTTTCGTAGGTGCCGATGGTGAGCACGTCGAACTGCCCGCCCTGGGTGGCGATATCGGTGGTGAGGCGCTGGCGCAGCACATTTTCCTCCAGCACGACCCAGTTGAGCTTGATATCCGGATGCTGTGCTTCGAACACCTTGGACAGGCGCTGCATGCGGATCATGTCGCTGTTGTTGACCGTAGCGATGGTGACGGTGTCGACGGCATAGCTGGGGATGGCCAGCGCCAGGCCTGACAGCAGGAACAACGCTTGCGGGAGCTTGAACATAGCGGTTTCTACCTGTTGTTTTTGTTGTTGAGGGCCAATTACAGCAGCTCGTCCAAGCCCTCCACAAACGCGTGACGAATGCTTGACTGGTACTTTTTTAACCTTGGGCTCGACGTTAAAAAAGTATCAGTGCCAAGCGAAACCGGGGGTAGCGCTCCCACGACCGAGGCGCGTATTTTGGATCGATCCAAGAATCACAAGAAGCCTCCCATGCCTGCCAGCCGCGCCAAGCTGTTCGAGCACCGCCCCGCCGAGCTGGAAGTGATCCTGCCCGAACCGGACCACTGCTTCCGTTGGTTCGAACACGACTACCCCTATGATTTGGCGCGCTGGAACCACCACCCCGAATTTGAAATCCACCTGATCCGCCAAGGCAGCGGCAAACTGGTCGCCGGCGACTACATCGGTGCGTTCAGTGCCGGGCACGTCGCCTTGATCGGCCCCGACCTGCCCCACGACTGGATCGGCGAACTGGCCCCGGGTGAGTACCTGGCCGGTCGCGATGTGGTGTTGCAATTCGACGGCGCCGCCCTCCTCGCCCTGCGCAAGACCCTGCCTGAACTCGGCGACTTGCAGCCGTTGTTCGAGCACGCCCGACGCGGCCTCGAATTCACGGGCGAGACGGCGCTGCAAGCCGCGCGTTTAATGGAAGACATCGGGCGCGCCCATGGCCTGCAACGGTTGATCCTATTCCTGCAACTGCTGGACTGCCTGAAAAACGCCCCGACACCGCAGGTCAAGGCCCTGGCCAGCCCCTGCTACGCGCCGACCCTGGACGCCCGCAGCGCCGAACGCATCAACAAGGCATTCGACTATTTGATGCGCGAGCTCACCGGCGATGTGCGCCTTTCGGTGATCGCGCAGCAGCTGGAAATGAGCGAACCGGGCTTCTCGCGCTTCTTCAAGCGCAACACCGGCCATGGTTTTATCGACTTGATGCGCAAATTCCGCGTGCAGCGCGCCTGCCGGTTGTTACTGCAAAGCGATATGTCGGTGGCGGACATCTGCTTTGAAGTGGGCTACGCCAACCTGTCCAACTTCAACCGGCACTTTCGTATCGAGATGGACCAGACGCCGAGTGACTATCGAAGGGAAACCGCGATGCATTTGTTTAACCGAATCGAAAAAATGACACCCCGTCAATTCTGACCAAAAGGTTGACTAATCCCGGTTTTTTTCAGGCTGATCAATTGATTGAGCAAAGTTGGTACAGCCTGTGCAAACGTTTGCGGAACGAACTTGCCAGCCAAGTTCTTCCTCACCCGAGGAATCGGGTTCAAACCGCGTACGAATAGGGATTTTCAATGCAACCCACCTCAAGGCGTCCTGCTCCCTTTGGTGTTTCCTTGCTACTGGCCGCCGTTACGGGAGTACTCAGCGTGCCCATTTTGGCGCAGGAAAAACCAGTGGATGACTCAGCACAGGGCGAAACCCTAAGCCCAAAAACCAAGAGCCCTGAAGCCAGCCCGGCAAAAAATAGCCCGTACCTGTCGGACTGGTTCAACCAGGACCTGACATTGATCGGCAGCAAAGACATCAGCTTCGGCCCCAAGCCACAGGATGATGTCTACCTGGAATACGAGTATTTCGGCCGCAAAGGGCCATTCGAGCTGTACGGATACATCGATGTGCCGAAGATCCTCACCATCGGTAACAGCAATGACAAGGGCGTGTGGGACCACGGCTCGCCGGTATTCATGGAGCACGAGCCGCGTATTTCCATCGACTACCTGGCAGGCCGCAGCCTGGCCATCGGGCCGTTCAAGGAATGGTATGTGGCGTTTGACTGGATCTACGACCACGGCAGCCGTAAGGAAAACCGCGCGAACACGCTGTACAGCGGCCTGGGCACTGACATCGACACCCACTCGCGGGTGAACCTGTCGGCCAACTTCTACGGGCGTTACCAGTGGGAGAACTACGGCGCCAGCAATGAATACTCGTGGGACGGTTACCGCGCGCAAATGAAGTACATCGTGCCCATCAGCAAGTTCGACAACGGCGCCTCACTGACCTATATCGGCTTCACCAACTACGATTTCGGCTCAGACCTGCACAAGGACAATCCGGCGCGCACCGCCAATTCCCTGGTGGCCACCAACGTGCTGCTGTACTCGTTCACCCACCTGCGTTTCACCCTGGTTGGCCGTTACTTTCATAACGGCGGCAACTGGGAAGACGGCAGTGAGTTGAATTTCGGCGAGGGCAACTTCCGCGCCCGTTCCGATGGCTGGGGCTATTACGCCGGCGTCGGCTACCAATTCTGATAAAGGAGCATTAGATGAATACGCTGACTCGATTTTCAATCGCCGCGGGCCTGGCCATACTGCCTCACGTGGCAATGGCTGACACGCCGACGCCGATCAAACCCAAAGTGATGCTGATCACCATGTTCGCCCCCGAGGCACAAACCTGGATCGATCGCCTGGAACTCAAGCAAGAAGTGCGCGTACCGGGGCTGTCCGCCGAATACCCGGTGATCCGCTGCAACACCCAGGATGTGTGCCTGCTGGTGACCGGCATGGGTCAGACCAATGCCGCCGCGTCCACGCTGGCCCTGGCCTTGTCTCCCAAGTTCGACTTGCGCCAGAGCTATTTCCTGATCGCCGGGATCGCCGGCATCAGCCCCAAGCATGGCACCATCGGCACCACCGCCTGGGCACACTACCTGGTGGAGTTCGGCACTCAGTGGGAGCTGGATTCGCGGGACGCACCCAAGGATTGGCCGACCGGCTACATTGGCATCAACACCAAGGGGCCCAACGAGAAACCACCGCTGGACTACAAAACCGAAGTGTTCGAGCTGAACCCCAAGTTGCAGGCCAAGGCGTTTGCCTTGTCGCACACGGTTGAACTGACTGAAAGCAAAGCGTCCAGCGCCTGGCGCAAACACTACCCTGCCGCCCCGGCCAACCAGCCACCACAGGTCACCCGCTGCGACACCTTGGCGGGTAATACGTGGTTTTCCGGCACGCGCCTGAGCGAACGTGCGGAAGTCTGGACCAAGTTGCTGACGGACAACAAAGGTGAGTACTGCACCACCCAGCAGGAAGACAACTCCACCTATGAAGCGCTGTTGCGTGCAAGCCGTGAGGGGTTGGTGGATATCCAGCGCTTGGCGGTGGTGCGTGCAGGTTCAGACTTCGACCGCCCCTATCCTGGCTACAGCGAAGTGGACAACCTGCTGAAATACGCGGATCAGGGTGGGTTCGTGCCAGCGCTGGAGAACCTGTATCGCACGGGCAACCCGCTGGTACAGGCAATCCTCAAGAACTGGTCAGCCTGGGAAAAAGGTGTTCCCGAAGCCTAGTAAAGATCAAACCGTGTCAGGGCAGGAAGATGATTTTGTCCGTACTGCCTTGGTTCACGTCCTCGTAGCACTGCAACCCATCAGCCAGCGCCACTTCACGCAGGCCGGTGGGCAGCGGCAGCAAGCCTTCATCAAAAAAGCGCCCGAACTGCCTCAGCATCACCGCGCACTGCTCGCAGTTGTAGAGCAACGAATTGATCCCCACCACCGAGCCGCCCTTGCGGTACAGGGCCAGGGCCGGCAGTTGTACATGGCCATCCACCGGTGCCGCGATGATCGCGATGCGACCGAACGGCGCCAGGCCTGCCACGGCTGCCGGTAGCCAGAAACCGGTGGTGTCGAAGATCACATCGGCGCCGCCCTTGAACACCGCATTGACCTGCGCACCCAATGCCTCCGGTTGACCCAAGGCAATCGCCTCAACGCCCTGCATCTGCAACACGTCGACTTGCTCCGGCCGACGCACAGCGGCCAGCACCTGGGCGCCACGAACTTTCGCCAGGGCCAGGGTCGCGCTGCCCACGGCGCCATTGGCGCCGATGACCAGCAAGCGTGTGCCCTTGGTCACACCACTGCGCTCCAGGGCGTCCCAGGCGGTGGTATACGGCACGCCAAGGCTGGCAGCCTGGGCGAAGCTCAAATGGCCAGGCTTTTGCGCCACGCCCTTGGCCGACACGGTGAGGTATTGAGCGTGGGAACCGTCAGCAAAAAAACCGAGGTCGCGACCAGTGCCCCAGACTTCCTGGCCGAGCAGTTCCTGCGGGCCTTGCACCACAACACCGGCGAAATCACGGCCGGGAATGCGCGGCAGCGTGGTGTAGGGGAAGCGACCAAGCACATTTTTGACGTCACTGGGGTTGAGGCCGGCGGCCTTGATCTGTACCAACACTTCATTGGCAGCCGGCACCGGGGTGGCGACGTCGACGAAGCTGAGGGCGGCGAGGTCGCCGGTGGCGGAAAATTGCAGTGCTTTCATAGCCGATATCCATCGAAGTGAAAAAAACAGATCAAGACAACCAAGCGCCCACCAGCTGTCGGCCCATGGGCCAGAGTTTTTCGCCGAGCAGCATGCCCATCAGGCCGACCAGGGCAATGGCCGGCGGCGCAGGCGAGCGGAAATCCAGGGCGCCATAGATCACGCCGACAAACAGGCCGATGGCGAGAGAAATCAGGTAGTTCATGGGGACGGTGCCTTATGAGTGGATGTGCTCAGTGTAGAGAGCACATTCCTGAAGCATCGGCCAAGTGCTTCAGGCTTTCGGCCAAATCTTCAACCGACGTACTGCGAGGGTGCCACGCCAAGTTCACGCCGGAACATATCGCTGAAACTGCTGGGCGAATAGCCGAGGGAGCGTGCGATAGCACTGACTGGCTGACCCTGGATCAATTCCGCCACCGCCGTAGCCAACTGCACCTGACGCCGCCATTCGGCGAAGCCCATACCCAAGTGGTTCTGGAATAGGCGTGACAAGGTGCGCACGCTGGCTCCGGCCGTTTGCGCATGCTGCTCGAAAGAAATCTCCAGGGAGGGCGCGGCCATAACCGCCTGGCAGGCGTTGATCAGCCGACGGTCTGCCTCCACCGGCATGGCGATGCGGATCTGCGAGCGTCGCGCCCGTTGCAGCTCCAGCAAGGCCAGGTTGACCACGGCGTCGTAATACGCCGCATCGCCGCTATCGCCCTCCTCCACCAGCGTGACGATCAACTCACGCAGCAACCCACCGACCTCGATCACCTGCACCTGACTGTCCAGCGTGGCCGCTAGCGCCGGTCGCAGGTAGATATTGCGCATCTGCAAATCCGAGACCACGCGAATCCCATGCTCCACCCCCGGTGGCAGCCATACCGCACGCTGCGGCGGCACGACCAAGGCTTCGCGCGGCGTCTCGACCCACATCACGCCGCTCATGGCGTAAAGCAATTGGCCCCAATCGTGGCTATGGGGTTCAACATACAACCCACGCGGATAGGTGCGCGCCAGGGGCTGCACGGGAACGGCGTGATCACTGAGGTCGGGCGGCGCGGCCAGGGCCATGGGGGGCACATCTATCAAGGGTGAGCCACCATGGTAATGACCACCGCTCGACAATCCGAATGAATTTTTGCGGCCAGTAGAGATCACTTGGTTATACACGGAGGGTTAATGGGCCAATGAATAATGCAAAATTGTTTGTGATCGACTACATCCTGCACGGTGAACCCAAGTCCTTCATCATCCGCCTGGAAAAGCTCGATACCCTGGAGGCCTGGCACTGGGCGAGTTGTGACGCGGGCATTGGGCGTATCGGCCGTTTCGCGCGCGAGCACGTCAAGAAGACCAGCCAGGAGCAGGCCGAGAAGTACGGCATCACTAATGTGCAATGGCGCCGCTCGGACGCGCGCGCCCAGGCTTGATCAAGGAGCGATAACCATGGTTTTACCTGTACCGGTTCGTGGCAAAGCACGCATTGACTACACCCAGGACACGCTATTCGGGCCGATGGCCAAGCATGTCGAGTGCCAAGTGAGCCTACAGCGCCAACCCGGCCGGATGGTGCTGAAGATATTCCAGCCGTTGCCGGATGACTTGCACTCGGCGCAGACGGTGGTTTTTGCGTTGGAGGGGCGACGCACGAGCGGTGTAGTCAAAGGCAGGCAGCGCCTGTCCGACCATAGCCTCAGGCTTGAACTGGAAACCCAGTAGCCGCAACAAAGCAGACCAATGTGGGAGCGGGCTTGCTCGCGAAGGCTGTGTCAGTCAGCAAATTTGTTGGCTGACACACCGCCTTCGCGAGCAAGCCCGCTCCCACAGTTTCGACCGAGTTCAGCCATGGGTTGATTTGGCGCACTCACAGCCCGTAGCAGCCGCACACGGTTCACCATGCGCATGGTGCTCGGCACATCCCTGGCAGCAATAGCCCTTACCGTCTTTCATTACCGCGTCAACGCCCAATACGCACTTGCAGTGCGGGCAGGCACAGGTCTTATCTGGCATGGTCAGACTCCTTTTTCATGGTCGTCGCGGTCTGGCGACTGCCAGCACCTAAAGCAGTGACTGCCAGCCGCCAGCGATGGTTCAAACCATCAGTCGGTGCGGGTATTGCTGCGGTACATGAACACCAGGGCCAGAGCCAGACACGCCATCGCGACAATCCGGCTGCCCGATAACTCGATGGCCGGGTTGCCCAGCCAGCCGAAGTTATCGATGAGCATACCCATGCCCAATTGCCCAACGATCACCGCCACCGTCGCGACGGCCGTTCCGACGATGGGCACCGCGCCGACCATCACCATCATGTACACCACGCCGAACAACGCGCCGGTCAGTTGCCATTTCGGCACGTCCAGCAAGCTCACGGCCTGGGCCGGTTCGAAGAAGAAAATCAACAGCGCGGTCGTCAGGGCACCCACCGCGAAGGTCAGCAAGCTACTGCGCAATACACCGACCGCCTGGCCCAGACGCCCGTTGATGGCAGCCTGCACACTCAACACCGCTCCGGCGGCAATCACCAGCACCAATAACACAATCAGGTTCATCGTCTTATCCTCGCGCAATCAGAACAAGTGCCGCCACAATCAACGCCAACGCTATCCAGCGCTCGCCATTGACGCGTTTGCGCGCGGTGCCGAACCAGCCGAAATGGTCGATCAGCACACTCTTGCCCACTTGCCCGGACAGAATCGCGATCATGGTCATGGCGATACCAATGTGCGGCGTAGCCAAGGTGAGTACGACGACGTACATAGGCCCCAGGAAGCCTCCAATCAACTGCCAGCGTGGCAAGTCGGTCAGCGCCGGCCCCTTTTGCGGGCCACTGAACAGCAGCAGCAAAAACAGAATCGCCGAACCCACGCCAAAGATGCTCAACGTTGCCCACAAATGCCCCACCTGCACACCCAGTGGACCGAGCAAACCTGCCTCTACCGACAGGCCCATGCCCGCCAGGATCACCAGGGGCAACAACAGCAACCGTAGAACGTTTTTTTTCGGCGTGGCCTGCGCCACACCCTCGATAGAACTTGCCTGCATACATCACCTGCGCTTCAGAAGGGAAACATGGCGCGCATTATCCAGTGGCCGTCCTGTGCGATAAATGGGAGTATGCCAACAACACCTTTGCGTACAGCGCACAGCCTGGAGGCAGGATGCACGGTTTGAATGAACTGAGTTTCAAGGCGCTGCGCCTCTTCGTCGCGGTACTGGACCTCGGCAGCTTTTCCGAAGTGGCGCGGCGTGAGGGCCTGGCGCCTTCGTCTATTTCCCGGCAAATACAGCTGATGGAACAGGCGTTGGGGCAACAGTTGCTGTACCGCCACACCCGGGCGGTCAGCCCTACCGAAGCCGGGCGCCTGCTCGGGCGGCATGCACGCCTGGTGCTGGAGCAGTTGGAAGCTGCAAGCCAAGCCCTGCAAGAGCAGGAAAGCGAACCCAGCGGCCTGGTGCGCATCAATGCACCCATGGTATTCGGCCAGCGTCACCTGTCACCGTGGCTGGGCGAGTTATGCCGGCGCTATCCGAAACTGCAACTGGATATCCAGCAAACCGATACGTTCGTCGACCCGCTGCAAGACGGCACTGACCTGCTGTTCCGCATTGGTGTGCTCAACGACTCCAGCATGCAGGCGCGCATCTTCGCGCCCCAACGCTTTCGCATCGCCGCAAGCCCGGCCTACCTGGCCAGGCACGGGACTCCCCAACATCCCGACGAACTGATCAACCACCAGTGCCTGGCCTACAAGGGCATCACCGGACAACAACGCTGGTTCTTCCGCAGAGGCCAAGGCGACTGGATGCCCTATAGCGTCAAGGGCCCGATCACCGGCAACCACGCCGACACCCTGAGCCACGCTGCCGAGCAAGGCCTCGGGCTGGTGGTGTTTCCTTCCTGGTTGATCGGCGAAGGCCTGCGTGCCGGCACCTTGCAGACGGTGCTCACGGAATACGAAGTGGCTACCACCTTGGAACCGCAGCAGATCGCGGCACTGTGGCCAGGGAGCCGGCGCATGTCACTGAAGGTGCGCACAGTGATTGATTACTTCGTGGAGTGTTTTGGGGTCGTGCCATATTGGGATCGGTGAGCGATACAGCGCGTGAGGAGCGTGCCTACGCAGGAAGTTTTCTTACTGGAAAAAGTAGGTCCGTTCTGATTTTTCGGGCCAGCATTTCTCTGCTAGACGCGCTGCGGCAGACTTCGCTGACATCTTTTTGGAGACCTGCCATGGACGTCATTTACAACAAAAAATCGCGCTCTGAGCGAGTCGCTTCAGCCAGCGGTCGCGCTGTCTCTGATAGCGCACCTAGTTTTGGCTATATGTGGCCAAAATATGGGGATAACCACATGATTATTGTTCCTTTGGGCGAAGCGAAAAACAATCTGTCAAAACTGGTTGATCAGGCCGCTGCTGGCAAAGTCATCACGATTGCCAAGCATGGGCGTGCGATGGCCCAGCTTGTCCCCGTGGGCAAAGCCAAAGGCCGGAGAATCGGGGCCATGAAAGGGAAATTCGTCATACCCGAAGACTTCGACGCACCGTTACCTGACGATCTACTGGATGCTTTCGAAGGCAACCCAGCGTGAGAGTGCTGCTCGATACCCATATCCTGCTTTGGACACTGACTGATGATCCCAAGCTATCGAGCAAAGCCAAAAAACTGATTGAGGATGCTGCAGATATTTACATCAGCGCTGCAACATTCTGGGAGATGGCAATCAAGGTCGGGTTAGGGAAACTCACTGTCGATCTGGAGGAAATCCGTTGGTACTGCCTGGAAAGCGGGTTCGTCGAACTGCCCATCACTTCAGAACATACCATTGCGGTGAAGGATCTCGAGCACCATCACAAGGACCCCTTTGATCGGCTCATCGTTGCGACGGCCGTGAGCGAACCGATGAAGTTATTGACGGCCGCCCCCCAGATCGCCCAGTACACGCCGTTGGCGATCCTGGTGTAGAGATTCGCAATGGCTGCACAGCGCCAATCAAAACACCCACTGCGCAATCAACCACGCATTCGCCCCACTGATCACCGCAAACAGGAACCACGCCAGCAACCGTGTCGGCAGCCGATTCACGAACGGCCCCATCAGTTGCTTATCGCCGGTCATGCGAATCAGCGGATACAGCGCAAACGGCAGTTGCAGGCTGAGTACCACCTGGCTGAGGATCAAGAGCTTGCCGATGGCATCGTCGCCCATCAGCCATACCCCGAGAAACGCCGGGATCAGCGCCAGCCCACGAGTGATCAGGCGCCGCTGCCAGCAAGGAATGCGCAAGTTGAGGTAGCCCTCCATGATCACCTGCCCGGCAATGGTACCGGTAAACGTAGAGCTTTGACCGGAAGCCAGCAGGGCCACACCAAACAGGATGCTGGCAAAAGCGCCACCGACCAGCGGGTCAAGCAGGTGGTAGGCGTCCTGGATCTCGACTACGTCGGTGTGGCCGGTCTTGTGGAAGGCGGCAGCGGCGAGTACCAGGATCGCAGCGTTGACCAGCAGGGCCAGGGCCAACGAACCGATGGTGTCGATGCGCGCCAGCTTGACCGCGTCCTGTTTGCTGGCGAGGTCCTTGCCGATCATGCGGGTTTGCACGATGGAGCTATGCAGGTAAAGGTTATGCGGCATCACCGTGGCACCGAGAATACCAATCGCCAGGTACAACGGCGCGGCATCGCTGATGGCCGACAGTGAAGGCGTAAAACCACTGAACACGTCCGGCCAGTAAGGCTTGATCAGTACCAGTTCAATAAAGAAACACACGCCAATGGTCGCCACCAACGCCAGCATGATCGCTTCCAGGCGGCGGAAACCCCGGTTTTGCAGCGCCAGGATCAACAATGTGTCAAAAGCGGTAATCACAATGCCGGTGGTCAGCGACACGCCAAGCAGCAGGTGAAACGCCAAGGCGCAGCCCAGCACTTCGGCAAGGTCGGTGGCGATGATGGAGATTTCTGCCAACACCCACTGGGTGCGGGCGGATCGCTTGCTATAGCGTTCACGGCACAGTTGCGCGAGGTCCTTGCCGGTGGCGATGCCCAAGCGCGAGCACAGGCATTGCACCGCCATCCCTGCCAGGCTGGCCAGCAGCACGACGAATAGCAGGCTGTAACCGTAACGCGAGCCGGCCTCGATGGCCGTGGCCCAGTTGCCTGGGTCCATGTAGCCGATAGAGATCAGCAGGCCTGGCCCGGCGAACATCAACACGCGCTTGAAGAACGAAGCCTTGGGATCAACGGCGACGGAGCCGGCCACTTCCGGCGGGCAAAACGGGGCGGTAGCGATTTTTGGCAGGCTGAATTTCACGCGGTATCCCAGGCAAACACACTCGATAGAGACGCAGCTTATCAGTCAGACGCAACCGTGCGCATCACCGTCTCCCGCGGCAGATCGAACGCTTCGACAACTTGCACCACCAGGTCCATCTCCTGGCTCATCGCTTCGCGCTCCATGCGCTGGCGGATCAACCCAATCACCAGTACTGCCAGGGTGGTGATCGAATACGCAGGGCCGGAAAACGCGCGTACACCGCTCACCAGCAGCATCGCCGCTGCCACAGCCTGACCCACCACCGGAATCGCTGTGGCGGCACCACGGCGCAGGATAAACCCGGTCAGCCCGGCCAACGCCGTACCACTCAACGCAGTGGTGGCTGATCGGCCAACATCGAAACGGCTGAACAGCCCCTGCTCCTTTTGCGCGGCCGCCTTGAGCTCCGCATCGAACACCTGCCGGTCAGCGTTACTGAGTTTGTCTTTGTATTGTTCGATGAGCTTTTCCGCAACCTGGGCTTCCAGGTCTGCCAATTCGACGGTATCGAGAGGTTCGTCAAACTTGATCCCCAACCGCTGCACCACATCTTCGGCGATCTGGCGGTAACTCACGCCATGGCCGCGGGCCAGGTTCATAAAAGTATCACCGCCCATGCGTTGCAACTCGATGGCCAATTTGAGTGGCTCGCGCACGCTGGCGTCGATTGAAGCGCTGCGCTTTTGCGCCATCAACTCAGCAAGGAACTTCAATTCTTCCGGCCGTGCCTGCACCAGCGCCGGGAACAGTTCCGCGTCCTCTTCGGCAAAACGTACCTCAGTGCTGCGTTGATCGGAACGGATCATGCCGCGTCGCTCGTGCGACAGGTCGGTGTACTGCACCACCGTCCGCAACTGCGGCCAATAGGCGGCGTGGTCGAACGTCGCCAGGTGCACATTGGTAACCTTGGCCTTGAGCGCTGGCGTGACCGGGATCGCATAGCGGCCGATGCAACGTTCGGTATCCGGTTTCATCGCCAGGGCCCAGTCTTTGCTGGAATGGCAGTTGATCACACGCCCCTTGAGCGGTGCCGAGACTTCATCCCACGGGCTCGACGTACAGATCGCGCCGCCCATCAACAACAGGTTGTCCAATGGCAGTTCGCGGGCAGTTTCAGGGCTGGCCAACAGGCTCTTGACCAGAATGCGCGCGCCCAGGGAATGGCCGATCAGGTTGATACGCCGTACTTCAAGGGACTCACCGTGCAAGTAGCTGGCGAGTTCCGGTAACAGGCTCCTGGCGACTTCGTCCACCCGGGCCTCGACGCTTTTGTAGTGATCGAGGAAATAAGCAATCGCCTTGCCCACCCCCACAGTCGCCGCGCCCAGGTTGCCGCCGCTGAGCATCGCGCCCAGTACATCCTTGAAGGGAGCGAACAAGTTTTCCAGAAAATGCCCCGCCGGCCAGAACAGCATCAGGTTGGTCGAGCCTTCGACGCCCGCCAACTGCGCCTTGAAGCTGCCCAATTGTTGCCGGTTGAAGAACGCCGAATAACCGTGAACGTAGAGATTGAGCACATCGCCCTGAGGCTCGCCACACAGTACGAACGTGGGCTTGCGGGTGCGGTGCATTTCATCCCACTGGTGCTGCATGGGGCGGTGACTCCTGGTGAAAAGGGACGGCGATAGTAACAAAGGGTGAGGCTCAATGCCGTACCGCTGGGGGAAAAGGCACGACGTTGGCGCCCTCCTCCTTTCAGAACATGGAAGCGGCCTTGGACTTGGCCAGGTAGCGTGCTGGCGAATCGCCCAAGTTACGACGAAATACCGACGTGAATGCGCTGGGACTGCTGAAACCCAACTCGAACGCCACCTCGGTGATGGACGAGCCGTGACTGAGTCGCGCAGTAGCCTCCAGCAAGCACACCTGCTGGCGCCACGACACAAAGGTCATGCCGGTGCACTCCCGAAAGTTTCGGGTAAAGGTGCGCCGGCTCATGCTCGACCAATCGGCCATCTCGCAGATGGAGATTCTCTGTGTGGGCGCTTCGAGGAAGCGCTGACAGGCGCGGGCCAGCCGGGCTTCGGAAGGCAACGGCGCGCTAAGGGGCAACTCGGGCATGGCGCCGATTTCATCGACCAACAGGGTCAGCACGCACCGGTCGCGAACGCCGGGAGACGCCGACGGCCCAATCGCCAGCGCCGCTTCCAAAAGGTGGCGCAACAGCGGCGATACGCCAAATACCTGGCAATGGTCCAACAACCCCGTGCGTCGTACCGCGTCGTCGTCCAGGTAGGTATTGAGCATCACCACGTCGCCGCGCATGTGCATCTCGTGGGACACCCCGCCCGGCACCCAGATTGCCCGCTGCGGCGGAACCACCCAACTGCCCAGGTCAGTGAACATTTTCAATGCGCCTGCCGAGGCGTAGGCGAACTGCCCGCGCCGGTGAGTGTGGCGTGGAAACACGGTACCGGACGGGTACTCGCACAGCGTCACCACCGCTTCGGGGCTATTCGGTGTGTAAGGGGTATAGGTGAAGGTCGGCGACATGGCCCGATTTTGTCAAAATATGACCTGGCATAGCAAGCGGGCCATAACGCTGCAACCTAGAATCATTGCTCCCCATGTTGGGCTGATATCGAAGGGGTTTCCGGAAAATGAGTGTCAAAAACTCCCAGCCCGCAACGGTTCGCCTTGAACTGAATTTCCGGCGACACATCGCAATCGCGCTGTGCCGCCTGACCCAAGGAGGGTCCATGCTGAAAAAACATCTGTCGCTTGCGGTGCTCGTCACCCTGGTATGGGGGGTCAACTTCCCCATCACCAAACTGGGCCTGCGCGCTATCGATCCGTTTGTCCTCACCGGCATCCGCTTTGCCCTTGCCGCCTTGCCGCTGGTGTTCTTCATCAAGCGCCCTGCCGTCAAGTTCAGCTATGTGACCGCCTACGGCATTATTTTCGGGCTGGGCATGTGGGGCGTGATCAACTACGGCATCCAGGTGGGTGTGAGCCCCGGTATTGCATCGTTGATCATTCAACTCAGCGTGTTCTTCACCCTGGGCTGGGGCGTTGTGCTGTTCAAGGAGAGAATCCGCGGCGCGCAGATGCTCGGTGCCGTGCTGGCCCTGATCGGTTTGGCGGGAATCATTTCCACCCAGGACGGCAACCATGCGGTGCTCGGCGTCATGCTGATCGTACTCAGCGCAGTAGCCTGGAGCGTGGGCAACGTGATCATCAAGAAATCCGGGGTCAAGGAGATCTTCTCGTTCATGGTGTGGGCCAGCCTGATCCCACCGATTCCACTGTTCCTCACCGCCTGGCTGATGCATGGCGGCGCTGCGTTCGAGGGTTTGCAAGCCAACCTCGACCTGACGGCGATCCTGTCCATCCTCTTCCAGGTGTACCTGGCCACGCACTTCGCCTACTGGGGCTGGAACTCCCTACTCAAGTTGTACCCGGTGTCCACCGTAGCGCCGCTGTCGTTGCTGATCCCGGTGTTTGGCATTACCAGCTCGATGCTGATGCTGGACGAGCGCATTTCCACGCCCAACCTGATCTCGATCGGGACCATCATCGTCGGGTTGGCGGTGGGGTTATACCGCAGGCCGGTGAGCCTGGCGCCGGTCGGGCCTCACGCCGTGATGCAGGCTGATAAGTAACAACGGCAGCAGACAAGCCCAGCACCTGGCCAGGCTTCCGCATGGCACTCAATACGCGAAATTGTCGATCTTGACCTGGCCATCGGGAAACGTCGCAATAATCTCCAGTTCGCCGCCCATCGCGCGGATATAGTCGCGTAACGTGCTGATGTACATGTCGGTGCGACGCTCCATCTTGGAAACCGCCGCCTGGTTGATATTCAATGCTTTGGCCAGGCTTTCCTGGCTCAACTGCTGAGCCTTGCGCAGCTCATGCAGGGGCATTTCCTTGAGATGCTGCTTGAACAACTGCTGCGCTTCGGCACGGGATTCCGGCGTCATGCGGGCTTGAAGTTCAGCGAATTTTTTAGCCATGGGTACGGCCCTCTTTACGCAATGTATCCAAATGCACGTCGTACAGCTTTTCTGCCACTGGGACGTGTTCCTCATACCATCGGTGTTGCCCGGTTTTATCACCGCCGATCAGCAATAACGCGCATCGTCGCGGATCGAACGCGTACAAGACCTGATAAGGCCTACCCGCGTGCTGTATGCGCAGTTCCCGCAGGTTACCGTGCCGGCAGCCCTTGATATCGCTGCTGTGGGGAAGCGCAAACCCGGCCCGAATAGCCCCAATAGATCAACGCTGGCAGACACCGAGACTTGCTCCTTTGCGCCCAACGCTTCCCACCAAGCTCCGAATTCATCCGTGTACTCAATGTCCCAGTCCATGCAAATATGCCACCCAAGGAATATAAACTCAAGAGCATAAAACCTAGTAGATGAATTGGATGAGCTGCCACCCGCCCACACCGGGAAATTGTTTGTACATCCTTCCGACCAGCCGGCAAAACCATCGATCCACCGCAGGAAAAGCGCCCAATGCAGCCTCACGCGCTGCAAAAACACAATTTTCGACATGTAAAAAGCGCTCTAATACCCGCCTGTTGATTGGCTTTAAAGATTCTGGAGTTCGCAATGCCCCATGAAGGCAACCTGTTACAAGCAGCCGTGGTATTCCTGCTCGCCGCCGTGCTGACCGTGCCCCTGGCCAAACGCCTGCAACTGGGCGCGGTGCTGGGCTACCTGTTTGCCGGCGTGATCATCGGGCCGTCGGTGCTCGGCCTGATCGGCAACCCGCAAAGCGTCGCGCAATTCTCTGAACTGGGCGTGGTACTGCTGCTGTTCATCATCGGCCTGGAGCTGTCACCCAAGCGTTTGTGGGTAATGCGCAAGGCCGTGTTTGGCGTTGGCCTGGCCCAGGTGCTGCTCACCGGCCTGGTGATGGGCGTGGTGGCCCTGTGGCTGTTTGGCCAGTCGTGGAACAGTGCCATTGTGCTCGGCCTGGGCCTGGCGCTTTCGTCCACCGCGTTCGGCCTGCAAAGCCTTGCCGAGCGCAAAGAGCTGAACCAACCACACGGTCGCCTCGCGTTTGCGATTCTGTTGTTCCAGGACATCGCTGCAATCCCGCTGATCGCCATGGTGCCGCTGCTGGCCGGCAGCGATCACCCCACTACCGAAGCCCAGGGCCTGCAGCATGTCTTGCAGATCCTCGGCAGCATCGCCGTGGTCATCATCGGCGGTCGCTACCTGCTGCGGCCGGTGTTTCGCATCGTCGCCAAGACCGGTCTGCGCGAAGTGTCCACCGCCACGGCGTTGCTAGTGGTGATCGGTACAGCCTGGTTGATGGAACTGGTGGGCGTGTCCATGGCCCTCGGCGCGTTTCTCGCTGGCTTGCTGCTGGCGGATTCGGAGTACCGTCACGAACTGGAATCCCAGATCGAACCGTTCAAGGGCCTGCTGCTGGGCCTGTTCTTCATCAGCGTGGGCATGGGCGCGAACCTCAGCCTGTTGCTCAGCTCGCCATGGGTGGTGATCGGGCTGACGCTGCTGCTGATCGGCTTGAAGCTGCCGCTGCTGTACGCCGTGGGCCGACGGGTGGGCGACCTCAATCGCGAAAGCGCCCTGCGCCTGGGCGTGGTGCTGGCGGCCGGGGGTGAGTTTGCTTTTGTCGTGTTCAAGATCGGTCGCGACCAGGGCCTGTTCGAACCTCACCTCTATGATGTGTTGGTACTGACCATCACCCTCTCCATGGCCGTGACGCCGCTGCTGTTGCTGGTGTGCCCGAAGCTGTTCAAGCCAAAGGTCAAACCGGTGGAAGTGCCGGAGGAATACCGCGCCATCGAGAGCGATGCACCGCGCGTGGTGATTGCCGGCATGGGCCGTATGGGCCAGATAGTGGCGCGGATCCTGCGTGCGCAGAACATCTCGTTTATCGCCCTGGACACCTCGGTGGAGACCATCGAACTGACCCGCAGCTTCGGTGGCATGCCGGTGTTCTACGGCGACCCGCAACGCCCGGAGATCCTGCATGCGGCCAAGGTCGACCAGGCGGAGTTCTTTGTGATCGCCATGGATGACCCGGAGATCAACATCAAGACTGCCGAACTGGTGCGCAACCTCTACCCGCACATGAAGATCATCGCCCGTGCGCGTAACCGCCAGCACGTGCACCGCCTGGTGGACTTGGACGCCTCACCGATTCGCGAGACCTTCTACTCCAGCCTGGAAATGAGCCGTCGCACCCTGGTCGGCCTGGGCTTGAGCCAGGCTCAGGCCGATGCGCGCATCACGCGCTTCAAGAACCACGACCTGCAAGTGCTGGCGGCGCAACACGCGGTGTACGACGATGCAGCGAAAGTGATGCAGACCGCTCAAGAAGCGCGGACGGAGTTGGCGCGGCTGTTTGAGATGGACCGACTCGAGGAAGAGTCCGACAAGGTGTGAGGCTATCGGTGAACGATCTTGCGAAAATTCTGACAGAATATGCCGCAATTTCGTTCATCCCTGGAGCGCTTCATGGCCACTTTCACCAAGACCGCCGCCCTGCTGGTCCTCGCGCTTACTGCCGGCAGTGTCTTCGCCGCCTCCAAGCCAACTACGCAAACCATCTCTACCCTGGGCGGCAAGTTCACCTTCAACCTGCCCAAGGCCTACGCTGCCGACACCTTGCCGGCTGGCAAGGCGGATGATGGCACCGCCGATACCCAAGGCACGATGTACGCCAACCAAACCACGAAAAGTGTGGTGATCGTCGCCGAAACCGTGCGTAACGATGGAGTAACCATCGGGGATAACGACGCGCAGTTCCTCGATGGCGCCGTGGCCGGCTTCGTCAAGGACCAGAGCGCAGCGCTGCCTGACTTCAAGAAGCAGAGCGAGAAGAAGCTGAACTCAAAGGGCCTGGGCCTGCGCCAAGTGGACAGCACCGCCACCCAGGGTGGCGGCAAGACGTTGCAATCCACGTTCCTCGGCGGTTCGGGCAATCATTTGCTGGTGATCCAGGCGATTTCGCGGGCGGATGATGCCAAGGGGCATGCCGCGTTGGTGAAGCAGATTACAGGCGGTAAGTAACCCGATCTCCCAAGCAACACAAAACCAATGGGGGAGCAGGCAAGCCAGCTCCCACATTTTTTACGGCGTTTGCCTCAGGCTTTTTTCCAGCCAAATCTTCAAGTCCTGCACTTCCGCCTCACTGACGGTGTGGTTCATCCCCGGATACCCATGAAACTCCGGCTTCAACCCCAGCCCCGTCAGCACCTCGTTTGCCCGGGTCGCCGATGCATACGGCAGCGCCTGGTCCAAGGTGCCGTGACCAATAAAGATCGCCAGCTTGCCCAATGATTCATCCGGTTTCAGCTCAGCCTTGAGCACCGGCAACACGCTGCCACTCAACGCCGCAATCCCCCGCACCAGCTGCGGGTCACGCAACGCCACCTCATACGACATGATCGCGCCCTGGCTGAAACCAATCAGGAACACCCGATCGCTCCGGGTGTGGTACTTGGCGGTGGCTTTGCCGACGAAGTCCTTGATCAGCCCCGCACTGCGCTGAAGATCGGCCGTGACACCATCGTAATCGCCGTCACCCGGCGTCTTGGTAAACCAGCGGAATCCATTCGGATCGACCGGCATGGGCGCCCGAACCGACAAATAAGTCCACGTGGACGGCAGCGCGTCCTTGATGCCAAACAGGTCTTCCTCGTTGCTGCCAAAGCCATGCAGGAAAATCACCAGCGGTTGGTTGCGCGCATCGCCCTGGGTTTGCTCCAGGTACGACAGCGGCAAGTCGGTGTGCAGCGTATCGTCGGCATGAGCGGCACCGGCTAGCAGGGTCAGCGCCAGGGCAAACAGTTTAAGCATGGGACGTTACCTCAGGGTTTGCGTAGCAGATAAGTGTCCATGATCCAGCCATTCTCCAGGCGCGCGGCCTTGCGCACCCGTTGGATTTCTTCGGCCACCTCACTCACCTTGCCGCTGATGAGGATCTCATCCGGCGTGCCGAGGTAGGCGCCCCAGTAGATGTCCAGGTCCTGATCGGCCACGCTACGGTAGGAATCTTCGGCGTCAAGCATGACCACCAGGGTGTCGGCATCACTCGCCTGCCCCGCCGCCAGACGGCGCCCGGTGGTGATCTCAACCGACTTGCCGATGCGGTTCAGCGGCACTTTGTGCTGTGCGGCCAGCGCCTGCACGCTGGTGATACCGGGGATGACGTCGAACTCGAAGGCGCAGCGGCCACTGGCCAAAATCGCCTGCAAAATACGGATGGTGCTGTCGTACAGCGCAGGATCGCCCCACGCCAGGAAAGCGCCCACTTCACCGTCGGCCATTTCCTCATTGATCATGCGCTCGAAAGTCTGCTGCTTGTCGCGGTTGAGGTCCTGCACGGCGGTGGTGTAGTCGATATCGCCGCGCACACGCTCGGGGCAATCGGCCTCGGCGAAGCGGTAGCCAGGCTCGGTGATATAGGTCTCGCAGATCTCGCGGCGCAGGTCGATCAACTTGTCTTTGCTCTGGCCCTTGTCCATCAGGAAAAACACGTCGGTGCGGTTGAGCGCTTTCACGGCCTGCATCGTGATGTAGTCAGGGTTGCCGGCGCCAATGCCGATGATCAGGATGCGTTTCATGGGTAGCTCTCAGTGCGGGGCGTGGATTTTGCCATGTTCAGGCGCCTAGGCGTGAGTTTCCAGGCGCAGGCGCCAGGCCTTGTTGAAGCGAAGTTCAGTGGCTGACAGCGCTTCGACGTCGATGAGATAGAACATCGACAGCGGAAACCGCATCACGTACAGCAGTGCGGCGCGGATCACAAAGGGGTGCGTAATGGCGACCACATGGCCGGGTTGGGTTTCGAGGGATTTCATCCACTGCGCGACACGCGTGCAAACGTCATCCACCGACTCGCCGCCATGGGGTGCGCACGTGCTGTCAGTGAGCCAGGTGTTTAACTGATCGCCATTCAGTTGGCTGATGGCCTGGCCTTTCCACTGGCCGAAATCAGCGTCACGCAGGGCGTCTTCGACTCCTGCGTCACCGCCGAACAAGCCGGCAGTCTGCCGTGCGCGCATTTCCGGCCCGCACAACAAACGCCGGGGTTTTTTATAGCGCCCGGCCAGGGACAGCGCCGCCCCCTGCCAATCCATCGCCACCGCCTCGTCGTCCGGAAAACGCCCGCGCTTTTGCAGCGGCGTGGCGGCATGGCAGATGAGTGTCAAACGGGTGGCCTGGATCACGGATTGTTTCAACGACAAGGATTAAGGCCACCAAGACTGGCGCAGTTATCGCTAGGGCGCAACGCCTTGTGCCAGATAGAGCACCTGGTAGCCCGTGCCTGGGTGCTCGACGTCCAACGTCTTGGCCGACAGCGTAAACCGCACCAAGCGCCACGCTTGTACGTCCAGCGCGAGGAACACCGCGAACGTGTCGTTGCTATCCGCCAAGTGCTGATTCCGTCGTTTCTCATCGGCCACTATGCCCGCGCGGTCCGCGCCAGGCGCCAGCGGCCATTCCTCCCGATACACACTCAGCGCGTTCTGCGCCGGGCCGCGTTGCAGATCCAGCGGCAGCCAACTCTCGATATGCGGACGACCGAAGCTGTCGAGCACTTTCTGGAAACGCTCCCCCAGCAAAAAGTCAGCGGCCTGCAAGGGGTCGGCCCACAGGTACACCGAGGAATACACATTGCCGCCAGTCTCCTGGGCGATAAACGCCTTGAACAACAACCCTTCAGCGTGATCCCACAACGGCCCCAACTGCGCGGCGCGTCGGCGAATCACGTTCATGTCGTAGTCGGCGGGCAAGCGGTGTGAATACTGTTTGGCGAACATAAAAAAGCTCCCTGGCAAGATGAGGTTCCAGCTTGCGCACCCGTGATGATTTCAACAAGATATGAGCCGATATAGATGCGATAAGGATCCGATATGACTGACGCGCTCAAACCTCTGGATATCGACACCGTGCACGCTTTCGTACTGGTGGCGGATTTCGCCAGTTTCACCCGTGCCGCCGAGGCCCTCGACACCTCCCAGGCCGCGATCAGCCTTAAGCTCAAGCGCCTTGAAGAGCGCCTCGGCTATCGCCTGCTTGAGCGCACGCCACGGCACGTGCGGCTGTCGCCCAAGGGCGAGCAGTTCATCGTGGCCGCGCGTGCGCTGCTCAACGCCCATGAACGCGCGCTGGGCGACATGGGCACCCACGCACCGCGTCGCTTGGTGATCGGCATCAGCGACCACGTCGCCGGCCCGGACTTGCCGACCTGGCTCAGCCGCCTGGCCGCCTATGACCCTTTGGTGATCCTCGAAGTCCGCATCGCCTCCTCCCGCGACCTGGTCGCCGCCTTCGATCGCAACGAGCTGGACGCGGTCATCGTGCGCAACGAGGGTGACCGCCAGGACGGCGAAGTCTTGGTGGTGGAACGCTTCGGCTGGTTCGCTGCGCCCACCTGGCAACACAGCCCCGGCACGCCACTGCGCATGGCGACCATGGCTGCGCCCTGCGGCGTTCGCCACTTGGCCACACGCGCACTGGACGCGGCGCGCATCGACTGGACCGAAGTATTCGTCGGCGGCGGTGTGATGGCCGTGGGGGCGGCAGTCAGCGCCGGCCTCGGCGTAGCCGCCCTCGCCCACCGCGTGGCACCCGCTGGCGCGGCTGAGGTGAGCGAGCAATATGGGTTGCCGGCATTGCCCGTGAGTGAAGTGGTGCTTCACAGCCGGATCAGTGACGCACGCTCCAGGGAAACATTGCGCGCCCTGAGCGCGACCTTTCGTGGTGTGCTGCAACGTTGAAACCAGCCCCCGCCAGTGTGCTTTTTTTGTGGGAGCTGGCTTGCCCAGGTGATGCCATTTTCACAATTGTAGTGAGCGGGCTTGCCCCGCGCTGGGTGGCGAAGCCGCCCCAAACCAGGCGACTTGGTTTTATC
>NZ_JAHZMS010000018.1:0-16520 GCF_019456785.1 Pseudomonas sp. LAP_36
ACGCAGCCTCGCCAGGGCTCGACAGCTGCTACGCACTATCACATCTAAAATGTGTAGATACCTATGCTGCGATAGCGGTACATCAGTGAGCGCTGCATCAGCTGACAGAGAGCTATCGCAGCGGTTCAACGATTCGACAAGCCAGCTCCCACATTGACCGCGTTCCGTCAGGGTGGGCTGTTTTTCAGGCGGCCTGCGGTATCGATACTGACAACTACAGACAACCCCGGGCGCAACCGCTCGCTCTCGGCCTGATCCGGATCCACCGTAATCCTGACCGGCACCCGCTGTGCGATCTTCACAAAGTTGCCGGTGGCGTTATCCGCCTGCAACAGGCTGAACTCCGAGCCGGTGGCCGGGGAAATATGCTGCACCGTGCCGTGGAATTTGCGGTGGTTCAGCGCATCCACGGTAAAAGTCACCGGCTGGCCGACCTGCACATTATCCATCTGGGTTTCTTTCATGTTGGCGATCACCCACAGCTGCGGCGGCACCAGCGCCATCAACTGCGCACCGGAGTTGACGTAAGCCCCCAGGCGCACGCCGATCTGCCCCAGTTGGCCGTCACGCGGCGCCGTGATGCGGGTGTTGGACAGGTCGATACGTGCCAACTCCACGGCCGCATCGGCACTCGCCACGGCGGCTTCCAGGGAGCCACGATTGACGATCACCGTCTGCAAATCCTGCCGCGCGATTTCCAGGCTGGCCTGGGCCTGGGCCACTGCTGCAATGGTCTGCGCGTTGGCGGCGCGGGTCACATCCAGCTCGCGCTTGGACACCGAGCCGTCGCTGATCAACGCTTCGTTACGGCGCAGATCGGCCGTGCTCTTGCGCGCCTGCGCCTGGCTGTCCGCCAACGCGGCCTGGCGCAATTTGATCGTGGCCTCGGCGCTGTTGCGCTGTTGTACCACATTGGCCAATGACGCCTTCTGCACCGCCAGCTGCGCCAGCGCCTGGTCCAGGCGCTGCTTGTAGATACGGTCGTCGAGACGTACCAGCAGGTCGCCGGTCTTCACGTACTGGAAATCCTGCACCGGCACTTCGAACACGTAGCCGCTGAGCTGCGGCCCGATAATCGTGACCTGCCCACGCACCAGGGCATTTTCGGTGGTTTCCACCGCACTGCTGAACGGCGGCAATTGCCATGCGTACAGCACGATCAGCACACCGACGATGGCAATCGCGGCAAAGCCCAGGGACGAGATAATCCGCACCCGCAACGGCCGCAACTCGGTAGGCACGGCGCCTGGTGGCGTGCTGCCCTCCGGGGTGGAAGCGATGGCGGTGGTGGTGGTGGTTGAAGGTTCGGTCATGAAGGTGCGCCGCTGGGTTGAACGGGAGTGGTTGCTGCCTTGGTGGTGCTCATCAGCCACAGACTGCGGATAAAGATCCAGCTCATGGTCAGTATCGCGATGATCGCGATCAGCATGAAGACATCGTTGTAGGCCATCACGTTCGCTTCACGGGTGGCCGCCGTGGCGAGGCTGCGAATGCCCATCAGATTACGCAGCTCGGGGTCGGCGACAATACCGCCGTAGGCTGAACCGCCGCTCTGCACTCGCGCGGCCACACGCGGGTCGAGCAGGGTCAGGTGCTCGACGATCATGCTGGAGTGATACTTCTCGCGCACGATCTGGAAGGTGCCAAGCAACGCCGCACCCATCAGGCCGCCGAGGTTCTGGCAAATACCGAACATCACCGAAAAACTCACCAGGTTGCGCGGGTTGGTCAACACGTTCTTGGTGCCCAGCACCATGGTCGGCCCGAGGAAGAACGTACCGCCGAAGCCTAGCAGGAACTGGCTGATGTACAGATTCTGCGGACGGGTCAGGTTGCTGGAGAAGCTGTCCATCACCGACCCCGTGGCCATCAGCGCCAGGGAAATCACCAGCGGCATCAGCAAGTGCGCCGGGTTGATCGTCAACGCACTCACTACCAGCCCGGCAATTGCCCCAGCCAGCATCACCACGTACAGCGTGTGCATCTGCTGGTAGCTCATGTTCAGCATCTGCATGAAACCCACGGCGCCGGTGGACTGCTCGGACAGCACCATGCGAATCAGCACCACCGCCAGCGCCAGGCGAATCATGGTGCCGCTGCCGAGCCAGCGGGTCATCAGCATCGGGTTGCTGCGGTTATGCTCGATGGCGAGGCCGGCCATGATCAACACCAGGGAGCAGGCCGAGGCCACGCCGATCCACGGGGCTTCCAGCCACCAGTCGATGCGGCCCAGGGACAGCACTGCGCAGAGCAAGGCGACGCCGGTCGCGAGGATGGCGAAGGTGAGGAAGTCGAGTTTTTCGAAGGTCTTGAAGCGATCGCCCGGCGGCAACTTGAGCAGGAACACACAGCCCAGGCAGATCAGCGCCAGGCCTAGCTCGAACAGGTACAAGCCGCGCCATTCGGCGATTTGCAGCAAATCTTCGGAGAACAACCGCGCCAATGGCAACGCCAGTTGCGCCGTGCCCAGCCCGAGCACCAGCGCCTTCAAACGCCACTTGGCCGGGAATGCCTGGATCATGTAGTACAAACCCAATGAACTCAGCGCCGCGCCCACCATACCGTGGGCCGCCCGCACGGCGATGGCTGAGCTGAGGTCGTTGACGAACAAGTGGCCGAAAGTGACTAGGGCATAGAGCACCAGGAACACCTCGGTGAATGCGCGCAGGCCGAACTGTTGGCGGAACTTCACCAGCAACAGGTTCATGCATACGTTGGTCATGACATAGGCGGCGGGCAGCCAGGCCATTTCGGCGGTGGTCGCACCGAGTGCGCCTTGCAGGTATTGCAGGTTGGCGATCACCAGCGCGTTGCCCAGGCCCCCGGTGATTGCCACCAGCACGCCGACCATCGCGAACAGCCAACGCTTGTGCGTGGGGTGCAGCGGGGTTGACGGTGAACCGGGGAGGCTTGGCCGCTCGTGGGGTTCCCAGGTGTGGGGGGTGTATGTGTTCATTCGATGACCTAGATGGCCCGACGGGGGAGTCGGTAAAACGGTTACTCAGGGAGTAGTAAACCTGAGCGGAGTTCATCTTGCCATGTTGGGGGTGGAATTGGTCTTGGTGTGGCGGCCTTTAGGCCGGCCTGGGGGGGATTGGGTACATATCCGTTTTTGCGGTCATGGCGGCTATTGGTTCCGCCCTTACGGCGGCTCACTTTTGGAAAAGAGCCCCAAATAACGGATATGTACTCAATCAAACCCAACCCAACCAACTCCAATAAGTCGCCGCAAACACCAACATCAACAGGTACCCAATCAGCGTCACCAGAATCCCCACGTTGGCAAACTGCCGCGCCGTAAACGTCCCCGCCCCCAGGCACACCATGTTCTGCGGCGCATTGATCGGCAGGATAAACCCATAGCTCATCACAAACCCCAACAGCATGGTCATGCCCAACCGGCTGAAATCCCCCGGCAAGGTCTGCAGCACCGCGATCAAAATCGGCAGCAACGCCGAGGTCAACGCCGTGGCGCTGGCGAATCCCAGATGAATCAGGATCAGGAATGCGCCGAGGATTGCAAACACACCCAAGGGCCCAACTTGATCCAACCCCGTGTGGGCCACGACAGCAGAACCCAGCCATTGCCCGGCCTGGGTGGTCAGCAGCGCCGTGCCGAGGCTGATGCCAACCCCGAACACAATCACCGTGCCCCACGGAATGCGTGACTGCACATCCTTCCAGGTCATCACGCCGATACCCGGCAATAGCAGAAACACCAGCCCGGCGTAGGTCGTGGAGGTGGTGTCGAAACTGTGCAGGCGCCCTTCCGTGGCCCAGGCCAGCAGCAGCAATACCGAAACGCTCAACAGGCGCTTCTGCGGCCCGGTCATGGGCCCTATCTCCACCAGCGACTGCGCCACCGCCTCTTTACCGCCGGGGATGCTGTCGGTTTCCGGCGGCAGCAATTTGAGCACCAGGAACAGCAACACCGCCGACATGATCAACGCCCACGGCGCGCCGGCGATCAGCCAGTCGATCCATGACACGCGCTGACCCAGCATCTTGTCCATGAAGCCGACCGTCAGCAGGTTCTGTGCGGCGGCGGTCTGGATGCCGACGTTCCAGATGCTGGTGCCCTGGGCGACGACGATCATGATGCCGGCGGCGATATTCGAGCGTTTGTCGACACCAAAGGCCGCGATCACACCCATCATGATCGGCACCACGCAGGCACTGCGCGCCGTAGCGCTAGGCACCACCAGGCTGAGCAGGATAGTCACCGCAATCGCCCCCAGCAGGATGCGCCGGGTGCTGGTGCCGACCCGACTCAACGTCACCAAGGCGATGCGCCGATCCAGGCCGGTGTGGGTCATGGCGGCGGCGATAAACAGCGCGCCGGCCACCAGCGCCAACGCCGGGTTGGAGAACCCGGTAAGGGCCATGCTGATCGCCGGGCTGGTGCCGATCACATGCGTCGGGTCTTGCAGCGACGGCGCGGTACCCAGCAAAAACGCTATCAGCGAAGTGATCATGATCGCGCTGGCTTCATAGGACACCGCTTCGGTGATCCACACCACCACGGCAAACGCGAGGATCGCCAGCATGCGGTGCCCGGCCACCGGCAAGTCGGCGGGCAGCGGCAACAGCAGCACGCCGGTCATTACCAGCACCGCGATAACCAGGCCCAAGGGTAATTTAAAGGATGCCGCGCTCATCGGGTGCTCCAAGGCTCTAGATCAGAGCCCTGAGCATGGGGCAAAACCACCTGCGGCGTGTTGACCTAGGCCAATAACTGACTCAACACCGCGCGCAATTTGCCGGGCTTAACCGGTTTGTTCAACAGCGGTGCTTCGAGGCGACGCAAGGCACGTCGACATTGGTCAGTACGGTCAGCCGTGATGATCACCGCAGGAATGTGCTGCTCGAAATGCTCGCGCAGGTGCTTGACCACCGCACAGCCCACCACCCCATGGTCCAAGTGATAGTCCGCCAGGATCAGCTCCGGCGCCCTGCCCTGCAAGGCCAGCAACGCACCCGCCTGGTCGGTGGCGGTGACCACTTCGCAGCCCCACTGCCCGAGCAGCGCGCGCATGCTCTCGAGGATGCTCACTTCGTTGTCGATCACCAGCAAACGCCGCCCTGGCAGCGGGTTGCCCGTGGTCGGTTGCACCGGCAACTGGCTGATCGGCAGGGGCATTTCGTCACTCAACGGCACCTCGATGCTGAACATCGAACCCCGCCCCGGCCAGGAACGCACGGCAATCGGATACCCCAGAATCTCGGCAATACGCTCGACAATCGCCAGCCCCAGCCCTACCCCCTTGCGGTCCGAGGCGCGGCCGACGTCGAGCTGGTTGAACTCGAGGAAGATCGCCTCCAGCCGGTCGGCCGCAATCCCGCGACCGGTGTCCCACACTTCCAGGCGCAGGCGATCCCCTCGGCGTCGAGCACCGAGCAGGATGCAACCTTCGTCGGTATAACGACAGGCATTGCTGAGGAAATTACGCAGAATCCGCGTCAACAGCCGCAAGTCGGTATTGATCGCATAACAGCCGGTGCGCACCCGCAGGTTCAACCCGGCCGCCTGGGCGACAGATTGAAACTCCGAAACCAGCGGCGCGAACAGCTCGTCCAGCCGATACAACGCCACGTCCGGTTTGACCGCCGCCTGATCCAGCCGCGAGATATCGAGCAAATCGGTGAGCAAATCCTCGGCGCCTTCCAGCGCCTGGTGCGTGCGCTCCACCAGCACCTGCTCAACGCTGGGCAACTGTCGCTCGCGCAAGGTGGCGATCAGCAATCGCGCGGCATTCAACGGCTGCAGCAGGTCATGGCTGGCGGCGGCGAGGTATTTGTCCTTGCTGCGGTTGGCGGCCTGGGCGGCGTCACGGGCATCGCGCAGGTCCTGTTCGATCTGTTCGCGCTGGGCGATCTGCTGTTGCAGGTTGAGGTTGGCTTCGAGCAGTTCATCGGTGCGCGCGGCGACGCGCTGTTCCAGCTCATCGTTGAGGCGGATATAGCGGTTGCGCTCGGCCTCCAGCTCGTCCAGTCGCGCGGCGAGTTCCGGGTAATGGCTCTTGCGCGCGGAGTGATTGCCCAGCCCCAGCAACCCCGCGAGGGCGCGTTGCTGGTCCTCAGAGCGCTTCGCCATAGACAACCTCGACGTCGCGCTGGCTCGACTCCCTCGGATTCGTGAGGATGCACGGGTCATGCATCGCATGCTGGGACAGGAACGGAATGTCCGCCACGCGCACGCCATGCAGGCCGAGGGTTTCATGGAAGCCAATCGCGTGCTTCAGTGCGATCAGATGCTCCACCAGCCGTCCGCAGATCTGCCGATGATTGAGGCCGCGGCAGTCGATGCCGAACGTCTCGGCAATCACCTGGAAACGCTCCGGCGCCGAGTTGTAGTTGAACGCCACCACATGCTCCACCAGCACCGCGTTGCACAAGCCATGGGGCAAATCGAGGAAGCCACCCAGGCTGTGGGACATGGCATGCACCGCGCCAAGGATCGCATTGGAAAACGCCAGGCCGGCCTGCATGCTGCCGAGCATGATTTTCTCGCGCAGGGCAATGTCGCCGGGGTTGGCGATCATCTGCACCAGGTTGCCGTTGATCAGGCGCATCGCCTCCAGCGCATGCGGGTCGGTCAGCGGACCATGGCCGGTGGAGACGAACGCTTCGATGGCATGCACCAGTGCGTCAATACCGGTACAGGCGGACAGGAACGGGTCCATGGTGGCGGTGGTTTCCGGGTCGATCAGCGACACGTCCGGCACCACCGCCTTGCTGACGATGGAGAACTTCATGCGTTCCTGCTGGTTGGAGATGATTACGAACTGCGAGACATCCGCCGAGGTGCCGGCGGTGGTTGGGATGAGGATCAGTGGCGGGCTGGGCACACGAATGGTATCCACGCCCTCGAACTCAAGGATGCTGCGCCCGTGGGCCACCACAATGCCGATGGCCTTGCCGCAATCCATCGGGCTACCGCCGCCAATGGCCACGATCACATCGCAGTGGTTTTCGCGGTACACCTCGGCACCGAGCATCACTTCTTCGACGCGGGGGTTGGGCGACACGGCGGTGTACAGGCAGTAGTCGACACCAATGGCTTGCAGGCTGGCTTCCACATCAGCCACCCAACCGGCGGCGATCACCCCGGGGTCGCTGACCACCAGCACCTTGCGCGCGCCAAAGGTCTTGGCATAGTTGCCGACGTTGTGCCGGCAGCCGGCACCAAAGATGATTTCAGGCGAGACGAATTTACGCAGAAGGCTCAGATTTGGGCTCATTGGAAAGCCTGTTTTTATTATTTTGGAAGAATGCGCTCCACACTAACTCATCCGGCTGCGATTGCAATCAGACCAAAGAGGCATCCTTCCTGCAGCACCCGAGATCAGCGGCTAGCGAAGTACATAGTGACTTCGAAGCCGATACGCAGGTCGGTAAACGCGGGTTTGGTCCACATGGGGGTTAGTCCTCTTGTTGTGCCGGAAGATTCCGGTAAGGGCATTAATGCATGGGTGGGTGGAGGAGCGAATGCTACTTTCGAAGTAGCGAAGACACTGCATTAGTCGCGGATAGATGCCAATCAAAATGTGGGAGCTGGCTTGCCTGCGATAGCGCTGGGTCAGATACAAATCAGTCGCTGATACACCGCTATCGCAGGCAAGCCAGCTCCCACAGTGGATTGCATTTCAGGTTTGAGGGTTAGAAGAAACCCAGTGGATTGATGTCGTAGCTCACCAGCAGGTTTTTGGTCTGTTGGTAATGGTCGAGCATCATCTTGTGGTTCTCACGCCCCACGCCCGACTTCTTGTACCCACCAAACGCCGCATGCGCCGGGTACAGGTGATAACAGTTGGTCCACACACGCCCGGCCTTGATCGCTCGGCCCATGCGGTACGCGCGGTTGATGTCGCGGGTCCACAAACCGGCGCCCAGGCCGAACTCGCTGTCATTGGCTATCGCCAACGCTTCGGCCTCGTCCTTGAAGGTGGTCACGCCCACTACCGGCCCGAAGATTTCCTCTTGGAACACGCGCATTTTGTTGTGGCCCTTGAGCAGGGTCGGCTGGATGTAATAGCCGCTGGACAGGTCGCCTTCCAGACGCTCGGCCGCGCCGCCAGCCAGCAGTACCGCGCCCTCTTCCTGAGCGATCTTCAGGTAGGAAAGGATCTTGTCGTATTGCTGCTCGGACGCCTGGGCGCCGACCATGGTTTCGGTGTCCAGTGGGTTGCCGCGCTTGATCTTGACGATCTTCTTCATCACCTCGGCCATGAACGCATCGTAGATCGACTCCTGCACCAGCGCCCGCGATGGGCAGGTGCACACTTCGCCCTGGTTGAAGAACGCCAGCACCAGGCCTTCGGCGGCTTTTTCGATAAATTGCGGCTCGGCCTGCATGATGTCTTCAAAGAAGATATTCGGCGACTTGCCACCCAGCTCTACGGTGGACGGAATAATGTTCTCGGCCGCCGCGTGCATGATGTGCGCGCCCACCGGGGTGGAGCCGGTAAAGGCGATCTTGGCGATGCGCTTGCTGGTGGCCAACGCCTCCCCCGCTTCGCGGCCAAAGCCTTGCACGATGTTGAGCACGCCCGGCGGCAGCAGATCATTGATCAGCTCGGCAAATACCATGATCGACAGCGGCGTCTGCTCAGCTGGCTTGAGCACGATGCAGTTACCGGCGGCCAACGCCGGCGCAAGTTTCCACGCGGCCATCAGCAGCGGGAAGTTCCACGGAATGATCTGCCCGACCACACCCAACGGCTCGTGGAAGTGATAGGCGGTGGTCAGTTCGTTGATCTCGGCGGCGCCGCCTTCCTGGGCGCGGATGCAACCGGCGAAGTAGCGGAAATGGTCAGCAGCCAGCGGCACGTCGGCGTTGAGGGTTTCGCGCACGGCCTTGCCGTTGTCCCAGGTCTCGGCCACGGCCAGCACTTCGAGGTTCTGCTCGATGCGGTCGGCGATTTTCAGCAACACCCGCGAGCGGTCCTGGGCCGATGTCTTGCCCCAGGCATCAGCGGCGGCGTGGGCGGCGTCGAGGGCCTTGTCGATATCGGCGGCGCTGGAGCGCGGGAACTCGGCGATGACTTCGCCGGTGACCGGCGAGGTATTGGTGAAGTACTCGCCATTGATCGGCGCGACAAACTCACCGCCGATGTAATTGCCGTAGCGCGGCTTGAAGCTGACGATGGCGCCGGGGGTGCCAGGTTGTGCGTAGATCATGGTGAGGCCTCTGTTTGTTGTGGGTGTTGTCTGGGGTGCAGGCGTTGCATCTGCTCGCGTTCGTACTGCGGGTACAGGTGGGTCACGCTGCGGATCAGTTCGTAGCGGCTGAGGTTGATCGCCGCGAAACGTTCGGGGATCGGGCTGCGGATCAGCTCAGGCATATCGCGACCTTGGACGGCGCCGTCACGCAGGAGCTGGTCGAGCCAGGTGAGGTAGTCGCGCATCTGTTCGAAGGGTTTTGCATCCGCCGCAATAGGGCCGTGGCCGGGCACGATCAGGGTCCAGGGCAAGCCTTGCAGGGTGGCGATATCCGCCAGCCACAGTGCAAGGCCCGGTGAATTGGGCGTGGTGAGCGCGCGCTGGTAGAACACCAGGTCACCGGCAAACAGCACGCCGGTCTTCCGGTCGTGTATCGCCAGGTCGGCACCGGTATGGCCGCGCAGGTGCAGCAGTTGCAGGTCGTGGCTGCCGAAGGTTTTTGCACCCGCTTGCAACACTTCACTCGGCAACACCACTTCAGTGCCGCGCATCCAGTCGCCAACCCTGCGGTACAGGTTCTCGGCCATGCTGTCGCCCTGCTCGTGCAGTAACTCGGCGGTGCCGGCCAGGGCGCCGATGGGCACCGCCTTGAACGCTTGGTTGCCGAGCGCATGGTCGGGGTGGTGGTGAGTCAGCAACACCTGGATCACCGGCTTATCGGTGACGCTGGCGATGGCCTGTCGCAAGGCTTCGCCGTAGCGCTTGGACGGCCCGGTGTCGATCACCACCACACCGGGTTCGGTGACGATGAACCCGACGTTGACGATGTTGCCGCCATTGTCCTTGCCGAAATTGTCGGTGCTGCCCTCCAGCAGCCAGGTGTCGTCGGCGATCAGGCGGGGTTTCAGGCCGTAATCCAGCTCGGCCAGCACCGGCTGGCTGAGCATGATCAGCCAGAGCAGAATCCAGCGACGGGTCATGGGATGACCGCTTCGAATTGACTGCCGCTGGTGTCGCGCAAGGTCAAACGCGTGGGGCCGGTGCCTTCGATGTCGAAGGCCAGGTTGGGGTTTTCGCTGACGGCGGGGAACAGTTCCAGGCGCGCCAAGACGGCGTTATCAGCGCCGCGCAACTCAGCGCTGTTGATGAAGAACTCGGGGATACCGCTGACCATGCCGTTATCCATCGGATGGGCAACTTGCAGCTTCACCCGGCTGAATTCGGCGCGCGGGTAGCGCCCGCCGAGCACTTCGCCGAGGTGGTCTTCCCAACCCGCTTGCGTGCGCACCACGCTCGGCGCCGTGCAACCGCCGCCGGCGGCATCGATCAGGGTTGAGCCGACGTGCCACATGCCATCCCGGGTCAACACCGCTGCGCGCAACGGCGTGGCCTGTTCGATGCGAATCCGGATCGACAGCCACGGCAGCACGCGCTGCACCGGCTGGAAGTCGACAATCTGTGGCAGCGGGTTGAGTTCGGCCCAGGCAAGGATCTTCACCACCTCGCCCTTGAACGCACGAGCATCAATCTCCAACGGCACCTGGCGCGCGTCCTCGGCGAACGGCGGCGCCAAGAGCTTCACGCGCGCGTCGAATACGAACGGCGCATTGTCGAGGAAACGCTGGTGGTAGTAGCCCCACATCACCGAGGGCACCGGGTCGACGGGCGCGCCCCAGGCCAGCATCGGCAAACAGCAGACCCACCACCCGCGCAGAAGCATGGCTTACTCCTCGACGTGCACGCTGTCGAGGTAGGTGCGCACCGCCCACAGGGCTTCCTGGCTCAGGTAGTCAGCCATTTTCGGCATGTACACCCGGCCATCGCGTACGGCGCCGTGGCGGACCCGCTCGACAAACCACTCATCCCCGGCGTCACCGGCATCCAGCATGCGCAGGTCGGGGGCGATCCCACCGGACTTGGCTTCCAGGCCATGGCACGCCGCGCAGTTCTGGTTGTACGCCGAGGCACCGACTTCGACGGCCTTGTCATGCTCCGGGGAGGTGCGATACGGGTTGGTCGCGGCCCAGCCATCGGCGTCCAGCGGCACGCCGGCCTCCTTGATCGGGGTCAGGCCTTTGGTTTCCACGGCCGTTGGGGTCACGTTGCCGTGGGCCCAGGCGGAACCGGCACCTATCGCAGCGGTAAGGAGGCAGGCGGTCAGCAAGGCGTTGCGTTTTGTTGTCATTATTTTTTCCCTCAGGAGTGCACGCAAAACCTCTTGGCAGAGGCTATGGCAACCATCTTAGGAAGCGCCCGGCAGCACCCGTATGCTGCTTTGGTGGGCGGGTTCTCATCCGTTGGTAGCAGGCCTTGTGGGGCACTGCTAAATCAGAGGCGGTTCGGGAAATTGTCCCGGCAACACCGGGACTTTTTCCGTATTCGCCAACCCGTCCAGGCAGCAACCTGTGCAGGCCAAAACCTCCACTGGGAACTGCAACCATGACAATAAGATCGCTACCCGCCCGCTCACCCCTAAGCCTTGCCGTGCAAGCCTTTCTGCTGGTGGGCAGCCTGTCCCTCAGTGCTGCAAGCTCTGCTGCCGTCGAACCTGCGAAGCCAACCCACAACGTCACCTGGGAAGACATCGCCAACGACCACCTGACGACCAAGGACGTGCTGCAATACGGCATGGGCACCAACGCCCAACGCTGGAGCCCCCTGGCCCAGGTCAACGACAAGAACGTGTTCAAGCTCACCCCGGCCTGGTCCTACTCGTTCGGCGACGAGAAGCAACGCGGCCAGGAATCCCAGGCCATCGTCAATGACGGCGTGGTCTACGTCACCGGCTCGTATTCCCGTGTGTTCGCCCTTGATGCGAAGACCGGCAAGCGCCTGTGGACCTACAACCACCGCCTGCCCGACAACATTCGCCCGTGCTGTGACGTGGTCAACCGTGGCGCGGCGATCTTTGGCGACAAGATCTACTTCGGCACCCTCGACGCGCGCCTGATTTCCCTCGACAAAAACACCGGCAAAGTGGTGTGGAACAAGAAGTTTGGTGACCACGCCGCCGGCTACACCATGACCGGCGCCCCGGTGCTGGTCAAAGACAAGGTCAGCGGCAAGGTGCTGCTGATCCACGGCAGCTCCGGCGATGAATTCGGCGTGGTCGGCCAATTGTTTGCGCGCGACCCGGACACCGGCGAAGAGGTCTGGATGCGTCCGTTCGTGGAAGGCCATATGGGCCGCCTGAACGGCAAGGACAGCACCCCGACCGGCGACGTCAAGGCTCCTTCGTGGCCAAATGACCCGACCACCGAAACCGGCAAAGTCGAGGCCTGGAGCCACGGCGGCGGCGCGCCTTGGCAGAGCGCGAGCTTTGATGCCGAGACCAACACCATCATCGTCGGTGCCGGCAACCCTGGCCCATGGAACACCTGGGCGCGCACCTCCAAGGACGGCAACCCCCACGATTTCGACAGCCTCTACACCTCGGGCCAGGTCGGCGTCGACCCCAGCACCGGCGAAGTGAAGTGGTTCTACCAGCACACGCCGAACGATGCCTGGGACTTCTCCGGCAACAACGAACTGGTGCTGTTCGACTACAAGGACAAGGACGGCAAGGTCATCAAGGCCACCGGCCACGCTGACCGCAACGGCTTCTTCTATGTGGTGGACCGCAACAACGGCAAGCTGCAGAACGCCTTCCCGTTTGTCGACAACATCACTTGGGCCAGCCACATCGACCTGAAGACCAGCCGCCCCGTGGAGAACGAAGGCCAGCGTCCGGCCAAGCCATTGCCCGGTGAAACCAAGGGCAAGCCGGTGGAAGTCTCGCCGCCGTTCCTTGGTGGCAAAAACTGGAATCCCATGGCCTACAGCCAGGACACCGGCCTGTTCTACATCCCGGGCAATCAGTGGAAAGAGGAGTACTGGACCGAAGAGGTCAACTACAAGAAAGGCTCGGCTTACCTTGGGATGGGCTTTCGCATCAAGCGTATGTATGACGACCACGTTGGCACCCTGCGTGCGATGAACCCGACCACCGGCAAGGTGGTGTGGGAACACAAGGAAGCCCTGCCGCTGTGGGCCGGCGTGCTGGCGACCAAGGGCAACCTGGTGTTCACCGGGACCGGCGACGGTTTCTTCAAGGCTTTCGACGCAAAAACCGGCAAGGAACTGTGGAAGTTCCAGACCGGCAGCGGCATCGTCTCGCCGCCGATCACCTGGGAACAGGATGGCGAGCAGTACGTCGGCGTGACGGTCGGCTATGGCGGCGCGGTGCCGCTGTGGGGCGGCGACATGGCCGAGCTGACCAAGCCGGTGGCACAGGGTGGGTCGTTCTGGGTGTTCAAGATCCCGAGTTGGGATAACAAGACTGCCCAGAAATAACCCCCTATCCCCGTCGTGGCAGCTGTCGAGCCCCAGCGAGGCTGCGTCCGCGGTGTGTCAGGCACGCCGCCAACGCAGCCTCGCCGGGGCTCGACAGCTGCTACGGCCGGGAGCCTGTTTGAAGAGGTTTCGAGATGAACTACCTGCCTTTATTACTGCTACTGTCCCTACCCTTAGCTCACGCTGACGACGGCGACGACGCCCCCCTGATCATCAACGGTTGCACCATCGCCGAACACAGCCAGTGCCCCGGCGCCAACCTCAAGGGCGCCAACCTGCGCAACCAGAACCTGAGCAAAATGAACCTGGCCGGTGCCGATTTGCGCGATGCGGATTTGCGCCACGCCAACCTGGACCTCGCCAACCTGGAAAAAGCCCAACTGCAAGGCGCCAACCTGACCCGCGCCAGCCTGCAGCAAGCCAATCTGCGCCTGGCCGACTTTACCGGTGCCACGTTGATGGCCGTGCAAGGCTGGGGGATGTTTGCCCAGGGCGCGCAATTCGAAAACGCCAACCTCAGCGCGGCCTACCTGCAATTTGCACGGTTGTCAGGGGCGAAGATGCACAAGGCCAACCTGCGTGCGGCTGACCTGGAAATGACGTGGTTGAGCAAGGCCGACCTGCAAGGGGCGGACCTCAGTGATGCCAATCTGCAGGAGGCCAAGTTCGGTGAAAGCAACCTGGAGAAGGCCACGCTCACGGGGAGTCGCCAGCACTATGCGAACTTTCAGGATGCGAATATGGAGGGCTGCACGGACTGCCCCACAACTTGGGATCGCTGAGACAACGCAATCCAAATGTGGGAGCGGCGGTGCGACGATTCGACTTGCTCGCGAATGCGGTGGATCAGTAATGGATTGGGTGACTGACACACTGCATTCGCGAGCAAGCCCGCTCCCACAGGGGATTTGCGTCGCCACTGTCATCCCGCCACCCGCACCACCCCCATATCAATCCCCAAATGCACCAACTCAGCATGGGAACTCACCTGCAGCTTGCTCTTGAGCAAGGTCAGGTAATTGGACACGGTCTTGCTGCTGATACTCAGCTGGGCCGCAATCGAGCGGGCCGGGGTACCTCTGGCGAGCATCAGGAAAATCTCCAGTTCGCGCTGGGTCATGCTCTGCAAACGGCGGTCTGTGGGGTGATAGGCCAGTTGGGTCGCCAGGTCCTGTTCGATATAGGTGTGACCGTCGAGGATGCGCTCCACCGCATCCAGCATCACCGCAGGCGACGCGCTTTTGGTCAGGTAGCCCGATGCGCCCGCCTCCAGAGCCTGGCGCACCAGGGGCAACTCGGCGTGCTGGCTGAAAAACAGCACGCGCAACTGCGGCAAGCGCTGGCGCAGGCGGCGAGTAGTTTCCAGGCCGCTGATGCCCGGCAGGCCGAAGCCGATGATCACAAGGTTGGGCACCGCCTCATGCACGCGCGCCAGGGCTTCTTCGCCACTGGCCGCGTCACGCACCACCACGCCCGGCAGGCCGCTGCGCAACAGCCCGGCATAGCCCAGGCGGACCACGGCGTGATCATCGACCAACAGGATATTCATAATGCCTCCAATGGCAGCGGCTCTCGTCCCATGCTAGAACCCCGCGCCGCGCCGCGACCTACTACTTTGGTACTGGTTTTGCTGTCTATCGTCGCATTCCCAAGGCAGCGGGACTGGCGTGTAATAGGTGCATAACGATAACGACTGGACCCACCATGCTGCCCGTTCGACTGCCCCTAGCGGCCCTGTTGTGCCTGTTCATCACGCACGTACACGCCGACCCACCCCTGTTTTCCGCCGACGGCTACCGCATCAGCCTGTACCGCAGTCCTACGCCCGATCAACTGCCCGCTGCGACCATCGTCGACACCCCGGCCCTGCAAGCCCTGCTCAACCAGACGCCCGCACCGGTTCTGATCGACGTGTACCGGCGCCAGTGGCTGCAAGGCCGTTTCATCGAAGACCAGCCCCACGCCAACCTGCCCGGCAGCCACTGGCTGGCCAACACCGGCGACGGTGACCTCTCACCGGAATGGCAAGGCTATCTCGTGCGACATCTGTACAAGTTCACCGGCGGCAACCTGGCACGCCCGCTGGTGTTCTACTGCCGCTCCGATTGCTGGCTGAGTTGGAACGCGGTAAAACGAGCCGCCGAGCTGGGCTATACCTCTGTGTACTGGTATCGCGATGGCTTGGATGCATGGGAAGCGGCAAACCTGCCAGTGATGGCTGCGACACCCGAACCCTTTGAATAAAAAACCACAACAAGAAGGTGAACGGCCATGTACAAAATTTTGATTGCCGACGATCACCCGCTGTTTCGCGAGGCGATCCACAACGTTATCAGCGACGGCTTTCCCGGCAGCGAGGTGATGGAAACCGCCGACCTGGAGAGTGCCCTCGCCCTGACCCAGGAACACGACGACCTCGACCTGATCCTGCTGGATTTGAACATGCCCGGCATGCATGGCCTCAACGGTTTGATCAACCTGCGCAACGAGTCACCGACCATCCCGGTGGTGATTGTCTCGGCCGAACAGGACAAGCAAATCGTGCTGCAAGCCATCACGTATGGCGCCGTGGGGTTTATCACCAAGTCCTCGCCACGCCTGCAGATGACCGAGGCGATCCAACAGATTCTCAACGGCAACGTGTACCTGCCGCCGGACATCATCCGCTCCCAGAAAAACACCGGGCAACGGCGCATGAACGACAACCCCGGTTTCGCCCCGGAACTGTTGCAGGCGCTGACGCGCAAGCAACTGCTGGTGTTGGAACGGATGACCAAGGGCGAGTCGAACAAGCAGATTGCGTACACCCTGGAGATTGCCGAGACCACGGTGAAGGCGCATGTGTCGGCGATCCTGCGCAAGTTGAATGTGCATAATCGGGTGCAGGCGATACTCAGTGCCGGGGATATTGATTTCGGCTCCTACCTGCGGCGCTGAACCTCCAGACAGAACACAAAACCAAATGTGGGAGCAACTGTCTTGATGGTTTTCATCAAGCCATTTTTTCCAGAGGCGGCAACGCTCCC
>NZ_JAHZMS010000019.1:0-12754 GCF_019456785.1 Pseudomonas sp. LAP_36
CGGACTACATGGTGCCAGCGCACTTCATGTTCCTGGCGCAGATGCCACTGACCCCCAATGGCAAGCTCGATCGCAAGGGCCTGCCCGAACCGGATGCGAGCCTCATGCAGCAGGCTTATGTGGCCCCGGAAACCGAGCTGGAACAGCAGATCGCCGCGATCTGGGCCGACGTGCTGCGCCTGCCGCAGGTGGGCCTGAACGACAACTTCTTCGAGGTGGGCGGCCATTCCCTGCTGGCGATCCAGATCACCTCGCGGGTCCAGGCCGAACTGGGCTTGGAAGTGCCGTTGGTGGAAGTGTTCCAGACTGAAACGCTGCGTGCCTATGTGCAGGCCGCCGCCACCTTCCGCGCCGGCAGTGCGGAAGATTTTGATGATCTTCGTGACTTTTTGAGCGAACTAGAGGCGATTTGAACCATGCTTTCCAACCCTAATATCGATCTGGTTTCGCGCTTTCTTCGCCTGCCTCTGGAACAGCGCCAGCAATTTTACCAACGCCTGCAAAGCCGGGGCATGAGCTTCGCGCAATTGCCGATTGCTTCGATCCGCGAGGATGGCCAGCACCTGCCGCTGTCCTACGCCCAGGAACGCCAGTGGTTTCTCTGGCAGTTGGACCCGGACAGCGCCGCCTATCACGTCCCCGGCGCCCTGCGCCTGAGCGGACGCCTGGACAAGGCCGCCCTGCAACGCAGTTTCGACACGCTCGTGGCACGTCACGAAAGCCTGCGCACTCGCTTGCACTTGGACGGCGAGCAGCGCGCCCAGGAAGCGCTGGCTCATGCACAGGTCAAGATCGCCGAAAGCGCGGTTGATGAAGCCCACCTCAAGGCGCAGGTTGAAGCCGAAATCGCGCGTCCCTTCGATTTGCAGCAAGGTCCTCTGCTGCGGGTCAGCTTGCTCGCGGTGAGTGAAGACGAGCACGTGCTGGTGCTGGTGCAGCACCATATCGTCTCCGATGGTTGGTCGATGGGCGTGATGGTGAAGGAGCTGATGCAGCTCTACGCCGCCTACAGCCAGGGCCAGGATTGTGTGTTGGCGCCGCTGCCGATCCAGTACGCCGACTACGCGCTGTGGCAGCGCAGTTGGATGGAAGCGGGGGAGAAAGCCCGTCAACTCGGATACTGGCGTGAACTGCTCAGCGGCACGCAGCCGGTGTTGGAGTTGCCCTTCGACCAGCCGCGCCCGGCGCAGCAAAGCTTCCGTGGCGCACGCCAGGACATCGCGCTGGAGCCGGCATTGGTCGCAGGGTTGAAGGCCCTGGCCCAGCGCGAAGGCGTGACGATGTTCATGCTGCTGCTGGCCTCGTTCCAGGCGTTTTTGTACCGCTACAGCGGCCAGCAGGATATTCGCGTCGGCGTGCCGATCGCCAACCGCAACCGCGTCGAGACCGAATCGCTGATCGGTTTCTTCGTCAATACCCAGGTACTCAAGGCCGACCTCGATGGCCAGATGAGCTTCGCCCAGTTGCTGCAGCACACCAAGCGCCGCGCGCTGGAAGCCCAGGCCCATCAGGACTTGCCCTTCGAGCAATTGGTCGAGGCGCTGCAACCGGAGCGTAGCCTGAGCCATAACCCGCTGTTCCAGGTGATGTTCAATCACCAGGCCCACTCGCACACTGCCGCGCAGCAATTGCCAGGCCTGCGCGTAGCCAACCTGGAATGGGACAGCCACAGCGCCCAGTTCGATCTGAGCCTGGATACCCAGGAAAGCGGCGAGGGCATCTGGGCTTCGCTGACCTACGCTACCGATCTGTTCAACGCGGCTACCGTTGCGCGCATGGGCGAACACTGGCTGAGCCTGTTGCGTGCCGCTGTAGCGAATAGCGCATTGCCTTTGCAGGACCTGGCGATGCTCAACGCCCATGAGCGCGAGCAAATCCTGCACCAGTGGAACGCCACCGAGCGTGACTACCCGCGAGGGCAGTGGGTGCATCATCTGTTCGAAGCGCGGGCCCTGGCACAACCGGATGCACCGGCGTTGCGCTTCAGCGACGTGTCCCTGAGCTATGCCGAATTGAATCGTCGCGCCAACCGCCTGGCCTATCGCCTGATCGAAGCCGGTGTAGGCCCGGACGTGTTGGTGGGGCTGGCTGTGGAGCGCTCCATCGAAATGGTGGTGAGCTTGTTTGCCATCCTCAAGGCCGGTGGCGCCTATGTGCCGCTGGATCCGGAATACCCGCGTGAGCGTTTGGCCTACATGCTGGAAGACAGTGGCGTGAAACTGCTGCTGACCCAGGCACATTTGCATGAACAGTTGCCCATTCCCCAAGGGCTGGAAACCCTGGTGTTGGGCGAGTCCACCTACGAAGGCTACAGCGATGCCAACCCAGGCATCGCTGTGGACGGTGAAAACCTCGCCTACGTGATCTACACCTCAGGCTCCACCGGCCAACCGAAAGGTGCAGGTAACCGTCATTCGGCGTTGCTGAATCGCCTGCAATGGATGCAGGAAGCCTATGGCCTGGACGCCAGCGACACCGTGCTGCAAAAGACCCCGTTCAGCTTTGACGTGTCGGTGTGGGAGTTCTTCTGGCCGCTGATGACCGGCGCGCGCCTTGTGGTCGCGGCCCCTGGCGATCACCGTGATCCGGCCAGGCTGATCCACCTGATCAATCAAGAGCAGGTCAGCACGCTGCACTTTGTGCCGTCGATGTTGCAGGCGTTCTTACAGGATCCGGCGGTGTCGACCTGCCAAAGCCTGCAACGCATCGTGTGCAGTGGTGAGGCATTGCCGGTGGATGCGCAGCAACACGTCTTCGCCAAGCTGCCGCAGGCCGGGCTTTACAACCTGTACGGCCCGACCGAAGCCGCCATCGATGTGACCCACTGGACCTGCATCGATGAAGGCCGCGACGCCGTACCGATTGGCCGTCCGATTGCCAACCTCGGCTGCTACATCCTCGACAGCCATTTCGAACCGGTCCCGGTCGGCGTGCTGGGCGAACTGTACCTGGGCGGCATCGGCCTGGCCCGTGGTTACCACCGCCGCCCGGGGCTGACTGCCGAACGTTTTGTCGCCCACCCTTTCATCAAGGGCGAGCGCCTGTACCGCACCGGCGACCTGGCGCGCTACCGCGAAGACGGCGTGATCGAATACGCCGGGCGTATCGACCATCAAGTCAAACTGCGTGGCCTGCGCATCGAGTTGGGTGAAATCGAAGCGCGCCTGCTGGAACACGATTGGGTGCGTGAAACTGCCGTGCTGGCAGTCGACGGTAAATATCTGGTGGGCTACCTGGTGCTGCAAAACGCCGGCGATGACTGGCGTGACGTGTTGAGTGCCCATCTGGCCCAACATTTGCCGGACTACATGGTACCTGCGCAATGGCTGCTGCTGGAGCAGATGCCCCTGAGCCCCAACGGCAAGCTGGACCGCAAAGCCCTGCCCAAACCCGAAACCACTCACCACTACGAAGCCCCGCAAAATGGCCTGGAACAGCGGATCGCCGCGATCTGGGCTGAGGTGCTTGGCATGGAACAGGTCGGTTCGAACGACAACTTCTTCGAGCGTGGCGGTGACTCGATCATCTCCATTCAAGTGGTCAGCCGCGCCCGTGCCGCCGGTATCCACTTCTCCGCCAAGGCGCTGTTCCAGCACCAGACGGTGCGCAGCCTGGCCCGCGTGGCGCAGTTGCAGACGGCACAGGTGATTGACCAGGGGCCGGTGCAGGGCGAGACGCCGTTGTTGCCGTTCCAGCAGTTGTTCTTCGAGAGGGAACTGCCGGACCGCCACCACTGGAACCAATCCCTGCTGCTGACCCCCCGCCAGCCCATTCGTGGCGAGCAGTTGGACGCTGCGCTGCAAGCACTCATCCAGCATCATGATGTACTGCGCCTGAGCTTCAGCCAGCAGACCGAAGGCTGGACTGCACGGCATGACGCGCAGCCCGCGACCCTGCTGTGGCAGGCAAGCGTGCAAGATGCCGCCGAACTGCACACCCTGTGCGAGCGTGCCCAGCGCAGCCTCGACCTGCAACAGGGCCACGTGTTACGCGCGGTACTCGTAGATATGGCGGACGGTTCGCAGCGCTTGCTGTTGGTGATGCACCACCTGGTGGTGGACGGCGTGTCCTGGCGGGTGTTCCTCGAAGACCTGCAAAGCCTGTATCGCCACCAACAGTTGCCGGCCAAGACCTCGTCGTTCAAGGCCTGGGCCGAGCGATTGCAGGCCCATGCGCGCAGCGAAGCGGTGCAACCGGAAAAAGCGTTCTGGCTGCAACAACTCCAGGGCGTGTCTACCGACTTGCCATGCCGTGATCCACACGGCGCGCGCCCTGGTCGACTGGCCCAGACCGTGGTCAGCCGACTGGATGCCGAGCGCACCCGGCAATTGCTGCAACAGGCGCCCACGGCTTATCGCACCCAAATCAACGACCTGCTGCTGACGGCATTGGCGCGTGTCATCTGCCAATGGAGCGGGCATGCCTCCAGCCTGATCCAGCTGGAAGGTCATGGCCGTGAAGACCTGTTCGACGACATCGACCTGACCCGCACCCTGGGGTGGTTTACCAGCCTGTTCCCGGTGCGCCTGACGCCGGCCGAATCCCTCGCCACTTCGATCAAGCAAATCAAGGAACAACTGCGCGCCGTACCGGACAAAGGCCTGGGCTTCGGCGCACTGCGCTACCTGGGCGATGACGCCACGCGCCAGGCGTTCAGCCAGTTGCCGGTGCCGCGCATTACCTTCAACTACCTGGGCCAGTTCGACGGCAGTTTTGATCAGCAGGACGGTCTGTTCACTCCCGCTGCGGAAAACCCCGGCGCCGAACAAAGCCCGGAGGCCCCATTGGGTAACTGGTTGACCCTGAACGGCCAGGTGTACGGCGGTGAATTGCAAATGGGTTGGACCTTCAGCCCGCTGATGTTTGATGCGCCGCAGATCGAAGCCCTGAGCCAGGCTTTTATCCGCGAATTGACCGCGTTGGTCGAACATTGCTGCACCCCTGGCAACAGTGGCGTGACGGCCTCCGATTTCCCGCTGTCGCGCCTGAACCAGCAGCAGCTTGAATCCTTGCCGCTGGCCGCAGATGCCATTGAAGACATCTACACCTTGTCGCCCATGCAGCAAGGCATGTTGTTTCACACCCTCTACGAACAGGCGGCCGGCGACTACATCAACCAGATCCGCGTGACGGCCGACGGCCTGGATGTGGCGCGGTTCCAGCGGGCCTGGGACGCTACGGTGCAAGCCCACGACGTGCTGCGCAGTGGGTTCTTCTGGCAGGGCCAACTGGAATGGCCATGCCAGGTGGTGTACCGCGCGGCCCGGTTGCCGATCGAACACCTCGATTGGCGGGCCATGCCGGAGCGTGAGCTGGAACTGCAAAATCTCCAGCAAGCCGAGCGTCGCCAGGGTTTTGACCTGGTCAAGGCACCCCTTGTGCGCCTGGTGCTGGTGCGCACCGACGAGCAACGCCATGAGCTGATCTACACCCATCATCACATCCTCATGGACGGTTGGAGCAATTCGCGGTTGTTCGGTGAAGTGCTGCAACGTTACGCTGGCGTAGAGGTGCCTGAAACGGCCGGACGCTATCGTGATTACATAGGCTGGTTGCAGCAGCGGGATGCAGCGGCGACCGAAACCTTCTGGCGCGAGCAACTGAGTGCGCTGCAAGCACCGACCCGCCTGGGCAGCAGCCAGCCAATGACGGTAGACGGGCAGGGTGAACACCGACTTAGCCTGGATCGCCAACTGACGGCACGCCTTGAATCTTTTGCACGCAGCAACAAGGTCACCCTCAACACGCTGATCCAGGCGGCGTGGTTGATCCTGTTGCAACGCCACAGCGGGCAATCGGTGGTGTCCTTCGGTGCTACCGTGGCCGGGCGCCCGGCAGAACTGGCGGGCGTGGAGCAGCAGATCGGGCTGTTCATCAACACCTTGCCAGTGATTTGCGCGGTGGATAGCCAGCAGCCGGTGGCGGACTGGTTGCAAGCGGTGCAGGCGCAGAACCTGGCCCTGCGTGAGCATGAGCACACCGGCCTCTACGACATCCAGCGCTGGGCCGGGCAGGGCGGTGAAGCCTTGTTCGATAGCATCCTGGTGTTCGAAAACTACCCGGTGTCCAAGGCCCTGGAACAAAGCGGCGGCAGCGGTATCCGTTTTGGCCTGCCGGACTCCCGCGAGCAAACCAGCTTCCCGCTGACGGTACTGGTGGACGTCGGTGACACGCTGTCGGTGCAGTTCAGCTTTGCCCGCGCGCATTTCGGCGCAGGCGCGGTGCACACCTATGGCCGCCATCTGCTCAATCTGCTGCAAAGCATGCTCCAGGGTGGCGAGCAACGTCTGGGCGAGCTGGCGATGCTGGATGTGGCCGAGCGTCAGCAGGTGGTACAGGACTGGAACGCCACTGCACGGGACTACCCGTTGCAGCAATGCGTGCATCAATTGATTGAACAGCAGGTAGCCCGCACGCCGCAAGCAGCGGCCCTGGTGTTTGCCGAGCAGCGCTTGAGCTATGCCGAGTTGAATCGCCGTGCCAACCGCCTGGCGCATCGACTGATTGAAGCGGGCGTAGGCCCCGACGTGCTGGTGGGACTGGCGGTGGAGCGCTCTGTCGAAATGGTGGTGGGCCTGCTGGCGGTGCTCAAGGCGGGTGGTGCTTATGTGCCGCTGGACCCTGAATACCCGCGTGAGCGCCTGGCCTACATGCTTGAGGACAGCGGCGTGAAACTGCTGCTGACCCAGGCGCACTTGCTTGAGCAACTGCCGATTCCGGATGGGCTGGACAGCCTGGTGCTGGGTGCAACCGGGTTCGACGGCTACAGCGACGCTAACCCCGGGGTGGCGCTGGACGGTGAAAACCTCGCCTACGTGATCTACACCTCCGGTTCCACTGGCCAACCCAAAGGTGCCGGCAACCGTCATTGCGCCCTGACCAATCGCCTGCAATGGATGCAGGAGGCCTATGGCCTGGATGTCAGTGACAGCGTGCTGCAAAAGACCCCGTTCAGCTTCGACGTGTCGGTGTGGGAGTTTTTCTGGCCGCTGATGACTGGCTCGCGCCTGGTGGTCGCGGCGCCTGGCGATCACCGTGATCCGGCCAAGCTGATCAACCTGATCAACAAGGAGCAGGTCACTACGCTGCACTTTGTACCGTCGATGTTACAGGCGTTCCTGCAGGATCCGATGGTTGCAACCTGTCATACCCTGCACCGTGTTGTGTGCAGCGGCGAAGCCCTGCCGGTGGACGCGCAGCAGCAGGTATTTGCCAAGCTGCCGCAAGCCGGGCTCTACAACCTGTACGGCCCGACCGAAGCCGCCATCGATGTGACCCACTGGACCTGCGTGGATGAAGGCCGCGATGCGGTGCCGATTGGCCGTCCGATTGCCAACCTTGGGTGCTACATCCTCGACAGTAACGTTGAACCGGTCTCGGTCGGCGTGCTGGGCGAGCTGTACCTGGGCGGCATCGGCCTGGCCCGTGGCTACCACCGTCGCCCGGCACTGACCGCCGAACGTTTTGTCGCCCATCCTTTCATCCAGGGCGAACGCCTGTACCGAACCGGCGACCTGGCGCGCTATCGCGAGGATGGCGTGATCGAATACGCCGGGCGTGTCGACCATCAAGTCAAGCTGCGCGGCCTGCGCATCGAGTTGGGCGAAATCGAAGCGCGCCTGCTGGAACACGACTGGGTGCGCGAGGCTGCCGTGCTGGCGGTCGATAGCAAATACCTGGTGGGTTATCTGGTGCTCCAAAACACCGACGATGACTGGCGTGACGTGCTCAGCGCTCACCTGGCCCAACACCTGCCGGACTACATGGTCCCGGCCCAGTGGATGCTGCTGGAGCAAATGCCCCTGAGCCCCAACGGCAAGCTCGACCGCAAAGCCCTGCCAGCCGTGGACGCGAGCCTGCAAGCGCGGGAATACGTCGCGCCGCACAGCGAGCTGGAACAGCAGATCGCCGCAATCTGGGCTGAGGTGTTGGAAGTAGAGCGGGTGGGGATGAACGACAACTTCTTCGAACTGGGCGGGCATTCCCTGCTGGCAACCCAGGTGGTGGTGCGCCTGCGCGAGCAATTGCATGCCGAGTTCGACGTCAAATCGATCTTCACCACCCCGACCCTGGCCGATTTCAGCGCGCATGTGGCGGCCCGGCAGACAAATAATTCGCCGGTGCAGGACGCATTGGCTAAATCCTTGGAGGCCCTCAAACGTCTATCAGCAGAAGATTTGGATAAATTGATTTCCTGAGGGGCGTGGCGTGCAAGCATTAATCGAGTCGGTAGGTTCACTTTCTGCGCAACAAAAGAAAGCGTTGGCGGTAATGCTCAAGCAGCAAGGCATCAACCTGTTTGAGATTGCCCCGGTTTTCAAGCGCCAGGAAGGTGAGCCGCTTCGGCTCTCTTATGCTCAGGAAAGGCAGTGGTTTTTGTGGCAATTGGAGCCGCACAGCGCGGCCTACCACCTGCCGCGCGCCCTGCGTTTGAAAGGCCGCCTGGACCGCGCGGCCTTGCAACGCAGCTTCGACAGCCTGATCGGCCGCCACGAAAGCCTGCGGACCTATTTGCATCAGGATGTCGACCACGTGCTGCAAGTGGTCAGGCCCGAGTTGCACCTGGAAATCGCCCTTGAAGCCGGCGACGCCGCGCAGCTGGAAGCGCGGGTGCAAGCGGAAGTCGCCAAGCCTTTCGATGTGCAACAAGGCCCGCTGCTGCGGGTCAAGTTGCTGCAACTGGCGCCCGATGATCACGTGTTGGTGCTCGTACTGCATCACATCGTCTCCGATGGTGGGTCGATGCAAGTGATGGTCGACGAGCTGGTGCAGTTGTACGTCGCGTACAGCCAGGGTCAGGACTTGCACCTGCCGGGCTTGTCGATCCAATACCCGGACTACGCCCTGTGGCAACGCAGCTGGATGGAAGCCGGTGAAAAAGAGCGTCAGCTGGGCTATTGGCGCGAGCAGTTGGGCGGTGAGCAGCCAGTGCTGGAGTTGCCGCTGGATCACCCGCGCCCGGCAGTGCAGAGCTATCGCGGTGCACGGGTCGAGATTGGCCTGGACGCGGCACTGGTGAACGGTCTCAAGGCGCTGGCCCAGCGCGAAGGCGTGACCCTGTTCATGTTGTTGCTGGCGTCGTTCCAGACCCTGTTGTATCGCTACAGCGGGCAGTCGGATATCCGCGTCGGCGTGCCGATTGCCAACCGCAATCGGGCAGAAACCGAGCGCCTGATCGGCTTCTTCGTCAACACCCAGGTACTCAAGGCCGACATCGACGGGCAAATGACCTTCAGCCAGTTGCTGGCCCAGGTCAAGCAGCGTGCACTGGAGGCCCGGAGTCACCAGGACCTGCCGTTCGAACAGTTGGTGGAAGCCTTGCAGCCCGAGCGCAGCCTGAGCCATAACCCGCTGTTCCAGGTGATGTTCAACCATCAGGCCGAAGGCCGCCGGCCGCGTGGCGAGCAGCAGTTGCCGGGCCTGGGCGTGGAGGCGCTGGAGTGGGACAGCCAGAGCGCACAGTTCGACCTGAGCCTGGATACCCAGGAATCGCCCGAAGGCATCTGGGCGTCGCTGACCTATGCCACCGACCTGTTCGACGCTGCGACTGTGCAGCGTATGGCCGAGCATTGGCAGAGGGTGTTGCGGGCAGTGGTGGGGCGTGCCGGCAATCGTATTGCGCAGCTTGGGATGTTGGTTGATGACGAGCAACGCCGGTTGTTGCAAGACTGGAACCGCAGCACGGCGGCGTTCGAAGACGTCGCGGGTGTACACGGTCTGTTCGAAGCCCAGGTGCGGCAACGGCCCGACGCGATTGCCCTGTGTCTGGGCGACCAGTCCATCAGCTACGCCGAACTGAACCGCCAGGCCAACCGCCTCGCGCATCACCTGATCGGCCAGGGCATTGGCCCGGAAGTGCTGGTGGGCGTGGCGGTCGAGCGTTCGTTCGACATGGTGGTCAGCCTGCTGGCGGTGCTCAAGGCCGGTGGCGCCTATGTGCCGCTGGACCCGCAATACCCGCGTGAACGCCTGTTGCATATGCTTGAAGACAGCGGCGTGCGCCTGGTGCTGACCCAGTCTCATGTGGCGATGCCATTGCCCGAAGGCATGGCGACGGTCGATCTGGCTGATGCGCACCTGGCGTTGTGCCCTGAAAGCGATCCGCAGATAACGGTTTTTTCGCAGAACCTGGCCTATGTGATCTACACCTCCGGCTCCACCGGCAAACCCAAGGGCGTGGCGATCAACCATGCGGCGCTGACTGAGTTTTCCAGCATTGCAGCTGGCTATTCACGGTTGACCTCGGAAGACCGCGTTCTTCAATTCGCCACCCTGAACTTTGACGGTTTTGTTGAACAGCTGTACCCGGCGTTGACCCATGGCGCCACGGTTGTGCTGCGCGGTCCCGAGCTATGGGACAGTGCGCGGCTGTACGAGGAAATCATCGCCCAGGGCATTACCCTGGCCGACTTGCCGACCGCCTACTGGAACCTGTTCCTGCTCGACTGCCTGGCCGCTGGCCCGCGTGCTTACGGTTCGCTTCGCCAGATCCACATCGGTGGCGAAGCCATGCCGCTGGACGGCCCGGCGCAGTGGCTCAAGGCCGGGCTCGGCCATGTGCGTTTGCTCAATACCTACGGCCCGACGGAGGCCACTGTGGTATCGAGCGTGCTGGACTGCACATCAGGCACCGAACTGATCGGCGCCACCGCCAGCCCGATTGGCCGTTCACTGCCAGGGCGGGCGTTGTATGTGCTGGATCGTGACTTGAACCTGGCGCCGCTGGGCGCCGTGGGCGAGTTGTACATCGGCAGCAGCTGCGGCTTGGCGCGTGCCTATCTGAACCGGGCGTTGCTGACGGCCGAGCGTTTTGTACCGGACCCGTTCGGCGAAACCGGTGAGCGCCTGTACCGCACGGGTGACTTGGCGCGCTACCGCGCTGACGGTGTAATCGAGTACGTCGGCCGGGTCGACCATCAGGTGAAAATCCGTGGTTTTCGTATCGAGCTGGGGGAAATCGAAGCGCTGTTGCTGGCCCAGGACGGCGTACGTGAAACCCTGGTGTTGGCTGCCGACAACCAGTTGGTGGCCTATCTGGTCAGCGAGCAAACCGACGCCGAAGCCCTGAAGTCGACTCTGCGTGAACAACTGCCGGACTACATGGTGCCGGCGCACCTGGTTTTCCTTGAACGCATGCCGCTGAACCCGAATGGCAAACTGGATCGCCAGGCGCTGCCAAAGCCCGATGCCAGCCAATCGCAACAACTGTGGGTCGAGCCCGTCACCGAACTGGAGCAACAGGTCGCCGCTGTCTGGGCCGATATCCTGGGCGCCGAGCGGGTAGGGCTGACGGACCACTTTTTTGAAATGGGCGGCCACTCGTTATTGGCCATGCAGGTGGTCTCGCGCCTGCGCCATGTATTGGGCCGTGAAGTCCCGCTGAAGCTGGTCTTCGAGCAACCCAGGCTCGAAGGTTTTGCCAGCGCCCTGCAAGCCTTGGAAGCGCCGGAAGGTGAGCAGGCACCGCCACTTATCGCGGTCGGTCGCGAACAACCGCTGCCGCTGTCTTACGCCCAGGAACGCCAATGGTTCCTCTGGCAACTGGACCCGGACAGCGCGGCGTACCATATCCCCAGCGCCTTGCGCCTCAAAGGTGCGTTGGATGTCTCGGCCCTGCAACGCAGTTTCGACGCCCTGGTGGCCCGTCACGAAAGCCTGCGCACCTGTGTGCAGGTACAGCCGGACGGTGCGCGGCAAGTGATTCAGCCTGACGGCGCCTTGCCGATCAACGTGCGTGGGGTCGACGAAGCTGATCTGCAAGCGCAGGTCGAGGCCGAGATCGCCCGTCCCTTTGATTTGCAGCAAGGGCCCTTGCTGCGTGTGACCTTACTGCGTTTGGCTGAAGACGAGCATGTGCTGGTGCTGGTGCAGCATCACATCGTGTCCGATGGCTGGTCGATGCAAGTGATGGTCGACGAGCTGGTGCAGTTGTATGCCGCGTTCAGCCAGGGCCAGGCGCCGCAACTGCCGGGCATGCCGATCCAGTACGCCGACTATGCCGTGTGGCAGCGCACCTGGATGGAAGCCGGCGAGAAGGCCCGCCAGCTCGACTACTGGCGTGAACTGCTCGGCGGTGAGCAACCCGTGCTGGAGCTGCCGTTCGATCATCAGCGCCCGGCGCAGCAGAGCCACCGCGGCGCGCGTCTGGAGGTGCCGCTGCCAACCGCCCTGGCCGCCGATCTCAAGGCCTTGGCCCAGGCGCAGGGCGTGACGCTGTTCATGTTGCTGCTGGCCTCGTTCCAGACGTTGTTACACCGCTACAGCGGCCAACAGGATATTCGCGTCGGTGTGCCCGTCGCCAACCGCAATCGCGTCGAAACCGAGCGGCTGATCGGCTTTTTCGTCAACACTCAGGTGCTCAAGGCCGATATCGACGGGCACACCACCGTTGCCCAGTTGCTCGCTCAGGTCAAACAGCGTGCCCTGGATGCCCAGGCGCACCAGGATCTGCCGTTCGAGCAACTGGTCGAAGCCTTGCAGCCCGAGCGCAGCCTGAGCCTCAACCCGCTGTTCCAGGTGATGTTCAACCACCAGGCCGAAGGGCGCCCGGGCGACGCGCCGCAAGCCTTGGCCCACTTGCGTATTGAAGGCTTGGCGTGGGATCGGCGTACCGCCCATTTCGACCTCGACCTGGATGTGCAGGAGAGTGCGGACGGGCTCTGGGCGTCGCTGGGGTACGCCACCGATCTGTTCGACGCTGCCACCATTGAGCGCATGGCGCGGCATTGGCAGAACCTCTTGCAGGCGATGGTTG